>NZ_JBEDUL010000001.1:0-36386 GCF_040414665.1 Intrasporangium sp.
CGGCGACGCTGGCCGCCCGCGACGGCCGCGGGCTGGCCTGGCGCACCCTGACCGGACGCGACTACGTCACCTACCCCAAGTCGTGGACCGAGGCACTCGGTGACCCCGACGCCCCCGAGCACACCCCACCGACGCGCCGCGCCAACACGGCCCGGCAGGAACACCGCGACCGCGAAGCCAGCAAGGCGTACTGGAACGAACGCCACGGCTGGAACGACCCACCACCCTTCTGATCAGAGGCCTGGTGTCACCGCGCCGCAGTCGCGAGCTCCGGCTCGTCAACCTCCTTGGACACCGCGTTGTGGATGGGCGCCGAGAGCGGCTCGAAGCGGGAGGTGAAGAACCGGAGGGTGTGCGGCTCGTAAACGAACTGCAGGCCGCGAATCTCCTTGCGGCGCTCGTAGACCCTGATGACCGAGTCGGCGACGACGTCCATGTGCGAGTTCGTGTAGACCCGGCGCGGGATGGTGAGTCGGACCAGCTCGAGCTTCGGGTGGCGGTTGTTGCCCTTGGCGTCTCGTCCCGCCGACACGATGCCCCGCTCCATCGCGCGGACTCCCGAGTCGAGGAAGATCTCCGCAGCGAGCCTCTGCGCCGGGAGCTCGTCCTGTGACAGATGGCTGAGGAACGAGGCCGCATCGATGAACACGGCGTGGCCCCCGATCGGCTCGACGATCGGCACCCCGGCCTCCCGCAGGCGCTCGCCCAGGTAGCGCACCTGGCCGATCCGGTGGGTGAGGTAGTCGTCATCGAGCGCCTCACGCAGGCCGACCGCCATCGCGTCGAGGTCGCGGCCGGCCAGGCCTCCGTAGGTCGGCATGCCCTCGTAGACGACGACGAGCTCGCGGGCCTTGGTGAGGATGCGCTCGTCGCGCATCGCGAGGAAACCGCCGATGTTGACCAGGCAGTCCTTCTTGCCGGACATCGTGATGCCGTCGAAGTGGGACAGCATCTCCTTGGCGATCTCGGCGACGGGCCGGTGGGCGTAGCCGTCTTCGCGCTCCTTGATGAACCAGGCGTTCTCAGCGAGCCGGGTCGCGTCGGACCACATGATGATGCCGTGGCGGCTGCAGATCTCGCGGACGGCACGGAGATTGGCCATCGAAACGGGCTGCCCACCCGCCATGTTCACGGTGACAGCCACGTTGATGTAGGCGATGTTGTCGGCACCGACCTCGTCGATCAGTGCTTGAAGCTTGTCGAGATCGACGTTTCCCTTGAACGGATGGCGCGAGCCCGGGTCATGGGCCTCGTCGATGATGACGTCGTGGAACGTCCCGCCGGCGAGCTCCTGGTGGACCCGCGTGGTCGTGAAGTACATGTTGCCCGGGACGTGCTGCCCCGGAGCGATGAGGATCTGGGAAATGAGGTGCTCGGCCCCGCGACCCTGGTGAGTTGGGCAGACGTAGGGAAAGCCGTAGTTCTCACGCACCGACTCGAGGAGGTGCTCGAAGGATCGCGCGCCCGCGTAGGCCTCGTCGCCCAGCATCAGGGCGCTCCATTGTCGGTCACTCATGGCCGACGTGCCGGAGTCAGTGAGCAGGTCGATGTAGACATCGTCGCTGCGCAGCAGGAACGTGTTGTAGCCCGCGGCCCGAATCGCGGCCTCACGGTGCTCACGAGTCGTCATCGTGATCGGCTCGACCATCTTGATCCGGTACGGCTCTGCAATGGCTGGCATGGCACCCTCTCTGCACGGGACCGGCATCGTCGCCAAGTCGTCTGCTTTCAGAGTGCTCTCACAGTGAATCAGTGCGCAAACGGTGCACCAACTCCTGTCCACACTGCCCATCATGTGCAGTCAAACCCGATTTTGACGGAGCAAAGTGTCCAATGCGCTCCGGGGCCGATCAGGGCAGGAGTGCCTTGTCACGGGCGATCGCAGCCGCCTCCGTGCGTCCGGAGGCGCCGAGCTTGGCGAGCAGGTTGGACACGTGGACGCTGACCGTCTTGGTGCTGATGTAGAGCTGCTTGCCGATCTGGCCGTTCGACAGGCCGCGGGCGACCAGGGCGAGGACCTCCAGCTCACGAGGAGTCAGCTCGACGGCCGCCCCGCGTGCCGCAGGGTGCGGCAACACAGCGTCGAGCTCTACCAGGAGCGGCCGAGCGCGAAGTCTCCCAGCCACCTCACGGGCAGCATCGGCGACCAGCCGCGACTCAGCGTCGGACCCTGCCGCATGAAGAGCAGCGGCCAGCCGGGCTCGAGACCGGGCCGCCTCGAAGATGTGACCGAGCCGGTCGAACCCCTCGACCGCCGCCCGCCAGGCGCGCACCATGTCGTCAGCTGGAGGAGGGGCTTCGTGGCCAAGTGTCCACGCCAGGCGAAGCCGCTCCGCCTCGAGCCGCTTGGCCCAGGCCCACGTCTCGGTGCTCGAGTCACGGAGCACGTCGAGGTCCGTCGGATCCCAGTCCGCGCCCTTGGCCTTGCGCACCTCCTTGGCTATGAGTTGGGAGGCGCGGGCGCCCAAGTCCTCCACCGTCTGAACGGCGCGCGTCCGCAGGTCGGCCTCGGCCGCCGGAGCGAGCGCAGCCACCTGTCCGGCCAGGAGTGCCGCCATGCGCACGCTGGCGTGGTACTTGACCCACACCTTGTCGAGTGCCTTCGCCGCATCGCACGTGATCTCGAGCGTCCCTGCCAGGTCACCCGAGTCGCCCAAGAGGTCGATCCCCGGCATGACGGAGAGGACGATGATCATCCCGTCGACGTACCACCATTCACGCAGTGCGGAGAGGCGACTGGGTGGCACGGGCTCGCCCCGACCGATCGGGACGGCGAGACCGGCCGCCTCGAAGAGCGCACGTGCCGGTTGGGGAGTCAGCTTGGACGCCAAGCCCAGTCGGCCCGCCACGGAGTCCCACTCGCCCAGCTCATACGCGGTCAGGCCGCTGAGCAGGCGGCAGTCGAGTCCCCACGGCGCCCACTCCAGGTGGAGGCGGTGTGCGATCCGGGTCCCTTCGTCATAGTGCTCCAGAGCCGCGCGCAAGTCCCCCCGACGGTGCGCCACCGCAGCCAGCTGGTGCGCGAGGCGCAGCTGGATCGGGTTGTCCGTGCCAGCGACGTCGTCGAGCAGGCCGCGCAGGTACGCCTCGACGGCATCGAGGTCCTGCTGTGCCTCGATGACCCGCGTCAGGATGGTGCGGATCTCGAGGAGTGAGTCGCTCATCCCCAGGTTCCCAGCCATCGCAATGACCTCGTCGCCGGTGCGGACCGCGGCGACGAACGCGCCCTCGTCGACGAGCTGCTGCGCGTGGGCGATGAGGACCAGGACCCGTCGAGGCGTCTCGTCGGGAGGCAGCAGGTCCACGGCCTGGGTGGTCAGGCCGAGCCCGTCGACCGGGAGATCGAGCATGCGAGACAGGGTGGCGTAGCGGGCGAGGAGCTCGGCCCTCATCTCCGGTCGCTGCCGCGGCCCCGGGTGGTCGATGCTGTCCTTGAGGAGCCGGACCGCGCGGAGGGTGTCGCCAGCCGCCGTGGCCGCCTCAGCCGCACGAATGCCGACTTCGTCACGCTCGGGATCATGGTCCTCGAGCCAGCTCAGCGCCTGCTCGAGGTGGAAGAGGGCATCCTGGGGCCCGCCCATCCCTATCGCCGACTCGGCGGCCGCCCGACTTGCGGCCACCGCGGCAGGCAGGTCGCCACTCGCGGCCGCGTGGCGCGCCAGTTCCGAGGCGGGACCGAGCTGTGGGCACTCAGCGAGCACAGCGGCATACGACTTGTGGAGCCGTAGACGCTCACCCGGGAGCAACGCCTCGGCAGCGGTCTCGCCGAGGAGGGCGTGGCGGAAGGTGTACGCGGGCGGCCACTTCGTCTCGAGGACGTGGTGCTCAACGGCTTGGGCGATGGCGGCCTCAAGCTCGGCCTCGGGCAGCCCCATGACCCTGTCCAGGAGCTCGTGACCGATGTATCGGCCACCCTTGAGCGAGACCGCGCGGACGACGGCTTGGGCCGTCTCGTCGAGTCGCTCGATGCGCGCGCGCAGGACCCGACCCAGTCCACCGCTGATCTGCTGACCGGCCACGGCGCTGGCGGCCAGTTCCTCGGCGAAGAACGGGTTGCCCTCGGCGCGCTGGGTGATCTCGCGGAGGGTGCGCGCATCACTGGGGATGCCCTCGATGCTGACGACGATCTCGTCCACGGCTGCGTCGGGCAGCGGCGCCAGGCTGACGTGGGTCACGTGCGGGATCCGGTCCCACACGGCAAGCGTCTCGTGCAGCGGGTGCTTGCGGTGGAGGTCGTCCGACCGGTAGCTCGCGACCAGGCTGACCGGGGTCGTGAATGCTCGGGTCAGCAGGAGCGTGAGCAGGTCACGAGACGAATGGTCGGCCCAGTGCACGTCCTCGATGACGATGAGCGTCGGACGGTCAGCGCCGAGTGCCGTGAGGAGCGCATGGACCGACTCGGCGACGAGGCCCGGGTTGGCCTCTTTCGCCGAGTCGGTGATGCCCGCGGTGTCGCCGTCCCTGCGTGGGAGGAGCCGGGCCAGGCTCGGATGGGTGCCGAGAACCTGGGTGACGACATCGGGCGCCATGCTGTCGAGCAAGCCGATGAGCTCTACGAAAGGGAGGTACGCAAGAGCACTGCCGGCCTGCCCGACACAGTGGCCGGTGACGGTGAGCCATCCGGCCTGGTCCGCGTCGGACGTCAGCTGCAGGAGAAGACGTGACTTGCCGATGCCGGCGTCACCGGACAGGACAGCGACGCCACCGCGGGAGCCGTCGGGCGAGTCGACGAGCCCGATAGCTCCCGCGAGGCGGGCCAGGTCCGAGTCGCGGCCGACCATCGCGCCGGTTGTGAACGGCATACGCCGAATTATCCGGGATGGGTCTGACAGCGTCTCGTGGGGTCCGGGGACCGTGGAGGTAGTGGCGGCGGCGGTCACGGAGTCTCTCTGCAGGGTCACGGGCGAACCGGTCCAGGTGCGGGGGCGGGTGGCCCGGGTCAGTGAGCCCGGGCCGGCCTCGCCAGCCGTGGCGCCTCGCTCGTGCGGCGGCGGTGGGCCCGCTCCGCGATCCGAAGCGACGCGTCGGTCCGCTGACGCCAGCCCCTGCGCCGAGGCGAGCCATAGCGGGCCTCGATCTCGGCCTTCAGGAACTCCGGCGTCATCAGGGTGATTGACGTGGTCATGATCGTTTCCCTCTGTCTTGTCGTCCTGTTGTGCTGACTCCTCAAGCGTCGGCTCATGAGGTAGGCGGCCACATCGGACGTCATCCCTATCTCGCGGGAACGCATGACGAGGCCGCTACCTCAGACGGGTGGCGCACAGGACTCCGCACTACCTCAGAGGCCACTCAGACTCGTCTCAGACGTCCCGTCCTCGGGAACGGCGGTTGCATTTAGGTAAGGCTTACCTATTCAATGGCGCCCGTGACTGTGACGGCCGACGCGCCCCCCAACGCGCTCTGCAGGCTGCCTTGGCTGGTGGATCTCGCCGCCCGTGGCTCGATGCGGGCGATCGTCACCCCGGAGGTGACCCTGACGTACTCCGACCTGGCCGGGCGCGTCGCGGCCACGGCGGCCGCCCTCGCGGGCACCCGCCGGCTGGTGCTCGTCGAAGGCGCCAATCGCCTCGACAGCCTCGTCGGCTACCTCGGCGCCCTCCTCGGCGGTCACGTGGTCCTTCTCGTCCCGAGCGGGAGCGAGCCGGCGCGCGAGACGATGCGAGCGGCATACGACCCGGATGTCGTCGTTGCCGCTGACGGCAGGGTCACGCTGCTGCGCGAAGGCTCCGCGCACGACCTGCATCCCGACCTTGCGCTCCTGCTCAGCACGAGCGGATCCACGGGCTCACCCAAGCTCGTCCGCCTGTCCTGGGAGAACCTTGCCGCCAACGCGGACCAGATCGCCACCTTCTTGGGCATCGGCGAATCAGATTGCGCCGCAACCACCTTGCCGCTCCACTACTGCTACGGGCTGTCCGTGGTCCACAGCCACCTGAGCCGCGGTGCGAGCATCGCCCTGACGGATCTGTCGGTCGTCGACGAGTGCTTCTGGACGCTGTTCCGGGAGGCGGGTGCAACGACCTTGGCTGGAGTGCCCTACACGTTCGAGCTGCTGGAGCGCATCGGATTCGCGTCGATGGACCTGCCCCGGCTGCGCTATGTCACGCAGGCGGGCGGACGGCTCGAGCCCGAACGGGTGCGCCACTGGGCTTCCGTGGGACAGGCCCGCGGCTGGGACCTCTTCGTCATGTATGGCCAGACGGAGGGGACTGCGAGGATGGCCTACCTGCCGCCAGCACTCGCCCTCGAGCACCCGGCGAGCATCGGGGTGCCGGTCCCGGGCGGAGCATTCGAGGTCGTCGACGGCGAGCTCGTCTACTCGGGTCCCAACGTCATGCTCGGATACGCGGAGACTCCGGCTGACCTGGCACTCGGCCGCACGGTCGACCATCTGCTGACCGGCGATCTGGGCCGACTGACCGAGGCGGGCCTCTATGAGGTCACGGGTCGGCGGAGCCGCTTCACCAAGGTGCTGGGGCACCGGATCGACCTGGACCGCGTCGAGTCGACCCTGCGGGCCGCCGGCCATGACGCCCGCTGCGCCGGTCGGGAGGGCCTCCTCGCCGTGGCCGTGTGTGAGCCGAAGGGCCGCTCGGTGGACCACGGGGCCGTGCGCCGGCTCGCGAGCCGCCTGTCCGGGGCGCCCGCCGCTGTCATCCAGGTGGTCGGTGTCCGAGAGCACGCCCGGCTCCACAACGGGAAGACGGACCACGCTGCCATCCTCCGTCTCGTCGACCAGCTCGCGGACGCGGGCCTGCCGCCGGAGTCGGGCCGGGTCGCGACCGTGGCGCAGACCTACGCGGCAGCGCTGGGTCGGACAGACGTCGAGGACGGCTCGACCTTCGTCTCATTGGGTGGCGACTCACTGTCGTACGTCGAGGTGTCGATCCGCCTCGAGGGCCTGGTCGGGACCCTTCCCGCCTCGTGGCACCTCACCCCGGTCGCCGAACTCCAAAGGCTCGTCGACAAGGCCATGGAGGAGCCGCGCCCGGTCGAGGGTGATGGCGTGCCGCGGCTGCGGCGTCGGACCATCGAGACGAATGTGTGGTTGCGGGCCCTGGCGATCGTCCTCATCGTCGGCACGCATGCAGAGCTCTTCTCCCTCCAGGGCACCGCCCACGCCCTGCTCGTGCTCGTGGGCTTCAACGCGGTTCGCTTCGCCCTCGCCTCCGAGAAGGCCCGCGAAAGGGTGGGGTCCTTGGCGCGAGGGGCCGCGCGGGTCGTGCTGCCGACGCTGGCTGTCATCGTCCCTGCCCACCTCATCTGGGGCCACTACGAGCCGCGCAACCTGGCCCTCGCCAACTGGCTGCTCGGCGAGGAGCGGCTCGGACCCCCATGGCGGTTCTGGTTCATCGAGGCCCTCGTGGTCGCCCTCGTCGTGACGATCGCCCTCGTCGCGCTGCCCGCCTTCGCCCGCGCCGAGAAGCGCTGGCCGTTCGCCGTCCCGCTCCTCTTGACCGCTGCGGCCTTCACCCTGCGACTCGACCTCTACCCGCTGCCGGGGCCGCGGATGCAGGGGTCCGCCCTGGTCGTCCTCTTCCTCTTCTTCCTCGGCTGGTCGATCGCGCGTGCCGGGACACGCCGCCAGCATTGGATCGTCACGGTGGTGGCTGCGGCAACGGTCGGCACCTTCTCGGGCAACCCAGCACGCGACCTGCTCTCGCTGGCCTTCGTCCTGCTGCTCATCTGGAAGCCGGTGTCCCGGATCCCAGCAGCACTCGTCCCGCTCGTCCACGTCCTCGCCGCGAGCTCGCTCTACATCTATGTCATCCACTGGCAGGTGCTCGAGCACCTCTGGGGCTCTCCAGTCCCGGCCTTCACGGCGTCGGTCGCCGTGGGCGTCGGCTACTGGTGGCTGTGGAGCAAGGGGGCGCCGGCGGGTTGGCGAGCGCTGCGACGGGCGGTGGGACTCGCTCCCCGCTGCGCCGCCATCCAACCTGGGCGGTTCCCGGAACTCGTTGGCTGACGGGACCTAGGACTCTTTCCGGCCGCTGGTCCGTGCGGGACTCTGACCGGTGGGGCACCACGGCCCGGGCTGCGCTGGCCGCCACCGGACAGGGGCCCCGGGAAGGAGTAGGACGATGCCGAGAATCGCTGGCGAGATCATGATCGACGCGCCCGTCGACGAGATCTTCGACCTGGTCGCCGACGAGCGGAACGAGCCGAAGTACAACCCGCGGATACTCCGTGCCGAGAAGGTGACAGAGGGGCCGCTCGGGCCGGGTTCCCGTTTTGTTGCCGAGCCGAAGAGCATGGGCGCCAAGGGTGCCATGACCTTGGAGGTGCTGGAGTACGAGCGGCCCCACCGTCTGCACAACCTCGTGCGCTCGTCGTACCTCCAGGTTGACGGCACCGTCACCCTCGAGGAGGTTGCGGACGCCACACGGCTCACCTGGGACTGGGACATGGACCTGGTGGGCCCGTTGCGCCTGCTCACTCCACTGCTCGCGGCCATCGGTCCGCGCTGGGAACGACGGAACTGGGTGGGCCTGAAGGACTATGTCGAGGCGGGGAGGGACTGAGCGATCAGCCGGGAGCCTCGCCACTGAGGCCCCGGTGGGCCTGAAACACACAGTCGGTCAGGGTCCAACGGGCGCGCAGTCTTCGCCGCTCCCGAATCCCGTTCACTCGATGGGCGTGGAGCGCGGGCGAGGCTTCTTCCGGGTGAGCAGCACCCCGGCGATACAGAGAGCGCCGCCCACGAACGTCAGGGCCGCGGGGATCTCCCCGAGCAGCACCCACGCGATCAGGGTTGCAATGAACGGAACGAGGAAGGTCGTCAGAGTCAGCCTCCCGGCGTCGCTTCGGGCGAGTGCGAAGGCCCACAGCGAGAAGGCGACCGCAGTCGGGAACACTCCGAGGTAGGCGATCCACAGCAGCGAGCTGACCTCGGCCTCGCGCACGACGGTGACCAGCTCGCCAGACCAGGGCAGCAGGCTGACGACACCGATGATGCAGGCCAGGAAGTTGACCTCAGGCCCGGGGAGGCGCCGGAGCAGTGGCTTCTGCGCGAGCACGCCCACGCCGTACGTCACCGCAGCCAGGACGGCCAGCCAGACGCCGACGCGGTCGCCTGTGCCGCCGCCACCGAAGCCGCGGGCGATGATCGCGACGCCACCGAAGCCGACGACCATCCCGACGATGAGCCAAGGAGTCATGCGCTCGCCGAGGAACACCGTGGCGAGCACCGCGACGATGATCGGCCCGATCTGGACGAGCAGGGCGGCCGTCCCGGCATCGATGCGCCGCTCGGCGTCGTTGAGGGCGAGGTTGTAGATCCCGAACCAGGCCACCCCGCAGAGCAGGAGCAGGGCCCAGTCTGACCGCCGCGGCCACGTCGGCCTGCGCCGGAGGACCAGGATCCCGAGCGCCACGGAGGCGACGAGCAGTCGTCCCAGGGAGAGCGCGCCGGGCGGCACGTCCTGGCCGAGGTGACGGATCGCGACGAAGGCAGAGGCCCAGAGCACGAGGGTCACCGCCATGGCACCGAGCACGAGCCATCGTGAGGTGGTCTGCATGCTCGGTGCCGGCTGCAGGTTGGCCGGTCGCGAGGCCAGGGTCTCGGTCGAGCTCGAGGGGTCGGACATGGTCACGACACGACGGTAGGCAATGGACGCCTCGGTGTCCGCCGAGTATTGCGCCCCGGGCGGTGCGTGTGGGCGGACGAGCGGAGCTGCGCGGGTGTGGTGGCAGACGTGGGGATCGCGGCGAGCTCTGCGTCCCGACGTGCCTCGTCACGGTCGGACCGACGGTCCTCACCGGGGCGCCAACGCGGGCCGCCGGCGGAGCGACGATGCCGGATCTCGAGGGCGATGAAGAGGAGGGCGATGAACAGGAGCGGAGTGAAGGAGTTCATGGCAGAAATAATGCGCGCGATTCATTGCCGCCACGAGTGGCAGAACTGTCGATGTCCGTTTATTTTCTGCCAAACCTGTGCCACACTGGAACACATGCTTCGCACTGTCGCCGTCCTCGTGGAGGAGCCCGTCGCACCGTTCGAGCTCGCCGTCCTGTGCGAGGTCTTCGGGATCGACCGGACCGAGGACGGCGTGCCGCCCTTCGACTTCCGGGTGTGTGCCGTGGACCCGACCCGGGTGCTCGCCACGAAGACCGGGATGGGAATCGTTGCCACCCACCCGCTCGAGGCGGCCAGAGACGCGGATCTCATCGCCATTCCGGGTGGCTCGGTGAACGGGCCGTTCCGGCCGGAGGCGCTGGAGATCCTCCGGGATGCCGTGGATCGGGGGGCCCGCGTGCTGTCGGTCTGCAGCGGTGCCTTCTGGCTCGGCGAGGCCGGCCTGCTCGACGGGCGCGAGTGCGGGACCCACTGGAGATACGCGGAGCTGCTCGGGCAGCGCTTCCCGCAGGCCCGGGTCGATGACAACGCGATCTACGTGGAGGACGGTCCAGTCCTCACCAGCGCGGGGACGGCGGCAGGGATCGACGCCTGTCTCTACCTGGTCGCTCAGGAGCTGGGCACGGACGTGGCCAACCGCATCGCACGCCGCATGGTGGTGCCTCCCCACCGCGCGGGCGGCCAGCGCCAGTACGTCGAGACCCCCGTGCCGGCCGAGCCCTCCGACAGCCTGCAGGACGTGCTCGACTGGCTGTCCGAGCACCTCGACGAGGAGCACTCGGTCCCGAGCCTCGCCGCGCGAGCGAACATGTCCGAGCGCACCTTCGCGCGCCGGTTCGGCCAAGAGGTCGGCACGACGCCGCACAAGTGGCTCACCGCGCAGCGCATCCGACGGGCCCGGCACCTGCTCGAGACGACGGGCCTTGACGTCGAGGCGATTGCCCACGCCTGCGGGTTCGCGACGGCGGCCGTCCTGCGCAGCCATTTCCAGAAGGAGCTCGGACTGCCCCCGCTGCAGTACCGCAAGACCTTCGCCGGCGCGGGGGCCCGCTCCCCGGAACCCGCTCTGCGTTGACAGGCGACACTCGGGGACGATCGCGGCGTCTACGGAAGTATTCGACTACTGCTAGATGACCGTAGAAGCCGTCATCGATGACGGTTGCGCCGATGGATCGCAGCGCTGAGCACCGTCGCGAAGCCACACCAGACCACGTAGGGCACGAGCGCGCGACCTGCCGCCCGGTTCACCGACACCGTCCGTCGCACCACATCCGCCCCGCTGGCCGTGAGCAGTCCGGACTCCAGTGCTGCCCCGCCGGGGGTCCGTCTCCGCCAGAAGACCACGCTCCACCCGGTGTTGAGCGCGAGGTTGAGCGCGAGGGCCCCGAGATACCGGCGGCGGGCAGCTGGTGAACCGTCCATTCCTGCAGCGGAGCTCCGGTCCATTGCCGTGAGGGCCGCTGCGGCGCTGCCCGCGATGTCGGCGTAGAGCAGGGTCCAGACGATCGGGAAGGCCACCTTCGGCGGTTGCCACGGCGGCAGGTCGAGGCCGCGATACCACTGTGAGTCCGGCTTGGTCGCAAGGGATCCCACGATGGCGCTCGCCGCGACGGCAGCGCCCGTGAGGGCCAGGTTGCGAAGCGCGGTGTCCGGTGCTGCACCGTCCATCGCCCCTCGGACCGCCTCGTCGAAGCCGGTGAGACCGCCTGGCACCTCGACGAGGCCGAGCAGGTCCGACTCCTTGGTGACCACCTCGTGGACGAGACTGCCGACGAGCGGCTTCGCGACACCGCCGCCGATGGGGGTGACCAGCCCTACCCAGTGGCTCGCGAGCCGGGGCGTCAGCACGGGCACCGTCACGACAAGCCGCCGCCGCAGCCCGGTCACGGAGGCGAACCGCTGGATCATCTCCCGGTAGGTCAGCACCTCAGGCCCGCCGATGTCGAAGGTCCGGTTCACATCCGAAGGCAGCTCGGCTGCTCCGACGAGCAGCGTCATCACGTCGTCGACGGCGATCGGCTGGATCCGGTTGTCGAGCCACTTCGGCGCGACCATGGCGGGCAGCCGGGTCGTCAGGTGGCGCAGCATGTCGAAGGACGCCGAGCCGTCACCGACCACCACAGCGGCCTGCAGCACGGCGGTCGGCACACCGGACGCGAGCAGGATGCGGCCGACCTCCACCCGCGAGGCCAGGTGCGGAGACAGCTCCTCGTCGTCAGGATGCAGACCGCCCAGGTAGACGAGGCGACGGACGCCCTGCTCCCGAGCCACGTCACCGAATGCCGTAGCCGCCTCCCGGTCGCGTTCGGCGAAGCCCGGGCGGTCGTCCATGGAGTGGACGAGGTAAAACGCAGTCCGTATGCCGCTGAGTGCCCTTCGGAGGTCCGCGCGGTCCGCGACGTCCCCCACGACGACCTCGACCTCGTCGGCCCATGGCCGGTCGTCGAGCGATCCGGGCCGGCGGGTCAGCGCCCGGACCCGCCACCCCGCGGCGAGGAGCCGGGGCACCAGCTGCCCCCCGATGTAGCCGGAGGCGCCGGTGACGAGAGCCACTCGGTCCCCGGACGTGCCGGCCGGTGAAGTGCTTTGGGCTGTGCGCGTGTTGGTCGGGCTCATGGATCTCACCTCACGAGGTCGAGGACTGGTGGCAGGAGCAGGAGCATCCCGGTCGACCAGGTGATGTGGGTGATGACCGGGCCGAGGATGCCGCCGGTGACGCGTCGCTGGAGGACGGTGACGAGGCCGACCACGGCTGCGGCGAGCACGAGCAGCGGCACGCCGCTGCCCACAGTGGTCAGCGCGTACAGGAAGGTCGTGACGCCAACCGCGTGTCTCGGCAGCGCCGCGTAGAGGGCACCGCGGAAGTAGAGCTCCTCCGCGACGCCGTTCAGGACGGTGATGGCGAGGACGACGGGCAGCGAGCCGAAGCGGGCGTGGTCGAGCAGGTCGTCCACCGGTTCGCGAAGCCCGGGCAGGCGAGCGACGACGAGCGCGCCGGCGAGGAACACGGCGAGCAGCAGCAGTCCCAGTGCGAGCGACTGGATGACGGGGCGCTCGGGGGTCGTGCCCCTCCTCGTGTGACCTCGGCCCAGGGACAGCGGGCCGGAGAGGACAGCGCCGACACCCCAGACGGCGGCGAGGGCAAGCGTTGCGGCGTAGAAGAGGGGGTCGCCTGGACGGATCCGCAGGGCCCAGGCCAGCACGACCGCGCCGACGACCAGGGTGAGGGCGACGACGATCCGCCGCCGGACCCGGGCGCGCGGGGGATCGGCCACCGGAGCGGAGACGGGTCTGACGAGGGCGGCATCGAGGAAGGCACGTAGCTCGGCCACGGGGCCACGCATCGGCTCACCTCCTGACCTGCCGGTAGCGGGCCAGCGCTTCCCTGCGCTCGTCGTCGTGGTCGACGACCCGCCTCGGATATCCATGGTCATACCCGTTCGGTTGGGACCACGGCTCGTGGACTGCCGCCCCGGGCACGTGGCCCAGCTCTGGCACCCACCGGCGCACGTAGTCGCCCAGGGGATCGAATCGGCGCGCCTGTCGGACCGGGCTGAAGACCCGGAAGTACGGGGCGGCGTCGGTACCGGTGCCGGCCACCCACTGCCAGCCGTGGTTGTTCGAGGCGATGTCGCCGTCGAGGAGGTGGTCGAGGAAGTGGCGAGCCCCGATCGGCCACCAGACGTGGAGGTCCTTGGTGAGGAAGCTCGCCGTGACCATCCGCAGCCGGTTGTGCATCCAGCCCTCGGCGAGCAGCTGCCGCATGCCGGCGTCCACGATGGGGTAGCCGGTTCGTCCCTGTCGCCACGCCTCGACGAGGCGGTCGGTCTCCGGGCCTGCGTCGTAGGGCAGGTGCGTCAGCTCCGGGCGCAGGTCGCGCCATGCCGAGTCCGGACGGTGCCACAGCACGTCGGCGTAGAACTCCCGCCAGGCCAGCTCGCTGACGAAGCGCGCCGCGCCGCTCGTCCTGTCCTCCGGGTGTGAGGCAATGTCGGCGAGGATGGTCCGCGGATGGATCTCGCCGTACTTCAACGGGATCGACAGGCGGCTGGTGGCATCGAGGTCTGGGCGGTCCCGGTCGTGGTCATAGCGTCCGAGTCGCCCGTCCGCGAGGAAGTCGATCCACTGCTGCCTCGCCGCCAGCTCGCCGGCGCCGCCGCCATAGGCATCGACGGCCGGGACGCCAGCACGTGCGACCGGACCGACGTCCCCGTCGAACCAGGAGATACGGCGTGGTGGTGGAACCGGCGGGGGCGAGCCGTGGGCACCCCAGGCCCGGGCGAACGGGGTGAAGACGCGGTAGGGCTCACCACTCTGCGTGACCACGAGACCGGGCTCAGCGGCATACGGCGTGCCCGTTGGGATGAGGCGACGGCCGTCGCGGCCGAGCGCCGCGCCGACAGCAGCGTCTCGCCGTCGCCCGAAGGGCGTCGTCTCGCGGGTGACGTGGACGGTGTCCGCACCGACCTCGCGGGCGAGGCCCGGGATCACGTCGACGGGGTCCCCGGCCCGCACGACGAGGCGACCGTCGAGGGAGTCCGCGAGCGCGCGGACGGACGCCAAGAGGCGGCGAGCGCGCGGCCGCTCCGGCGTGAGGAGCCGAGGGTCGAGCACGAACACCGGCAGCACCGAGGTCCCCGCCTCGGCGGCCGCGACCAGGGCGGGGTGGTCGGAGATCCGCAGGTCGCGCCGGAACCACAGGAGCGAGACGGTCACGCCTTGGCACCCCGTGTGGTGATCGCGGTCCACAGCCGCCCGGGCACGAGTCGGGCCAGACCCATCGCAACCGCCATCCGGCGGGGGAACACGATGTTCTCGTCCCCGCGCTCGAGGCCGTCCGCGATGGTCCGGCCAGCCTCGTCCGCGTCGATGATGAAGGGCATGGGGAACTCGTTCGACGACGTCATCTCGGTGCGCACGAAACCCGGTGCGACCGTCGTGACGCGGATGCCCTTGGGCGACAGTGACGCTCGCATCGCCTCGAGGAGGTTGAGCTGGGCAGCCTTGGTCGCACCGTAGGCCTCCGACCCAGCGAGCCCCCGATAGCCGGCGACCGAGGCGATGCCGACGACGTGGCCGCCGCCCTGGCTCACGAGGCCGGGCACGACTGCAGCGAGCACGTTGTTGAGCCCGAGGAGGTTGACCTCGACGTGTCGGGCGAAGGTCTCCCGGTCCCACACCGCCGCGTCGAACTGCTTCCAGTAGCCGGCGCTGAAGACGACGGTGTCGAGGCCGCCCAGACGATCGCGGACGGCTGCTGCTGCATCGCCGACGGCCTCCGCGTCGGTGACGTCGACCGGAAACGTGGTCATGGTTCCATCGGCGATGTCCTCGAGCTGTGTCGCACGGCGTCCGCTGATCGCCACCTTCGCTCCGCGCCGGACGAGCTCGCGCGCGAGCTCCGCGCCGATCCCGGAGGAGCCGCCGACGACCCAGACCTTCTGACCGGGCAGCCGCGAGCTCATGCTGTCCGCTCGAGACGGAGCTGGGCCACGTCGAGGTAGCCGGAGGCGAAGCCCGCCTCGCAGTAGGCCAGGTAGAACTCCCACTTGCGCCGGAAGGTCTCGTCGAAGCCGAGGCGCTCCACCTCCGGCCAGGCCCGGAGGAAGGTCGCGCGCCAGCGGTGCAGCGTCTCGGCGTAGTCCTGGCCGAAGGTGTGCACGCGGGTCACCCGCAGGCCGGTCTCCCGCCCGGTGACCGCGCTCAGGGCCTGCAGGCTCGGGATGAGGCCACCGGGGAAGATGTGCTTCTGGATCCAGCCGTACGAGCGCCGGGTGACGAGATAGCGGTCGTGGGACATGAGGATCGCCTGGATGGCCACGGTGCCGCCCGGGGCCAGCAGGCGGTCGAGGGTGCGGAAGTACGTCGGCCAGTACTCCTCGCCGACCGCCTCGATCATCTCCACCGAGACGATCGCGTCGAAGCTGCCCCGGGCCTCGCGGTAGTCCTCGAGCCGGATGTCAACCCTGGCGGCCACGCCCGCCGCCTCCACGCGTCGCTGGGCCAGCGCCGCCTGCTCGCGCGAGAGCGTCAAGGTGGTGACCTGGGCACCCCGCTTCGCGGCCTCGATGGCGAGCGTGCCCCAGCCCGTGCCGATTTCGAGGACCCGGCTGCCCTCCTGGACCCGCGCCTCGTCGAGGATGGCGTGTACCTTGCGCAGCTGTGCGTCCTCGAGCGACTGTCCCTCGACCGGGCTGGTGGGGTCGAAGAGGGCCGAGCTGTAGGTCAGCGTCTGGTCGAGGAAGGCGGCGAAGAGGTCGTTCGACAGGTCGTAGTGGGCCTCGATGTTGCGGCGGGAGCCGGTCACGGTGTTGCGCTGCTCCCGCGGAATGGCGCGGTCGACGACCTGACGGAGGGCGAGCCAGGCTCGGGGGATCGCCGTCGTCAGCCGTTCGGCGAAGGGTCGCAGCGCGTCGGCGAGGTCGGTGCCGGGCGCGGCGCGCCAGTCGCCCGCCATGTAGCCCTCGCCGATCCCGATCTTCGGGTGGTGCGCGAGCCGCTCGAAGAACGCATCAGGGTTCCTCAGCTCAACCGTTGGCCGTATGCCGCTGGGCTCGCTCGGGCGCACGGCCATTCCTCCCAGCCGGGACCCGTCGGGAAGGACCACGTCGACCGGCACTCGTGCGAGGACCTGCTCGAGGATGGTGCGGGCCAGCTTGGCGCGCAGGCGAATCGGGGCCAGGGTCGGGGTGAGTGGTTGCGGCAGGATCGTCGTCATCGGACGGCCTCCTCGAAGTGTCGTGGCCGGGGCACGAGGGGCAGGCGCCTCATCCACAGTCGCACACCGTGGAGCCGGATGAGGGCGGTGACCCGGTGGGTCATGGACAGGTGTCGGGCAGCGGTGGAGAGCAGCGTCCGACCTGAGGCAGGGGTCGGCGTCCCCGTCAGCGCGGCGTCGAGGACGGTCTCGCCGTCTCGCCGGAGCCGGACGCTCACGGCCACCCGCCGCTCGTCGAGGACGAGGCGCACCTGGTACTCGCCCGAGACGTCGTTGAACGGTGACACGTAGAACGCCTTGTCGATCCGGGCGCGTCCCGTGTCATCCGCCTCGACGAGGTAGGCGTGCCGTCCCCCGTAGGTGTTGTGCACCTCGAGTACTGCTGCGACGAGCCGGCGGTCAGGGGCGAGGCACCAGAAGACGGTCAGCGGGTCGAAGACGTGTCCCAGCGAGCGGGCGTGGGCCAGCATGAGGACCGTGGTGCCGGGAGGGAGCACCCGCCCGTGCCGGGCGAGGAACCGGTCCAGGTCGCCACGGATCCCACCGCCCTCCAGGCCGCCGTCGAGGTGGTCTGCCGGGTCGAAGCGGGCCAGGAGGGAGAGCGGCCAGCGCATTCGCGGCAGGTCATCCACGTCGACGAGCCACTGATAGTGGCGATACCGGAAGCGGTGCAGCACCGGAGTGCGGCGGGTGTGCGACACCTGCCCCTCGACGAGACTCGGGACGGGCGGCGGGGCGACGAGCAGGCTCACCAGCGTGCTCCGAAGGACTCGGCGGCCTCGACACCGGAGCGGCAGCCGTCCTCGTGGAAGCCCCAGCCGAGATGGGCTCCGGCGAACGAGAGCCGATCCCCGCCGGCCGAGCGAAGCCGGGCTGCCGCGGCGACGGCGGCGCCGGTGAAGATCGGGTGCTCGTAGGACAGCTGGGCGCTGACCCTGGCCGGGTCGACGAGGCCGACGGGATCGAGGGTGACGACGTGGTCGTCACTGTCCTGCAGGCCTTGCAGTCGGTTCATCCAGTAGCTGACGGTCACCTGTGGGCTCGCGGCTTCGCACGAGCGCATCCGGTAGTTCCAGGAAGCCCGCGCCCGTCGGGCCTGCGGGAGGACCGCCGAGTCACGGTGCAGCCACACCGTGTTGCGCGAGTACTCGATCGCGCCGAGGTCCTCCTTCTCCGCTGGCGTGGCGTCCGCGAGCAGGTCGAGAGCCTGGTTGGCGTGGGTGGCCACCACGACCCGGTCGAAGCGCTCCGGCGCGGCATCGCCGACCCGAATGTCGACGCCGTCGTCATGGCGCTCGACGGCGGTCACCGGGGCGGAGCGTCGCACGTCGGGAAGGCGGCTGACGAGGCGGTCGACGTAGGTGGCGGAACCTCCGACGACCGTGCGCCACTGCGGGGACCCGGTGACGGTGAGCATGCCGTGGTGGTCGAGGAACCGGAAGAGGTGGCGTGCCGGATAGGTCTGCGCATCGAGGTCCCCGCACGACCAGACGCAGGACACGAGGGGGATGGCGAAGTGGCGGATGAAGTAGGTGGAGAACCCACCGTCGCGGAGGAACTCGCCCCAGGTCGGATCCGGTGACG
Organism: Intrasporangium sp.; assembly: GCF_040414665.1. GTDB lineage: Bacteria > Actinomycetota > Actinomycetes > Actinomycetales > Dermatophilaceae > Intrasporangium. The sequence continues at coordinate 18,159 of NZ_JBEDUL010000001.1, forward strand.
GATCCGCCAGGAGCGCTCTGGCCGCCCGGTGGAAGCGCGGCACCTCGGTGAGCATCCGGGCAAAGCGGGGATCGGAGATGCGCCACGGTTGGGCCAGGATCCCGGAGACGCCGCGGCCGCCCGCGTAGGACAGGCCGCATCCCTCGCACGTGATGCTCATGCTCATCTCGGTGGGTCGGGTCTCGACGTCGAGCTCCCGGAACAGTCGCAGCAGGTGGGGGTAGGTGCGCTCGTTGTGGACGATGAACCCGGTGTCGATGCGCAGTCGCTCGTGCGATCCGGCGCGGGGAAGGGTGTGGGTGTGCGCGTGGCCCCCGACCCGGTGGTCCGCCTCGAAGAGCGTGACGGAATGGCTGCGGGCGAGGACGTGGGCCGCGGTGAGCCCCGCGACGCCGGATCCGATGACCCCGACCGTGGGCTGTCTGGACTCCTTCATGATTGCGACTGTATAGTGTTTGTATAAGGATTGTCAAAGGTTAACTGAAGGAGAATCATGCACTTCGTTCGTCAGCTCACCGTCCCGGCGCCGTCCGACCGGGTCTTCGCCTACCTGTCCGACTTCACGACGACCACGGAGTGGGACCCCGCCACCGTCCGGACCAGCTGCATCTCCGGCTCAGGTGGGGTCGGCACCCGCTATCGGAACGTCTCGAGCTTTCTGGGGCGGGAAGCGACGGTCGACTACGTCGTCACCGAGCTCGATCCCGGCCGTCGGTTCGCGCTACGCGGGGAGAACGCCACCCTCGTTGCCCACGACGACATGAGGGTCCAGGACGAAGGCGTCGGGACGACGGTCACCTATACGGCCACGTTTGAGCTCAAGGGTTTCCGCAAGATCGCCACTCCGGTGGTGGCTCCGGCTCTGAAGCGGCTCGTCGATGGCGGCGCCGACGGGCTCCGTCGGGCACTGCAGAGGCTCTGAGCCCGCCGCCGCGGCTGGGCAGGACATAGACTGCACAAACCATGTACACCATCAAGAAGGCCGCGGAGCTGACCGGCATCAGCCTGTCCACCCTGCGCGCCTGGGAGCGTCGGTACGGCGTCGTCAGCCCCGCTCGGTCGGACGGCCGTTACCGGCTGTACTCCGACGCCGACCTGCGAGCGCTTGGGATCATGGCAAGCCTGGTCAACGAAGGGTGGTCGGCCCGGGAAGCCGCCGCCGAGACCAAGGCGCGCGTTTCCGGGCCGGTGTCCCGGCCGACGGCGGAGCCCCAGGCCGAGGTGGCCGAGCCGCGCGCGCTGCCCGGACTCGACCGGCTCATCGACGCGGTCCAACGGCTCGACCCGGCCGCGGCGTCGGACGTGCTCGATGACGCCTTCGCGCGCGCCGGCTTCGAGCGGGTCGTCGACGACTGGCTCATGCCCGCGCTCGTCGGAATCGGCGACGCCTGGGCCGACGGGCGCATCTCCGTCGCGGGAGAGCACCTGCTCAGCTACACCGTGCAGCGTCGTCTCGCGGCGGCCTACGAGGCCGCCGGAGGCAGGGCCAACGGCCCGGTCGTGATGCTCGGGCTACCGACGGGTGCCCGGCACGAGCTCGGCATCCTCGCGTTCGCCGTGGCGGCGCGTCGCGCCGGCTTCACAACGGCCTACGTCGGCGCGGACCTGCCGCATGACGACTGGGAGCTGGCGGTGCGCGTCAGGGACGCCGCCGCGGTCGTGCTCGCCGTCCCGCGGCCGGCCGACGTCGCGCCCGCCCGACAGCTCAGCGAACGCCTCCGCGCCAGCCGACCCGAGCTCGTCGTCTTCGTCGGCGGCTGCTACCAGGACGAGGTCGCGGGGGATGCCCTGCCACTCGGGCACGGCATCGCCGCCGCGGTCGAGCGCATGGAGTCGCACCTGGCCTCGGCAACACCCCGGCGCCAGGGCTAGACGACGAGTGCCGTCACCCGCCGTGTGTTCGGTGGCCGGCGTGGCTCGAAGCGTAGAGCGGTAGGCGAAACAGCATGACCGCCAGCATGGCCACGCATGCCACGGTACAGACGGCCGGGAGAAGGGCGCGGCTCGAGATGAGGCCCTGCCAGTAGGCGAGGATCAACACGATGCCGGACGCCACCGACGACGCCGCCATCTCCAGGGTCGGCCGCCAGCCCATCCCGCGGAAGCGCATCCACGCGACCATCGCCCCTGCGAGGAGGCAGGCAATGGCGAGCGCGGACAGCGCCGGCTGTTCCTGACGCAGGTCGGACACCCCGAGCGCCGCCGCCGCACCAAAGAAGGCGGCGACCAGCAACCCTCCCCCGATGCACATGACGGCGCACATCTCGATGAAATGGAACCCGAAGCGGCCCATCCCCCGTGCTGCTCCCGGGAGCGCATCGCGGTGGGAGGCCTGGCCCGGTGACCTGATCTGATGTTCTGTTCGCATGGCAAACCTCCGAGCGTGAGTCCTTAGCGCCACTATCCGCGCGGGCGCCCTGACGGCAAGGGACGAAGGTCCCGCGTTGCACGACCGGCGAAGCCAGCCCGCGTGTCAGGGCACCGGCTAGATCGCCCAGCCCAGCGGCATACGGTCGATGTCCACGACGGGTCGACGGCTGGAGACCCGGGCGCACCCGGCCGACAGCGCCTGTGGTGCGCGGGTCATCGACCCGTCGGGATCGTGGGACCCACGCGCGTGAGGGCTCGTTGCGTTGGATCCGTACTCGTCCACCGCTGGGCGGGCGTCCTGGGGGACCGGCGGCTCGACGCTGGCATCGCGTCCTGCCGTCCAGGTCCGGGAGGGAGGAAGGTCGAGGGGGCAGTGGCACTCACGCATCATCGTCACCTCAGGGGGCCGATCCGAGAGCCGCTTCAAGCGTGACGAAGCCGTAGCCGCGATGCCGCAGCCCATCGATGATCTGGGGGAGCGCGTCGGCGTCGAGCGTCGAGTGGTCCTGCGGGTGGGCACCGACGTGCATGAGCACGATCTGCCCGGGAGTCGCGGTCTTGAGGACCCGGTTCACGACGGTGCTGACCGACTGGCCCTCCGAGGTGCCCTTCCAGCCGAGGGTGTCGACGGTCCATCGGAACGGCACGTAGCACTCTGAATTGACGATCCCGATCGTGTGGGCGTTGACGGCGCCGAACGGGAACCGGAAGTACGGCCGCGGGTCCTGTCCCGTGACGGCCTCGATCCGGCTCTCGGCGGTCTTGATCTCCGTGCGGGTGCGGCCGTCCGACAGGGTGGTGAGATCGGGGTGGTGGTACGTGTGGTTGCCGATCGGGTACTTCGCCAGGGCGCGCGCACTCGACGGGAAGTCGTCGACGAAGTCCCCAGTGACGAAGAAGGTTGCCGGCACGCCCTTGGTGGCCAGCGTGGTGAGGATCGACTCGACTCCGTCGTTGCTGGCACCGGCATCGAACGTCAGGGCGACCACCTTGCGGTCGGTGGGCACCGTCGTCAGGTCACGGCCGAGCAGGCGCTTGGGTACCGAACAAGCCAAGGGTGGCGCCGTCGCCGTCGACGCCGTGGCTGGCGGAAGGTGCGGCGCCGTGGTCGTCGTGGGTGACGGGGGTTCGGCGTCGTGGTCGTGGTGCTGCTGGGCGCCGAGCTCGGAGCAGGGGCCGCCGGGTCGGGGGCCTCACGGCCGCACGCTGGCAGGAAGAGGACGACGCCCACAGCCGCTGCGGAAAGCCAGCGGGTCCTGGGTCGACGGGTGGTCCTCATGACGCCTTCTTCCTTTGCCCCCAGTCCACTCCCTGGCGCCTTCGTCGGCAGCGACGTGTGGCCGAACCCACGAGTCTGCTGCGTCACACCCGGGCTCGGAGGTACGTTCGGCAGGTGACCGAGGGACGCAATGCTCGGCGGGCTCAGTGGGCTCGGTTCGCACCCGGGGTGGGCGTGCTCCTGTCCTATGACCGCGCTTGGCTGCGCGGCGACGTCTTCGCGGGCATCACCGTCTCGGCGTACCTCATCCCGCAGGTGATGGCGTACGCCGAGGTGGCCGGCCTGCCCGCCATCACCGGACTCTGGGCCTCCGCTCCGGCGCTCGTCGTCTACGCCCTGCTCGGCTCGTCGCGGCAGCTCTCGGTGGGTCCCGAGTCGACGACCGCCCTCATGACCGCGGCCGGTGTCGGCGCCATCGCGGGAGCGGCGGGCGGTCCTCACGCCGAGCTGGCCGCCCTGCTCGCCCTGGCTGTCGGCGTCATCTGCGTGCTCGCCTGGCTCGCCCGCCTCGGGTTCCTCGCCGAGCTGCTGTCCAAGCCCGTGCTCGTCGGCTACATGGCCGGCATCGCGGCGCTCATGATCGTGAGCCAGCTCAGCAAGATCACCGGCATCGAGGTGGAGGGCGGGTCCTTCTTCGAGGAGCTCTGGGACACGGTGACGCGTCTGGACGAGCTGCACTGGCCGACCTTTGCCCTGGCGATGGCCGTCCTCGCTGCGTTGCTCGCCATGGGCCGGTGGGCGAAACGGTGGCCCGGGCCGCTCATCGCCATGCTTGGCGCGGCGGCCGTCGTTCAGGTCTTCGGGCTCGCGGACCAGGGCGTCGCAGTGGTGGGCGAGGTCCCCCAGGGGTTGCCCCCGTTCAGCGTGCCCCGGCTCGACGGCGTCGAGATCCTGACCCTGCTACCGGCCGCCGTGGGCGTCGCTGCCGTGGGGTACAGCGACAACGTGCTCACGGGCCGAGCGTTCGCGCTGAAGCGTCGCGAGACCATCGACAGCAACCAGGAGTTCGTTGCCCTCGGCGCCGCCAACATCGCCTCGAGCCTGGCCTCGGGGTTCCCGGTCAGCTCGAGCGGCAGCCGTACCGTCCTTGCCGATGCCATGGGTGCGCGCACGCAGCTGCACTCCCTCGTGTCGGTCGTCCTCATCGTCGCGACGATGCTGTGGCTCGGCCCCATCCTGGCCACCTTCCCCACCGCAGCCCTCGGCGGCGTCGTCGTCTACGCGGCGCTGCGACTCGTCGACGTCGCGGAGCTGCGCCGGATCATGGCCTTCCGGCGCAGCGAGCTCGTCCTGTCGCTGGCGACGACCGCCGCAGTCCTCGTCCTCGGGGTCCTGCCAGGCATCGGTGTCGCCGTCGGCCTCTCCGTCCTCGACCTGCTGCGCCGGATCGTGCACCCGCACGACGGTGTGCTGGGGTACGTCCACAACGTTGCCGGGATGCATGACATCGACGACTACTCCAACGCCGTGCAGGTGCCGGGGCTCGTCGTCTACCGCTACGACTCGCCGCTGTTCTTCGCCAACTCGCACGACTTCGCGAAGCGCGCTCTCCAGGCGGTGGCTGACGCGCAACAGGTCGGGCCCGTGGAGTGGCTCCTGATCAACGCCGAGGCGAACACCGAGGTCGACCTCACGGCTGTGGACGCGCTCGACACCTTGCGGATCACGTTGGAGGAGGAAGGAATCGGCTTCGCCATGGCGCGCGTGAAGCAGGACATGCGCGACTCGCTCGATGCCGCTGGCTTCGTCGACAAGGTCGGCACGGAACTCATCTTCCCGACCCTGCCGACCGCAGTCGCCGCCTACGCCACGTGGTACGAGCGCACGTACGGACGACCGATCGAGGGTTTCCAGGTGCCGCCAGTCCCTCCGTTGCCTGACCTCTCGGATCGTCGGAAGGACCGAGGGCCGGATGCTGGCTAACCTTCCCGGGCCACAGCGATGCCGTATGCCGCTGGGCTGGCTCCTCATCGAGTGTGCACTCCGCGCCCCCACACCTTCTCGTCGAGTGTGCACTTCGCGCCGTAGCAGCGTCGGCACGGACTGCACACTCGACGAAGAAGGGCCATCGCTGGGAGTGAGCGGGCGGGGGAATCGAGCCCAGCGTCATACGGGCTGGCGCTGGTCCTCGAGGAGGGCCGTCAGGGTCCGGTGCGCGAGGCGCGACATCGGAGGGTTCGTGACCCGGTAGTACGGCAGGCAACCGCTCGCCTGAGCCAGCGCCCACGCCTTCCCGCGGTCCCACTCCTCGTCCCCGACCGCAAGTGCCTCGCGAAATGCCCGCCGGGCGCTGGGGGCGGCGAGGAGGTTCCAGGCCGGCTGCAGATCGAGGGCTGGGTCGGCGGGGCCCGAGAGGCCCACGTCGATGACTGCCGACAGGCGACCGTCCTGCACGAGGAGGTTGTCAGGCATGAGGTCGCCGTGCGTCCACACGTCGGGCGCTCCCTCCCGAGCCGTGCGAACCAACCGCGACCAGAGCGCCTCGACCTCGGCCACGTCGATGAGCCCGTGCGACTGACCGAGCCAGCGCCTCACGCCGGCGTCATGGTCGGTGAGCCGGCCGCCGCGGGCGTCGCCCGAGAACACCCTGCCCTCGGTGTCGATCTCCCGCAGTGCGCGCACCACACCGGCCAGCTGCTCGGCGAACGGAATGGAGTCCGCCACCTCGACCTGCGAGGCCGGCAGCCCCGGCAACCATCGGTAGACCGCCCACGGCAGGGGGTAGCCGTGGCCCGGGTCGCCGATCGACACGGGCTCCGGCGAGAGCACCGGTAGCCGGCCGAGGAGCCGCCGCGCGTTGTCTGCCTCGTCAGCGAGCTCGGCCCATACCGCGCCAGGGTCGTCGCCCCGCATCGGGAAGCGCAGAACGAGGTGGTCACCCAGCCGATAGAGCACGTTGACGGTGCCGTTCGAGGGCACGCGTGACAGTCTCGCGCCGCGCAGATCCGGCAGTTGGTCGGCAACGAGCGCAGCCACCATGGCGTCGGCCAGCTCGAGCTGGTCCTCGTGAAGTCGCACGCTGTCACCCTTCCCGCTCCCGCTCAACGGTGCCAACCCATTTCGTCCCGCCACCGTTCCGCAGGGGCGGACGCAGGGCCACCGCGCTCGTGCGCTGTGGCACAGTGGCGCAGTGAGCGCCCCTGACCGCGTCGCCGACACCCCGGTGTTCTTCCTCGCCGGAGGGACGGGCATCTCTGCCGAGACGCTGGGCAACCTCATGCTCAACCAGTTCCCGACGGTCCGCTTCCTCCGGCGCAAGATCCCCTTCATCACCACGGTGGAGGTGGCTCGGCAGGTCGTGGCCGAGGTGGACGCCGCGATGACCAGCTCGGTCACGCCGCTGGTCTTCTCGACGGTCGCAGACGAGGAGGTCCGCACCGAGCTCCAGAAGACCAGGTGCGCCTTCATCGACCTGTTCGGGTCTCACCTCGACGCGATCGAGCGTGTCCTGCACGTCAACGCCAGCCACAACCGCGCCGGCCTGCACGGGCTCGGCGACCCGCGACGCTACGAGCAGCGGATGAAGGCGGTGGAGTTCGCCATGGAGCACGACGACGGCCAGAGCCTGCGCAACCTCCCGCAGGCGGAGCTGATCCTCATCGCCCCGTCCCGGTGCGGCAAGACGCCAACGTCGATGTACCTCGCCCTCCAGCACGGCATCAAGGTCGCCAACTACCCGCTCGTCGAGGAGGACTTCCGCGCGAGCGACCTCCCCCGGCCCATCCGCCCCTACGCGGATCGATGCTTCGGACTGATCTCCACCGCCGCCCGCCTGAGCCAGGTCCGCGGCGAGCGCCGACCCGGCTCGACGTATGCCTCGCTCGCCCAGTGCAGCTACGAGCTGAGACGGGCGGAGGCGCTCTACCACCAGCACCGGATTCCGTCGATCAACTCGGCGTCCATGTCGGTCGAGGAGATGGCCGCCGTCATCATGCAGACCAGACGAATGAACAACCTCGCCTGAGGGCCCCCGCCCGTCACCGCCGAAAGGACAACCCATGACCGCCAACATCCTGTGGTTCCGCGAGCTCGGTCTTGACGACGTCGAGTCCGTCGGAGGCAAGAACGCGTCCTTGGGCGAGATGGTCCAGCACCTGTCCAAGGCGGGAGTGTCGGTCCCCGACGGCTTCGCGACGACCGCCGACGCCTACCGCCGTTTCCTGGCCAACAACGGCCTCGCCGACCGGATCAACGGGCTGCTTTCCGAGCTGGACGTCGACGACGTCCGGCGGCTGGCGGTTGTCGGCAAGGAGATCCGCGACGCGGTCGAGGCCCAGCAGTTCCCCGCGGACCTGGAGCAAGACATCCGCGGGGCCTACGACGAGCTCGTCGCGGCCGCCGGCACGGATGACGTGAGCTGGGCGGTGCGCTCCAGCGCCACTGCCGAAGACCTGCCGGACGCCTCCTTCGCCGGGCAGCAGGAGACCTTCCTCAACATCAGCGGGATCGACAACATCCTGCACGCCATCAAGCTCGTCTTCGCCTCCCTCTACAACGACCGGGCGATCGCCTACCGCGTCCACAGCAACTTCGACCACTCGGTCGTCGCGCTCTCGGCGGGTGTGCAGCGCATGGTCCGCTCCGACCTCGGCGCCTCTGGAGTCATGTTCACCATCGACACCGAGTCCGGCTTCCCCGAGGCCGTCTTCGTCACGAGCGCCTACGGTCTCGGCGAGGGCGTCGTCCAGGGTGCGGTCAACCCGGACGAGTTCTACGTCTACAAGCCGGCCCTCGCCGCCGGCCGTCCGGCGATTCTCAAGCGCGGGCTCGGCGCCAAGGCGACCAAGATGGTCTACACGCACGACGCTGCGGTGGGCCGCACGACCGAGTTCGTCCCCGTCGACCCGGCCGATCAGCGCCGCTTCAGCCTCTCCGACGACGAGGTCACCGAGCTCGCCCGCCACGCCGTCAAGATCGAGGAGCACTACGGCCGCCCGATGGACATCGAGTGGGCCCGTGACGGCGTCGACGGGAAGCTCTACATCCTCCAGGCGCGCCCCGAGACGGTGAAGTCGCGCGCCAGCTCGTCCACCCTCCAACGCTTCCGGATGAACGAACGCGGCCCGGTCGTCGTCGAGGGGCGCGCGATCGGCCAGAAGGTCGGCGCCGGTGCCGTGCGCGTGCTCACCGACGTCTCCACGATGCACGAGTTCCAGCCAGGAGAGGTGCTCGTCGCCGACATGACCGACCCCGACTGGGAGCCGATCATGAAGCGGGCCAGCGCCATCGTGACCAACCGGGGCGGCCGCACCTGCCACGCCGCGATCATCGCCCGCGAGCTCGGCATCCCGGCAGTCGTCGGCACGGGCGCAGCCACAACCGAGCTCACGGACGGGCGCGAGGTCACCGTCTCCTGCGCGGAGGGCGACACCGGCTTCGTCTACGACGGCCTGCGGGACTTCACCGTCACCGAGACGGCGCTGGACGAGATGCCCGAGATCCCGGTCAAGATCATGATGAACGTCGGCACCCCGGACCAGGCGTTCGAGTTCTCTCGCCTGCCGCACCAGGGAATCGGCCTCGCCCGCCTGGAGTTCATCATCAACCGCCAGATCGGGATCCACCCCCGGGCGCTGCTTGAGCTCGACGACCAGGAGCCCGGGCTCCGGGAGCAGATCACCGAGCTCATCGCGGCCTACGACAGCCCGCGCGACTTCTTCGTCAAGCGGCTCGCGGAGGGAGTCGCCACGCTGGCAGCCGCCTTCGCTCCCGAGCCGGTCATCGTCCGGATGTCCGACTTCAAGTCGAACGAGTACGCCAACCTCATCGGCGGCGAGCGCTACGAGCCGCACGAGGAGAACCCGATGATCGGCTACCGCGGGGCGTCGCGCTACGTGTCAGCCGATTTCGCCGAGTGCTTCGCGATGGAGTGCGAGGCGATGAAGTTCGTCCGCGACGACATGGGCCTGACCAACGTCAAGGTCATGATTCCGTTCGTGCGCACCGTCGCCGAGGCCAAGGGTGTCATCGAGCTGCTCGCTCAACACGGCCTCCGTCGCGGCGAGAACGACCTGCAGGTCATCATGATGTGCGAGGTGCCGTCCAACGCCGTCGACGCGGAGGCCTTCCTCGAGCACTTCGACGGCTTCTCGATCGGCTCCAACGACATGACGCAGCTGACGCTCGGTCTCGACCGTGACTCGGCCCTCGTGGCCGGGTCCTTCGACGAGCGGGATCCCGCTGTCAAGAAGATGCTGAGCATGGCGATCCAGGCGTGCCGGGCCCAAGGCAAGTACGTGGGCATCTGCGGCCAGGGCCCGTCCGACCACGTGGACCTCGCCGAGTGGCTCCTCGACGAGGGAATCGAGTCGATGTCCCTCAACCCCGACACCGTCGTGGACACGTGGCTCCAGCTCGCCAAGCACGCTCGCTGAGCGGGCACCCACGGGCACGGACGCGCAGTCCCAGCTCAGCGGCATACGACATTGGCCGTATGCCGCGGCGCTCGCTCCCAAGCCCACCCTCCTCCCAGCCCGCCCAACCCGCAACACGCCCGGCACCGCGAAACCGCACCCTGAAGCAGCCGTGGTGAGTTCCGGATAACCGGGCGTGTTGCAGGGTGGCGCGATCCCCAGGGGCACGAGCGCTCACGCCTCGCGACGGAAGGTGAGCAGGTAGTCGCCGGTCAGGTCGTGGGGGAGCACGTCCCAGACGACGACCGTCTCGCCGAGGAACGGCAGGACGCCGCCGATGACTCGAGCGACGTCCCACGCCAGGGCGGTGGTGTGGCCGCCGTGCCGGATGTTGGCCACGTTGACGACGAGGTGACCCCCGGGCCGAAGCAGGTCGTGCACGGTTCGCGCGAGCCGGGCGAGCTGCTCGAGGTAGGTGCGGTAGTCGCCGTCCAGCGTCTCGTACGCGGTCAACGGGTTGTGCGGGTGTGCGTTGGCCGTCATGTAGGGCGGCGACGTGAGGCACAGGTCGACGGGTTCGGTGACGAGCTCGTGGAGGCCGCGGGCATCTCCTTCGATGACGGTCGTTCCTGGTGCGCGGTCATGGATCAGGCTCACTCGTTCTGGCAGGAGTTCAACGCCGATCGCCCTGCGGCCCAAGCGGCTTGCGACGACAAGCGTCGTGCCGAAGCCGGCGAAGGGGTCGAGGACGACCTCACCCGGCGACGTGAGGCTCTCGATGACGAGGGTGGCCAGTGACTCGGTGAAGTGCACGTCCTCGTCCGCATGTTCCGGACGCTCTGCCTGCAGTTCGGCGAGGGTCGCCTCGGCATATGGCGGAAGCGCCCTGTCGCGCGGCGGAGTGGCCCGCGGTGCTGCGATGGTCATGGCTCCCATCGTGCCGCGCCGACACCGAGACGTCCGTGCTGGTTGGCCGCCGGATCACCTCACGAACGGAGTCACACCAGCGTCCTTGGGGTATGACCATCACGGCCCCGAGTCGGGTGCATGACCTTGTCGATCCGGCGATCCTCTACTGGGGGACGCCCGTTGTCCTCGTGTCGACGCTCAACGCGGACGGCACCGCGAACCTGGCTCCCATCTCGTCCGCCTTCTGGCTCGGCCACACGGCCACGTTGGGCTTCGGGTTGGCCTCGCACTCCTTGGCCAACCTGCAACGGACCGGCGAGTGCGTGCTCAATCTGCCGGGTCCTGACCAGGTGTCGGCGGTCGATCGCCTTGCGCTGACGACGGGCGCGGAGCCCGTGCCGCCCTGGAAGGCCGCCAACGGCTATGTCCACTCGCGCGACAAGTTCGACCGTGCCGGGCTGACTCCCGTGCCCGGTCGAGTCGTCGCGGCTCCGCTGGCCGCTGAGTGCCCGGTGGCGATGGAGGCCACGCTCGAGGCCGTCCACCTGACTGACCACGCGGTCGTCCAGGTCACCGTGGAGCAGGTGCACGTGCACCCATCGATCCGCATGGCCGGCAGCGAGCGTCGCATCGATCCAGCCCGCTGGCGCCCGCTCATCATGAGCTTCCAGCGCTTCTTCACCCTGGGGGACGAGGTGCATCCGTCACGTCTCGCCGGCATCGACGAGGAGGCGTATCGCTGAAGAGATCACCACGCCGCGCGCCGCACATCGGTATGAGCGAAGTCGTCGCCCGTGAAGAGCAACGGCTCGTCGGTGTCGATGGCGAGGGCATAGGAGAAGCAGTCGCCGTAGTTGAGCCGGGCCCGATGGCCGCTGCCACGCCCGAAGTCGCGGTAGGCCCGTCGCGCGATCCTCGCTTGGGCCTCGGTCACGTCGACGAGGTGGATGTCGTGGCTTCCCAGGAGGCGATCGAGTCGCGCGGCGAACTCTGGGATGCCGCTCGAATCGAGGACGATGCCTGCCTCGACGTACGTTGCGGCCGACATGCGCGGGCGCACCGACTCGGTGAGTGCGACCACCAGCGCATCACACTCGGGCTCGTCGTACGCGATGGCGACGATGGCCGACGAGTCGACGATCACCTGGGGAGCCCGTGGTCGTCGTACATCTCCTCCATGAACCGCTTCACCGCCGCCCGGTCCTCGTCACCGATGAGGGCATGCATCTCGCGTAGCACCTCGTCGACCTTGGCTCGACGCTCTCGGATCCGGAGCTCGTCCGCGTCCTCCGCGTCGGGCAGTCGCGCCAAGAACTCCTCCAGCGCCCTCTCGAGAACGCTCGTCTGCGTCAGCCCGGTGCGACGTGCAGCCTCACGAGCGAGCGTGTGGACGTGCTCGTTCTTGATGTTGAGCGCCATTGTTTACACCTCTCTACCCAGCGGCTTACACCATGCTACCTCGGTCGGGTCACCCTGGTCTTGGCGGTCTGTGCGCCGGCTCACAGTAAGGACGAGCCGACGGGCCGCCACCAATCGATATGGGCACCAGGACTACCGCGTTCGTCCTCTCCGGTGGGGGCAGCCTCGGCGCCGTCCAGGTAGGGATGCTCCAAGCCTTGGCCGAGCAGGGCATCCGACCGGATCTGCTCGTCGGGACCTCTGCAGGAGCCATGAACGCGGCCTGGGTCGCTGGGCACGGGCTGTCGCGGGCGTCGCTCGAGGCGCTGGCGGACGTGTGGCGTGCCCTTCGTCGAGCCGACGTGTTTCCTGTCGACCCGCGTCGAGTCCTTGGCGCCCTGCTCAGCCGGGACGTGGCTTTGTCGTCCGCCCGCCCGCTCGGTGACCTCGTCCGCCGCCATGCCGGGTTCGACGACCTTGCGGATGCGCGCATCCCGGTGCATTTCGTGGCCACCGACCTGCTGAGCGGTCGCGACGTCCTCATCAGTGACGGATCGGTCGTCGCAGGGGTCCTCGCCAGTGCCTCGATCCCGGCAGTCTTCCCGCCCGTCGAGCTCGGGGGCCGGCTGCTCGTCGACGGGGCTCTCGCACCGCATGCCGGCGTGACGCAGGCCGTGGCGCTGGGAGCGGAGGTCGTGTACCTGCTCCCGACGGGTGCCCCGTGCGCACTTGCCGAGCCACCACGCTCGGCGGTTGCGATGGCGCTGCATGCCCTCACGTTGCTGCTGGAGCAGCGCGCCATCCACGACGTGGCCGCCAGCGCCGCGGACGTCGCCCTCAAGGTGCTGCCGCCGCTCTGCCCGCTCGCGGTCTCGGCAGCGGACTTCAGTCGGGCGGCCGAGCTCATCGGCCGTGCCCGCCGATCCAGCCTGGCCTGGATCGAGGCGGGCGGGACCGAACTCCCCACGCCGGAGCGGTTCCTCTCGCTGCACAAGCACTCTCGCCACTCCTCCGAACCGCGTCTGGGCCGCGCGGCGCGCCCGGCCGGATGAGGCGTTGTCGGCGCTCTCCCCTAGGTTTCAGGCCGGGGCACCGAGTAGTTGGGATGACGATGGAGCTGAGCGCTGCACTGAAACTGGGCCGAGAGCTCATGGCCACACACGGGCTGAGCGACTGGGTCCTCAACCTGGACCGGGCAAGGACGAGGGCGGGAGCGTGCCGTCCGGCGAGGCGAGAGATCTCGCTGAGCGCCCATCTGACGCGCGTGCACCCCGAGGACGAGGTCCGGGACACTCTCCTGCACGAGATCGCCCATGCGCTGGTCGGCCCAGGGCACGGCCACGACGCGGTCTGGCGCGCGAAGGCACTCGAGATCGGCTGCTCCGGCCAACGCTGCTCGTCCGCCGAGGCCGCCGCCGTCACGGGCGCCTGGCGGGGGACGTGCCCCAACGGCCATGGGACGACCCGGCACCGGATGCCGACGAGAGTGGCCATCTGCACCCTGTGTACCGGCCCCGAGAGGGCGCGGGTCCTCGACTGGACCTACCACGGCCAGCGGGTCCCGATGCACCCCAACTATGTGGCCGAGCTGGATGCCCTTCTGCTCGGGCTGCCCCAGCTCGCGCCCGGGCGCCTGCTACCCGGCGCCGTGGTTCGGGTGGCCGCCCCGGGTCAGTTCGACGGCGTGGTGGGGCACATCGTCAAGAGGGGGCGCACGCGGTATCGAGTCCGGGTCCCCGACGGTCTCCTTTCGGTGCCGTTCGCCTGGGTCGAGAGGGCCGGCTGAGTCACCCGGGGTGGCCGAGTGCGCGCCGAGCCGCGGTCGCCAGCTCGCCCGGCTCGCGAACGACGGCGCAGGTGTGCGCGTCCGGCCGCACGAGCCAGACGTCGGCGGGATCTGCCTTCAGGGAGTCGAGAAGTATGCCGCTGGGCTCGGTCTCGGCGAGGGCCAGGACCGCGTGTGGTGCCGTTCCGGCGCCCTCGCTCAGCGCTGCCCGGAAGGCCGCGAGGTTGGCTCCGGGACCGGCGAGGGCGAGCAGGCCTGCGCGAGCCAGCTGTCGCACGTGCGTGATGCCGGGCTGGCCGGCAAGCGCCACGGGCGCGTCCGGCAGGATCACCCCCGGCACGGGTTCGGGCGGCGCGCCGCGGGGTGGTCGACCCGGCCACCGGCGGTCGTGAGCCGTCGTCGTCAGCGGCGAGTCGACGTACCAGAAGGGCTCGGAGAGGCGGCCGGAGTCCACCTGCGCCCTGGCCGTTGCGTCGTGCCCGGCCGCTCTGAGCACCTCGACGCGGCGTGCCCTTTCCCCGGGCGAATGCGGGACGAGGAAGGCCATCGTCGCCGTCGTCACCTCGAGGTTCTCGACCGCTGCAGCCCGCCGCTCCGTCTCGTAGCTGTCGAGCAGCCCCGGGCCCGCCCAGCCCCGCATTGTCCACGCGATCTTCCACGCAGCGTTCTCGACGTCGGGCACACCTGAGTTGAGGCCGCGTGCCCCGAACGGTGCCACGAGGTGGGCGAGGTCCCCGGCCAGGAGCACTCTCCCTACCCGGAAGCGCGACGCGATCCGCGCGTGGAAGTGGTAGACCGTCGACCACTCGAGGCGATAAGGCGAGTCGCCGATGATCTGCCGGATGCGCCGATGGAGCCGCCCCGACGAGCGCTCGACATCGAGGTCGAAGTCCGGTTCCACCTGCCAGTCGATCCGGTACAGGCCGTGCGGGCACGGGTGGATCAGCACCTGTCGACCGGGATTCCACGAAGGGTCGAAGTAGAACCGGCGCTCCTGCTCCCAGCCGGGCAAGGTCGCCTCGATGTCGCAGATGAGGAAGGCGTCGGTGAACGACGTCCCTCCGAAGTCGACTCCGAGCATGGCCCTGATGTCGGTTGCCCGGGCCCCGGCACAGGCGACCGCGTAGTCGCCCGCCAGCTCGACCTCGCCATCGGGAGTCTCGCACCGAACCGTCACGGACGTGGATGACTGGGAGATCCCCGTGACGCGATGCGACCACCTCACGTCGATGAGCGGCTGGGCGGCGATCGCCTCGTCGAGCACCTGCTCCGTCCGGGCCTGGGAGATGTTGACGAACGGTGGAAAGGGCGAGCGCCCGGGATCACGCAGCTCGACGACGAAGAGCTCCCTGTCCCGGTAGAAGGTGCGCGCCCTCGACCACGTCAGGCCCTCCTCCGCGATGGCCCGCGCGCCCAGCTCGGACCAGAGGTCCAGGACGTCGCGCTGTTGGCAGATCGCCTTCGAACCGACGAGGTCCCGTCCCGGTCGCTGGTCGAGCACCACGGCGGGGATGCCCCATCTGGCCAGGGCCAGGGCGGCGGTCTGGCCGACCGGACCTGCCCCGAGGACGAGAACGCTCATCGCTGCAGCTGGTCCCACACCTCGCGGTCACGTTCCGCGGTCCAGATGACGGGCCGTTCGATCCCGTTCAGCTCGTCCCAGTAGCGGGAGACGTCGAAGGGGAGCGAGTGCTCGAAGATCGGCCAGCGGCCGTACTCGTCGACGAGCGCCGTGTGGGCGGCGTCGAAGGCGTCCTTGAGCGTGCCACCCCGGCGGTGGACGTCGGTGACCTGACCCATGAGCACCTCGAGGAAGTGCCGGGTCTGCGCGACCGCGGCGTCGACCGCCTCCCGCCCGCGGGCCACGGCGCCCCGACCCCCGACGAGCGCCTCGGCGCGGAAGGACGCCACTGCCTCGAGGGTGTGAGTCGCCCAGTCGCGATGGTAGGCGTCACCCGTGTAGAGGGCCGCCTGCGACTCGACGAGATCGCCCGCGAACAGCACGCGCTGCTTGGGCAGCCACGCGACCACGTCACCTTCGGTGTGCCCCCGCCCGCACCAGCGCAGGATGAGGTCGCCACGGGTGCCGCCAAGGGGAATCCACAGCTCGTCGGCGAAGGTGATGGTGGGGTGGGTCAGCCCGGGGATCTCCTCCGGGTGTTTGAACAGCCGTGGCATCCGCCCGAACTCGCTCTGCCAGTCCTGTTCCCCCCGCTCGTCGATGAGGCGCCGCGTCGACTCGTGGGCGATGATCTCCTCTGCTTCAAAGGCGCTGGCCCCGAGCACGCGGACGGCGTGGTAGTGGGACAGCACGACGTGGCGCACCGGCTTGTCGGTGTGCTCGCGCAGCTTGGCCAACCAGTCGCGGGCCGCGGCCGGCGTCGCCCGGACGTCGAAGCAGACGAGGAAGTCCTCACCCTCGATGGCCCCGACGTTGGGGTCCCCTTCGGCGGTGAGGGCAAAGACCCCGTCGCCGAGCACCTCCACGGTCTCGACCTTCTCCTCGAGGTCGGCGGACGAGGCGAACGGCTTGCTCGAGTCCGCTGTCATGACTCCTCCTTGGTCTCGGGTTCAACCACGTCGAGATCGGCGCTCGAGCCGACCGACCGGTCCGGCCTGAGCCGGGCGTAGGACACCTCGTCGGAGAAGGTCCCGTCCGGGTTCTTGAGCCGGCCAGCCAGCACGCCCTCCCGCACGAATCCTGCCCGTGACGCGACCACTCCGGAGGCCACGTTGTCGAGCTTGTGCCCGAGCTCCAGACGGGCGATCGACGTCGTTGCGAACACCCAGTCGACGAGTAGCTCGAGGGCCCGCACGGTCAGCCCCCGCCCGCGGAACTCGGGAAGCACGCCGTAGCCGATGATGGCCACCTCCGGAGGTCCCATCCGCAGCGCGGAGATCATCCCCACGCGGACGCCCGACCCCGCGTCGACCATGGCGAAGCGTGCAGCCCGACCGCTCCTCCAGTCCCGGACAGCGCGAGCGGCCGCCTGTCGAGCTGCCGGCTCCGTCATCGGCTCGGCGGTGAACCCCCACTTCATGGCCTCGTCGTTGTTGTTCTCGGCGAGCAGGAGATCCCAGTCGGCCGTGGTCGTCGGCCGCAGCGTGAGGACCCCGTCGGAGAGCGAGTCGACGGTTGGCCAGGCCGGTGCCGACTGTCCGGACGCGGCCCCGGGTGGTCGAAGCAGGTAGGCGTCGACCACCCATCCGCGGGCTTCGGCCGCCCGTGAGCGCGCCGCCCGCAGCTCGTCGGCGACGTCCGAGAGCCTCCCGGACACGAGCACCTCGTCCGGAGTCCCGAGGTGGGCTGCCCAGTACAGCTCGAGCTCGGGGAAGAGGTCCGCAAGCTCGAGGCACTCCAGGCGGCCGTCACCGACGACGACAGCGTCGCCCATCGCTGGGTCGTAGGAGTCAACCAGGTGCTGTGCCGACAGGATGCGCAGGTTGGTTCCATTGCGGCCCAACGTGATTCGATGAGCCGCAGCGAGCAGCTGCGCAGCTCCTAGTCCGGCGACGACCTCGACGTCCGCGCCGAGACGAGCGGCCAGGCCCTCGGCCAGGTCGAGCACCGGACCTGCCAGGGCAGGATCGCCCCAGACGAGCAGGCCCAGCGTCTCCGCCGTGGGAGGCAGCTCCCCGAGGGCCTTCACGGCCGCCTCCACGCGGGCTCCCAGCGCTGCCTCAACGCGGTCGTATGCCGCTGAGCTCGTTCCGCTGTCAGGCTCACTTCGCGGGTCGGTGACCTCCACGAAACGGTGGGGGTGGCTCGCGGGAACGAGCTCGGCACAGAGAGCACGCTGCGCAGCCCTCCGGTCGTCCGCACCCGCACCCTCCTCGGCCAGCACGAAGACGTCGACGGTGCTCAGCGCGGCGACCGCGGCGCGAGTGAGGTGCTCAGGGTGGCCGAGGCCCAGGCCGATGACGTGGATCCGCGTGATCATCGGGTCAACTCCGTCCGCGCCGCACGGGTCGGGGTGAGCAGGGCATCGATGTCGACATGGGTCTGCACCGCGTCGGCCAACGTGTCGATCATGCGCTCCCGGCGCTCGCGGAAGCCTGGTGAGTGGGCGTCCGGCTGCCAGTCCGAGCCGGCCTGCGCCGCGATGTCGCCCAGCCAAGCGCGCCGGAAGCCG
>NZ_JBEDUL010000002.1:0-64838 GCF_040414665.1 Intrasporangium sp.
GACGGGTCCCGCCCGACCCACCAGCTCATCGTGGCCCGGCTGCGCCGGGTCCTGGCCGCCCACGCCCCGGCCGACGCCGGCGAACGCCGCGCGGACGCGCTGGCCCGCCGCAGCGCGTACGGCGCGATCGAGCCGGACGGCACCGGGACGATCACCATCACCAGCAGCGCCGAACGGACCGTGGCCATCCTCGAACGGGTCGAGTCGCTCGCCCGGGCGCTGCGCGCCGCGGGCGACCCGCGCACCCTGGACCAGCTGCGCTCCGACCTGGCCACCGACGGGCTGCTCGGCCACGACTACGGCCCCTGCCCCGAACACGCCGCGGACCCAACCGGCGAGCCCGCCGAGGCGGCTTCCGCCGGTGCCGGCCTGCTGACCCCGTGCCGGCCGGTGGCGCTCGAGCCGCTCCCCGGCCGGGACGGGCAGCCCGGCCCGTGCCCGTGCGCGCCGACCGCGCCACCCGCGAACGTGTGGATCGTGGTCCCGTTCGAGGTCGCCACCGGCGCCAGCGACGCCGCCTGCGAGATCCCCGGCCACGGCTGGGTCACCGCCGACCACGCCCGCGCCATCATCACCACCCCCGGCTCGGCGTGGCGCTGGCTGGCCGTCGACGCGCTGACCGGGCAGGCGCTGCACCTGGCCACCGACCGGTACCGCCCCACCCCCGCGATGATCGAGCAGGTCCGCGCCCTCGACGGGCACTGCCGCGGCCCGGGCTGCCAGGTCCCGGCGCACCGCTGCGACCTCGACCACCACCTGCCCCACCCGGACGGGCCGACCAGCACCGGCAACCTCGGCCCGCTGCACCGCGGCCACCACAACCTCAAGACCGCCCGGTCCTGGACCTGCGTCCCGACCGACGACCACGCGATCACCCGGGCACTGCACTGGCGCACCCTGGCCGCCCGCGACTACCTCACCCACCCCAAGAACTACCGCGAAGCCCTCGACGACCCCCCACCACCCCCACCCGCGTCACCGCCCACCCCGCCACCACCACCCGACGAACCACCCTTCTGACCCCACACCCCAGCCAGCCCACCCGCCCCCGGGAACCAAGCCCAGCGGCATACGCAAAATGCGTCTCGGCAGGTTGGTTATGGTGAGAGCGACGGCAAGGATCTGAGGGGAAGGGCATGACGACTCCCGTGCGCCTCGACGCGGAGTACCGCGCAGCGGCCTGGAGGCGACTCGCCACGAAGGAGTTCGACGTCCTCGTCATCGGCGGTGGGATCACCGGAGCCGGCGTCGCCCTGGACGCCGCCACCCGCGGCCTGTCGACGGCCCTCGTGGAGCAGCGGGACTTCGCCTCCGGCACCTCGTCCCGCTCGTCCAAGCTCTTCCACGGTGGGCTGCGCTACCTGGAGCAGATGAACTTCGATCTCGTCCGTGAGGCGCTCAAGGAGCGGGACCTCATGCTCAAGACGATCGCGCCACATCTCGTGCGGCCGGTCTCTTTCCTCTACCCCCTGACGAGCCGGGGCTGGGAGCGGCCGTACGTCACCGCCGGCCTGACCCTGTATGACTCCATGGGGGGCGCCCGGTCGATGCCCCGGCACAAGCAGCTGACCCGAGCCGGCGCGCTCAAGCTCGCTCCGGGACTCAAGCGCGACGCCCTGACCGGCGGCCTGCTCTACTACGACGCCCAGACCGACGACGCCCGGCACACCCTGACGACGGTCCGGACCGCCGCCGCCTACGGAGCGACCGTGCTCAGCTCGGCCCGCGTCGTCGGCCTGCTCCGCGCGGGCGAACGAGTCATCGGAGCGACCGTCGAGGACGTCGAGACGGGCGAGCGCCACGACGTCAACGCGTCCGTCGTCATCAGCTGCACGGGCGTCTGGACCGACGACATCCAGTCGATGGCCGGGGGCCGCGGCCACTTCCACGTGCGGGCCTCCAAGGGAGTCCACATCGTCGTCGCGCGCGACCGGATCAACTCGGAGACCGGCCTGATCCTGCGCACCGAGACGTCCGTGCTCTTCGTCATCCCGTGGGGCACCCACTGGATCATTGGCACGACGGACACCGACTGGGACCTCGACCGGGCCCACCCGGCAGCGACCCGCGCCGACATCGACTACCTCCTCGAGCACATCAACACGGTCCTCAAGGTCCCGCTCACCCACGACGACATCCAGGGCGTGTTCGCCGGGCTGCGGCCGCTGCTCTCCGCCGATTCGGAGCTGACGAGCGGGCTGTCCCGGGAGCACGCCGTCGCCCGACCCCAGCCGGGCCTCGTCTCCATCGCGGGCGGGAAGTACACGACCTATCGCATCATGGCCCAAGATGCGGTCGCCGCCGCCCGCTCCGACATCGGCGGTGACGTCAGCGACAGCGTCACCGAGTTCATCCCGCTCTCCGGGGCAGAGGGTTACGTCGCGCTCGTCAACCAGGTCGACCGGCTCGCCCGCAAGCAGGACCTGCCGGTGTGGCGGATCCGCCACCTGCTCGAACGCTACGGCTCGCTCGTCCATGAACTGTTCGCGCTGGCCGAGAACGATCGCACGCTCTACGAGCCGCTTCCCGGAGCCGAGGAGTACCTCAAGGTGGAGATCCGCTACGCGGCAACTCATGAGGCGGCCCTCCACCTCGATGACTTCCTCACTCGCCGCACCCGGGTGTCCATCGAGACGCCGCACCGCGGCATGGAGAGCGCGCGGGCTGTCGCCGACCTCGTCGCCCCGGTGTTCGGCTGGGACGAGGCTCGGGTCGAGGCCGAGGTCGCCGCGTACCTGGCCCGGGTCGACGCGGAGCTCGAGTCCCAACGGGAGACCGTCGACACCGAGGCCAATGCCGAGCGGCTCAGCGCACCCGACCCGCGCCGGATCCCCGTGAGCCGCGACTAGCTCGCCGACGTGGCGGAGTGGTTGGGCGCCCGAGGTCCCGGCCGGGGCGCTCGCCTCCGGCCGGGACCTCGGTGAGGGTCAGCCGACGACCGACCGCAGCGGAACCTTCGCGTCCTCCAAGTCACGCACCAGGTCCCGAAGGAACGGGTGCTCGTCGGCGTGGAGTCCGTCCGGGTTGGGGATCACGATGTACGCCGACCCGTCAGCAACCGAGGTCTGGGCGCTGTGGGTGTAGTGGCGGACGACGGCCTCGGCCTGGCCGCGGTCGCCCTCTGCGACCTGGATCGTGATGGGCCGCCACTCCCCGCCCAGGTTGGCCGGGACCGGTGCCGCCGCCGCCGCCGCCCGGGCTGCGTCCGCGCTCGACTGCGGAGCCGCCGTGCGCTGTGCCGGGCCGGTCGCCGATGGTGAGGTCCCCGCTGGGTAGAGCAGGGCGTTCGCGACCATGTGGATGCCGCTCTCGTTGTAGGCGCGGAACAGCGGGTTGTAGGCGAACAACACCGCGTGACCGGCGCCGGTCGGTTCGTCGACGAGCGCCACCGTTCCCTTGAGGGCGTCGGCGTGAACCGTGTAGCCGTTGAACCAGAACGAGTCGTTGCTCGGGTAGGTCAGCACATTGGTGCCCGTCGTGCTCGGCATGAGGATCGAGTCGGAGTTGTTGAACTCGAAGTCCTCTGCCGGCCGCCCGAGCGCGACGGGGCTGCTGGTGTCCACGTCGACCCGGAAGTGCGAGCCGAGAACCTGGTAGCCACTGGGCTTGGCCTTCTCCGTCGTGGAGGTCAGGCCGGCGGCCCGTGCGACGCGGGTGCCTTCGTTCCGGAGCCCGATGTACGTGCCACCGTCCGCGACCCACGCCTTGAGGTTGGCCAGACCCGCAGCGTTCAGACCGCCGTTGGCGCTGCTGCCGTCGGGTACGAGGAGCACGCTCCTGTCGGTGAACGCGGCAGTGTTGTTGTTGATGTCCGCCGTCGAGACCGACGTGAGGTCGAGGCCCCAGCGCTTGCCCAGCAGGTAGCGCGCCTCGCCGTGGGAGCCCGCCGTCGTCGAGACGCCGGTGCCGGCGAACAGCCCGACGTCCGGCAGCTGCAGCGCCGTCCCGGAGGCCGGTGTCGCGGCCCCGGTCAGCGTCACGCCGTGCGACCGCGCGAGCTTGTCGATCGCGCTGACCGGTCCGTTCGCGGGCACGCTGGCCATGTTGGTCGACAGGTCGCGTCGGACCTCGATGCCCTGGCCCAGCAACGCAAAGGTCAGATCGGACGCTGCGGCCGAGTCGAGCGGGTAGGAGTACGAACCGGTCGAGGGTGCGGCAACCGTGATGCCGCCATCGATCCCCTTCACCCGGTCGACCTTGGGTGCGAGGTCGTCTCCGGTGTAGATGGTCTCCACTCCCATCAGGAGCGGGTTGCTCCACGAGGAGACGTCGTAGAAGTAGGGGAACGGGACATAGGGGTCCTCGCCGATGAGCGCCTGGATCCAGTGCTTCTGGGGCTGCTCCATCGGGATCCAGTAGGCGCCGGCCGGCACCGTGAGGTTCCGTGCGCTGCGACCGCCGAAGATGCGTGCATCCGGAACGGTGACCGGGTCCTTGAGCCGGTAGACCTCCACATCCATCCCGCGGAGCCGCTCGACCAGCGCGCGGACGTCGCCCAGCTGCCGATCGGGCATCAGGAAGTACGACCGGATCTTGATGTCCGGGACCGGGAACTGAACGGTGTTGGTGGGCTGCACGACCTCGTTGGGCTCGAGCGTGCCGGTCTTGCCCTCGGCGAGTGCGGTCTGCCAGATCCGGTAGTAGCCCTGCAGGACCTCCTGCTTGTTGTCTGCTGCCCACCCGGTGGTGGCCCATTGCGTGAGGAACTGCTGCTGGACCCGGTCCGCAACCGCCGATGCGCTGCCCTTCTCGTAGGTCATGCCGGCGGCGCCGAACCCTGCTGCCGGGACGGTGTCGCCGTAGCCCATGAAGAACAGGTCGTAGGACTGGTAGTTGAAGTAGCACTCGACGGTCACGCCTGGACGGCAGGCTCCGTTGTAGTTCTCCTCGAAGGTCTGCGCGTTGGCCGTCCCGATGCGGTTGATCCAGTCGACCGGCTGGTCCGCGATCTCGTGGTGGATGGGATCTGCATTCGGCGGGAAGAAGTACTGCCGGCCCCCCATCTCGTGGGCGTCGATGAAGACCTGCGGCGGGTACGAGCGCAACAGGTCGATCTTGCCGTCCGTCTCCTGCTGGGTCCGGGCGAACCAGTCGCGGTTGAGGTCGAAGCCGAACTCGTTCTGGCGACGGCTCGCGTCCCGGCCGTCCGGGTTCTGGGTCGGCACGATGACGGTGACCAGGTTGTCCAGTCGCTTCTGCACGTCGCAGGACGCCCCGCTGGCCAGCTCGTACAGGGTCCGAAGCGCTCCGTCCGCGCCGCTCTTCTCTCCGCCGTGGACGTTGCCGGCCACCCACACGATCGCCGGGGTCTCGGCGGCATACTGAGCCGCCTTGTCCGGCTTGAGGGACCGTGGGTCACGCATCTCGGCGATCTGCGCGGCGACCTTCTGGAGCTGCCCCGGGACCATGGTGTGCTCGTTCGCCACGATCGCGTACGGGAGGGGCTGGCCATTCACGCTCTTGGCCATGACCCCGGTGATGACGCGGTCCGAGGCCTGGTCCACTGCCTGCAGGTAGTCGTAGATCTCCTGGGTCGTGACCGGACGGGTCTGCCCCGTGCCGAGGGGGAAGCCCAAGGCCTGTTCCGGGCTGGGCACCGACCCCACCCGGGCGTTCGGGTCCGGGCTGCACGTGCTGGTTGATGGCTGGGCGGCGCTGGCGACCGCGCCCGCCCCGACAGGGAGCACCGACACGACGAGTGCGGCGGCGGCAAGGCCAGCCACTCGGCGACGTGATGTCCCCTCTCTACCGTCGTGGAACACCATTGTTCCTCCTTGATCCGGAGAGGGTTTGCAAGGCACCCCGAAAGAAGGGGGTGTGATGGACGCTATTGGGTCAAGAAACGAGCTGCAACACGAGACGTTTTCGGGATGATTCGGTGGTCCAAGACGCAAGGGGGCGCTCCTACACTGGCCCGGTGAGGACCCGTCGCATCCTCGTCGCGCTCGGCGCAGCACTCTGCCTGCTCGCCGCCGGTTGCAGCGGCACGGGGCCCACCGGCCCAGCCCCGGCCATCCCGACTCGGGCGACCTCCCACGGCACCGGCGAGACCCCGCACGGAGCCAGCCCGACGACGGCGCAAGCGGCGCACGCAGCCCTTCGGGCCGGCGAGAAGGTCCAGCGGATTGCGATGCCAGCGACGTACCTGCCGAAGGCGCCGAGCGGCGGTACCGATGACTACCGATGCTTCCTGCTCGACCCCAAGCTCACCCGGGACAGTTTCGTCACGGGCTATGACGTGGAGCCCGGCGACGCGTCCATCGTCCACCACGTCATCCTCTATCGCGTCCCGGCGAGCAAGGTCGGTCTCGCCCGGGCGCAGGACGCCCGTTCGCCGGGCGACGGGTGGACCTGCTTCGGCGGCACGGGCATCGAGCAGCAGGGGGCGAGCCTCGACGACGCGCCCTGGGTGGGCGCGTGGGCGCCGGGTGGGACCGAGACCGTCCTGTCGCCGGATCTCGGAATCCCGTTGGAGAAGGGCTCCCGGCTGGTCCTGCAGGTCCACTACAACCTGCTCAACGGCCCCAAACCCGACCGGACCGCGGTGGACCTGCGCCTGTCGACCTCCTCCAGACTGACCCCCTTGGAGACAGTGCTCTACCCGGCGCCGGTCGAGCTGCCTTGCCGTCCGGGCAAGTCCGGCCCGCTCTGCAACCGGGAGGCCGCCGTCTGGGACGTCGCCCAGCGGTTCGGCGACCGGGCCTCGTGGCTCGTCGCCGGCCTCCTCATGCTGTGCGAGGGAGCGGTCACCCCTCATCCGGGGCCGACCCAGTCATGCACCCGGACCGTCGACGGGCCAGCGGTGGTCCGGGCCTCAGCAGGACACATGCACCTGTTGGGATCGAGCATCCGCATCGAGCTGAACGCCGGGACTCCCAAGGCCAAGACCCTGCTCGACATCAAGCAGTGGGACTTCGACGACCAGGGGTCTCGGCCGCTCCCGGCCACCCCGATCAAGCGCGGTGACCGGATCACGGTGACGTGCAGGCACGACCAGACGTGGCGTGACAAGCTCCCGGCCCTGGAGGGGATCCCGGAGCGCTACGTGGTCTGGGGAGAGGGCACGACCGACGAGATGTGCCTTGGCATCCTCAGCGTGACACGGTCATGAGCCTTCAGCGGCGGCTCCTGACGAGATGTTGACCATCCATCCGATGCCGAACTTGTCTGTGCAGGAACCGAACTCGTCTCCCCACATCTGCTTCTCGAGAGGCATGGTCACGTTGCCGCCCTCGGAGAGCTTGGTCCAGTAGCCGCGCAGCTCGTCGCTGTCGTCACCGCTCAGGCTCACGGTGATGTTGTCGCCCGGACGGTGCTCCATCCCCTGTGGCGTGTCCGACGCCATGATGGTGTAGCCGCTGTCGGTCTCCAGCTGCGCGTGCATGATCTTGTCGGCGTCGGGTGAGTCGGGCTGGCCGAACTCGCCGAAGGTGCTGAGGTTGAGCGTGCCGCCGAACACGTCCTTGTAGAACTCCATCGCGTCGCGCGCGTTGTCCTTGAACGAGATGTACGGGTTGAGTCGTGAAGCCATCTGATCCTGCTCCTTCGTTGCGGTGCTGATCGGGCGCCTACCAGCGTAGGACGCTCCGCCGACGGTGAGCGGGTTCAGCGGCGCAGCACCCGCTCGGGTGCGACGATGTCGCCGTGGCCGAAGTGGACATTCCGGAAGTCACTGACTTCCTCGCCGAGCACGCACCTTTCGCCGCGGTCCCTCGCGAGGACCTGGAGCGGCTCGGGCGCCGCCTCACCATCCGCTACGCGCGCCGCGGCACCCACCTGATGAGCGTCGGCAAGGGGAACGACGAGGTCTTCGTCGTCCGGTCCGGCGCCGTGCAGATCACTGACGAGAACGGCTCGCTCGTGGCGCGTGGCGGCGAGGGCACCGGCTTCGGCACGACCGCGCTCGGCGGCGCGCCCTCCCGCTTCGACGTGGTGGCCATCGAGGACAGCCTCCTGCTCGTCATGTCGTCAGAGGTCTTCACGGCACTGGCGGCCGGGCACGCGGCGGTCGGCGACTTCTTCTCCGAGCAGCGCGAGGCGCGCCTCCGCCACGCGCTCCAGTCGCTGCCGCACCACGACCGGAGCAACGCCGTCCTCCAGACGCGGCTTCGTGACCTGCTCCGGCGCGAGCCGATCACGACGCACGGCGACGCGACGATCCGCGAGGCAGCCGAGCTGATGGCCCGGCAGCAGGTTTCCTCGCTGCTCGTCGTCGACGACGACCGTCTCACGGGGATCGTCACCGACCGCGACCTGCGGACCCGAGTGCTCGCCGCAGGGCTCGAGACGACCGAGCCGGTCAGCGCCATCATGACGAGCAACCCGGTGACCGCCGCACCGGACGACCTGGCCATGGAGCTGGTCCTCGAGATGACATCCCGCAACATCCACCACATGCCGGTGGTCGAGGACGACCTCCCACTCGGCATGGTGACCAGCACCGACCTCATGCGGCTCGAGCGAGCCAATCCCATCCACCTCGCCGGAGACGTGGCCAAGGCGAAGGATCTCGACGCCCTGGTCCTCCTCAGCCAGCGGCTGCCCCGGATCGTCGACCAGCTCGTCCACGAGGACGCGACAGCGGACGGGATCGGGCGCATCGTCACCGCGATCGGGGACGCGATCGAGCGACGGCTCCTCGTCCTCGCCGAGCAGCACCTCGGGCCCGCGCCCGTGCCTTACGCGTGGATCGTCCTCGGCTCCCAGGCGCGGCTCGAGCAGGGGCCGGGCAGCGACCAGGACAACGCGCTCGTGCTGTCTGACGATGCGACCCCGGAGCACGACGCCTGGTTCGCGTCGTTCGCGTCCTTCGTCGTCGACGGCCTGGTGGCCTGCGGCTATCCGCCCTGCCCCGGCGGGATCATGGCGACGAACCCGCAGTGGTGCCAGCCCCTGCGAGAGTGGCGCCGGATGTTCGCCCGCTGGCTCGACGAACCGACGCCGGAGGCGGTGCTCCGGTCGGCCATCTTTTTCGACCTGCGGCTCCTGCACGGCGAGAGCACCCTCGTCGACGCGTTGGACCAGCAGATCGCCGAGGCGGCTCCGCAGAGCGGCCGCTTCCTCGCCCACCTGGCCCGCAACGCCGCGCGCAACGAGCCACCCCTGGGGTTCTTCCGCGGGTTCGTCCTCGAGCGGGAGGGCGAGCACAAGGACCGGGTCGACCTCAAGCGAGGCGGCGTGCACGCCATCGTCGAGGTCGCCCGCCTCCAGGCGCTCTCCCGAGGGTTGCCGCAGGTCAACACCCTCGCCCGGATCAGCGCCGCGGCCGGGGCGGGGGCGTTGTCGTCGGCGACGGCGGCCGACCTGCACGATGCCTTCGAGTTCATCCGCTACGTCCGCCTCACCCATCAGGCGCGCCAGCTGCGACAGGGACAGGAGCCAGACAACTTCGTCGCGCCGAGCGAGCTGAGCAGCTTCGAGAAGCGGCACCTTCGGGACGCCTTCCAGATCGTCCGGTCGGCACAACAGCTGGTCGTCCAGAGCTACCCACTCGGGTTCGTGACGTGATCCGGTCCCTCCTGCGTCCGGACCGGCGGCGCTCCCGGCTGGCGGAGCAGGCCCCTCCCGGACCGGTCCGCGACTACTTCGCGGTGCCCCTCCCGGGCTCGCGTACCGTCGCGGACGACCTGCGGCTGCTCGCCGTCGACATCGAGACGACCGGTCTCGACCCGCGGCGTGACCACATCCTGTCGGTCGGCTTCGTGCCTCTCGACGGCCTCGTCATCGACCTGTCCGGTGGGACGCACCTGCTGTGCCGGGCCGAGGCCGAGGTCGGCCAGAGCGCCGTCGTCCACGGGATCACCGACGACGCTCTGACGGCGGGCGTCCCGCTGTCCGAGGTCGTCGAGCGAGTGGCCGCGGCGCTGGCGGGCCGAGTCCTCCTCGCGCACCACGCCGCCATCGAGACCGAGTTCCTCTCCGCGGCCTGCAGGGCCACCCACGGTGTGCCCTTCCCGGTCGAGGTGGTCGACACCATGGAGCTGCAGGCCCGGGTGCTCCGCAGCCACACGGGCGCCGACCTGCCACCGGGCGCACTGCGCCTCGCGACGGCACGTGCGCACCTCGGCCTGCCGCGCTATGGAGCGCACGAGGCTCTGACCGACGCCCTAGCCTGTGCCGAGCTGTACCTCGCCCAGGTTGCCCGGTTGAGCGGTGGGCGGCCCGTGACGCTGAAGGCCCTGCAGCGCTGACACGCACCGGGCGACCCCGAAAGCCGTTCACTCGATCGACAGGGGCCGCCCGAAAGCCGTTCACTCGATCGGGTACGAGGCGTCAGGGTCGGTAGCGGCGACGGGCGCCCGCCCGACCGTCCTGCCTCGACTCGGAGCCGAGCGGCTGTTGGGGCCGACCGTCGTCGGTCGGGCCGAGACCGCCCTGGCAGCCCGGGCAGTAGAACATCGTTCGTTCCCGGGTGGGCTGGCCGATGGGCGCGACCCGCACGGTCGCGCCGCAGCGACGGCACGGTCGGCCGCTGCGGCCGTGCACGTAGGTCGTCTCGCCTCGGGCCCGCGAGCCGGTCGAGGACTGGACGGCGTCTCGACGTCCGCTGTCGATGAGCCGGTGCGCTCGCTCGACGACCTGCTCGACGAGCGTCCGCTCCAAGCCGGATGCGGTGGCCCAGGGCGGCAGCCGCAGCGCGAAGAGCGTCTCGGCGGTCCACAGCGTGCCGAGCCCGGCGAGGTTGCGCTGGTCGAGCAGCGCCTCGCCGATGGGAACCCGCGCCCCCGCGACGTTGTCGACCGCCCGGACGGCGTCCCAGTCGGGACCGAGCAGGTCCGGGCCGAGGTGTCCGACGAGCTCCCCCTCGCGGGCCGTCTCGACGAGGTCGAGCATCCCGAGACGGAGGCCCAGGGCAGTCCAGTCCCGGGCGGCCACGAGGGCGCGGAGGTCGGGTGAGCGCCGCCAGCCCGGCTTCAGGCCCGTCGTCGGCTCGATCCGCCACTGGCCCTCCATCCGCAGGTGCGAGTGGAGCGTCAAGCCGCCCTCGACCCGCTGGAGCAGGTGCTTGCCGCGGCTGACCACGTCAAGGGTCCGGCGGCCGGTGAGGTCAGCCGTCTCGATCCCGGGCCAGCGCAGGTCCGACTCGACGATCTCGTGCCCGGCCAGGGCCTCGTGCAGCCGGCGTGCCGTCCGCCACACGGTGTCACCTTCCGGCACCACGCCCTCCTCCCGGATCCGGCCCTCCAACAGCATTGGCGTTCGGCGTTCCTCGCATCACACATTGTGAACCCAGCGGCATACGGCAGAAATGTCTCTTCTCACTCGAATCGTCCGATGCTGCGTCACAATGGGCAGATGCGCTGGGGCCCCGTCCTCACGCCGCAGCGGGGACTCCAGACGGGATGGGGGCTCACCAGCGCGGCGCGGCTCTTCACGCCGGTGGTCCTCGTCGTGCTCGCCTACGAGCGTGGCGGGGCCGGCCTGCTGGCCGGGACCTCGGCCGCCCTTGCCGTCGTCGGTGCCCTCATGGCCGCGGTGGTCGGCCGTCTCGGGGACCGCGGCCATCTCGGCAGCGTGATCCGGTGGATCGTCGTGGGGTCGGCCGCGGCCCTCGCGCTCGCCACGCTCGGCGCGCTGGCGCAGTGGTCCGTGCTCTTCGTGCTGGCGCTCGGCGTCCTGTCCTGTGGACTGCTCTACGTCTACCGCCCGCTCCAGGCCGCGACCCTCCCCTGGCTGGTGCACACACCGCGGGAGCTCGCCGCGGCCAACGTCGCGTCGACCGCAATCGAGAGCGTCGCCTCGCTCGCCGGACCGGCGCTGGCGGGCGCCGCGCTGCTCCTCCTCTCGCCCGACGAGGCACTGGGGATCGGCGCCGTCTGCCTTGTGCTCGCCCTGCTGCCCGTCTCCCGGATCCACCTGCCGGCCGCATACCAGCACCGCCGCGTGGAGCCAGCCAGAAAGAGGTCGTATGCCGCCGGGCTCGGTGTGCTCGCCCGCGTCGTCCGCGGGGGCGGGGCTCCGGTCCTCGTGTTCGCCCAGACCTTCGCGAGGGGTGCCCTCACCGTGTTGCTTGTCATCCTCGTCCTCGACGAGCTGGCCGTTGGCGACGACGTGGTCGGCTGGTTGTGGGCCGCCCTCGGGGTCGGCGGGCTCGTCGGGGCCGCGGTCGGGGTGCGGGTCCTGCACGTCTCGCGCCTCGGCCGGAGCTTCGTCACGGGAGTCGTGCTGTGGGGGGCCGGGCTGGGAGTCCTTTCGATCGCTCGTACACCGTGGCTCGCCGCTCTCGCAATGGCCGTCATCGGGATCGGCAACGCTCTCGAGGACGCGAGCATGTTCACCTCGGTTGCCCGGCTCGCGCCTCGAGGAATGTCCGCGCAGGCGCTCGGGGCCATCGAGATCGTGGCCTGTGGCGGAATGGCGACCGGCGCCGCCCTCGCCCCCGCGGTCGTCGGGACGGTCGACGTGCAGACCGCCCTCCTCGCTGTCGGAGTGGCCCTCGTCGTGCTCGCGATGCTGTACCTGCCGTCGTTCCGCGCGGTGGACCGCACGGCCGGGCAGTCACAGGCCGCCACCGACCTGCTCACGGACGTCGTCATCTTCGAGCCTCTTCCCGTTGTCATCGTGGAGCACCTCGCGAGCCGGCTGGAGCCGCACGAGTACGGGCCCGGCGACGTCGTCATGCGAGAAGGCGAAGACGGGGACACGGTGCACATCATCGGATCGGGGACGGCAGCGGTGACGGTTGGCGGAGCGTCGCGACCAGACCTCGGGCCCGGAGATGCCTTCGGTGAGATCGCGTTGCTGCGTCACAGCCCCCGGACCGCGACGGTGACGGCTCGGGGCGACCTGACGACCTACTGCCTCGACCGAGAGGACTTCCTCACGGCCATTCAGGGCAGCTCGGCGTCGGCTGAGGCGCTCGCGGACGTCCGCCTCGCCCGGGACGCCTCGAGCTGAGCGAGCCAGTCGACCGTCTCGTCGAGGACGAGCTCGAGGCCGGTCGTGGGACGCCGGGGCGGCCGGGCGCGGACCCGCGAGACGACGGAGGGAATGGCGTCGGGCGCAACGGAGGGGAGCACCCGCAGCGCGCAGGCGCGCAGCCATGGGTCGCCCCACTGGTCGTCCGGGTCGACCGCGATGGATCGGACGAGCTCGGCGGCATCGCCACCGGTTCCGTCGCGGCTCGTTGGGTTGTCCTTCGTCTGGTCACGCTCCGACGGATGCAGGCCCGGGGCGACCACACCGAGGACGTGCGGTGCACGCCGTCCGAGCGCGACGTCGACCAGCTCCTCTGCAAGACCTCTCGTCGTGTCGTCCTCGTCCATCAGCCCGGCTGTGACGCGCGCCGGGCTGATGCCGGGGACGACGATCCCAACGAGCACGAGAAGTCGACGTGAGACCTCAGCGAGCTCATCACGTAGGGCGTCCCTGAGTGGCGCCGCCTCGTCGACTCCCTCCAGGACCGCCAAGCCGTTCCGGACGAGCTGGGCCCGGTCGAGCTGTCGGTCGACGGCCGTTCCCACCGCATTCCTGGCGCGAGTGTCGATGGCTTGGGCCGCCGCGGTGGCACGCATGCGGTGCAGCCCGGTGGCCGCCGCCTCGGAGACCTCCGGCCGCGGGTCGTGCAGGGCCGCGAGGAGCAGCGCCCGGCCACGTTCACCGCCGCCGCGAGCGGCGGCAGTGGTGAGCGCGACGAGACCCGGCCCCACCGTTCCTGCGTCGAGCCAGCCCTCGAGCTCGTCCACGAGCTGGTCACCGTGCGCGCAGAGGGCCTCCCGCAGCCCGGGGGTCTCCTGTCCCCGCCGCACGAGGCCGATGAGGTCAGGCACGAGCGCTGCGCTCGGAACGGCGGCCGCCGCCATGAGCGCATGGGCGGACGTGGCCTCATCAGCGAGAACCTGTCGCCAGACGAGGTGGCCATCCTCACGGCGGCCGGGCTGCCCGCGCGAGACGGCGGCCGCTGCGCGAGCGCGCACCGCGACGTCGGGGTCGCCCAAGAGGCTGCCGACCCGCTCCCGGACCTCGGGCCGGCGCATCTCACCGCCCCCCGCCAGCGCCTCGACGGCGGTGCACCGGACGGAGGGGTCGCTGTCCGACAGCGCGCCCACCGCCGCGTCGGCGAGACGCGGAGAACGGGCGTCCCGAAGCACGTCGATCCCGGTGCGACGATCGATCGGGTCATCGCTGGTGAGGAGGCGCCCGATCGCGTCTGCCGCGCCGCTGTCGATGCGCAGCGCGACGGGATCCCAGGAGCGGTCGGCCAGCACACCGCCGAGGTGTCCGGCGTAGCCGCGATACGCCTTGACGGCGAGCAGGATCCAGACGAGGGTGAGCGCGCCCGTGGTCCACACGACAGCCTGCACGTCGAGGCCGAGAGCCCGGACGAGGAGCAGGTAGGCACCGACGAGTCCGACCGCGATGGGGATTCCGGCCCCCTCGACGAAGGTCTGCGCCCGGAGCCGGTCACCGCGACGGATCCCCTGGTAGGTCGCGGCGATCGACGTCCGGGTCGTGCCGTCCGTCAGCGAGATGTCGACGATCTGGGCGGCACACACGGCAACGAGGTAGGTGAACGTCGCGATGCCCGGACCCAGACCCACGCTGAGCACGACGATGGTCATCACGAGCACGCCGACGGGGTTCAGGAGCAGGCCGAACCGGATGCCGAAGCGACTGAGCAGCCGCCCCGCGAGCAGGAGGGTGAAGAGGACCGCAACGATGTTGAGGATCGCGCCGAAGGCGCCCATGAACTGGGCGAGGCTGTCCGGGTCGGCGTAGTAGGCGGCCGCACGGTCCCAGACGACGTAGTCGAACAGCTGCGTCACTCCGGCCGAGACGATCTGATAGCCGAGGACGAGCAGGACGAACGGCTCCCGGAGCAACCGCAGGTCGGCCAGTCGGGACCTGGTCCTCCGTGCGTCCTGCGGTGCTGGCATTTGCGAGGGCGCGGTGAGCAGCTGACCCGGAAACTGCCGGCTCGTCGACCAGACGAGACCGATGAAGCCGAGCGCCATGACGAGGTCGATGAGCAGCAGGTTCGTCGGCCCGCCCAGCGGCGCCACCAAGGCCGCGGCCACGAGGCCGCCCACCGCGAAGCCGATCGAGAAGCCGGCCACGACCCGAGGGAAGTCCCGTTTGAGCGTCTGGACGTCGTAGAGGCGAACGGCTTGCGAGCCGACGAGCAGGAAACCGGTGGGGATCGAGAGCGGGAACAGGACGATGAGGACGAAGGTCACCCACGCCATGTCCCAGCGGCTGAGCAACACCCAGGCGGTGGCGACCAGCACCACGTAGAGAGTGAGCACCGCGAGCGCGAGCCGGCCCAGCGGCATACGGCGTTGGGCGACGGTGACCGCTGACGACACGGCCACGCCGGCGATGGCCACGCCGATGTAGGCGAAGGGCAGCGCTCCCGCCCCGAAGGTGTGGAGGAAGACGGCACTCGCGGGCACGACGAGGAACGCGACGGTCAGGCCCAGGGTGATCGCCTGACCGCCCAGGAGGGCGAGCAACCGCATTCTCACGGTTGCGGCTCGCGCTTCTCACGGAGCCGGTCGACGAGGGCGAGGATGACCCCGTGCGCGATCTCCGGGCGGCTCTCGAGGGCCTCGTCGAAGTCGGCCTTGGAGAGCCGGAGGGCGGCGACGTCCGTGACGGCGACGACGGTGGCGGATCGAGGCTGCGGGTCGAGAACGGCGAGGTCACCGACGACCACCGGCGCCTCGGCCCGGATCCGGCCGTCGCCACGAATGATCTCGATGACCCCCGACGTCACGACATGCAGCCAGTCCTCGGTGGCTCCCCGGCGGATGATCTCGTCACCGGCGGCGAAGTCCTCCTCGATGAGCGCTCCGGCGAGCCCGGCGAGGACCCGCCCGGGCGTCGCCGCGAAGATCCCGACGTGGCGCAGCATGGCCACGCGGTCGACGGTCAGGAGGCGCGCCATGGGCTCTCACCCCCAGCGGTCCTCGTGGGGATGCGAACCTCATGGACGCCGTCGGCCGTGTGAACCTCCGCATCCCCGGCAGCCATGAGGACATGGAGCATCGCGCCGTTGCCGGCGAGAACGTCCGCGGTGAAGGCCAGCACCCCGTGCCGAGCCGCGTAGTCGGACATGATGCGGTGCAGGGCATGCCCGAGGCCGAGCCCGTGCCAGGCGGAGTCGACCATGTAGGCGACGTCGGCCGAGCCGGTGTCCGCGTCGACGTAGTACTGGGCGGATGCGACGACCTGCTCGTTCTCGCGTCCTCCGGTCACCGCGACGAACGCCATCTCGGACTCGTAGCCGACGCTGGTCAGGTGCTCGGCGGCGTTACGGGTCAGCGAGGAGAGGTTCCGGAAGAAGCGGGTCTTGACGTCCTCTGGCCGCATCCGGAAGAAGAGCTCCTGGAGCAGCGCCGCGTCGCCGGTTCGGGTCGGGCGCACGAGGACCGCGATGCCGTTCTTGAGCGTGACCGTCCGCTCCTCCGCCACCGGGTAGGGCAGGCGTGAGCGCAGCTGCTGGCCGGGCGGGACGAGGCCGCACGACGCGGCTGCGTCCAGCAGCGCATCGCGGTCGTCCGGGTGGGCCAGCTCGATGAGGGCCACGGCCCGTTCGCGAAGAGACCGGCCATGGAGGTAGGCAATCCCGAACTCCGTTGCGATCCAGCGCAGCTCGTGCCTCGGGATGGCCACTGCCTCCTTCGGGCCGAGGCGTGCGACGAACGAGGGGGATCCATCGGGCTGCCGCGAGGCGAGCGCGACGATGGCCTTGCCCCCGGGTGACACCGCAGCCGCTCGGTGGAAGTCGGCTTGCGCGCCCAGTCCGCCGTAGATCTCGTCGCCGAGTGCATCGACACACACCTGGCCGGTCAGGTCGACCCGGAGGGCCTGCGTCACGGAGACGAGCCGGTACTGGGCCGCGAGCCCGGCCTGGACGTCGTCGATCGGGCGGAACTGGAAGTGCGGGTTGCCGTCGATGGCGTCATAGAGGCGCTGGCTCCCCATGGCAGCGCTCGTCACCACGACGCCCACATCGACGGTCTTGGCCCTGCCCGTGACGATGCCGGCCTCGACGAGGTCGAGGACAGCGTCGGTGATGACGTCGGAGTGGATGCCCAGATCATGGCGCTGCTGCAGGTGCGCCAGGACGGCGGCCGGGATGCGACCCAGCCCGACCTGGAGGGTCGCGCCGTCAGCGATCACGCGTGCGACGTAGCCGGCGATCCGCTCGCCGACGTCGCCGACCCCGGGGTGCGAGTAGGTGATGACCGGCCCTGGGACGTCGACGAAGTAGTCGATCCGGTCGACGGGGACGGTGCTCGCGCCCTCGGTCCACGGCATGGCCGGGTTGATCTCGGCGATGACGAGACCCGCCGACTCGATGGCCGCGGGCGCGGCGTCGACCGACACCCCGAGGCTGACCCTCCCGCAGCGGGGCGGGGTGACCTGGACGACCGCGACATCCAGCCGTTGTCGACCGGTGCGGAGGTCGGCCGGAAGGTCGGTGAGGCTCATCGGCACGTAGTCGACCGCTGCGCCGAGGGGCTTGACCTCACGCACGAGGTCGGCGAGCTCCGCGCCGACGAAGATCGTCCGGTGGTCGAAGTTCGTGCCGCTGTTGAGCGCGCGCACCCCGTCAGTGAGGTGATGCACGAGCCGCAGGCCGAGGTGCGCGTACGGCTGGTCCTCAAGGGCCCGCACCACTGTGCGTGGCGTTGCACAGGCGCTGCCGACATAGACGGTCGAGCCCGCCGGCACGGCGGCGGCCGCCGTTCCTGCACTCACCAGTCTGGAACGCCACTCCTCGTCGGTTTCCGTCGCCGTCGCGTCCGCCCGGCCGGCCGGCCTCGTCGTCACTGGGCCACACCTCCCTGGCGCTTGGCGCGGCGACGCGCAGGACGGGAGGATGCAGCGCCCGGCAAGCCACCGCTGGTGGTCCTTCGTTCGAGAATGGCACGCTGCTCATCCAGACGCGAGGGATTGCCGAAACACCACCGTGCCTCGAAACGGTCAGCGTCGCAGACGCAGTCCCCGCGGCGTCATGTGGAATCCGGCCTGGGACAGCGCCTGGACGAGTGGGTGGTCCGAGCCGAGGACCGGCGAGCCGTCGGCCTTCTCGACGGTGAGCCGGCCCAGGGCGCCCTCACGCACCGCGAGCGCCAAGGCATCCGCGGCAGCCTGCAGCACCTCGAGGTCCTCGGACCAGCAGAGCATGGTCTTGCCCCCACGCTCCACGTAGAGCACGAGCTCTCCGTCGACGAGCACGACGAGCGCCCCTGCCTTGCGGCCGGGCTGGTGGCCCTTGCGGACAGTGGGCCCCTCACCGCGCTCCCCCGGCGCGCCCGGGGTTGAACTGGGCCGGCCGGGCCAGGCGAGGGCAGCGCCGTAGGGGTTCGACGGGTCGCTCGCCGCGAGCACGAGCGCGCCTGGAGCCTCGGCACGCCGCGTCGAGCTCGGTCCGTCGGCTCCCGTGACACCGGGAAGCCTCGAGAACGACCGGAGCCGGTCGACCGCACCCGTGGAGGCGAACTGCGAGGCACCAAGCGACTCGACGAAGTAGCCTCGGCGGACCTTGCCGGCCTCCTCGGCGGCGGCGAGCACGCGGTAGACCGCCGCGAAGCCGCCCGGCACGTCCTCCGCGACCACGGAGCCCCGGGTGAGCACGCCGTAGCGGTCGAGCAGGAGCTCCGCGCTCGTCACGGCGCGGACGGTCGGGTCGGTCTCGGCCACCGGCAGCAGGGTCCACCGTCCGACGCCTGCCGCTGGAGCGGACTCGAGCGAGCGAGCCCGCAGCGCCCTTGCGGTCGCGGACTCCTCAGCAGCCGCAAGGCGCTCGGGGCTCACGCCCGCGAGCGAGCCCCCCGCCGAGCGCGCCATCGACCCCTGCAGGGATCCGAAGCGCCCGAGCGAGGTCCGGCGGCCGCCGTAGCGTGCCGACCGTGGAGCCGTCGAGCTGCGCTTGTGGGCGGTGCGCCCGCCCGACAGCAGGCCGCGGAGCGGCGCAATGGTGTCATTGGTGAGGCGGCCGGCCCAGAGGAGCGACCACAACGCGTCGAGGAGGTCGGAGTCAGCGAGGTCGGTCCCCCTCGCGGTGCCCAGCGACCGGACCCGGTCGGCGAGCGGGCGGAAGAACCAGGCACCTCCGCCCGCGAGCGCCTCGAGGACCGCGTCCTCGGCGTCGCTCGGATCGCCCCGCTCCGGCGGGACCAGCGTCAGATGGGCCGTGTCGGCGAGGTGGAGGCTGACCCAGCCGTCGTCCCCGGGCAGGGAGCCGTGGCCGCGCCAGATGACCTCGCCCGAGCTCATCACCTCGTCGAGGAGCGCCGGGCGGTAGTCGGCAACGCGAGCCGGCAGGACGAGCGTCTCGAGCGCGCTCGCGGGGACGACTGCCCCGGTCAGCTGCTCGACCGCGCGCAGCAGGCCCTCGCGTCCACGCTGACCACCGCCGACGCCCTGCCAGTGCGGGAGGAACCTGGCCAGGTCGACCTGGGAGACCGGCTCCACCTCGTGCCGGAGCGCCGCCAGCGATCGCCGCCGCAGGATCCGTAGGACCTCGGCATCGCAGAACTCGGCACCGTGCCCCCCACCGTTCTCGGTGGGCAGCAGCTCGCCCTCGACGACTCGTCCGGCCGAGACGAGGCGCCGCAGGGAGTCGTGCACGACGGCGGGGCCGATGCCCCACCACGCGGCGACGGTGTGCACGGTGAAGGGTCCGTGGGTCCGCGCGAAGCGGGCGACGAGGTCGCCGAGTGGATCGGCCACCGGCTCGAGAAAGGCGTCCGGGACCCCGACCGGAAGGGCGGTGCCGAGGGCATCGCGCAGGCGGCCCGCGTCCTCGACCGCCGCCCAGCGATCCTCGCCGGCCACCCGGACGCCGATGATCCTGCGGGCCTGCTCGAGCGATCGGAGCGCCGCCTCCACGTCGGCCGCCCCGAAGCCCTCGGCCGACCGCGCGAGGACATCGCTGGTCGAGAGCGGCCCGAGGACGCGAACGAGGTCGGCCAGGTCCTCGGCATCCCGAGCGGCTCGCTCGGGGGTGAGCCGCTGGAGCTCGGCCTCGGTCCGCGCGACCGCCGCCGGATCGAGCAGGTCTCGCAAGGCGAGCGCATCTCCTCGGCCGAGCAGCTCGGACAGGAGCGACGGGTCGAGCGCCAGCGCTGCAGCACGCCGCTCGGCCAGCGGCGAGTCGCCCTCGTAGAGGTACTGGGCGACGTAGCCGAAGACGAGGGACTTGGCGAACGGGCTCGGCTGGGCCGACTCCACGTCGACGACCGTGACTGCACGAGAACGGATCTCGGTCATCAGCCCAACGAGGCCGGGCACGTCGAAGACGTCCTGGACGCACTCACGGACAGCCTCGAGGACGATGGGGAAGGTCGGGTAC
The DNA here is from genome assembly GCF_040414665.1 of Intrasporangium sp. Lineage (GTDB taxonomy): Bacteria > Actinomycetota > Actinomycetes > Actinomycetales > Dermatophilaceae > Intrasporangium. The sequence continues at coordinate 20,306 of NZ_JBEDUL010000002.1, forward strand.
TGACTCGCCACCTGGAGCAGCTGTGCCGCCCGCTGGCGCTGCTGCCACAGCGGCTGACGCCGGTCCGGGCGCCGGCGCGGCAGGAGCAGTGCCCGCGCGGCACACTCGCGGAACCGCGCGGCGAACAGCGCCGACCCACCGATCTCCTGCGTCACGAACTCGACGACGTCCTCAGGCTCGAGGGTGACGAGCTCCACGAGCTGGCGGCCGATCTGCCCACTCGACGCGGCCGCGCCACCCTCGTCGAACTCGAGATCGGGCAGCCGGAACACGATGCCGTCATCACCGTGCATGGCCTGCACGTCGATCCCGAAGCGTTCCCTCATCCGGGCGGCGACGCAGAGCGCCCACGGCGCGTGGACCTGCCCGCCGAACGGCGAGAGCACGGCGACCCGCCAGTCGCCGATCTCGTCCCGGAACCGCTCGACGACGATGGTCCGGTCGTCGGGCACGTGCCGGGTGGCCTCGCGCTGCTCGGTGAGGTAGGCCAGCAGGTTGTCGGCCGCCCACTCGTCCAGCCCCGCCTCGACGACCCTGGCCCGCGCCTTGGCGCTGGGCAGCCCGACGACCTCGCGAACGAAGGCGCCGACGGCACGACCCAGCTCGGCGGGCCGGCCCTGCTGGTCGCCCTTCCAGAACGGCAGGCGACCGGCCTGCCCGGGCGCAGGCGTCACGAGCACCCGATCGTGCGTGATGTCCTCGATCCGCCACGACGACGTGCCGAGGGTGAACACGTCACCGACGCGCGACTCGTAGACCATCTCCTCGTCGAGCTCGCCGACCCGGCGCCCCGGCCCCTCGCCCGACGCGAGGAAGACGGCGTAGAGACCGCGGTCCGGGATCGTCCCGCCGCTCGTCACGGCAAGACGCTGCGCACCACGACGTCCGGTGAGCGTGTCGGTGATCCGGTCCCACACGATGCGCGGGCGCAGCTCGGCGAACTCGTCGCTCGGGTACTTGCCGGCGAGCATGTCGAGCGTCGCCTCGAGCACCGTCCGAGGCAGTCCGGCGAAGCTCGCCGACCGCCGCGCCAGCGCCTCGACCTCGTCGACCGTCCAGTCGTCCATCGCGCACATGGCGACGATCTGCTGCGCCAGCACGTCGACCGGGTTGGCGGGGACGCGCAGGCTCTCGATCGCCCCGGCCTGCATCCGCTCGACGACGACGGCGGTCTGGACCAGGTCACCCCGGAACTTCGGGAAGAGCACCCCGCGGCTGACGGCGCCCACCTGATGGCCCGCTCGGCCCACCCGCTGCAGGCCGCTCGCGACGCTCGGTGGGCTCTCGACCTGGACCACGAGGTCGACGGCACCCATGTCGATGCCGAGCTCGAGGCTGCTCGTAGCGACGACGGCGGGCAGCCGCCCGGCCTTGAGGTCCTCCTCGATGGCCGCGCGGTGCTCCTTGCTCACGGAGCCGTGGTGGGCCCGGGCGAGGACGGCCGGGGCGCCGTGGCTGGCTCCCGACTGCGCCATGATCTGGGCAGGCGGCCCATGATCGACCGCCCCGGCCTCGGACACGCGCTCCTCCCAGATCTCGTTGAGGCGGGCGGTCAGGCGCTCTGCGAGCCGACGGGAGTTGGCGAAGACCAAGGTCGAACGGTGCTCCGTGATGAGGTCGGCGATCCGCTCCTCGACGTGCGGCCAGATGGACGCCTGGGGAGCGTTGCCCGCAGCCGGGCCCGACAGGTCGGGCACTCCTGGGGAGATCTCGGCCGGGGCGCCCGACAGCTCAGCCATGTCGGGGACGGGGACGACGACGTCGAGGTCCCATTCCTTCGTCGACGGTGGTTGCACGATCTCAGCAGGACGGCCTCCCGCGAGGTAGCGCGCCACCTCCTCGACGGGTCGGACCGTTGCGGAGAGGCCAACCCGCTGCGCCGGCCTGTCGAGCAAGGCATCCAGGCGCTCGAGGGACAGGGCGAGGTGCGCGCCGCGCTTCGTGCCGGCGACGGCGTGGACCTCGTCGATGATCACCGTCTCGATGCCGTGCAGTGCCTCGCGCACCGACGACGTGAGCATGAGGAACAGCGACTCAGGCGTCGTGATGAGGATGTCGGTCGGCGTCCGCGCGAAGGCGCGGCGCTCGGTTGCCGGCGTGTCACCGGAGCGGACCGACACCCCGATGTCGGGGACCGGCAGCCCGAGCCGCCGGGCCGCGTGCCCGATCCCGACGAGAGGCGCGCGCAGGTTCCGCTCGACGTCGACGGCGAGCGCCTTCATCGGCGAGACGTAGAGGACGCGGCACCGCGCCAGTCGCTCCTCCGGCACGGGCTCGGTCGCCATCCGGTCGATGGCCCAGAGGAAGGCGGACAGCGTCTTGCCCGAACCGGTGGGTGCGACGACGACGCAGTGGTGGCCGGAGGAGATCGCCTCCCACGCCCCGGCCTGCGCGGCCGTGGGCGCGCTGAAGCTGCTCCGGAACCACGCCGCCGTCGCCGGAGAGAAGCGGTCGAGCACATCCATGCCCGCCTGATCTGCCTTGCCCATCAGCCCCAGCCTGCCACCTGCCGCTGACAGTGGGCGCAGAGCCGGTGTGACCGCGCGGCTGGGGGTAGGGGGTGGTGATGAGCCGACCGGACGACCTGACGAAGCGCGCCGAGGAGATCGCGCGCTCCATCGCCCGCGCCGCCACCCGTGCGGGGCATACCGTGGCGCTCGCGGAGTCCCTCACGGGCGGCCAGATCTCGTGCCAGCTCGGCGCGGCACCCGACTCCAGCGAGTGGTACGCGGGCTGCGTCGTCGCCTACGCGAGTGACGTGAAGCGCAGAGTGCTCGGGGTGCCGGCCGGTCCGGTGGTCAGCGAGGCGGCAGCCGCCGCCATGGCCGAGGGAGTGGCGGACCTGCTCGGTTCCGACCTCGCGGTGGCCGTCACGGGCGTCGGTGGCCCGGATCACGAGGAGGGCGAACCGCCCGGGACCGTGTGGTTCGGGATCTGCGACCGGGGGACGGTGACGACCGAGCTGGAGCGCCTGGACGGTGACCCGGAGGAGGTCCTCGCCCAGACGACGGTGCACGCGTTGACCTTGCTGGATCGCGCCCTGCAGGGTCGCGCCGCCCCCGGCTGAGCGGCATACGGCTGCCTCTCCCTGACTCCATGTGAGCTGCCGACTTGTCGGGGTATGGCATCGGGAGGAGAGTGGAGCGTGGGCGACGTGCCGGATGGCCGCTGACGCCCGTCGTCGTTGCCAGCGCCTGCCGACGCACCGCCTCCATCACCCACCAGGACGACCCTGAGGTACGAGGAGGAACTGATGACGACTGCCCGAGACATCATGAACGCTGGAGCGACCTGCGTCGGCGAGGACCAGACCCTGCTCGAGGCTGCGCGGATGATGCGGGACATGGGAGTGGGCTCCCTGCCCATCTGCGGCAACGACCAGAAGCTGCACGGCATCATCACCGACCGAGACATCGTCGTGAAGTGCGTGGCCGAGGGCAAGGACGTGTCGACGTGCACGGCCGGTGAGCTCGCCCAGGGTGAGGTCACCTGGGTCGACGCCATGACCGACGTCACCGACGTCGTGGACGTCATGGGCCGCGAGCAGGTCAAGCGGCTTCCTGTCATCGAGAACCACCAGCTCGTCGGCATGATCAGCGAGGCAGACCTCGCGCGTCACCTCGACGAGCACCAGCTGAGCGAGTTCGTGGAGAAGGTCTTCGCGCGACCCTGACCTTCACTGAAGGCTTTTGCCGTATGCCGCTGGGCCGGCTCCCGTCGGGGAGCCGGCCCTGCGGCGCCTGCACGTCGTCACGCCGGGCTCCGGTGCCCGTTTCCCTTCCGGTGGTCGGGGGTAGTGGGCTCGCGTGAACCAGTCGAACGCCGATCGTCGCACGCCCCGGCGCGTTGTCGTGACCGGCGGGGCCGGTTTCCTCGGCAGCCACTTGTGCGAGGCGCTCCTCGACGCCGGCTCAGAGGTGCTGTGCATGGACAACTTCATCACCGGCACGCCAGACAACGTGCACCACATCCAGGAGCACCCTCGCTTCCGGCTGATCCGGTGCGACGTCACCGACTTCGTCCACGTGCCGGGCGAGGTCGACCTCGTCCTCCATTTCGCGTCCCCCGCTTCGCCCATCGACTACCTCAAGCTGCCGATCCACACGCTCAAGGTGGGGGCCATCGGCACCTGGCACGCGCTCGGCCTGGCGAAGGACAAGGGCGCCCGGTTCGTGCTCGCCTCCACGTCGGAGGTCTACGGCGACCCGCAGGTCCACCCCCAGCCGGAGAGCTACTGGGGGCACGTCAACCCGATCGGTCCGCGGGGCGTGTACGACGAGGGCAAGCGCTACGGCGAGGCGCTGACGACGGCCTACCGGTGCAGCGAGGAGGTCGACACCGGCATCGTCCGCATCTTCAACACGTACGGCCCACGGATGCGCCCCCACGACGGCCGGGCCATCCCGACCTTCATCCGGCAGGCGCTGCGCGACGAGCCGATCACTCTTGCGGGAGACGGGTTGCAGACGCGATCCGTCTGCTACGTCGACGACCTCGTCGCCGGGATCCTCGCCTTCGCCGGCAGCGGGCATCCCGGTCCCGTCAACATCGGCAATCCCGACGAGATGACCGTCCGGCGGATCGCCGAGGACATCGTCGCGGCGGCCGGCTCACGATCGGAGATCATCAGCATCGACCGTCCGGTCGACGACCCGCAGGTCCGCCGGCCCGACACTGCCCTGGCCGAGGACCTGTTGGGTTGGCGGCCGCTCGTGCCGTGGGAGAAGGGGCTGGAGCGGACGGTGGCGTGGTTCCGCGAGGAAGCCACGGCCGCAGGGGAGCTACCTCCGGAGAGCCTCGTCGGCTGACAGGCGGCGCGCCTCGGCCAGCACGTCCTCGACTGCGATCCGCCTGAGCCGGATGTCCGTCGTGTGGCCGTGGGGATCGCCCGGAGGGTCGCCCGGCTCGGGCCGATGGAGCACGCGGTGCAGGTGCGAGTCGATGCGCGGGCCCCAGTGGTCCGGAGGCGTCGGGCCGAAGAGCAGGACAGAGGGTGTGCCGTAGGCGGTCGCCACGTGGGCGACACCGGTGTCCCCCGACACGAGGAGCCGTGCGGCGCCGATGAGCGCAGCCAGGTCGCGCAGGCCGAGCCGGCCTGAGAGATCGGCGACTCCGGGGTGGGCGGCCACCCGCCGGCAGGCGTCCTGCTCACCCGGTCCACCCGTGACCACGACGGGCCAGCCCTCCTCCGACAGGCTGGTCGCGACCGCCGCCCAACGGTCCGGTGGCCAGCGCCGGGAGCCGGCCGCGGCGCCCGGGTGGATCACGACCGGCGTGTCGGGGAGGTCAGCGAGCGGCGAGCCGGGATCGGCCTCGGGTGGGGGCAGCCGGAGGTCAGCGGCCGAGCAGTCGCCGCCGGCCGAAGCGACGAGCCGGCACCACCGGTCGACCTCGTGCTCATCCGCCTGCCATGCCGGCCCATCGACGAATCCCGCTGCCGCACAATGGAAGGCGACCAGGTGGCGCGGCGACAGCCGGCCCAGAGCCCGGTGACTCTCCGGTCCGCTGCCGTGCAGGTTCACCGCGACGTCGGGGCCCGGATCGTCCCACCGAGGGGTCGACGGGCCGTCGGTCGGCACGACCCGGTCGACGAGGCCGTGGGCAACCATGAGCGCGCCCAGCGCCGGGTCCGCAGCGAGCGCGACCTCCGCCGACTCCCACCGTCGGCGGATCCCGCGCAGCGCCGGGACCGCCGCATAGAGGTCGCCGAGCCCGAGCGCACGGAGCACCAGGACACGCTCGACCACTGGGGTCACGGCCAGGACGGCTCCGTCGACGGCGCCGCCACCACCTCGCGCAGCTCGAAGCCCTCGGGCTGCTGGAGCACCATGACGATGGCGCGGGCCACATCCCCCGGGTCACTGAGCTTGGCGTCCGGTGGCGGCTTGTACTGCTCGTCGCGCCCGTCGAAGAAGTGCGTCCGCATGCCGCCCGGGGTGACCATCGTGACGCCGACCCGGCCAGCCAGCTCGGTGGCGAGTGCTCGGCTGAACCCGACCACCCCGAACTTCGACGCGCAGTAGGCAGTGGCATCGCCCGCGGCCCGCAGCCCCAGGGTGGAGCCGATCGTGACGACGGCGCCGCGGGAGCGCTCGAGGTGCGGCAGACAGGCCCGCACGACGGCGGCCGTGCCGATGAGGTTGACGCGGATGACGCGCTCCCAGTCCTCGGCCGGGACCGTGGCGAGGGGCCCGCACGAATCAGTCCCGGCAGCGGTCACGACGGCATCGGGCGGCCCGACCGTGCGGACGAGCTCCTCGACGGAGGAGGCGACGGCGGCGGTGTCCGACACGTCGGTGATGGCGTGTGGCGCGCCGCTCTCCGGAACCACCCGGTCGAGCACGGCGGGCTTGCCACCAGCGGCTGCCACCGCCTCGACCACGGCGGCGCCGAGCCCGCTGGCCCCTCCGGTCACGTAGACGATTCCGAGGTCACGCATATCGGTCATCGAGAGTTACCCCGCATCCTTGAGGATCGCTGTTGTCGACCGCCCCGGGAGGAGCGGCAGGATCTGGACTCGCCCACCCCAGCTGCGGACGAGGTCCGCCTCCGGGAGGACGGCTCCGGCATAGTCGGCGCCCTTGGCCCACACGTCGGGCCGGATCCGGTCGAGCACGGCGGACGGCTCGTCCTCGTCGAAGATGACGACGGCGTCGACCGCGTCGAGCGCGAGCAGGACCTGGGCACGGTCCCGCTCGGTCTGCACGGGCCTGCTCCTGCCCTTGAGGCGCCGGACGGAGGCGTCCGAGTTGAGCAGCACGACCAGCGCATCACCGAGGGCGCGCGCCGCGCGAAGGCTCTGGACATGCCCGGCGTGGAGCACGTCGAAGCACCCTCCCGTCGCGATGAGCGCGCCGCCGCGCGCGTGCACCTCACGAGCCAGTCCCATCGCCGCCGCCTCACCGAGTCGGGTGACGACGTCTGGGTCCCGCCTGCGCGGGCTGCCGCCGTCGGGGCGGTCAGCTGCGGCGGCGGACCCGACCCGATGCGCGCTGACCCCTCCAGCCGCGACCCAGGCGGAGGCCTCTGCGACGCCCAGCCGGATGGCGTCGGAGAGGTGCTGCCCTCGCGTCAGCGCGACGGCCACGGTCGATGCATAGCGGTCGCCTGCACCGCACGTGTCACCGTCGTGGCACTCGGGCGCCGGGATCCGCAGGACGTCGCCGTCCGATCGAGCGAGCCAGACGCCCTCGGCGCCAACCGTGACGGACACCGCAGTCGAGCGCCATCGCTGGACGAGCTCGGCTGCCACGTCGGGCGGCCGGGCGACCGACCGGCCGCTGGCCGCCACCGCCTCCGCCGCCTCGGCGGCATTCGGCGTCGCGACCGCGCAGCCGGCGATGGGCGGCGCACCGCGCGGGTGCGGGTCCCAGATGACCGGCACCTGTCCGGCCTTGTCAGCGAGCACCTCCCGCAGCGGCTCCATGCGCGTGGTCCCGGCGCCGTAGCAGGAGACGAGGATCCCGTCGGCTGCCTCGAGCGCCTCCAGCGCCCGCCGTGGAAGTCGCCCGAGCGGCGCGGCCGGACCGCCCTCGTCGAGCCGGGCAACGACCTGGTGGCCGATCCGGATCCGGCACTTCGTGCGGGTGGCGCCCTCGTGCCCGAGGGCGACGAGATCGACCCCTGCCGCAGCGAGGCCCGCACGAACCCGCTCCCCTGCTGCGTCGTCCGCCACGGGGGCGATGAGCGTGACGTCGACGTCCGCACCCGCCCCCAGGACCGCAGCGAGCCCGGCACCGCCCGGCCCCTCGTCGACGCGCTCCACGTCGATGACCGGCGCCGGTGCGTCGGGGCACAGCCGCGTGGTCGAGCCGACCACCTCCCGGTCGAGGAGGACGTCGCCGACGACGACGAGGTTCGGCCGGCTCACGACGCCCTCCTGCCGGAGGCGCCCTCGAGCATCGCCCGCGCCGCAAGGACGCTGTCCATGGCGGCACAGAGCGCATGGATGATGACGAGGTGGACCTCCTGGACTGCGGCGCTCGACCCGGCGGGCACGGCGATCGCACTGTCCGCCATCGCAGCGAGCGGGTTCGGGGCCGGTCCGGTCAGCGCCCAGACGGTGAGCCCCACGTCGTGGGCGCGCTTGGCGGCGTGCAGCACGTTGCTGCTCGTGCCGCTCGTCGACAGGAGGACGACGATGTCACCCGGCCGGCCGTGCGCCTCCACCTGTCGCGCGAACACCTCGTCGCCCCCGTAGTCGTTGAGGATCGCGGTGAAGCTCGACGACTCTGCATGGAGCGAGATCGCCGACAGCGGCCGCCGCTCCGTCAGGAACCGGCCGACCAGCTCGGCGGTGAGGTGCTGCGCCTCGGCCGCGCTGCCGCCGTTGCCGGCCGCGAGGACGCGGCCGCCGTCGGGAAGCGAACGGGCAAGCTGCTCGCCCCAGGACTGGACGAGCGGCCAGGCGCGCTCCACCTCGGCGAGGCCGTCCCTCAGCTCGCGCTCGTGACGCTCGAGCCACGAGTGGCCGAGCACGGCGTCCCCCCAGTCCGCGGGGAGCTCGGAGGCATGCGGCACCGGGAGAGCGCTCCCGTTCGTCGGGGTGCGCGCCACGTCGGCGAGGATCTGCTCGGTGGCGGCAGCCACGATCGACCAGTCGAAGCGCTGGAGTGCTCGCCGGCGTGCTTCGGCGCCCATCGCGGCGCGACCCGCGGGGTCGGCCAGCAGCTCGCGGACCACTGCCGCCAGCGCCTTGGAGTCCCCCGGCTCGACGAGTCGACCGGTCTGACCGTCGATGACGGAGTCGAGCAGCCCGCCCACGGCATGCCCGACGAGCGGCCGGCCACAGGCAGCCGCCTCCAGCGGGGTGATCCCGAAGGGCTCGTACCACGGTGTCGAGAGCACGACGTCTGCCCACCGGTAATGCTGGGGCAGGTCCTCGTGAGCGATGCCCCCGAGCAGGCGGACCCGGTCGGCGACGCCTGCCTCGCGAGCGACCTCGAGGAGACGCCGCGCCTCCGGGTCGTCGAGGATGCGGCTCTCGTCAGGTCCGCCCGCGATGGCGAGCTCGGCGCCCGGGATCTCCGCGAGCGCCCTGATGACCGTGTCGCAGCCCTTCCGGGGCACGAGCCGACCGACGACGAGGAGCCGGCCACCGCGGTCGGCTGAGCTCATCTCGGCGGCGGCGTCTCCACCGTTGTCCGGGCGGAACAGCGCCGTGTCGACGCCGCACGGGACGACGCGCGCCCGGTGCACCGGAGCGCCCATGGCGCCGAGCTCGGCCACCTCGTCCGAGCAGGTCGCGATGATCCGGTCGACCTGCCACGCGAGCTGGCGCTCGAGGTCGATGCGGTCGGCGGGGCTGGTGTCGTCCGAGCCTTGGTGGCGTTGCTTGACGGTCCCCAGCGCGTGAAAGGTCTGGGCGACCGGCACCCCGACCGCCCGAGCAGCCTGGACGGTCGCCAGGCCGGACATCCAGAAGTGGGCGTGTGCCACGTCGGGCGGGCCAGTGGCCAGCCAGTCCTGCTCGAGCCAGCGTCCGAACTCCGGCATGTAGGGCAGCAGCTCGTCCTTCGGCACCGCTCGTGGCGGGCCCGCGGGGACGTGTACCACCGTGACTCCGGGCGCGAGGGCAACTCGCTCGGCGAGGGACTCGTCATCCCGTCGCGTGTACACGTAGACGTCGTGGCCGCGCTGCCCGAGGTGGCGGGCGAGAGCATCGACGTGGACGTTCTGACCACCGGCGTCAACGCCACCGAGGACGGCCAGGGGGCTGGCGTGCTCGGAGATGAGGGCGATCTTCACGAGGTCACCTCCTTGAGGACGTGGTCCCAGCTGTCGAGGAACCGATCGAGGGAGTAGCGGTTGAGGACGTGGGCGCGGGCGGCTGCACCGTGCCGCCGGGCGGTGGCCGGGTCGTCGAGCCACTCCTGCGCGGCGGCGTGCAGGCGAGCGAGGTCGTTGGAGACGACGCCGGCCTCGGGTGGCACCGCCTCGGGGGCCTCCGTCGTCGACAGGGCGAGGACCGGCAGGCCGAGCGCCATCGCCTCGAGCATGGCCAGCCCGAGGCTGGTCCACCGGTAGGGGTGCAGGTAGGCGCGATGCCGGCCCAGCACGGCGTGCAGCTCCGCCTGGGTCAGGTCATGGGTGCGCCCGGTCAGGTCCACTCCGCGTTCCTGGGCCACTCCGACCAGCGCTGCGGTCTGCATCCCGTAGACGTGCACCGGGACGTGCCGCGCCACCCGCAGCAGCAGGTCGGTGCCGGCGACCCGCCATCGCCGCACCGGCTCGTTGACGACCGCCGCGAGGCTCGGGTCCGCGCCGGTGTAGCGGTGGCCGGGGTCGGCCACGCCGTGCTCGACGACGAAGACCTCGTGGTCGCCGCAGTCCCACGCCATCGCGTTGAAGTACGTGACGTGAACAAGGGGTATGCCGCTGAGCCGGCTCTCGAAGGTCACTGCATGCCGGGTGCCCACCGCGGTTCCCGTCGGCGTGTTGTGCTCGACGTACACCGCGGGCACGTCCACACCGACCCGCAGGCCCGTCCACTGCTCGAGAAGCTCCGCCTCGTGCGGGCGCTGGAGGACGACCACGTCGAACGGCTCGCCCCTCAGGTGGGCCACCGGCACCTCACGGGCCCGCGCCGGCCAGTCCCACGTCAGGGCTCGACCGCGGCCGTCGGCGTCGCGATCGGGTGTCAGGGGGATGACGTAGTCGTGCGGTCCCGAGAGGAACGACGTCATCCAGGAGCCGTGCACGTGCCAGGCGAGGACCCTCATGCGACCACCACCTCGGAGCTCACCAGCTCGTCCACGGCGTCGACGACCTCGGCGCGGGAGATGCCTGACAGGCATGGGTGCCCGTCGACCGGGCACTCGCGGGCCCGCGTGCCGCGGCAGCCGGCATGCTGGTCGCCGAGAACCCGGAACGGGACACCCCACGGGCCCCACCGCTCCACCGGCACGACGGGGGCGAACAGGCTGACCACGGGTGTGCCCACGGCAGCAGCGAGATGGGCGGGGCCGGAGTTGACCGAGACGACACACTGCGCACCGGCCAGGATCTGGGCCAGCTCTGCGAAGCTGGTCGTCCCGCGTGCGTCGGTGACTGGCTCGCTGCCTGCCGACGCGAGCGAGCCGACCCGTCGTCGCGCGTCCGCGGTGGCCGACGCCGCTCCGGTGACGACCACGTGCCAGCCGGCGTCCATGAGTCCAGCCACCAGATCAGCGGTCTGCCAGTCGGGAATCGAGCGGGAGGGGACCGATGCGGTTGGGTGCACGACCACGACATGCCGCGGCAGCGACGCCGCGAGTCCGGTGGGCGGGCCGAGCGCTCGCAGGCGGAGGCGGAGATCGTCACCGGCCGGCGGCTCGTGTCCGGCCGCCCGCGCAAGTGCCAGTGCCGCCTGCACCTCATGGCCGCCCTCCGGTCCCCCGGTGTCTGGTGCCCCATCGGGGAGACGACGGTGCCGGACGTCGAGCAGGGAGCCTGCGTAGTCCTCGCTGCTGCCGGCGACGCGCGGGATGCCGGCCAGGCGGGCGAGCAGTGCGATGGGCAGCGGGCTCTGGTGGAAGGAGGTGAAGATGACCGCCTCGTCGTAGCCGCCGTCCCTCAGCCGCTCGACCAGCCCGAGCATGCCTGGCGAGTCGACAGGTGGGGGTTCGTAGCCGACCCAGGGCGCGTCGAGAGTGATGACGTCGTCGATGCCGGGGAGCAGCTCGGCGGCGGGCGCGCCGGCGGGCGAGACGAGCAGGTCGAGGCGGCTGGCACTGTTGCGCAGGGCGCGTAGCGCCGGCCCCATGAGCAGGACGTCTCCGAGGCTGTCGAGGCGCACGGCGAGGACTGAGCGACGCAGTTCAGGCACGGGACCGCCCCCGCGCCAGTGCGACGTCCACCGCGGCGGACAGGGTCTGTGCCACCCACGGTGCCGACTCGATCTCGTCCCTCCGGGTCACGGACGTGGGCACGAGAATCCCCGTCGCCCCCGCGGCGCGCGCCGCCAGCACGTCCGCTCCGATGTCGCCGATGACGACGCACCTCGTCGGATCGACCCCGAGGCGCCGGGCCGCCGCGCGGACGAGTCCCGGGCGTGGCTTCCGACAGTCGCAGCCGTCGTCGGGCCCGTGGTGGCACACCTCCCACGCGTCGAACGGCCCGACCGTCCGGTCGATCCGCTCGTTGACGGCTCGCACGTCGTCCGTGCTGATGAGGTTGCGTGCCACGCCTGACTGGTTGGTGATGACGCCCACGCGAATCCCCTTGATGCGCAAGCGATCGACCGAATGTCGGGCGTCCGGCTTCGGCCGGACCTCCTCGGGGTCGCCGTTGTAGGGGACGTCCTCGACGATCGTGCCGTCCCGGTCGAAGAGGACCGCCTCGATCGGAGGTGGCCACGGCTCTGCGTTGCGATGTCGCCACCAACCGGTGAGGCGGTGCGCCACGGCCAGCGGAGGAATCATCGCGCTCGTCCACGCCATCGTGGCGACCTCACGCGGAGTCCTCGGTCCCGGTGCGATGCGGCGCAGCATGAAGTCCCCGGTGAGTCCCAGCCAGGCTGCGGCGCCCAGCGCGCCCACACGCCTGCCACGCAGCCCCAGGGCGGCAAACGTCGTGGCGGCGGCCAGCGTCGTTGCGACATGCCAGGGCAGCCGGCCTCGTCCGGTCTCCGCGCGACGGCGCCAGTCCCTCCCATGGAGACGGCGCATCAGGGCGTCGTCGGTGTTGCCGCGCTGCACGCGGACGCTCACCCAGGGATCCGCCGGCCGCACCGGGTGCAGGACGTACCGCTCCCCCACGGCGAGCTGCCATCCGGAATCGCGAACGCGAAGGGCGAGGTCGGCGTCCTCGCGATAGGCCCTGGGGAAGCGTTCGTCGAAGCCGTCGACCTCCCGCAGCGCGGTGGCCCGGTATGCCAGGTCGGCGGTGGCCCAGGTGGCCCGTTCGAGACCGGCCGTCGAGCGCTCCCAGTCCGTCGGGCGCCTCCCGTCGGGCAGGGGCACCCGGATCCGGCCCTGGACACCGGCGACCCGGTCGCCGGCTGCCGCGAGATCGCGCTGGAGTCCGCGTGCCCAGCCGGCGGGCACGACCACGTCGTCGTCGAGGAACGCGATCCATTCGGTGCGGGCCAGTCGTGCCCCGAGGTTGCGCGCCGCCGCAGGGCCCCTGCCCAGGCCCAGCACGACCCGCACGGAGATCCGCTCGGCAACCTCGTCGGGCACCTCGATCGCGGGGGTGGGTTCCGGGCGGTCGTCCACGACGATGACCTCGGCTGCCGCACAGTCCTCCTGGCGAGCCAGGCCCACGAGGAGATCGGCCAGCGTGGCGCGTCCCACGGTGGGAATGACGACGGTGTGGTCCGCCGCCCCCGGAGCTGAGGCGACCCGTGACGTCACGACGAGGACCCCTGCGTGGTGAGGCCGGCGCGCCGCACGAGGTGCGGGCCGAGCACGAGCGCGTCCACCGGCGTCGATCCGAAGAGCTCGAGGGCGTCCCTGGGGGCGTCCACCATGGGCCGTCCCGCGGTGTTGAGGCTCGTGTTGATGACGACGGGCAGGCCGGTCCGGCGGTCGAAGTCGCGGATCACCCCGGCCAGACGGGGCTGGGTCGCTTCGTCGACCGTCTGGATGCGGGCCGTGCCGTCGACATGGACGACGGCCGGGATGCGGTCGACCCACTCCGGCGCAACCCGATGGACGAAGAGCATGTAGGGACTCGGGATCGGCCCCTCGCTGAAGATCTGCTCGGCCCGCTCCGCGAGCACCATCGGCGCGACGGGTCGGAACTGTTCCCGGCCCTTGACGTCGTTGAGCCGCTCGAGGTTGGCGGCGTGACCGGGATGGGCGAGCAGGGACCGCTGGCCCAGGGCGCGCGGCCCGAACTCGCTCCGGCCGTCGAACCACGCGATGACCCCGTTGGCGGCGAGGAGAGCCGCGACCTCGCCGGCGAGGTCGTCGGGAGTGGTGAACGGCACGGCCGCCGTGCGCAGCGCCGCCGCCAGCTCGTCATCGGACCAGCCGCGTCCCAGAGCCGCGGTCGTGAAGGGCTCGGCGAGCGATGGGCCCCCGTTGTCCCGGGCGAGGTCCGCCGTCAGCTGCAGGGCTGCCCCGAGGGACGTCCCTGCATCGCCAGCGGCAGGCTGCACCCACACCTCGTCGAACGGCGTCTCTCGCCAGAGGCGGCTGTTCGCGACGCAGTTGAGTGCGACGCCGCCCGCGAGGCACAGAGTCGAGTCACCGGTGCGGGCATGCAGCCACGTGGCCAGGTCCACGAGCACCTCCTCCAGGCGCGCCTGGACGCTGCAGGCGAGGTCGGCATGGGCCCCGGACCACTCGCCATCACCCTTCGGCCTGGCCGGCGCAAACTCTGACCACTCCGGGATGGAGGCCTCGAATCCCCCGGTCTCCGTGGCGAACACGTTCTCGCGGAACCAGCCGAGGTGTCGGGGACGACCGTAGGACGCCAAGGCCATGACCTTGAACTCGTCGCTGGAGCGAAGGAAGCCGAGGTGCTCCGTCAGCGACTCGTAGAGCAGGCCCAGCGAATGGGGCAGCTGCTGTGTCGCGAGCGTGTCCAGGCGCCCAGCCTCGTACCGCCCGGAGAGGTGGGAGGCCTGTTCACCACGGCCGTCGAGCACGAGGACGCTGGCCGGCCGACCCGGCTGGGGTATCGGAGCGGCCAGGGCGGCCGAGGCCGCGTGTGCGACATGGTGCGCGATGAAGTGCACCTTCGACGGGTCCAGCCCGGGCAGCACGGACGCGATGAACTCGGGTGCGCGTTCGGCGTAGAGCCGTCTCAGGTGGTCCCAGGGGTCGTCGAGCCCCATGTCCTCCGCCGGCTTGGCCAGCTGGGGGTCGAAGGAGTACGCGACGGCGTCGAGGTCCTGGGGCGCCAAGCCGGCGTACTCCAGACACCATCGCATGGACAGCTCGGGCAGCTCCCACGCGGAGAAGGGGACCGGGCGCTTTCCGTGCTTGCGCCGGCTGAACCGCTCCTCCTCCGCCGCCGCGGCGAGACGGCCGTCGACGACGAGTGCCGCCGATGGGTCATGGAACAGCGCGTTGACTCCCAACACTTTCACACCGAAGGGCCTACCCATGCCCGGGCGAAAAGCACTTCCAGCCGAGGCGGCGCCTCCGGAACGGGGCCTAGGTTGAGTGGATGGAGCAGGCCGGTGTACCGCGCCCCGGTGCGTCGCGTGCCGGACACGTCCGCCAGCTCGGCCGGAGGCTCGTCACCATCGGTCCACACCGGGGTGCGCACCGCGTCGCCCTCCGGGCCGGCATCTCGGTCCTCGTCCCCCTGCTCCTCCTCGTCGCCGTGGGCCGGCCGGAGTGGACGCCGTACGCCGCGTTCGGCGCGTTCACCTCGCTCTACGGCCGGGCGCACCGGCGTGCCGAGCGGACAGGCATGCAGGCGATGGCCGGGCTCGCCCTCGTCGTGTCCGTGACCCTCGGTGTCGCCGTGTCGCTCGCTCCGGGGTCACGGTGGCTGGTCGTCCCCGCCGGCGCCCTGCTCGCGGCCTGGGGTTCACTCACCTCCGACGCCTATGCCTGGCACCCGCCGGGTCCGCTCTTCCTCGTGTTCGGACTCGCCGTGTGCGCCATGATCCCGGCCGAGCCCGTCGACCTGGTCATCGCCCCCGCAATCGCGGCGGCGAGCGCCGGCTTCTCGCTGCTGGTCGGCCACCTCGGCGTCCTTCGCGAGCCGGGCTCCTGGGAGCGTCCGTCGCTCCCGAGGCCTCAGTTCCGGGACGCCCTGGACCCCGTCGGGTCACGGGCCCACCTGATTCGCTACGTCGTGGCGCTCTCTGTGGCTGGAGCGTTGGCCACGGCTCTCGGTTGGGTGCACCCGTACTGGGCGATGGTGGCTGCCGTCGTCGTCCTGGCTGGTCCCGACCTGGCCTCCCGCCTCGTCCGCGGCCTGCACCGCATCGTCGGCACACTGCTCGGGATCGGAGTCGCCGCAGTCGTGCTCGCCCGGTCGCCGCAGCAGGGCGTGTGGGCCGTGGTCGTCATCGCCGCGCTGCAGGTGTTGGCGGAGCTGTTCGTCGGACGGAACTACGCCCTGGCCCTGCTCTTCGTCACACCGCTGGCGCTGCTGATGGGACAGCTGGTCGCGCCCTCGCCCGTGGGACCCTTGCTGGGCGACCGGTTGCTCGAGACGGTGGTCGGCTCGCTCGTCGCCATGGCAGTGCTCCTCCTCGTCCCCGACCGTCTGCCCCGGCGGCGAACCGCATCCACGCCCGAGTGAGGGAGGGTCGATGTCCGAAGAGGTCGAGGTCGTGGTGGCCCATCACGACTGCGCCACCCTCCGCGTCGGCGAGGTGTTCCTCAAGATCGACGCCGACCAGACGCGGACCGACGTCGAGGTCGAGGCGATGACCCTGGCGCCGATCCCGACCCCGCGGATCCTGTGGCACAGCCCGCCCGTCCTCGCGCTCGCCGCGCTACCGGGCACACCGCTCGGCCGCCTCGGCGAGCCGTCGGGCGCGTCCGCGGCGGCGTGGGTCGCCGCGGGTGCCACGATGCGGAAGCTGCATGATGCGCCTCTGCCGCCGTGGCCCGGGGCGAGTCTTGACGAGAGGGCGGCGGAACTCGACCGCGAGTGCGCATGGCTCATTGCGAACAATGTCCTTCCCGCGGAGCTGGTCACGCGCAACCGCGAGCTTGCCGAGGCTGCACTCCGCCCGTGGACACCGATGTTCGTGCACGGCGATCTGCAGGTCGCCCACGTGTTCGTTGACGGGGACCAGATCACTGGCGTGGTCGACTGGTCCGAGGCCGGTCGGGGCGATGCCTTGTACGACCTCGCCATCCTCACGCTCGGTCACCCGGAACACCTTGACGACGTCGTCGCCGGCTACGGCCGGGACGTCGACCTCGACGTCATCCGCGCCTGGTGGTCACAACGGAGCCTGACGGCGATCCGCTGGCTCGCCGAGCACGGATTCGACCCGTTCTCACCGGGTTGCGAGGTCGACGTGCTGAGGGCCCAGCTGTGAATCCGATCCTCGTGCCGGGCCAGCACGTCGATTCTCGTGCGTGAGGTGACCCCGCCCATCTACGATGCCCCGAAAGAAGGCTCAGGGGGGTCCAATAGAAGGCAGCACCCAGACATGTCCGGTTTCGACAGATCTGCCCGCACGGCCTCGGTCATCCGCCGGAGGTCCCCCGGCCGTCGGCCCGCAGCGGCGTTGGCCCTCGCAGCGGCCCTGGTCGGCGTGCTCTCGGGGGGACCGGCGTCTGCCGCAGCCACCTCCACGACCATCGGCATCTGCCACGGAGTCCTGAACCAGCTGGCGTCCCGCGGCACCGTGCAGGCGAACCTCCTCAAGGCCGCGGCGAGGCAGAATGCGGACCTGATCGGGTCCATGACGGCACGGCGCACCGCCCTGCAGGAGCAGGCCACGGACCTGCAGGCACAGGTCGACCAGGCCAACCAGCAGCTCGCCGAGCTCGAGGCCAAAGGCGTCGAGCTCGAGGAGGGCCTCAAGACCCGCCACCTCACCCTGGACTCAATCAGCGCGCAGCAGGCCAGCGTCGCCGATCACATCGCCACCCTGCAGAAGACGCTGTTCAGCCTGCAGGCGCAACGGACCGACGTCCAGACGCGGCTGGACACGCTGGTGGCCGAGCTCAACGACCTCCTTCCCCAGGCAACGCCCGGTGATGCTGCCGTCCTCGACCTCCAGGCCCGGATCGCTGCGCTGCTGGTTCAGCTGAACCAGCTGGGCGACGAGATCGCCGCGACGGAGGCCCAGCTGGCAACGCTGCAGGGCCACCTCATGTCGCTGGACACCCAGGCCGCCGCCGAGCAGGCGGCCCTTCGCGGCCTCGAGGCACAGGAGAAGGCGAACAACGACGCAATCCTCGCCGAGACGGCCAGGCTGCAGGGCCTGCAGGACGAGCTCCGCAGCGCCGAGGACCAGATCAGTGCGATCGACCGCACGATCGCACTCGGTGGGTGCGCGGCCTGAGCCCGGTCCCGGGAAGCCAGCCCAGCGGCATACGGCATCGTTCTGAGGCGCCATACTCGCGGGGTGAAGAACCTCACCGAGCGCATCCCACGGGACGTCGACCCCGACTCCCTGTACGAGGCGTTCGTCGGGTGGGCGACCGACCAGGGGCTCATCCTGTATCCGCACCAGGAGGAGGCGTTCCTCGAGGTGCTGAGCGGTAGCAACCTCATCCTCTCGACTCCCACCGGCTCCGGGAAGTCGCTCGTTGCGAGCGCCGCCATCCTCACCGCCCTCGCCGAGGACCGGGTCTCCTTCTACACCGCGCCGATCAAGGCGCTCGTGTCCGAGAAGTTCTTCGCCCTCGTCGACCAGTTCGGCGCCGAGAACGTCGGGATGATCACCGGCGACGCATCGGTCAACTCCGACGCGCCCATCATCTGCTGCACGGCCGAGATCCTCGCCAATCTCGCCCTTCGCCAAGGGGCGACCGCCGACGTCGGCCTCGTCATCATGGACGAGTTCCACTTCTATTCCGAGCCGGATCGCGGCTGGGCCTGGCAGGTGCCGATTCTCGAGCTCCCCCAGGCCCAGGTCATCCTCATGTCCGCGACCCTCGGTGACGTGACGATGTTCCGCGACGACCTGACCCGGCGGACGGGGCGGGCCACGGCCGTGATCACCGGCACCGAACGGCCCGTGCCGCTCGAGTTCTCCTACGCGGAGACGCCGATCAACGAGACCATCGAGGAGCTGCTGGAGCACGACCGGGCGCCCGTTTACGTCGTCCACTTCACGCAGGCGGCAGCGCTCGAGCGCGCCCAGGCCCTCGTCGGCGCACGGATCACGACGCGCCAGGAACGGGATGCGATCGCCGACCGGATCGGCGGCTTCCGGTTCGGGGCCGGCTTCGGCCGGACCCTGTCACGGCTCGTGCGACACGGCATCGGCGTCCACCACGCCGGCATGCTGCCGAAGTACCGCCGACTTGTCGAGCAGCTGGCCCAGGACGGCCTCCTCAAGGTCATCTGCGGCACCGACACGCTCGGCGTCGGGATCAACGTGCCGATCCGCACCGTCCTGCTCACCGGGCTGACGAAGTTCGACGGGACGAAGCAGCGGCTGCTCAAGGCCCGGGAGTTCCACCAGATCGTCGGGCGGGCCGGACGGGCCGGATTCGACGCGCGGGGCTGGGTCGTTGCGCAGGCGCCGGAGCACGTCATCGAGAACCTCCGCGCCCTCGAGAAGGCGGGCGACGACCCGAAGAAGCAGCGGAAGGTCCAGCGCAAGAAGGCGCCCGAGGGGTTTGTGAGCTGGTCGCGCGAGACGTTCGAGCGGCTCATCGCGGCGGAGCCGGAGCCGCTCCAGCCCCGGCTGCGGATGTCTCACTCGGTGCTCATCAATCTCCTTGCCAGGGAGGGCAATCCGGTGGCGCACGCGGTGCGGCTCATCAGGGAGAGCCACCATGACGACAAGGACCAGCGCCGGCTGGGGCGCCATGCGCTCGTCCTCGCCAGGGAGCTGCTCACATCCGGCGTCGTCGAGCGGCTGCCCCACGCCGACGCGTCCGGGCGGCGCCACGCGCTGACGATCGACCTCCAACGGGACTTCGCGCTCAACCAGCCGCTCGCGCCGTTCGCGCTCGCCGTCATGGACACCCTTGACCCGGAGTCGGAGACGCATGCCCGCGACATCGTGTCGGTCATCGAGGCCATCCTCGAGGACCCCCGCCAGGTCCTGTGGGCCCAGGAACACCGGGCCCGCGGAGAGGCCGTCGCGGCGATGAAGCTCGACGGGATCGAGTACGAGGAGCGGATGGAGCGGCTCGAGGAGGTCACCTGGCCCAAACCGCTCGGGGACCTGCTCGAGGCGATGCTCGCGACCTACCGGCAGACCCATCCATGGGTCTCGGCCGACGCCCTGTCGCCGAAGTCGGTGGTCCGCGAGATGTACGAGCGCGGCATGACGTTCAACGAGTTCATCTCGGCCTACGGCCTCTCGCGCTCCGAGGGGCTGGTGTTGCGCTACCTCAGCGATGCCTACCGGACGCTGCGGCACACCGTCCCCGAGTCCCACCGCAGCGAGGAGCTCGAGGACCTCATCGAGTGGCTCGGCGAGCTGGTCCGGCAGACCGACTCGAGCCTGCTCGACGAATGGGAGGACCTCGTCAATCCCGCGGAGGCCCTGTCGACGGCACTGGCTCGAGAGGCGGAGGTCGCGCCACCCGCCCGACCCATCACGGCCAACGAGCGTGCGTTCAGGGTGCTCATCCGCAACGCGATGTTCCATCGGGTCGAGCTCGCGTCGCGCGACCAGTGGGAGTCGCTCGGGGAGCTCGAGGCGCGCGTCGCCGAGCTGACCGACCCGCCGCAGAAGGTCGTCATGGACGCCCAGGCGTGGAACGACGCCCTCGGCACCTACTACGACGAGCACGACTCCATCGCGACCGACCAGCAGGCGCGTTCGCCGTCGCTGCTGCAGCTCGAGAAGCTGCCCGGGACGTGGCGGCTGCGCCAGGTCGTCGTCGACCCGGACGGCGACCTCGACTGGGGCATCACGGCCGAGATCGACCTCGCCGCGAGCGACGAGGTCGGTGCGGCCGTCCTCACGGTCACCGGCCTGGGGCGCCTCGGCGGCTAGGGCAGCAGCACGACCTTGCCCATCGTCCGGCGCGACTCGAGGTCGGCGTGCGCCTGGGCCGCCTCGTCGAGGGGGTAGGTCGTGACGAGCGGCGACCAGCGCCCTGCCGCCAGCCAATCGAGGGCCCGGCCCGCGAGGCCGGGGATCCCGCCAGGCAGGGCAAGCATCCTCGCCCCGAGGGACCACGACACGGTCAGCCCCCGCTCGATGACGTCCGTCGTCGTGAAAGCCGTCGGCTCCCCGGCCGAGTATCCGAACATGACGAGCCGACCACCCGGCCCGAGCAGCTCGAGCGTCCTCCGGCCGACGTCGCCACCCACCCCGTCATAGACGACGCTCGGCTCCCCGACCGCCGCACGGACGCTCTCCTCCCAGCCGTGCTGGGTGTAGTCCCCGACGTAGGACAGGCCGAGCGCGCCGAGCCGCTCCACCTTCTCGCGGCCGCCGGCCAGGGCCGCGACCGTCGCGCCCGCATCTCTCGCACCCTGGGCCAGGAGCCACCCCAGCCCTCCCGCGGCCGAGGGAATGAGCACCGTGTCGGTGGGCCCCACCGGCTCGCTCTCGAGGATACCCATGGCGGTGCGACCGGTGCCGACCACCGCGACGGCGTCGGCGACGTCGACGCGGTCCGGGAGGGGGAAGAGCTTCCCGGGGTCGGTGACCGCCTGCTCCGCGTAACCGCCGGGCACCATCCCGAGATGGGCGACGACACGGCGGCCAAGCCATTCGGAGGGCACCACCGAGCCGAGGGCGTCGACCACCCCCGCCACCTCCCGGCCCGGGATCGTCGGCAGCGCTGGCCGAGGCATCGGGCCGGGCTCCCCCCGGCGCAGCGTCGTGTCGACGAGGTGCACGCCGCTCGCCTGGACGGCGATGCGCACCTGTCCAGGGTCGGGACTCAGGTCGGGAAGGTCTTCCGGCACGAGGTTCTCTGCCGGACCGAACTCGTGAAGTCTGATCGCTCGCATGCAACGAGCCAACAATCTCAAGCGCCCTTGAGGTCCAGTCCTTTTCGCGGGCAAAAGCGCCGTGCGCGGGTAAGGGAACGGCAGAAACGAGCGAAAGGACGTTGCAGGATGACAAACATGGACGCGGGTCAGGTCAGGCAGGTGGCTCGGCGAGCGGAGAACCAGGATGCGCTCCTGATGGCTGCTCGGGTGGGCTACGCCGTGAACGGGGTCCTCCATCTGCTCATCGGCTGGATCGCCCTTTCGCTCGCGTGGCGCCTGGGCGTGTCCGGGAGCGCGGACCAGTCAGGGGCCCTCGGCGTCCTCGCCTCGAACACGTTCGGGCGGGTGCTGCTCTGGATCGCGGTCGTCGGCTGGCTCGGCCTCGGGCTGTGGCATCTCCTCCAAGCGGCGCTGAACCGCGGTGAGGCGAAGGACCGGCTCAAGTACGCCGCGAAGGGCGTCACCTACCTCGTCCTGGCCTGGACGGCGTTCGCCTTCGCCCGCGGAGCCAGCTCGTCCAGCTCCCAGCAGACGTCCGACTTCACCGGCAGCCTGATGAGCCAGCCGCTCGGGACCGCCCTCGTCATCGTCGTGGGCCTCGTCATCATCGGCGTCGGCATCTACCACATCCACAAGGGTTGGAAGCGGAAGTTCCTCGCCGACCTCCAGGAGCACCCGGGCGAGTGGGTCGAGAAGCTGGCCCGCTTCGGCTACATCGCCAAGGGCGTCGCCCTCATCGTCGTCGGCGGCCTCTTCGGCATCGCGGCCATCCAGAACGATCCCAAGCAGGCCACGGGCCTCGACGGAGCCCTGAAGACCCTGCTCGATGCTCCTGCCGGACAGTGGCTCGTCACGCTCGTGGCGCTGGGCTTCATCGCCTACGCGATCTACTCCTTCGTGCGAGCGAAGAAGGCTCGCATCTGACAGCCCCCGGTCGGCCCCTCAGCGCGCCTCAATCGCGCCGGCGGCGGAGCCAGTGCCAGGCCAGCAGGGCGCAGACGACACCGTTGACGAGGCCGAGCAGGACATCGCTCAGGTGGTGCATCCCCCGGTAGAGCCGCGCGTACGACACGAGCAGGGGCACGAGCAGGCAGACGGTGGTGACGAGCCGGCGCAGCCACGTCCGCTCGATCCGCTGCGCCATGAATGCGAAGGTCAGGTAGAGCGCTGTCGACGCGCCGACGTGACCGCTCGGGTAGCTCGACGTCGGTGGCGCCGGGTCCAGCTTCTCGACCTCCGGCCGGGGGCGCGCGACGATCCACGCCGCGATGACGAAGACGGTCGCCTGGATGGAGATGGCGATGGCCGGGACGATGGAGTACCACCACTGCCTCGTCCGCCACAGGAGGATGGCGCACACGACGACGCAGGTGGCGATGATGATCTCGGTGTTGCCGATGCGCGACCAGATCCCCGTCGTCGTTTCCCAGACGGTGCTGCGCGACGGTCCTCCCTGAAGTTCCCGGTTCACTGCGGACTCGCCCTGGAGCCCGGCGAGCGGACCCATGATGAGCCAGCCGACCGAGACGATCACGCCGAAGAGGACGAGGCTGGGCGCGATCACCCGGAGGGCGGCGTCGCGCCAGGCCTCCCGCGCGCCGGGTCTCGACTCGTCTCGTTGCCAGCGGTGGAGGTCAACGCTCATCGGTCTTCGCCTTCGTCGGGGGGCAGGGGGTTGAGGTCGCGGGACTCGGGTCCGGCTGTGCCCTCGGGTGGTGGGGGCACGTGCTCCGTGCCCGGTCTCCAGCCGAGGTAACCGATGTAGGAGGCGACCCCCAGGCCGACCCCGAAGATGAGGCCACCGACCACGTCGGAGGGGAAGTGCACCCCGAGGAAGACCCTGTCGAGAGCGGTGATGAGCGCGAAGGCGACCGCGCAGGCGGTCACCCAGCGACGGGCGCGGGGCGAGATGACCGGCCAGACGAGCAGCGTGAGGATCGTCGCCACGGCGGCGGCGTTGGCGGCGTGCCCGCTGGGGAAGCTGTAGCCCGGCGCGTGCGACACAGGGTCAGGGACGATGGGCCGGGCCCGGCGCACGACCTCCTTGATGCCCAGCTGCAGGGCCCAAGCGACCATCATCGTGACGAAGGCCCACAGCGCACGGGTCCTGAGGTGATAGCGGCGCCAGATGACGATGCACACGACCGTGCCGACGATGTAGACCCACTTCGGCTGGGTCGACTCCTGCCAGACGATGAGGGCATCACGCAGGGCCGGGTTCGCCCGGGTCACGTCGGTCGCGGCGGTGATCGCCCGCTGGTCCAGCTCGACGACCGGCGTGGCCTTGAGGCGCACGACGAAGGCGAGCGCCGTGAGGGGGACGGCGAAGACCAGCCCGTAGCCAACCGCCTTGAGCATCCGACGACCCCGGCCGTATGCCGCTGGGCGCGGTCCCGGCGCCGGCGTGGTTCGTCGGGTGGCTTGGTCAGCCATGACGCACCAAGAGGGACTGAGGGTCCACTCGGATGTCGAGGCGCTGGTGCGGGCCGATGGGGTCGCCGTCGATCTCCGCCTCGATCGGTCGCCCCGTCCCGATGGTGAACTCTCGGCCACGCAGCCTGGCGAGCCGCTGGTGGCCGACTCGATGCCGAGTCGCGATGTCGGCGATCACGGAGGCCCACCCTACGGCGCCCCGAGGGGCAATGACGACCGCGTCGAGCACCCCGTCGTCGACCGTGGCGTCCGGCATGAGCTCGAGCCCGCCCTGGAGGGTGCCGCAGTTGCCGACGATGACCGTCCTCGCGTGCCGCCGCACCTGGTCGCTCGGTGACCCGGCGACTCCGTCGCTGCCCGACGCCTCGACTCGAGCGGAGAATCCGCGGTTGAGCAGCTGTCGAAGGCCGGACATGACGTAGGCCGGCCAGCCGATGACGCCCTTGACCCGCTCGCTCGTCCCGGCCATGATCTCGCCGTCGAAGCCGAGGCCGGTCATGATGAGGAAGACCTCCTCGGGCTTCCCGTCGGCGGAGACGAACCCCACGTCGATCGGCCGGTCAGACCCGGTGAGGAGCGGTTCGATGGCAGTCGCGGTCGAGTCCACGGGCAGGTCGAGGTTGCGCGCCAAGAGGTTGCCCGTCCCGGCCGGGAGCAGGCCGAGGGGAACGCCGGTGCCGACGAGGGCGCTGGCGACCGCGCGGACGGTGCCGTCACCACCGAGCGAGGCCACGACGTCCGCGCCGGCCTCGACAGCGTCCCGCCCCTGCTTCTCACCGGTCTGCTCAGCCGTTGTCTCGATCCAGCTCGGTTCCTCCCACCCGTGCCGACGACAGGCCTCCGCAACGACCCTCCGGTCCGCCTCGAGGTCCTCGACCTTCGTCGGGTTGTAGACGACGGCGAGTCGTCGGGTCGGGGCCATGGCGCTCATCCTCTTCGGTTCCGGAGTCTCGACCAAGTAACGTCCGAGACGTGCCAACCATTCGTCGACGACTATTGGCCGCGTTTCTCCTGGGTGTCGTCGCAATGCTCATACCCCTCGGAGCCGCCGATGCACTCCTCGCACGCCTGCTCGTCGCCTTCGTGGTCGCCGGTCTCGCCTTCGCGGTGCCGCTGCTGGCGCACCTGCTCGGCCACGACGCGCCCGCGACCCGACTGAAGGTCGAGGGCCGCGATGGCGACCGCGCGTGGTACGACGTCGTCGTCATCGTCGTCGGCCTGGCCAGCCTCACCGGCGTCGCCATCCTGCTCATCGGCGGCTCGGCCTCCGGCTCGGCCCAGGTCATCGACGCCGTCATCGGCCTGCTCAGCGTCGCCGTGGGGTGGCTGTGCGTGCACACCATCTACCTGCTGCGGTACACCCGGCTGTACTACTCCAGCGACGATCCCCCGATCGACTTCAACCAGAAGGAGGACCCTGCGTTCTCCGACTTCGCCTACTTCTCCTTCGGGCTCGGCATGGCCTATCAGGTGTCGGACACGGCCCTGCGGACCACCGAGGTGCGACGCGTCGTCCTCGGGCACACCATGCTCGCGTATCTCTACGGCACGGTTGTCATCGCCGCTGCGATCAACCTCGTCGCAGGCCTCGGCGGTATCTAGCCCGGCCGCACCGGCCCTCGCCGTCAGGTCGTCGAGCCAGCCCCCGCGGCCGATCCTGCGGCCTGACTGGCGGACCCGTGCTGGATCGACTCGAGCAACGCCGAGCAGAACTGGGGCAGGTCGTCAGGCTTGCGGCTCGTCGTGAGGTTGCCGTCCTGGACGACCCTCTCGTCGACCCAGTCGCCACCCGCATTGCGGATGTCCGTCCTGAGGCTGGGCCACGACGTGAGGCGGCGCCCCGCCACGACGTCGGCCTCGACGAGCATCCACGGCGCGTGACAGATGGCCGCGAGCGGCTTGCCGGAGGCGACGAACTCCTTGACGAGGGCCACCGCCTGCTGGTCCTGACGCAGGGCGTCCGGGTTCGCGACGCCGCCGGGGAGGACGAGCGCGTCGAAGTCGCCGACCCGGGCATCGGGGACCGTCAGGTCGACCTGCTGCGTGTCCCCCTTGTCGAGGTGGTTGAACATCTGGACCGAGCCCGCCTTCGGGCTGACGAGGACCGCCTCGTGCCCGGCGTCGGTGACCGCCTTCCACGGCTCGGTCAGCTCGATCTGCTCGACCCCTTCGGCGGCGACGAGGAACGCGACCTTCTTGGACATCGGCTGGGCCCTTTCGGTGAGTGGACGCCATCGCAGGGCGTCGCTGGGTGCTGGTCACGCGCCCTTACCCCACCGACCGCGGAGGTCACGCGGCCAGGAGAGCCAGCTCAGCGGCATACGGCCTAAGGGTGTGCGGCCAGCCGCGACTCCTCGTCACGGATCCACAGGCCAACGAGGCCCTGGAAGTGCGCCATGAAGCGGTCCCGCTCGTGCTCGGGATAGGTGAGGTCCACCGTCGTGCGCAGCAGCTGGTGGAACCCCTCGCCCCGGAACCACTCGAGGGCGGCCGCGTCGAAGTGCGCCAGGTACCGCGCGCACCACTCGGTGTAGGCCGCCGTCTCGAAGTACTCGTCGGCGATCGCGAGGTAGGCGTCGAGCTTCTCCTCGTCACTGAGGTCCTTGCGGTCGCCCACGTCGAAGTACCGCCGGGTCTCGAGCCCGATGGACCTGGAGCGGCGGCCGGTGACGACGCAGTACGCCGACCAGCGCACGAGCGCCTTGATGGCCCACGGGAAGTAGTAGTGCAACGACGTGACGGCCACGTCGGGACACGCGTTCGCGTAGTCGATGGGATAGACCTCGTCGCCCTTGACGAGCATCTCGCAGGAGTTGAACTCCCAGCTGAACATGGCGTTGACGATCCGGCTGATGGCCGCCGTCTCGTGCCCGGCGCGCGGACTGAGGAAGCCGTGGCTGACGGCGTAGCGGTTGTGCATCGGCTCGTCCGGCCGGAAGTTCATCACCATCGTCTCCGGGCCGATGGACAGGGCCCTGGCGAAGACGTCGTACTCGATCGTCGCCTGCAGGTGCATGAGCATCTCACCGGATGCGTCGTAGGCGGAGATGAGGTCCTGCTCGTCGTCGACCCGGGAGACGCCCCGCCAGCCGCCGCCGTCGAAGGGCTTCATGTAGAGCGGGTAGCCGAGGTTGCTCGCGATCTCCTTGAGGTCGAACGGACGGTTGTACCTCGCGCTCGTGTAGGCCCAGCGGACGTTGTCGACCGGGTTCTTGTAGGGGACGAGCACGGTCTGCGGAACCTTGAGCCCCAGGCGCATGAGGGCGCAGTAGGCGCTGTGCTTCTCCATCGACTGGAAGGTGAACGGACTGTTGAGCAGGTAGGTGTCGTTGACGAGGGCGGCCTTCTTGAGCCACTCGCGCGGGTGGTAGTACCAATGCGCAAGGCGGTCGATGACGAGCTCGGTCCGGACCGGCTGGCGCAGGTCGAACGGCTCGATCGTCAGTCGCTCGGACGCCAGCTCATGCGTGACGCCGTCCTCGGTCGTGATCGGCCCCACCAGCCCGAGCAACGCCTCGAAGGCCGTCGGCCAGTCCTCCTCCGCGCCGAGGAGGAGCCCGATGAGGTGCGTGCGCGTCGTCGCCATGGGGCCGATCCTTGCAGGAATGTCGCGTGGCGTGGGGGCTTCCGACTGCCCGGCTCCCCCGGCGCACCCTTACCAGTGGAGTGCCTGCTCGACAGGCAGCTGCATCCATCGAGCGGGACCAACGCGCAGGACCTCGGTGGCACGCCACCTCGGCTGCTCGCCCCGCCTTGCGCAGGACCAAGCGTGTCGGCTGGCGAGCTTGGGCGCCAGTGGTTTCGGTGTGTCGCCCGTAGAGCCGGAGCATGCCGTATGCCGCTGTGCCCGCCGCCGCTCCACGGTGCACACTCGCTGGTGTGGAGTTCACCAGCAGCCGCTTCGCGGCCATCGAGTCGGCGCTCGAGCCCGTCCTCGGTCCTGGGATGGTCGACGAGCCGGTCGCGTGGTCGGGCCCGCGCTCATGGTGGGCCGGACCGCTCGACGTCGAAGGACTCGCCGCCGCGAGCGTGACGCTGGTCCTGCGCGCCGCCTCCGTCCTCGCGCAGGAACGTGGGCGTCCGATCCGGCTGGGCACTGCGGCAGACCGTGTCGCGGGAGCATTCGGCTCCCTCGCCCACCTCCGGGTGGACGGGCGCGCCCCCCGGCCCTGGGCGCCCATGTCGGGTTGGTTCGAGACGTCCGATGGGTGGATTCGGCTGCACGCCAACTACTCCCACCACGCCGCCGCCCTGTCGCGATCGCTCGCCGTGCAGGACCGCGGCGAGCTCGAGCACGTTCTTCGCCGCATGGACTCGATGGAGGCGGAGCGCCGAGTGCGGATGGGGGGCGGGATTGCCGGGGCGATGCGAGCGGTGGACGAGTGGCGCGCCTCGCCCATGGCCACGGCGCTCGAAGGGACCCCGTGGATCGCCTTCCACCGCGGCGGCGAGGCGCGACCCCTCGCGCCGACGACCGGCCTGCCGCTCAGCGGGATCCGGGTGCTCGACCTGACCCGGGTGCTGGCGGGACCCACCTGCACCCAGCTGCTGGCGCTCCTCGGCGCAGACGTGCTCCGGCTCGACCGTCCCGACCGGCCCGAGGACCTGGACACCTATGTCGCCACCGGTGCCGGGAAGCGCTCGGCCCTGGCCGACCTCCGTCTCGAGGACTCAGCCCACCGGGTTCGTGAGCTCCTCGAGGGCGCCGACGTGCTCGTGACGGGCTATCGTCCAGGAGCTCTGGCCGGCGTCGGTCTGGACGATGCCACAATCCGCTCTCGGCACCCGCATCTCGTCCACGTCAGCCTCTCGGCGTGGGGCGATACCGGCCCCTGGGCGCTCGATCGGGGCTTCGACAGCATCGTCCAGGCAGTGTCGGGGATCGGGCACCGCTACGGGTCGAGCGATGCCACCGGGCGATTCACGCCGGGAGCGCTACCGGTGCAGGCGCTCGACGTCGCGGTTGGCTTCGGCATGGCGGCGGCCGTCCTCGCGCTGCTCGTGACCCGGCCGCGGCTGGGAGCCCGAAGCGCCCACCTGTCCCTGGCTCGCACCGCGGCCCTCCTGCTCGACGCCGGACCAGATCCGGCGGCCCGGCCCCGGGCCCTGGACGTCCGGACGGTCGAGACGTCGACGCCGTACGGCCGGCTCAGCCGCGCTGTGTCGCCGGCCACCCTCGACGGCTCACCGCTACCCCTTCCAGCACCGGGCGAGTACGGCACCGCAGGCCTCACGTGGCTCTGACCCCAGCGGGCCGGGGATCAGGCCGTTGTCGGGCGCTTGCGGAGCCGATACCACTGCGGCTTCGTCCGCTTCAGCGGCCCTGGCATGCCGCTCGTGTCCGCGGGGTCGACGGAGAGGAGGTCCCACCCGGAGAAGGCGGCCTCGACGTCTGCCCGCGTGACGCCGCGCGGAACGAAGGGTAGACCGGCGGGCTGGAAGCCGAGAAGGAGCACCGTGGACCCGTCGGCGGCACACGCCGTGATTCCCGCGGCCTCGGCCTGGCGTTGCGAGGCACCGAGCCCGTGGAAACAGCCGACGTCGAGGAAGAAGTCGAACCTGCCGAGGCTGGCCGGGGGAAGGTCCGTGACATCGCCCACCGTGAAGGTGGCCGATGAGCCGCCGCTGGCCCGGGCCGCGTCCACGGCGCGAGCGACGTTGTCGACCCCCACGGCCTCCCACCCGCGCCGGGCGAGGTCGTGCGTGTGCTGCCCGCGCCCGCAGCCCAGGTCGAGCGCCCGGCCGAACGGCCTTGCCCGGTCGGCCTCCTCCCGGTCGAGCAGTGCGCCGAAACTCTCGTTGGCGACCTTGCCGGCGCGCTCCCAAGGCGTGACTCCGAAGCGGTAGGCCAGTGCATAACCCGTGCTCATCCGTGCCTCCTCCATTTGCTTCGGGTGATACCCGAATGAAAGTAGGTCTAGGGTGATCCTCGATGACCGAACCTGTCAAGAGGCGGGCCTACCGCTCCACCGTGCGGGCCGAGCGGGCCCGCGCCAACCGCGAGTCGATCCTGCGCGCTGCGCGCGAGCTGTTCATCGCGAACGGCTACCCGCACACGTCCGTGGCGGCGGTCGCCGCCGAGGCGGGGGTCAGCGAGGATCTGGTCTACCTCCACTTCAAGACGAAGCGCCGGCTGCTCGTCGAGGTCCTCAACTACAGCGTCACCGGCGACGTCGAGAGTCCGCGCGTCCTGGAGCAGGAGCGACCTCAGGCCGTCCGCCAGGAACCGGACCAGCGGCGGCAGATCGCGCTCTTCGCAGCGGACATCTCCGGGCGAACGAGCCGGGCCCGCCCGATCGACGACGTCATGCAGTCAGCCGCCCTCGTCGACCCCGAGATCGCGGAGAAGCATCGCGCCATGCACCGGACCCGTCTGGCCAATCTGACCCAGCTGGTCGAGTGGATCGCGGCGCACGGACCCCTCCGCGACGGGCTCACGGTCGAGGATGCCGCGGCGACCGTGTGGGCCCTGACCGGGCCGCCGATGCACCGGCTCCTCGTCGATGAGCTTGGCTGGGACCTGGACCGGTTCACCGCCTGGGTCCGGGAGACGCTCGAGTCGACCCTCCTGCCCCCTCTGAGTCCGAGCCGGACCGACCCCGACGGACCCGACTGAGCCGGGCTGAGTGGTTCGGGCTCAGGAGGAGAGGGCCCGTACCCGTGCTCGCCGCGTGATGTCGGCGCAGTCGAGGCAGACGTCCTCTGGGACGAGCCCGAGTCGCATGAGCTGGCCGAAGAGAACGCAGCCGACGCACAGGCCGAGGAGCGACTCGAGCGCGGGAAAGACCACCATGACGACCGTGATGCCCATGACGGCGACGAGCGGGCCCTCTGCCCCCGTTGCCACGTGCAGCCCATACGCGAGCGTTGCGGTGAGGGTCAGGACCGCTCCGATCGCAGCCGCGAAGCGCTTCGGCGGCCCCGCAGTTGGGCGCGGCGCGGCCGGGACGCGCGGTCGGACCCACGCCTGGACGAGTCGGGCCACGGGGCTGCGCCGCGGCCCCAGCGTTGCGCGCAGGGTGAAGTCCACTGCGAGCAGCGCGAGGAGCCACCACTGCCCCGTGGCCAGCGTGGCGGCCGAGAGGACGAGGACGACGGCTGCAATGAGCCGGACCGTGACGTCGTCGACAATATCGGGGAACCGGGAGAGACGCATGCTTCATTATGCATTGCATAAGTCGCGCTTATGCGCAGCATCCCATCACGTGGACGAGGCCCCCCGCCCGATCGAGTGAACGACATTCGGCCCGATTCCTGTTCACTCGATTAGCGATGGGGATTGGGGATCGGCGCTGAGTCCCCCGGGATGGGCGGTCAGTCGCGCAGGACCCGGAGGGCGGCGATCGCGACCACGATGAAGAGCGCGGCCCCGAAGCCGGCCACGACGTTGAGGCTCGTCGTGAATGCACCCTGTGCGGCGGCAAGCAGCTCACGGCCGGCGGCGCCCGGAAGGGTGGAGGCTGCCTGGAGCGCGCCGGCGAGGGAGTCGAGCGCAACGGTGGTCGCGCTGGAGGCGTGCTCAGCGGCATACGGCTGAAGCTGGTCCCGGTAGACGAAGGTGGCGAGCGAACCCAGCCCCGCCACTCCCACGGCGATCCCGAACTCACCGGAGGTCTCGGACATCGACGCCACGGAGCCGGCGCGCTCGGGCGGTGCGGCCTGCATCATGACGGACATCGTCAGGGTCGACGGGAGCATGATCCCGAAGGATGCGAGCGACATGCCGAGGACGAGCAGCCCGAGTCCGGCGGTCGGCGCGATCTGGGTGTATGCGACGAGTCCGGTGGCGCAGATCCCGAGCCCCGCGGCCATGGTGCGGCCGGTGCCGAGCCTGCGGGCGATCGTCGCGGACGACGACGAGCCGAGGAGGAGTGCGACGTTGGCCGGGAGCATCCACAGACCGGCGCCGAGCGGGTCGAGTCCCGCGACGAGCTGGAGCCACTGGGTGCCGAGGAAGGAGACGCCCGCCATCACGACGCCACCGACGAGCATGACCGCGAGCGCGGTCGAAAAGGCCCGGCGACGGAAGAGCGCGAGGTCGACGAGCGGGTTCTCGATCCGACGCTGCCGCCGGACGAAGAGAACACCCATGGCGACTCCCGCGGCGACCGCGAGAGCGGCTGTGGTTGCGCTGCCACCACGCGCAACCTCCTTGAAGCCGTGGATGATCGGCAGGATCGTCGCCAGGGAGAGCCCTGCGCTGGCCAGGTCAACACTCGCGCCCGGCTGTCGCTCGGACTCCGGCAGGACGCGGTGGCCGACGACGACGAGCAGGACCATGAAGGGCACGCCGAGCAGGAACGCCGAGCCCCACCAGAAGTGCTGGAGCAGCAGCCCACCGACGAGCGGGCCGACCGCCATGCCGCCCATGAAGCAGCTGAACCAGATGCCGATGGCGGTCATCATCGACTTCTCGTCGGTGAAGATGGTGCGGATCAGCCCCATGGTCGAAGGCATCAGCGTGGCCCCGGCCACACCGAGAACGGCTCGCCAGAAGACGAGCTGTCCCGGTGACGAGGCATAGGCGGCGCAGACGCTGGCGATGCCGAAGGCGACCGCACCGATGAGCAGGAGGCGCTTGCGTCCGACCCGGTCACCGACAGCGCCCATCGTCACGAGGAATCCCGCGAGAACGAACGAGTAGATGTCGAGCATCCACAGCTGCTGCGTGGTGCTGGCGCCGAGATCGGCGGAGAGCGCCGGCAGGGCAAGGTAGAGCACGCTGACGTCCAGGCTGAGCAGCAGAGCCGTCAGGGCGAGGACGGACAGCGCGACCCATTGGCGGGTCGTCCGGCCGGTCTCGAGCGGCTTGTCGCTCGGAGCCGGGGCGAGCTCGGTGGTCGTGCTCATGGGACTTCCTCCGGTCAGGTGACGGGCGTTGGTTGCCTTTCACCTGTCCGTCGGCTGGGGAAGTCACATTTCGACACGACCACCGAGATCGCATCCGCGAGCTGTGCGCCCGAGGTCAGGTCGTCGCGCCGACGACGTCCCTCATCTCTGCGAAGTGGCACGCGCTCGGGTGGTTCGAGCCGGGCCTCGTCACGAGGGCCGGCTCCTCCGTGGCGCAGATCTCCTGAGCCTTCCAGCACCGGGTGCGGAAGCGACACCCGGACGGCGGGTTGGCCGGCGACGGCACGTCACCCTCGAGGATGATGTGGTCGCGACGCTCCCGAAGGGTCGGGTCGGGCACGGGGACCGCAGACAGGAGCGCCTGGCTGTACGGGTGCGTCGTGTGCTCGTAGATCTCGTCCTCGACGCCCGTCTCGACGATCTTGCCGAGGTACATCACCGCCACGCGATCGGCGATGTGACGCACGACAGACAGGTCGTGGGCGATGAAGATGTAGGCAAGCCCCAGCTCGTCCTGGAGCTTCTCCAGCAGGTTGACGACCTGGGCCTGGATCGACACGTCGAGGGCGCTGACCGGCTCGTCGCAGATGATGATCTCCGGGTTGAGCGCGAGCGAGCGGGCGATGCCGATGCGCTGGCGCTGACCACCGGAGAACTGGTGCGGGTAGCGGTTGATGTGGTCGGCGTTGAGGCCGACCAGGTCGATCAGCTCGCGAACCCGCGCCGTGCGGCCCTTCTTCGGCACCACCTCGGGGTGGATGTCGAAGGGCTCGCCGATGATGTCGCCCACCGTCATGCGGGGGTTGAGTGACGTGTACGGGTCCTGCATGACCATCTGGATGTTGCGGCGGACCTTGCGCATGTCTCGGGGTGAGACCGTGGACAGGTCGCGGTCCTTGAGCAGGATCTTGCCCTCGGTGGGCTGCTCGAGGCCGACGAGGAGGCGGGCCAGCGTCGACTTGCCGCAGCCTGACTCGCCGACGACACCGAGGGTCTCGCCGCGACGCAGCTGGAGGTTCACGCCGTCGACGGCGCGCACCGCTCCGATCTGCTTCTTGAAGACGATGCCCTGCGTCAACGGGTAGTGCTTGCGGAGGTCCTCAGTCGCGAGGACCACGTCACCGAACTTGCTCGGCGTCTCGGTCACAGAAGCCTCGGTCATGACTCGATGACCTCCCTCCAGTAGTGGCACGCGGCGACCCGGTCCACGTCGACGTCATAGTGCGGGGGCTCCGGCGGAACCTTGCAGTTGTCCTGGGCGAACCGGCACCGCGGGTGGAACGCACAGCCCGGCGGGATGTTCGTCAGGACCGGCGGGAGTCCCTTGATGACGGCGAGCTCCTGCCCCTTCATGTCCACGCGGGGGATCGACTCGAGCAACGCCTTGGTGTAGGGGTGGGCCGGCCGCGCGTAGATGTCGCCGACCGGCGCGTCCTCGACGACCCGTCCGGCGTACATGACCGAGATCTCGTCCGCGACGTCCGCCACCACCCCCATGTCGTGGGTGATGAGGATCAGGCTCATGTTCCGCTCGCTCTGGAGCTCGGCCAGCAGGCCCATGACCTGCGCCTGGACCGTCACGTCGAGAGCCGTGGTCGGCTCGTCGGCGATGAGGATCTCGGGCTCGAGGGCGAGAGCCATCGCGATCATGACGCGCTGACGCATGCCGCCCGAGAACTGGTGCGGGAAGTCGTTGATGCGGTCCTTGGCAGCGGGGATGCGCACGAGGTCAAGCAGCTCGATGGCCCGGGCCTTCGACGCCTGACGGGACATACCGCGGTGCTTCCGGAACAGCTCGGCGAGCTGGAACCCGACGGTGAAGACCGGGTTCAGCGCGGAGAGGGCATCCTGGAAGATCATCGCGATGTGGTTGGCCCGGACTCGTCGACGGTCCTCGTCGGAGAGCTTGAGCAGGTCCACGCCGCGGTAGAGGATCTCACCCTTGGTGATCTCCGCCGGCGGGCTGTCGAGGATGCCCATGATGGCCTGCGCCGTGACGCTCTTGCCGGAGCCGGACTCGCCGAGGATCGCCCGGGTCTGCCCTTGGTGCAGCACGAAGTTCATGCCGTTGACGGCATGAGCCCGTCCCGAGGTCGTGCGGAACTCCACGTGGAGGTCGCGCACCTCCAGCGGGGGGGCGCTCATGTCCAGCTTGGTGAGGAACCGCGCAGTCGACTCGGACTTGACGGGAGTATCGGTGGTCATCGAGTCACCGCATCTTCGGGTCGAGGGCATCGCGCAGCGCGTCACCCATGAGGATGAAGCTCAGCACGGTGCCGATGAGCAGAACCATGGGGAAGATCAGCAGCCAGGGGGCCTCCAGGAAGTAGACCTGGTGCGCCGTGATCATGATCCCCCACGACTCCTCGGGTGGCTGCAGGCCGACTCCGAGGAAGGTCAGCGTCGCCTCGGCGGCGACGAAGCTGCCGAGGGCGATCGTGGCGAGCACCGTCACGGGCGCGATCGCGTTCGGCAGGATGTGCCGCATCATGATGCGCCCGTTTCCCGCACCGAGGGACCGCGCCGCGAGGACGTAGTCGAGGTTCTTCGCGGACAGCACGGCTCCTCGCATGACGCGGGCGATCGTCGTCCAACCCAGGATGACGAGCACCATCGTGATGGTCAGGATGTTCTGCTGCTTGACCACGGTGAGGAAGACGAGCGCTCCGAGCAGGAACGGAAGCGACAGGAAGATGTCGACGATCCTCGAGATGATGGTGTCGGCCCAACCGCCGTAGAAGCCGGCGAGGAGGCCCAGGCTGCCGCCGATGAGGACGATACCCACGGTGGCGCCGATCGCGATGGTCAATGACGGCTGGGCGCCGTAGATGGCGTGCGAGTAGTAGTCGCAGCCGAGGATGTTGAACCCGAAGGGGTGTCCCGCCTGCGGCGGCTGTCGGCTCTGGGAGATGACGCAGTTGCGGGGGTCCTGGTCGGTCCACAGCGTCGGGAAGAGCGCCATGGAGCCCACCACGAGGATGTACAGCGCCGAGAGCACGAACGTCGGGTTGCGGATCAGCTGCCTGCGGGCGTCGCTCCACAAGCTCGCCGATTCGCCGGAGGCGCCCGGCCCTTCCGTTGTGGGCGGACGGGCCGTCGTCTCTTCGACGGCGGCGGTGGGTACGAGATCACTCATTGTCTGCTCCCGCTCACTCGTATCGGATGCGTGGGTCGAGAACCGCATAGAGGATGTCGACCAAGAGGTTCGCGACCAGGAAGATCAGGGCCGCGAGGGTGACGATGCCGATGACCACGCTGGCGTCGCCCGTCCTGGCGCTCTGGGCCGCGACGCGACCGATGCCGGGGACGTTGAAGATCGACTCGGTGACGACGGCGCCGCCCATGAGGACGCCGAGGTCGACGCCGAGGGAGGTGACGACCGGGATGAGCGAGTTGCGCAGCGTGTGCACGCCGGTGATCCGGCGGGGCAGCAGGCCCTTCGCCCTGGCGGTGCGCACGTAGTCCGCCCGGATGTTCTCCACCATGCTCGTCCGGGTCAGCCGGGCGGTGACCGCGAGGCTGGTGGACCCCAGCACGAGACCGGGAATGACGAGGCTCAGCCAGGGATAGTCGGGCTTGTAGCCAGCCGCGAACAGGCCCTGGGAAATGGCGTCCGGGATGCTCGGATCGGCGCGCAGCGTGTTGCCGAACTTCACGCCGACGAACTCCCGGATGACGATGCCGAGCACGAAGATCGGCACCGCGATGGCGAGCGTCGTCGAGATCTTGACGAAGTAGTCGACGAACCCGCCACTGCGAAGGCCCGCCAGGACGCCGGCGACGACACCGACCAGCGCCTCGAAGACGAAGGCGATGAGGGCCAGGCGGATGGTGTAGGGCAGGGCACTGCCGATGATGTCGGTGACCTCACGCTGCCCCACGAGGCTGATGCCGAAGTCCCACTGGGCGATGTTGGCGAGTCGATCGCCGAACAGGCCGAAGCACGGGTTGCCCTGCTGGGTGAGGCAGGGGTCGTTCAGGTTGAGGCGCTCCGAGAGCGCCTGGAGCATCGCCGGCGTAGGCGTGCGGTCGCCGAACAGCGCACGGACCGGGTTGCCGGTCAGCTGGATGCCAAGCGAGGTGATGTAGTGCAACAGGAACATCGTGCCGAGCACGGTCGGGATGAACTGGAGCACCCGCCGTATGACATATCTCCCCACGGTCGGGGCCTCCTATCGACGTGCTGGTGGCGGCGACGACCCTACTCCGGGTCGCCGCCGCCACCAAGTCTGGATTGGTTTCAGCCGGTGCGGAAGGTCACTGCTGCTTCAGCGTGATCTTTCCGTACTCAGCGTCCGAGATCTTGTTCCAGACGAACGTGTCGACGTTGGAGCTGTACAGCGCCGCCACCTTGCTGAACCACATCGGGATGACCGGCAGGTCCTCGCCGATGATGTCCTCAGCGGCCTGGTACTTGGTGATAGCGCCAGCCGTGTCAGCAGCCGAGTCACCCTCGCTCAGCAGCTTGTCGAACTCCGGGTTCGAGTACCCCGAGTTGTTGCTCGAGGCATCCGTGCCGTAGAGCGGCTTGAGGTAGGTCTCGATGACCGGGTAGTCCGGGCCCCAACCGAGGCGGAACGGACCGGTGAACTTCTTGGCGTCGGCAGTCGCGAGGTACTCGGGGAACTGGAGGTTCACCTTGATCTCGTAGTCGATGCCGAGAGCGGCCTTGATCTGGTCACCGACGGCCTGGAGCCACTGCTCGTGACCCGCACCGGCGTTCGCCCAGAGGGTGAGCTTGCCACCCTTCCAGCCGCCGGCCTCGGTGAGCAGCTGCTTGGCCTTCGCGGTGTCGACCTTGCAGTACTTGCAGACGTCGGGGCGGAAGCCCTCGAAGGTCGGCGCGACGAAGCCCGTGGCGGCCGTGAAGCGACCGTCGAACACGGCGTCGATGATCGGCTGCCGGTCGATGGCCAACGACAGGGCCTGGCGGACGCGCTTGTCCTTGAAGTTGTCGTTGTACATCGGCATGCCGACGTAGGTGAACGAGTCACCCGGGGCCTCGTACATCAGGTCGCCGTACTGAGCCTTGGCTTCCTTGTACCGAGCCGGCGGGATGGTGTACATCACGTCGATCTCGCCGGCCTGGTAGGCGGCGTAGCCGGCGTCCACGTCTGCGTAGATCTTGTACGACAGCGTGTCGGCCATGGCGTCGTTCTTGTCGCCCTTCCACGTGTCGCTACGCGTCAGCTTGACCCCGACGTTGTGCTCCCACGAGCCCTCCATCTTGTAGGGGCCGTTGCCGATCGGCTTCTCGTTGCACGCCTTGGCGTCCTTGAGGCAGGCCTCGGCGACCGGGAAGAAGCCCGAGTAGCCAAGCGTCACCGGGAACGCGGCGAAGGGCGTCTTGAGCTCGACCGTGAACTCCGTGTCGCTGACCTTCTTGAGGCCGGAGAGCTCCTTGGCCTTCGGCTCGGGCGCCGTCTTCGGGCCGTCGCCATCCGGGTCGGCCGACGACACCTCGTCGATACCCGCGATGCGGCTCATGAAGTAGGCGTTGTTCTGGGCGTTCGGCGAGTAGGCGGCGTAGTTCCACGCGCGGATGAACGCGTCAGAGTTGACCGGCTCACCGTTGTCGAAGGTGTAACCAGTCTTGAGCTTGATGGTCCAGTTCTTCTGGTCGCTGGACTCGATCGACTCGGCGAGGTCGTTCTCCTCCTTGCCGGTGTCCTTGTTGTACTTGACCAGGCCGCGGTACAGCTGGCGGATGACGAGAATCGAAGGCTCGTCGTCACCTGCGGTCGGAAGCAGGAACGCCGGCTCCGAGGCGTAGATCCGAAGATCACCACCCGGCTGCCCGCCTGCCTGCGCGCCAGTCGTCGCGCCCGGACTGGGTGACTCGCTGCTGCTGCAGGCTGCCACCACCATCATTGTCATTGCGGTTGCAACCGCGATATTCACGGACCTGCGAACCTTCATCGGCTCCTCCTTGTGAAACCCCGGGGATCTGGGGGGGTTGGGGACACACTTCCATCGGGAGGGGCGAGGAACCCAATCCAGCGGCGTCCTGTTATGGAAGCGTTGTCAACTGGGCGTCCGAATCGTGACGTGCCCATACCGGCCCAAAACCTCCTGTCCGTGCAGGTCAGGGCATCCCCAGAGCCCCGCCTAGGCTGTTCCCATGCCCCTTCACATCGGTGCCCACGTCGACCAGGAGGACCCCATCGCGGAGGCACGGGCGCGCGGTGCGACGCTCTCCCAGTTCTTCCTCGGCGACCCGCAGAGCTACAAAGGCCCGGTCGTGCGGTACGCCGGCGGCGCGGCCGCCCTCAAGGCTGATGCGGCAGCAGCCGGCATCGACCTCTACGTGCACGCCCCCTATCCGATCAACGTCGCGAGCCTCAACAACCGGATCCGGATCCCCGGTCGCAAGCTGCTCCAGCAGCACCTCCACATGGCCGCAGAGATCGGCGCCAAGGGCGTCATCGTCCACGGCGGACATCTCGGCGTGGACGAGGACGCTGCAACCGGGTTCGACAACTGGCGCAAGTGCGTCGACGGCCTCGACCTGCCCGTCCCGCTCCTCATCGAGAACACGGCGGGCGGGGACAATGCCATGGCCCGCCGGCTCGAGGCGATCGGACGGCTCTGGGACGCCATCGGCGCGGCGAGCGGCGGCGACACGGTCGGGTTCTGTCTCGACACGTGCCATGCCCATGCCGGCGGCAACGACCTGCGCACCGTCGTCGACCAGGTGCGGTCCATCACCGGTCGGATCGACCTCGTGCACGCCAACGACTCCCGCGACGCCTTCGACTCCGGCGCCGACCGGCACACGAACCTCGGCTCCGGCCACATCGACGGCGAGGCGCTGGCCGAGGTCATCCGCGCCGCTGCCGCACCGGTGGTGTGCGAGACCCCTGGCGGCCCGGAAGGGCAGTCCGCCGACATCGCGTGGCTGCGCTCGAAGGTCGACTAGCTCTTCACGACCGGGCCGCGAGAGGACTCGCATCCTGCTCCGAATGCCGGAGCAGGATGCGAGTCCGATGTTGTGTGGCCGACCGCAGCGGGTCGGCCCCAGCTCAGTCGCGGGTGCGCTTGTTGAAGGCCCGGATCGAGAGGGGGGCGAGGACGAGGGTCAGCCCGATCGACCAGAGGACCGTCGACAGGATCGGATGGTGCAGCGGCAACGCCGAGTCGGGTGCCAGCGGTGGGGCGTTGCCCCACAGCTCGCGCATCGCCCGCACGACCGAGCTGATCGGGTTCCACTCGGCGATGGTGCGAAGCCACTCAGGGTTCATGTTGGCCGCCGGGGCGAAGGTGTCCGCGAGGAAGGTCAGCGGGAAGATCGCCGTGAACATGACGCCCTGCACGGCCTCGACCGACTTCAGCGCCGAACCGGCGACGATCCCGATCCACATCATCGCGAAGCCGAACAGCAGCAGCAGCGCGTAGCCCAGGAGGCCGTCCCAGAAGCCGTTGTGGATGCGCCAACCGATGAGCAGGCCCGTCACGGACATGACGACGACGCCGATGCTCGAGTGGATGAGGCTGTAGATGCTCCGCCCGATGAGGACCGACGCCCGAGAGATCGGGAGCGAGCGGAAGCGGTCGACGATGCCCTTGTTGAGGTCGTTGGTCAGGCCGATGGCAACGATGAAGCACGAGAACGCCATCGTCTGCACCATGATCCCGGGCAGCAGCCACTCCCGGTAGTTGACCCCCGCGTTGATGGACCCGCCGAAGACGTAGGCGAAGAGCACCACGAACATGATCGGCTGGAACGTGACATCGGCGAGCATCTCCGGCATCCGCCGGATGTGCTTGAGGTTGCGCCACACATGCACGCGGACCTGCTTCGCGAGGCGGGGTGGCTGGATGGACGGACGGGGTGCTGCGCTTGCGGTCTCGGGCGCGGCCCGGACTGTGGTGTCGGTCATCAGGACCGCTCCTTCGTGTCCTGCGCGGACGCTGTGGTCTCATCGGAATCGGCGTCCTCCGCACGGTGACCCGTGAGGTGCAGGAAGACGTCGTCGAGGCTGGGGCGCTTCAGGCCGAGGTCGTCGAGCACGATCTCGGAGCCGTCGAAGACGCTCGCGATGCGGGTGACGTCGGCGAGGCCGTCGGCCGGGGCGGTCAGCTGGCGGGCGCCCTCGTCGACGTGGACCTCCCGGACGTGCGAGGCCAGCAGGCCGCGGGCCGACTCGAGCTGCTCGGCGCGCGACACCGTGACGACCAGTGCCGCCTTGCCGGACCGGTCCTTGAGCTCGAGCGGGGTGCCTTCGGCGATGATCCGCCCGCGGTCGATGACGACGATCCGGTCGGCGAGCTGGTCGGCCTCCTCGAGGTACTGGGTCGTGAGGAGCAGCGTGGTGCCGTCTGTGACGAGCTCACGAAGCACCTCCCAGAGCTCCACCCGGCTGCGCGGGTCGAGCCCGGTGGTCGGTTCATCGAGGAAGAGCACGTGCGGGGCGGCGATGAGCGAGACCGCCAGGTCGAGCCGCCGGCGCATGCCGCCGGAGTAGTCCTTGACGACCTTGTCGCCTGCATTGCCGAGCGAGAAGCGCTCGAGCAGCTCGTCGGTCAACGCGCGGATCGCGCTCCTGGACAGGCCGTAGAGCGACCCCATGAGCAGGATGTTCTCGCGACCGGTGAGGAACTCGTCGACGGTCGCCGCCTGTCCCGTCAGGCCCATTGAGTGTCGAACCGCGTCGGGGTCCGTGATGACGTCGTGGCCGGCCACCCGGGCGGTCCCGCTCGTCGGTTGGCTCAGGGTCGTCATCATGCGGACCGTCGTCGTCTTGCCCGCTCCGTTGGGCCCGAGCAGTCCGAGGACGGTCCCCTGCGGCACCGAGAAGCTGACGTCGTCGACGGCGACGAAGTCACCGAACCGCTTGACGAGATGCTCTGCCTCGATCGCCGGCCCGGTGAACTGCTCTCGCGCCGGCCGGGCGCGCGTGGTGATGGTCATGGGTCCTTCCCTGTCTGTGGAGGATGGGCATTGGACGCTACGGGCAGACCCTGACAGCCACCTCTGACAGCGCTCGATCGCCTCCCAGCAAGCCTAGGCGAGGTGTGCACAGCGTCAACATTTTTTTCGGACGTGGGCGGGTCCGGACCGCCCCCGCATCCGGCGCCCGGTCAGACGACCTCTAGGCGGCGAGGAGCACGGCGCCTCCGCCCGCGGGGACAGCCCTCGTGGAGACGGCGCTCGTGGAGACAGCGCCGGCACCATCGATGGCTCGCGCGTGCGCGCCCCGGCGCGAGGCGAGGTCGAGCACTCGCGCCTCCGTGGACGCCGCGTCCGTCAGGTCGCGCAGCTCCACATGAGCCGCGCCGACGAGCCCGACGATGGTCGCATCCAAGGCACCGCAGACGGCGGCGAGGATCTCGGACGACGGCTCCTTGAGCCCGCGCTCGATCTCGGACAGGTAGGCCATCGAGATGCCGGCTTCAGCCGCGACCTCGGCCAGCGTCCGTCCCTGGTGCTGCCGCATGCGACGCAGCAGGCGGCCATAGACCTCGCGGAGGAGCGGTTGGACCCTGCGCACCCTCGGACGCGGCCGCGACTCGGGCGTGGATCGCGTCGTTGCCGGGTTCATCGAGGGGCTCATCGGGGTCTCCGTTCGGTCGTCCGGTCCAGCGTCGCACGGCGGCCGCCGAGGTGCAGGTGACTTTCGCCTACGGCGAAACGCTGGACTGTGCCTCGGCTGCCCGCTCGATGACGTGGTCGACGATCCCGAACTCGACAGCCTGCTCCGCGGTGAGGACCTTGTCCCGGTCCGTGTCGGCACGCAGCTGCGCGATCGACCTCCCGGTGTGCCGGCTCAGGACCTCCTCGACCTGGGACCGCACGCGGAGGAGCTCGTCCGCCTGCAGGGCCAGGTCGGAGACCGTGCCCTGGCCACCCGTCGACGGCTGGTGGAGCAGGACCCGCGAATGCCGCAGGGCGAAGCGCCGGCCCTTCTCCCCCGCGGCGAGCAGCACGGCCGCCGCGGAGGCCGCCTGACCGAGGCAGTACGTCGCCACCGGCGCCGGCACGAACTGCATCGTGTCGTAGATCGCCATGAGGGCCGTGAAGGACCCACCCGGACTGTTGACGTAGAGCGAGAGCTCCCGTTCCGGCGCGACGTCTGCGAGGTGGAGCAGCTGCGCCATGACCACGTTGGCGACACCGTCGTCGATCTCGGTGCCCACGAAGATGATCCGTTCCTGGAGCAGCCGGCTGTAGATGTCGAAGCTCCGCTCGCCGGCGGGGGTCCGCTCGATGACATAGGGAATCGTGTAGC
The DNA here is from genome assembly GCF_040414665.1 of Intrasporangium sp. Lineage (GTDB taxonomy): Bacteria > Actinomycetota > Actinomycetes > Actinomycetales > Dermatophilaceae > Intrasporangium. Next base: position 63,304 of record NZ_JBEDUL010000002.1, read on the forward strand.
TGCTCACCTCAGACCCACCCTTCGCACGGCGGGAGCCGGCCTGACGTCGTCGAGCGACGCGACGACGTGGTCGACGATCCCGTACGCCTTCGCCTCCTCGGCACTGAACCACCGGTCCCGCTCACTGTCGGCGGTGATCTGCTCGACCGTCTGACCGGTGTGCTGTGACTGGAGCTCGTTGACGCGGCGCTTCATCGTCTTGAGGTTGTTGGCCTGCACCTCGACGTCCGCGGCCGTCCCCTGGATGCCGGCCGAGGGCTGGTGCATCATGATCCGCGCGTTCGGCAGGGCGAACCGCTTGCCCGGCGTCCCGGCCCCGAGGAGGAACTGGCCCATGGAGGCCGCGAATCCCACTGCCAGAGTGGAGACGTCGTTCGGGATGACGCGCATCGTGTCATAGATGGCGAGGCCGGCGGTGACTGAGCCACCCGGGCTGTTGATGTAGAGGCTGATGTCGGCTCGCGCGTCACGGGCGGACAGCAGGAGGAGCTGGGCGGTGATCCGGTTCGCGATCGGGTCGTCCACCTCGGCCCCGAGGACGATGATGCGCTCGGCGAGCAGCTGCATGGCGAGCTGCTCGTCGAGCATCACGGGTGCTCTGGTCTCTGTCGTCATGAAACCAGCGTCCGACACCGCCGGCGCCGGTGCGATGTCTATCTGCCGCAGGCGGATTCGCCACAGGCGAAGAACCTTCCTGCCGTATGCCGCTGAGCTCGCTCGCGACGCCCGTGCCGTTGCAGCCCTCCCACCCGAGGCAACCCGTCGGTAACGTGACGGGCACATGGAAGCGAGCCCAGCGGCATACGGCATCGGCTCGGGAAAGGGTGGACGGATGGAAACCGACGTCGTCGTCGTGGGGGCCGGGCTGGCCGGCCTCGTCGCCACCGCGGAGCTCGCCGACGCTGGGAAGCGGGTCGTGCTCGTCGACCAAGAGGGTGAGCAATCCCTTGGGGGACAGGCATTCTGGAGTTTCGGCGGGCTCTTCCTGGTCGACAGCCCCGAGCAGCGACGGATGGGCATCCGCGACAGCCTCGAGCTCGCGACGCAGGACTGGATGGGCAGCGCGGCCTTCGACCGTGAGGAGGACCTGTGGCCGCGGCGGTGGGCGGAGGCCTATCTCAACTTCGCCGCGGGCGAGAAGCGGTCCTGGCTCCACCAGCAGGGACACCGCCTCTTTCCGGTCGTCGGCTGGGCCGAGCGAGGGGACGGCCGCGCGGATGGTCACGGCAACTCGGTGCCGCGCTTCCACATCACGTGGGGCACCGGTCCCGGCCTCGTCGAGCCCTTCCTGCGGCGGGTGCGCGAGGGCGTCGCGAGAGGACGGGTGACCCTCGCCTCACGGCGCCGCGTCGACGAGCTGATCGCCACGACAGGCACGGTCACCGGCGTGCGTGGCCGGGTGCTGGCGCCCGACGACGCTCCGCGCGGGAAGGCGACGAACCGCGACGAGGTCGGTGACTTCGAGATCACCGCGCAGGCCGTCATCGTCACGAGCGGCGGCATCGGCGGCAACCACGACCTGGTCCGGCGCGTCT
>NZ_JBEDUL010000003.1:0-4452 GCF_040414665.1 Intrasporangium sp.
GGTCGGACAGGCTGTGGTCCATGACTTCACGCGTCTCGCACACGACGATCGACTGCCGCAACGCCTACGAGCTGTCCGAGTGGTGGAAGCAGGTGCTCGGCTATGCGGACATCCCAGACGACCCCAACGAGCCGGGCCACGAGGAGTGCATGATCCACTCCACGACTGACGGACACCGCATCCTGTTCATCGAGGTCCCTGAGCCGAAGTCGGTCAAGAACCGCATCCACTTCGACCTGCGTTCCACCGACATCACCCAGGACGAGGAGTATGAGCGGCTGCTCGGCCTGGGCGCGACGCTCGTCGCGGACCGCCGGGGCCTCTACGGCCCGGGCACCGGGTGGTACGTCATGGCCGACCCCGAGGGCAACGAGTTCTGCATCCTCAAGAGCGACGCCGAGTACGCCGCTTCACTCGCTGGGAAATCCTCTGGCTCCGAGTGACCGAACCCGAGCATCAAGCCCCCGAACGGAGGCTATGCGTGCGTTCCATCGACGTCCTGGGCGGTCGGCCCCCCACTGGCCCGCTCGGTCACACGCTCATCTGCCCCGTCCTGCGATGACAGAGCAGTCGAGGTGAGCCGGGCGTCTGGCACCTCCACTGGCGAAAGCGCGCGCATTTGAGGGGGCGCAGCTCGCCATGCCTTCAGGTTCTGCACTACTTCGCGGTAGAAGGCGTTGATGGCATCATTCACCGAGTCGATGAAGGAGCCTCGCCCTCGGCCCCGCTTACTGCCCAAGGGCTTTGAGACCGCTACCCGGAATGACCGCAGTTCCTTGGTGGGGTCACTCACGAGCAGTAGCGGGTTCTCTCGCACGTCTCGAAGCAGTTCCGCAGCACCGGCGCCCCGGGTATGCAGGGCGAACGCCTCTACCCTCATGCCGTCGGACGCTTCAGGCATCTGCCGTAGAAGCCACTTGACCCTCGTTGCTGGCCTGCCCTCCTTCGGAGCGTCAATGTCCACATGGCAGGTCAGCTGGCCTGCCCTGAGGTCCGCGGTCACCACGATTGGGCCAATGGCGTGCGGGATGCGGATTGTTCCGGTCAGCTTGCCGTCATTCGCAAGGGAAGCCACCAGGTGTTGCGAGCGCAGGATCGGCTCAGCCAGCTCCTTGCGAGACAGGACTGGCGTGACTTCCTCGCCGAGCTTCCGTCCGAGCTGGAGGCTGGCGAAGCGCAGCAGCGCATCCCACCGAGCAGCGACCTCGGGAGCGGTCTTGTCCGAGGCCCGAAGCGTGCCGCTTGCGACGGCCTGTCGCACCGGGACCCAGTTCTCGCCCATGTCGTCGAACTCGAGGGCACCTGATCGCGGGTGCTCCAGGTAACGGATCAACTCTCCGAGAATCCATGCCTGATCGGGGTCCGCAACGCCTCGGTGTTCCTTCTGCATCACCGCTTCGCAGAGGACTTGGGACCAGGACAGGTGATGGAGGGCCACCTTCCGGACCTTGCGTTTGTCGACCTTGGTCGGGTGCTGCCCGGCGATGGCTGGAATCTCATTGGAGATCGTGAGCACGGCGTCGTAACCCTGCTCCTTGGCGATGTCGAGGTAGTTCTCGATCTGCTCGGGGACGAGCGTGTTGTTGCCGGTTTTCACCTCAACCGAGGCTGTCCAGTTCCGGGAGCCACGACTGACCCTGACGAGACCGTCTGGGTAGAGCCGTTTCTCACCGACGACGAAGGGAACTTCGATGTACGTCTCGACCATGCCAGCGATCGCGCCCAGCGGCTGGGTGATGCCGCGCCCGAACTCCTTCACGGAGGACATCACCGCGAGAAGGGCGGACGTTGCTCTACGTTCCTGTTCCTCCGCTCCGTTGATCCCTGATGTTGGAATCAGCCGTGCTTGATGCCAGTTCTCCTCAGCCACCTCGATGCCCCCTTTGTAGCGTTTTGTGCTTCGGACCATAGCCCTCATCGGGACGGGTCGCGGGAAATCGCTGAAACGTGGCTTAATCCGTTCGTCATGCACGTAGGGACCGCGATAACGCGTTCTTTTCAAAGCCGATCGAGCTGAGCCGGCTGCCAGCTCACACGCTCAAGCACTCCATGCCGTGCGTGAGCGTCTAGGCTGTCCCCCGACGAACGTGAGCGCACCCGTCCGCAGCACCGGAACTGGCCCCCGACGGTCCGCCCACCAGCCGGCCGCAGCGAGCGAGATCAGGTAGGTCGCGAGGGGCGCCGCGCCGACGAGCCCGTGGCTCGTGAACAGGCTTGCTCCAGAGGGTAACTCACGATCTGCAACGGCATCGCCAGCATCACTCTTCACAGTCACGAGGAAGCCGATGCAGGTTCACGTGCGCGTGAGGTCAAGCGGGTTGTCACTCCTCAGCCAGACGCGGTCGGTCACGTCGGTCGGGGTCCGAGCTCAGCGGCATACGGCCTCGTCGTCGTCATCCGCACCCGGCGCATGACCCGGCCGTCCCTGCGCGGCCCCGCCATTGCCCACCATGCGGCTGGCGGTCAAGAACCGCATTCACTTCGACCTGCGTTCCTCCCTCACGAGCGAGGCCGAGTACGCCGCTTCACTCGCTGGACAGTGAGGCTGTCGCGACGGGTTGGGTCACGGACCGGGGGGCGGTCCCATCCCCCGCACCGAGAAGCCGCCGTCGCACTCGACGACGACGCCAGTCGTGGCGGCCGCATTGGCTCGCGAGGCGAGCTGGACGAAGTGGCCGGTGTAGTCGGCCGGCGCGGGGAGGAACTGCAGGGGCAGCAGGGCACGTGCCAGCTCGTCGAGATCCGGCATCGAGCCCAAGGTGCGGTCCGCCAGGCCCAGAGCCCGAGGGCCTCGAATGTCGGTCCGCATGAAGCCGGGCGCGACGCCGTTGACGCGCACGTCCGGCGCCAGTTCGAGGGCCAGCTGCTCGACCAGCCCGACGACGGCGTGCTTCGATGCGGTGTACACGGCACCGCCGACGCCGGCATTTCGGGACGCCAGCGAGGCGGTCAGCACGACACTCCCGGAGGACTCGATGAGGGCGTCGACTGCTGCCTTGACGCCGAGCAAGTAGCCCTTGACGTTGACCGCGAAGAGCTCGTCGAATCCGCGGCTCAGGGCCTCCATGGGGGTGTCGACGAGGCGCGCGCCATAGTCGAACAGGCCCGCGTTGCCGACAAACGTGTCCAGCCGGCCGAAGGCCGACAAGGCCTGGGCGACTGCCTTCTCGTTGTCCGAGGGAGCGGTGACATCGCCGACGACGCCCACGACGGCGCCCGGGTGGGTGGACTCCACGCTCCTCACCCGGTCAGCATCACGGTCGAGGGCGAGCACTCGGGCGCCCTCGGCAACGAAGCGGTCCACCAACGCCAACCCGAGTCCCGAACCCGCGCCCGAGATGAGTGCCACGTCGCCTTCCAGCCAGCCCATGTCGTCCTCCTTGGTTGTCAGTCCGCCCGTGCGGCGGTCGAGTGCTCGATCTGAGCCAATGCACTCAGGGCGCGATCCACGGCCACACCCTCAGCGAGGACCGCTTCCTCCTCCGGGACCTGCTCGTGCCCACCCAGGAGCGCGCGGACGGCCGCCACGTCGGCAGCCTGACGAGGCGTCGCCACTGCGGCGCAGTCGCCCCGGATCCGTTCGGCTTCTGACAAGAGGGCCGCGGCGGTGGACGGGTCGGCGCTGGCGACGACGGAGGCAGCGCCGACGAGCGATTCCGCCACGCCGAGCCGATCCCTCATGCCATGGCGCAGCCTCAAGGCCTGCCGATGCAGTCGGGCGGCCTCGGGTGCGTTGCCGGCGGCCAGCCTCACGCGCGCCAGACCCCACCTGCTGTTGGCCAGGTGACGTGGCGCACCGGTGCCATCCTTTCCGACACCGGCGCGGAGCTGGGTGTCGGCCTCGTTCAGGTCACCTCGTTCGAGCGCCACGACACCAAGGACCCACTGCGGGAGTGTCGTGCGCATGGCATATCCAAGAGCGGCGAGGGCGAGGGCGGATTCGGCCAGCTGCGCCGCGGCGGTGTGGTCTCGCTGCTCCAGGGCAGCCGAGGCCTGGGTGCACCTGACGCCGGCGGTCTCGGCGGGGGCACCCAAGCCCTCGGCGACTGCCAGCGCCTGTTGCGCCTCCACCTCCGCATCCGCGAATCGGCCCTGTCGCAGCGAGGACTCGGCCATGAGCCGAAGGGAGCTGGTCATCGCCCTGCGGTTCCCGAGATCTTCAGCCACCTCGAGGGCCTCACCGGCCAGCCGGGCTGCTGTGGGCAGGTCACCGGTGAGCAGGGAGACCCAGCCCAGCTCGGACAGCAACAACGGACGAGCAGAGACGTCACCGATCGTCGAGGCGATGCTGAGCGCCTCGCCGTAGAGGTCCATCGCGCGGTCGTACTCGCCGAGCCACAGGTCCATCTCCGCCCTGGAGCCGAGCAGCAGCCTGAGCAGCTGGTCGTCCTGGGCGCGCTCGGCCGAGCGAATGGCCCGGTCGATCAGCTTGCCCGCGGCCGTCTGGTCACC
>NZ_JBEDUL010000004.1:0-21058 GCF_040414665.1 Intrasporangium sp.
GAGCCCCAACTGGGTTGGCACTCACCCCGATTCGGGGAACGGGTTCCTACGACGACCCTCGTCGGGATGGGCGAGTGGTCCGGGACCCTTGACCTCCGGACCGACCTCCGGCTGCCCTCCTTCACCAGGGCGGCGTCGGCCGTCCCGACCAACCGTTCCGTGGCTGCCGGCCACGACCGTTGACGAAAGGCCGCACCATGTCCAGGACCTGTCGCCGCGTTGGGGTCATCGAGCCCGGTGGGCGGACGTTATGACGGAACAAGTCGTCGATCTCGGGTCGACCTGGGCCGTCCTGCGGCGTCGCCGCGGTTTGATCCTCCTGGCCGCCTTGCTCGGTGGCCTGGCCGGCGCGGGTCTGCTCTTCCTCTTCCCGCCGAAGTACCTGAGCACCAGTGTGGTGTTGCTTCCGACGGCCACTCAGGCTGGGTCCGGAAAGACCGGTGGCTACGACGCCGACACGCAGGTGCTCATCGCGACGAGCGCCGAGATCCTGTTGCGCGCTGCGCGGGAGGTCCAGCCGGAGCTGACCCAGGCCGAGATCACCGACCGGGTCTCCGCTGAGGCGCCATCGGCGGCGGTGCTGAGCATCAAGGCCGCCGGGCCAACCGCCGTCCAGGCGGAGGACCTCGCGTCGGCCGTTGCCCAGTCACTCGTTGACTACCTGGAGGACACCAAGCGTGCCCTGACGAAGACGCAGCAGGCGGCGTTGCAGGAGCGCTTGGACACGCTCAAGTCCAGCCTGGCCAACGTGAACAAAGAGCTCAAGAAGGTCACGGACCGGCTCGCTGCCGGCGGGCGGTCCTCCGCAGCCGGACGAGCCGATGCCGCAGCCCTTTCCGACCTCACTGCGGTGCAGGCCTCGACGGTTCTCGACATCGATGCCGTGAAGAAGCAGCTTGGTGGCGAAGACCTCACCTCCGGGCAGGTCGCCGCCGGCGCCAGCGTTATCCAGCCGGCCTCTCCAGGCAAGCAGTCGGATTTTCTGACCGATGCGCTCACGTACGTCCTGGGGGGCGCGGCCGCGTGCGCCCTGCTCGTAGCCCTCTACACCCTCATGACGAACCAACGTGACCCCAAGTTGCGCTCTCGTGATGAGATCGCGGATGCGGTCGGCATCCCCGTCGTCACCTCGATGCGGGTCCGAGCGCCGCGCTCGACACACGCGTGGAGGGAGCTCCTACGCTCGTACACGCCGGACAGCCCTGATGCGTGGGCGATGCGCCAGTTCCTCCATGGTCTCGTACCGGAGGCGGGCAAGGACAATCCCAAGACGCAGGGATTCGTGCTCGTCGTCCTCACGGTGTCAGGCGACTCCGCAGGCTTGGCGGTTGGGCCGCAGATCGCCTCCTTCGCCGCATCCAACGGGATTGCGACCCAGCTGTTCGCGGCCCAGCACCACGAGTCCGCCACAACGCTGTGGGCCGCCTGCAGCCAGCACCCCGAGCGGCATGATCTGCCAGACGCCCTCTTGGTCACTACGGTCTCCGACTCTCGCATGCGATTCGACCTCACCGTGCGGCTCATCGTTCTTGATCGCGACAGCCCCGAACCCGACCCAGATTTGGTCGCCGGCGGAACCGCAGTCCTGGCGGTGAGCTCGGGCTCGGCGACCCGGCGGAACCTCGCCGACGCGGTCGTCGCCGCGGACCGGGTGGGACTCACCGTGCAGGGAATCCTCGTGGCCAACCCAGAGCCACTCGACCGGAGCACCGGTCGGCTGTCGGGGGTCGAGTGGACCAGCTCGACGGTCCAACGCCCGATCCTCATCACTGCACGGGGCCGCGCCGGAGCGGAAGGCGAGGTAAGCGCCCCAGCCGCCGGCGGTCAACAACGTCGTCAGATCGAAGGCCGGAGTCCACGATGAACGGACCGATGTGGCGGATCGACGACGAGGATGGCAGCCCGGAGATCACCGGTACCCCGCGACCACTCCTCGTCACCGGGCGGGCCATTCGGGACGCGTTGGCGCGCACGTGGCGCATCTGGGTCGGCGCGACGATCGTCGGAGGGATCCTCGGTGTCCTCGCGGTGGTTGGTCTGCCCAGATCGGCGACCGCGTCGACCACCTTGCTCATGGTGCACCCCAACCCCGGTGAGTCCGCCATGACCACCGACATGACCCTGCTCCAGACTCGCGCCGTGGCCTCTGCCGTCCTCGCCGAGCTCGACCTCAAGGAGTCGCCGGAGGCGCTCCTCTCGACGGTGACGGTCACGAAAGTGAACGACCAGATCTTGTATGTCACGGTGAGCGGACCCGACCAAGCGTCAGCGGTCGCCCGGTCGACCTCGCTCGTGAACCACTTCCTCGAGTTCCGTGCCAAACAGATGCGGTCCGTCGCGGAGGGGCTCATTGACGGATACGAGAAGAAGATCGCCGGCCTCAAGTCCCAGGTCGACTCGCTCACCCGGGAATACGACCGCCTCTCCAGTGCAACAAAGTTGGATGACGTACGCGCGAGCGACATCCTTGCCAGTCGTGCCACGATGGCGAACCAGATCACGGTCACCCAGAGTGACGTCGAGGAGGCCAGCCTGGAGACCAACGCCGCGATCTTGGCCACCCACGTCATCGACGCGCCGCGGGCCGCAGCCGTCGGGCTGAAACGTCAGCTGATGCTCTTCGCGGCCTCGGGAGCCCTGCTCGGCGGCGCCCTGAGCGTCGGGATCATCCTCTTCCGGGTTCTAACCTCTGACCGGCTGCGCCAGCGCCGCGAGGTGGCGACCGCACTGGGTGTCCCCGTTCGCGTGGGGGTCGGGGCGATCTCTCCACGTGGTGTGCTGCGACGGACCGAGGCCGCCGTGATGTCCTGGGTTGCCCGCCACTCGCGCCACGCCGCATCGCGGGCCACGCCCGCATTGGCCTCCCACCTGAACTCGGTGCGCTGGTCAGAGCGTGGACGGCAGAGGAACCTCGAGGCGCTCATCCATGGTCTGGAGTCCGCCCTGCCGCCCCGGCTCACGAACGGCCCGCGGTCAGGGGGCAATCATGACACCCCTCGCCGTGCGGGCAGCCGGTCCGCGCCAGCGACGCTGGGCCTTGCTGCTGTCGACCGCGCCGACACGGCCGCGGCCGTCCTTCGCGCGGCAGCAGACCGGATGGCCGAGCGAGGTGTCCAGGTTCTCTTGGTCGACCTCTCCTCCAACGGCGCGCTTGCGGGCAGCCCCGGTCTCTCGAATCCGTCCGATGCGACCCGGCCACGTACGTTCCGCCCGGAGGGCGGCGATCCTGCGCTGAGCCACGGACCTCGCCGCATCCGCCGGCACCCCGAACGGGACCCCGACGAGCTCGGCGATCTCGGTGTTGCCTGGGACGAGGCGGATCTCGTCCTCGTTCTGCTCGAGGTCGACCCCGGCATCCACCTCGACGTGGTGCGGACCTGGGTCAACCGGATCGTCCCCCTCGTCACGGCAGGCAGAGCCAATTCCGAGCTGCTGTCCACCATCGCCGGCCTCGTCGCGGAGGCCGGTCTAGAGATGCCCTTCGCGCTCCTCGAGGGCGCCGACCGCAGTGACCAGACTCTCGGCCAGCCCCCGCCAATGGCCGAGGATCCCGACGCGTTGGCGGCGGCGCAGTCGTCATGACGGCGCCTCCGGCACCGCTCGCGCCTTCTCCCGTCCCGGTCCGGCGCCGTCCACTACGCACCGATGCCAGGAAGATACCGCGGCTCGTGCTCGCGGCCTGGTTGGCGCTGTTTGTCAACGTCCTCGCGCCGGGAGGAAACCCGACGATCATCCCTATCCCGCGACCGCTTTTCCAGTTGGTCGCACAAGGGTCCCTCGTCCTCGCCCTGGCGTTCGCCCTGCTGGCCAACCGCCGCCTCGTCGTGCGTCCGAACCTCTTCCTGACGCTGCTTACCGCGCTGGCGTTGAGCTCGCTCGCCATCTCACTCCACAACCAGTTCTTCGTGGGGTCGGTCTACCGCGGTGTCCGCCTGGTGGCCTTCGTTGTGTGTCTCTGGCTGCTGACCCCGTGGTGGGGGCGTCGTGACCTCGTCCTCCTCCGCGCGCACCGGGTCGCGATGTGGGTCATTCTCGGCCTCGTCCTGGTGGGTGCTGCGATGGCTCCCGGCAAGGCGTTCGCCTTTGATGGCCGACTCTCTGGAACGATCTGGCCGGTCCCCCCGACCCAGGTGGCCCACTATGCCGCCGTGCTTTTCGGGACGTCGGCCATCTTGTGGATGTGCCGAGTCATCACCGGTCGCCACGCTCTCGTCGCCGTCGCCGCGAGCACGATTGCCCTCATCGGGACGCACACCCGGACGGCGCTGCTCGGCGCCATCATTGGCGTCGCGCTCGCCTCGGCCAGCCTGTTCCTCGGCCACGCCCGCGTGCGGAGGGTCTCGGTCTCCACGGTGGTGGGACTGATCGCTGCCACGGCGGCTTTCGCGCCCCAGATCGTCAGTTGGCTCTCGCGCGGTCAGACAGTCGAGGACGCGGCACAGCTGACCGGGCGCACAAAAGTCTGGTCCGACGTGTTCGCCACACCCCGCCCCACGATGGAGGCCGTGTTCGGATCGGGCCTGTCAAACAAGTCCTTCGACGGTCTCGCGATCGACAGCAACTGGGTCGCGAGCTACTTGGACCAGGGTTGGTTCGGGATCGTCCTCCAGGCCTCCATGTTGCTGCTTCTCCTCGCGATGGTCGCGACGCACGTGCGGGGTCCCCGCCGCGCGGTCGCGCTGTTCCTCGTCGTGTACGGCGTGGTCTCTTCGATCACCGAAACTGGGATCGGCGACGCCTCGCCCTACATCCTTGATCTTGTCGTCGCTGCGTCTCTCCTCGCCTCTCGCCCGACGCAGCCGAGCCGGTGATCGCGCCCCGAACGCGGCGATAGGAACACCGCCAAGGGACGGCTGCGGGACCGTCAGCTCGCTCATGAGAGTCGGGCGCCTCGAGGGGCACCGTTGCCGTCCAGACAGTCCCTCGAAGGGGGGTGGCTCCTGACCCCCAGGGTTCTCGAGGCCCTGGGGGTCAAAGACGGCGAGCCGACTTTGGATCCGCTACCTGATCGCGACGAGGACGGCCTGGAGAGGGCTGGCTGTGCCCGTGTAGGTGGCCCCGGTCGCTGTATACGTCCCCGGTGCGCCGGGACTGCGGACGGCGAGCGTGGTGCAGTCCTTGTCCTGCACCTCAGTGAACCCCGTGGGAGGAGTGTGCTGCGACGTGGGTTCGTCGTTGCGGCCGATCCACGCCAGCAGGGGGGTTGCGGTCGTGGTCACCGTGGTGCTCGGGAAGGCATTGGAGGAGGTGCTACCCGCCCGGTTGATGGCCTCGATCGGATTGCCGCTCGCGGAAGCCCCGGAAACCGCGATCGCGTGGCCTGAGGACCAGCGGCCACCACTCCACGTGAAGGCGTAGGTGCCGGTGTCGGGCGCTGTGAGCCGCTTCCAGTAGACCCTCACGGTGTCGGCTCCGCCGTTATTGGCGCCCGTGTACGTCGCCTGGAGGGTGAAGCCGGCGGGCGCCGTGGCGGCCGGAGCGCTACCGCCCCACGTCGCCACGGCGGCGATGACGATGTCACCGGTGGTCGCACCGGCCGGGACGGGAACGTTGGCAGAACTGGCGAAGGCGTCGTTTCCTGTGGAAGAGCTCGAGCGGTAGGTTGGCGCATTCGTCGGCGGTGGTGCCGTGACGGTCACGGTGACCGAGTCGGTGGCCGTGGCCTGTCCGTCACCGACGGTCAATGCGAAGGTCAGCGTGGAGGCCGTGGCCGGCGCGGTGAACGTCGGCCTGACCGCGGAGGCGCTGGACAGGGTCACCGCCGGCCCGGCCGTCTGCGCCCAGGCGTAGGTCAGCGGGTCGCCGTCCGGGTCGGTGCTGCCGGATCCGTCCAGCGTCACGGTGGACCCGGTCGAGACGTTCTGCGCCGGACCCGCCTCGGCGACCGGGGCCCGGTTCGTCGGCGGTGGCGTTGACGTGCCGCCCTTGATGGCGACCAGGACGGAGTGGAGTGGCCCCGCCGAGCCGGAGTAGGCGCCTCCGCTGGCAACCTGTGTGCCAGCCGATGCCGGCTGGCGGTAGGCCACGGTGCTGCAGTCGCGGTCCTGGACCTCAGTGAAACCCGACGGCGGCGTGTGCCCCGAGGCGGGTTCGTCGTTGCGCCCGATCCACGCCAGCAGCGGAGTGCTGAGCGTTGAGACGGTCGTGTTAGCGAACGTGGTGCCCGATCCGCCAGCGTGGTTGATGGCCTCAACAGGGTCACCGATGGTGGCCGCCCCGGAGACCGCCAGGGCATGGGCCGAGGACCACCGCCCGCCGCTCCAGGAGAACCGATACGTGCCGGTGTCGGGAGCCGTGAGTCGCTTCCAGTAGACCCGGACCGTGTCGTCCCCGGCGGTGTAGCTGGCCTTGAGGGTGAATCCGGCTGGAGCAGTGACGGCAGGAGCCGGATTGCCCCACGTCGCCACGGTGGCGACGACGACGTCGCCGGTCGTGGCGCCAGCAGGGACCGGCAGCGTCGCCGCCGTGGACCAGGCATCGTTCCCCGTGGTCGAGCTGGAACGGTAGGTGGGTGTCCCGGCTGCGGGCTCCGCAGCCGCAGTGATGGTGACGGTGTCACTCGAGGTGAACTCGCCGTCGCCGACATTGAGGCGGAAGGTCAGCGTTGAGGCCGCGGACGGCGCGGTGAACGTCGGCCTTGCCGCAGTCACGCTCGACAGGCTCACTGGCGCGCCGCCCGTCTGGGTCCACTGGTAGGTCAGCGAGTCTCCGTTGGGGTCACGGCTGCCCGAGCCGTCCAGGGTCACGCTCGAACCTAGGGTCACCGTCTGTGCCGGACCAGCATCCGCCACCGGCGGCTGGTTGCCGGCGGGGACCATCACGTCTCGGACGGTCTTCACCACGGTGCCGGACGCCGCACGTGGCCCAAGCCAGGTGAGGAAGTCGTCGATCTCCTCGTCGATCGGTGAATAGAACTCGTGCATGAGGTAGACGATCCAGGTCTTGCCCGAGGAGGCTTCAGCGGCCAGCACGTCATTCTTGAGCGCCTGCAAGCCCTCCGAGCCGTCGAGGCTGTCCCGTTGAATGCGCAGGGCGTATGGGTTGGCCGGGGGCGCCGTTTCGCGCCTATCGGTGTCGATGGTGCGGGCGGATGCGTAGCCCGCCTGCTCGACCATGTCTTCCTCCGCGGGACCGTAGTAGCCAACGGGATACGCGAACGAGACTGGGCGCGGGAACCCCTGTGCCTGAAGCGTCGTGATGTCCGCCTGGATCTCGGCTCGCGCGGTTGCCTCGTCCACGTCGGTCAGAGGCGTGTGGTGGGCGGTGTGGCCAGCGATCTCGTGCCCGGCACCATAGATGTCGCGGAGCTGGGCCCACGTCATGACCCCGTTGGTGCCCATCAGCCCGGTGTTGACGTAGAAGGTTGCCTTCGCACCGTGGGCAGCGAAGATGGGAAGCATGGGGTACTGGCTGACCCTGGCGTCGTCGAACGTGAACGACACGACCACCTTCTCGTCTGCCGCCTGGGACGGGGAGGCGGCCATTCCGATGCCCAGACTGACGAGCATCACCGCGGCCACGAGCGCCGCCAAGGGTCGTCTCAGCGACCTGTACCGACCCGCAACGAGCATCTCCGTCATGGCTTCCCCGCTCTAACGTCGATGACCGAGCGTGCTCGGTCCTCTCCCCTCGGCAGCCCCGTCCCCCGGAGTCGAAGCATGGACGGTGCGCACTCGTACCGTCCTCTGGGGCTGTGCCCCGCATTCCTATGAAACACCTCGACCACCCCGTTGTCCCCGGAATCGCCCTGACGCGGTCGCCAGGAGGAGCGTCGTCGGAGCCCAGCCGTGTTCTCCCCCTCATATTTCCCATCGGTGTGTTCTCGGCAGCGTTCGTGGGATGTCCGATTCCCCCGCTGCGGCCACGGGCGCGCACCTAGTCTGGGTCCACAGATCCACGCACAAGGGCCAAGGCGTAGGAGGGACCATGAGTGCCACACCGCCCCTGAGCATCGGGCTGCCGGTGTACAACGGTGAGGACTACCTGGAACAGTCGGTCGATGCTCTTCTGGGCCAGACCTTCGGCGACTTCGAGCTGATTCTGCTTAGCAACGCATCGACCGATTCGACCGACGACATCTGCAGGCGCTACGAGCGCGAGGACGAGCGCGTGAGCTTCATCCGCCAACCAGTCAATGTCGGCGCCGCCCCCAACCACACCGATGTCTTCCACCACGCGCGAGCGCCGCTGTTCAAGTGGGCTTCGGGTGACGACCTCTACGCGCGCGATCTGCTCGAACGCTGTGTGCAGGTGCTCGAAGACCGGCCCGAGGTCGTGCTCGCACACTCGCTGACTGCGGCGATCGACGAGGACAACAACCTCATCCAGGCGCTCCAGTACCCGCTGGCCACGGACGACCCCCGTCCCGCACGGCGGCTCGAGAGCTTGCTCTTCGGAGGCGATGCGATGCCGGGGGCGGTGGCCGCGGACGACTTCTACGGGGTCATGCGCTCCGACGTGCTGAGGCGAGTGCGTCCTCACGACAGCTACTACCACGCCGACCAGACCTTCATGTCGGAGCTGGCTCTAATGGGGCCGTTCGCGATCGTCCCCGACTGGCTCTATTTCCGGCGCCACCACTCGGGCAGGGCGTTCAAGGCCAATCCTTCCGTGCGCTCGTGGTGTGCCAACCTCGACCCGAAGCGCTCCAACCGGTTGCGACATCCCACCGCTCGCCTCGTTGCGGAGTACGGCTGGGAGAGGTTGGCGCTCATTCACCGCAGCCCGATCACCTCGGCCGACCGACGAGCCTGCTACGCCGTGACCGCTCGCTGGATGGGCAGCCGGGTGACCCGCCGTCTTCGTGGCGCCCACCGTGACGAGTTCGGCAGTCCCGACGTGGTGCTCGACAACCCCGTCGTCGACGTGCGGGAGGTTGTCGCCGGTCAGCAGGGCGCCCGGTGACCGCTGGGCACGAGCCCGTGCCCACGCAGCGGGTGGGCATGTTCGGCAAGCTCGGGGCGGGGAACTACGGCAATGACGGTTCCCTCGAGGCGTTGCTCGCTCACCTCCGAAGTCATCATCCTGCCGTTCCCGTCGACTGCATGGCGGCAGGCCCGACTGTCGTGGAGGAGCGCTACGGCATCCCCGCTGTCGACCTGAGCTGGGACCGCGGGGGATCGAAGTCCGGCTCTCGACTCCTCGATCGGGGCCTCACCGCGCTGCGCGTCGGCGTGGGCGTCGGTATCGACGCGTGGCGAATCGCCCGCTGGACGCGTCGGCATTCCGTGGCCATCGTCCCGGGGATGGGCACGTTCGAGTCCACGATGCAAGTGCGCCCATGGCAGACGCCCTGGTCGCTGTTCGCCCTGGCGGTGTCGGCGCGGGTGTTCGGCACCAGCATGGCCGTCGTCAGCGTGGGCGCCAGCAACCCCCCGGACCAGCTCACCCGCGTCCTGCTCGGCCGGGCACTTCGGCTGGCGAGCCACCGGTCCTTTCGTGACGATCAATCGCGCACAGCAGCATCCGAGATGGGCGTCGACACCTCCCACGACGTCGTGCTTCCTGACCTGGCGTTCGCCCTCCCGACTCCACCGCGTCCGGGCCGGACCTCAGGCACCGTCGGTGTCGGCGTCATCGCGTGGTACGGGGCCGAGTCCGAACGGGCTGGCGCCGACGCGATCAACGTGCGCTATCGCGCCGCCCTCGAGGACTTTGTCGGCCGGATCGTCGACGCAGGGAGACGCGTCCGGCTCCTGGTAGGCGACGACATCGACGTACCGATAGCCATGGACCTGCGCGAAGCCGTGCTCACCGGGCGCCCGTGGCTCGATGTGGACGCGATCGTGTTCGACCCGGTGTCCACCCTTGGCGAGTACATGTCACAGGTCGTGGAACTCGACGCCGTCGTCGCGTCCCGATTCCACAACGTCCTGTGCGCATTGATGTGTGGAGTACCGACGATCGCCGTGGGCTACGGAGCGAAGCACCGGGTGCTCATGGAGCGCTTCGGGGTGAGCCGTTTCAGCCACGAGATCCGCTCCCTGAACGTCGATGACCTGGATCGGTCTCTGGATGGGCTCCTCGCCGAGGGGGACCGGCTCTCGCCCCAACTGCTCGACGTGGCGTCCGACGAGCGGCAAGCCCTCGTCGATCGGCTCTCCACTGTGGACGACCTGATCTCATCGGCCCGTTGCCGCAGGCGAGGCTAACGACCTCCTGAGGCAAGGGCTCGCCGGTTCCCTCGCGCCCAAGTCAATTTGGCGGAACCGACCACTCGAGTAACCCCAACTACTTAGCATGGCGGTGACATCCTGCGGGTGGGCGGAGGTCCGTGTCACCCGGGGAGGCCGCGATGAGGGAGGGCATGTCGTGGTGCAGAACATGAGTGATCACGGGTGGTCGTGGACAGCCCGGGGACAGGCGCATCAGGGGTCAGACCGCGCCGGATGGGCCGTGACGCGAGCGAAGGGCCTGGTGCGATGATGCGCCGGGGCGTCCTGCTCGACCGCGACGGCACCATCATCGTCGACAGTGGCTATGTGGGCGCCGTCGAGGACGTTGAGTTCATCGACGGGGCGATCGAGGCCATCGCCCGACTCAACGCCGCCGGCCTTCCGGTCGCCGTCGTGACCAACCAGGCGGGTGTCGCGCGCGGCATGTACGAGCTGGAGGACGTCGAGCTCGTCCACAAGCACATGGTCGCCGAGCTGGCCAGGCTGGGCGCGCGTGTCGATGCCTGGTTCTTCTGCCCCTACCACCCAGATGGCGTCGTC
Source organism: Intrasporangium sp. (assembly GCF_040414665.1). Classification (GTDB taxonomy): domain Bacteria; phylum Actinomycetota; class Actinomycetes; order Actinomycetales; family Dermatophilaceae; genus Intrasporangium. The sequence goes on from NZ_JBEDUL010000004.1 coordinate 10,716, forward strand.
GCAGCGTTCGCCCGAACCAGCGCCGACCGCAAGCCGGCCCCAGGCATGGCCCTGGCCGCCGCGGGCGCGCTGGACCTGGACCTCGCCTGCTCCTGGGTCGTGGGCGACAGCGACTGCGATGTCGACCTGGCCCGCGCCGTAGGAGCCCGCCCCATTCGCCTTGGATCCGCCAGCGCCGACCGCACACAGGACGCCGACACCGTCCCGGACCTGGCGGCTGCGGTGGATCTCATTCTCGCCGAACACGCTGCAGGTTCAGTCCCGTCGGGCACTGCAGCCGCCTTCCCGCTCCACAAATACCACGACGCCGGATGCTTCGCCGCCGAGTACTCGTCGGAGCTTGCCCGGGCGATGGGCACTGTCCCAGCTGGTCGCTTCGATTCCGCGGCGCGGATCCTCGATCGCGCGTACAAGCGGGGCGCGACCGTGTTCTGCTGCGGGAACGGCGGCTCCGCGTCCATCGCCAACCACTTCCAGTGCGACCACGTGAAGGGAGTGAGGAACGGCACCGGCCTCCTCACCCGCGTGCAGAGCCTCAGCACCAACGTGGAGATCCTGAGCGCGATTGCGAACGACAACGGCTACGAGAACGTCTTCGACTATCAACTCCAGTCGCACGCGCGACCAGGCGACGTGCTCGTCGCCGTCTCCTCGTCTGGGCGTTCACCCAACATCGTCCGGGCGCTGGAGTGGTGCCGCGACAACGACGTCGAGACCGTGGCCCTCACGGGCTTCACGGGGGGTCCTGCCCGCGAGCTCGCGACCGTCTCCATCCACGTGGACTCGGGCAACTACGGAGTGATCGAGGATGCACACCAGGCGTGCATGCATCTGCTGGCCCAGTACGTCCGTCAGGCCATGATGTCGGACGACGATGTCTCGTCGCAGGTCTTCTGACTCCATGCGCGTCGCGATCAACCTGCTCACTGACAATCCCGACCAGCCGTCGGGCGCGCACTGGTTCTGGAAGCAGACCATCAGCGAGATGGTGCCCCTGCTGGCGGAGGGTGAGGAACTGCACCTGGTCGTCAGCCCACGAATCCGCAAGGAGCACTTGGGCTACGGCCCAGACATCCGGTACATCACCTTTCCGTGGTCCAACGAGCGGCGTGCTCTGCGGACGCTGACCGAGCAGGCCTACGCGCCACTGCGCCTGCCGCGATCAGGGATTGACGTCTTCAACACGCTCATCGCGCCCATGGTCAAGCCCACTCCAGGCCTCGTCGCCCATTTCAAGACGCTGCATGCGTTCACGAATCCCGGAGCTCTCAACCCCATGGTGCGGCTCTACCGGCGCACCGGGTACCCACACACCGCGAAGGTGGCGGACGCCATCATCATCAACTCCGAGAGCTTGCGCCAAGAGGTCGAGACGTATCTCAACGTCGACCCGGCAAAGCTACGGCTCATCCCCGAGGCGGTCGACCACCAGGTCTTCCGGCCAGGTGATCCGGAGGAGGCGTCGGTGCGCCTCCAGCGCGAGCGCGGCATCGAGGGACCGTTCGTCCTCTTCGTGTCCTCATTGTGGGCGTACAAGAACTGCGACGGACTGCTGCGTGCGTTCGCCATCGCGCGGCGCGAGCTCCCGGAGCACAGGCTGGTCGTTGTGGGCAGCGCCGCGGATACGGCGTATTCGGCCGAGCTGCACGCCCTTGCGGCCGAGTTGGGCGTCGAGGACCACGTCGTGTGGGTGGGCGGGATCCCGCACCATGAGACGCTGCCGTTCTACCGCGCCGCGGCCGCGTTCGTGTATCCGTCGCACAACGAGACCTTTGGCCTGCCGATCCTGGAGGCGATGGCCTGCGGATGCCCTGTCGTCACATCCGACCGCAGCGCCATGCCTGAGACGGCCGGCGGCGCCGCCCTGCTGGCTGACCCTGAGAACCCGGCATCCATCGCCGCAGCGATCGTGGCCGCTTGCGGTCACCCTGGCTCGAAGCTGCGTGAGCTCGGCCCCCCTCGCGCAGCGCAGTTCACGTGGGCCGCCACTGCCAAAGCGACCCTCGAGGTCTACCGCGAGGTACACGCCGCACAGGGAGATCGACGATGAGGGTGCTCGTGACCGGTGGAGCCGGGTTCATCGGCTCCCACACGACCGACCGCCTCGTGCGCGAGGGGCACCAGGTGACAGTGCTCGACGCGCTCACCGCGCCCGTGCACCGCAACGGCGCGCCCAACTACCTCACCCCCGGCGTCGACCTGTTCGTCGGCGACGTGCGCAACCGCGACCTGCTCGCCAACCTGCTCCGCCGCACCGATGCGGTCTACCACTTCGCGGCGTACCAGGACTATCTTCCGGATTTCTCGCGCTTCACCGACGTCAACGTCGTGAGCACCTCGCTCATCTACGAGGTCGCAGTGGCCGAGGGACTCGATCTCCAGCGCGTGGTGGTCGCCTCGTCCCAGAGCGCGATGGGGGAGGGCCTATACCGTTGCCCTCGTGACGGGGACCAGTCGCCCGGGATGCGCCCGGAGGAGGCGCTGCGCGCCGGGGTCTGGGAAATCCCATGTCCGGTCTGCGGCGGGCCGCTCGAGATGCTGCGCACACCGGAAAGGGTGTCGAACCCGCAGAATGCCTACGGGATGTCGAAGTACGGCGAAGAGATGGTGGCGCTCAACCTCGGTCGCCGGTACGGCATCCCGACGGTAGCTCTGCGCTACAGCATCGTCCAAGGCCCTCGGCAGTCCGTCTACAACGCCTACTCGGGCGCCTGCCGAATCTTCTCGCTGCACTACCTGCTGGGCAGCGCGCCCACGCTGTACGAGGACGGCGAGATGGTGCGCGACTACGTGAACATCCACGACGTCGTCGACGCCAACCTGCTCGTGCTGGAGGACAAGCGAGCCGTCGGCTCGGCCTACAACGTCGGGGGCGGGACTTCCTACACGACGAGGCAGTTCGCGGAGATCGTCCGGACCCAATACGGATCCGACCAGCCGGCCGTGGTCACTGGCCAGTACCGCTTCGGCGACACCCGCCACATCTTCTCCGACATCTCGTCGCTCGAGGGCTTGGGGTGGGCACCGCAACGCACCCCCGCGGAGTCGGTGGCCGAATACGCCCACTGGCTCGCGGGGATGCCGGGGCTCGACGCCGTGCTCGCCGAGGCTGACGCAACGATGAAGTCCTTGGGCGTGGTACGGGAGTCGGACGGATGAAGGCATTCCTCCTCGCGGCGGGACTCGGCACGCGGCTGCGTCCCCTCACCGACAGCGTGCCGAAGTGCCTCGTCCGGGTAGGGGGTCGCCCCCTTCTCGAGCTCTGGCTCGACAACCTCCGCGCGGCAGGAGTCGACGAGGTCCTCGTCAACCTGCATCACCTGCCCGAGCAGGTTCTCGCGCACCTTGCAGTGCACCGAGGCAGGCCGCACGTGCGCACGAGCCACGAAACCACTCTCCTCGGAAGCGCCGGCACGCTCGTCGCCGGCCGGCGGTTCATCGGCTCCGACGACGTGTTCCTCGCGGTCAACGGGGACAACTTGACCGACTTCGACCTACGCCTCCTCGTCGGCGCGTTGGAGGCAGCACCCTCGGCGCAGGCCGCTATCGCGGTGTTCCACGCCCCCAGACCGGAGGCCTGCGGCATCCTCGAGGTCCAGGGGGGGCTGGTGACGTCGTTCGAGGAGAAGCCCGCCGCGCCGCGCAGCGACCTGGCGAATGCCGGCATGTACGCCTTCCGACGATCGGTGCTTGACCTCGTGCCACATGGCGGCCCGGTTGACATCGGCACACACTTGCTTCCCAGGCTTGTTGGCCGTTCCGTGGCCGTGCCTGTCGAAGACGCGTTCCTCATCGACATCGGCACTCCTGAGGCGCTGGAACGCGCCCAGGCCGAGTGGCCCATGCGAGGCATCGCGTGATCATCACCCAGACACCGTTGCGCGTCGGACTTGTCGGCGGAGGAACCGACCTGCCGTCCTACTACCGACAGCACGGTGGCCGCGTCCTCAACGCCGCCATTGACAAGTACGTCTACGTCGTCGTGAAGCAGCGCTTTGACGACGACATCTACCTCAACTACTCTCGCAAGGAGATCGTGTCGCAGGTCGAGGACGTCGAACACGACCTGGTGCGCGAGGCAATGCACATGGCGGGCGTCCGAGGTGGTGTCGAGATCACGACCCTCGCAGACATCCCGTCGTCCGGGTCGGGTCTCGGATCATCGTCCTCGGTCACTGTTGGACTGCTGCAGGCCCTGTTCGCCTACCAGGGATGTCAGTTGTCGGCCCATGAGCTCGCCGAGCGAGCTTGCACCATCGAGATTGACAGGTGCGGTAAGCCCATCGGCAAACAGGACCAGTACGTCGCTGCCTACGGCGGGATCTGCGACCTGAGCTTCGGCCCCGGTGACGCTGTCCATGCCGAGCAGATCCGGCTGTCCCCGGCTGCGCACCGCTCCTTCCAGGACCAGCTCATGCTCTTCTACACGGGGATCACGCGCACCGCCGACACCATCCTGGGGGAGCAGAGGGCGAACATTCCGGACCGGCTCGCCCAGCTGCAGCAGCTCAAGGACCTCGCCGCGGAGGCTGTCACGGGGGTGCGCTCCGGTCGGCCAGAGGTGGTCGGCAAGGCTCTCGGAAAGAGCTGGGAAGCCAAGCGGCAGCTGGCACAGGGCGTGTCGAATGGCGCCCTCGATGAAGCCGTGGAGTCCGCGATGAGCTCCGGAGCGACGGGTGCCAAGGTAACGGGCGCAGGCGGCGGTGGCTTCATCCTGGTCATGTGCCCGGTGGAGCATCAGGAGTCCGTGCGCAGAGCTCTCGCGCCGATGAAGGACCTACCGATCTCGGTCGACCCCTACGGATCGCGGGTCATCCTCAACGTCCACCGCAATATCTGGAGCTGAGCGAGATGACTCGGGTTAGCCTCCTCGTCGACAGTCCGAGCCAGCGGGCCCACGGCAACGCAGCGAGCCGGCTGGCGCTCGGCCTACTCGAGGGTGGCGACACAGAGGTGGACCTCGTCTGCTACAGCGACGACCCACCGCCGTCCTGGCTTCCGGAGGAAGTGCGCGTCCACCGCCTGGGCGTCGATCGCGTCTCGAGGTCGGTGCCCGCTCTCGTTCGCTACCTGCGCACCGAGCGCCCAGATGTGCTGATCACCCGTCAGGTTCACGCGAACTTCGTGGGCCTCGCCGCTGCGTGGATTGCCCGCACCCCAGCAGCGCGGTGGCAGGGAAAGCTGGTCCTCGTGCAGGACCACCTGCCCGAGCTCACCCATGCGAGCAACCGGCGTGACAACAAGTGGGTCGCGAAGGCCACCTACCGGTTCGCCGACGGACTCATCGCTCCCTCCCCGACCGTGCTGGCCAACACCATCGAGTGGTGTGGCCTGGACCCTTCTTCGGGAGCTCTGGTGCCCAATCCGATCCCGAGGCACACGGCACCTCTTGGGCCCCCGCCCCATCCCTGGCTGTGTGAGGGTCAGCCGCCGGTATTCGTGAATGTGACGAACCTGCTTCCCTTCAAACGCGTGGACCTGTTGGTCGACGCCTTCTCGCGCGTCCGGGCGAGCCACGACGTCCGGCTGCTCATCCTTGGCGAGGGGCCGGGTCGGCGGCCCGCGGACGAGCAGATCCGGCACCTCGGGCTGAGTGACGTCGCGGCAACTTTGGGCTGGATCGATGACCCGCTCCAGTACGTCGCCCGCTCGTGGGCCCTCGTGCATCCCTCCGACGAAGATGGCTTCGCGCAGGTCCTCACCGAGGCGATGAGCGTCGGATGCCCGGTGATCGCCGCTGACTCGCAAGGCGGGGGCCCTCGCTTCGTGACGGACAACGGCACCTATGGTCCTCTCGTCCCCCGGGGGGACGTGGACGGGCTGGCGGAGGCGATGTGCACCATGCTGAACGGGGAGGTGCGAGCGCGGTACTCCGCGCTCGGCGCGCAGCGAGCCGACTCGATCTCCCCGGCGGCGAGCGCCCAGGCATTGACCGACTACCTCGCACGGCGATTCGGGTTCGACGGGTGACGCCATGGCGCTGGCCTCGCACGGTCGGCCCTCCCGAGGTGGGGTGTCTGCCATGAGCCGCCGCGCCACCGTTCTGCTGTCCCTCGGAGCACTTCTGGCACTTCTGCTCGCCGCCGTTGTCGTCAACCTGGTGCGAGCCAGGGACGGACTGGACCGCCCGACACCTCGCGTCGCTGCGTCCACGGCCAGCCCGACGACCACACCCGTCGACAGCCAGACAGTTTCCCGAGCCGGTGCCACCACGGCGGGCCCCGTCGGCCGAGCGGTGTGCGGCACCGCCATCCTGCGCTCGCCGTACGACTACACCGGAGCCGCGGGTCCCTACCGATCCGGCACCCCAGGGCTGCCGACCTTCGGCGAGCCCGACTCCGACTTTCCCCACGCAAAGGCCGGTCGGGTCCTGCCTCCGGAGACCGCTGACTACGAGAATTGGCAGCTGGAGCCGGACACCGTCTACTACCTCGCCCCCGGACTGCACGTGGGCAGCTTCAGCGCGAACTCGGGCGACGTCTTCGTCGGTGGATACGCCAACGGCCAGGGCAGTGTCCTCGACGGTCAGTACCGCCGGTTCACCGCCATCGACAGCAACATCACGACCGGTGAACAGACGAACGTGACCATCCAGTACCTCACCATCCAGAAGTTCACGCCCTACGTCGACCAGACGGCCATCAACCAGACCGGGGCGGGCGGGTGGCGGCTCCTCAACAGCACAGTGACTCTCAATGTCCCCGGTGGTGGGATGTTCGCCGCGACCGACGCGGTCCTCCGTGACAACTGCCTGACCATGAACGGCCAGTACGGCTTCCAGGCCTCCGAGACGATCCGGGGCGACTCACTCACCGGCGGCCCTTACAACGTCAGGGTTGAGGACAACGAGATCAGTTACAACGACACATGCGGGCTCACCGGCCTCCTCCAGAACGAGGCGCTGGGCTGGCGCGACCACAACCCGGTTCCGGAGCGGTACAGGAACCCCCACTGCGGGGGCGTCGAGGGCAGCGGCAACCAGGGCGGCTTCAAGCTCTGGGCCACCAACGGGGTCATGATCCGTGGCAACTGGATTCACCACAACTGGGGGGTGGGTGGCTGGGCGGACACGAACAACGCCAACACGACGTGGACGCGGAACACCATCACCGACAACGAGAATGGTGGGATCTGGGAGGAGATCTCCTACAACTTCTCAATCACGGACAACTACCTCGCGCGCAACAACCTCATCGACGGACCGGACAACCCGGACTTCCCCATGCCGGCCATCTATGTCTCGGAGTCGGGAAGTGACACGAAGAACGGTGGCGTTCCGGCGTGCTCGATGCCGTCGTGCATCGCCTCCGGCATGCCCAGCTATCCCAAGGGGTCCGTCATCGAGGGCAACACCCTGGTTGACAACGGCGGCGGGATCTTCCTATGGCAGAACTCCGACCGCTACTGCAACGACGGGTTCGACGGCGTCTGCACCCTGACGCGAGGTGGCGCACAGGGGCCGTTCAGCATGAAGGGCTGCGCGGCGAACCTCCCGGACGCCACCCTCGACCGCAGCACGTACGTTGGTGAGGTCACGGGCTCACCGCCACAGAACTACTGGGACGGGTGCATGTGGGCGACGCAGAACGTGACCATCTCTGGGAACAGGATCGACTTCAACCCCGCGAACATCTTCGGGTGCACCCAGAAGGCGTGGCGCGCGTGTGGCGCCAACGGGATCTTCAGCCAGTACGGCGGGCCCAATGAAAACGCCGAAGGGGCAGACGTACCCACTCAGATCACGTTCTTCCAGAACAACCGGTGGGCTGGAAACGTCTACAACGGACCATCGACGTTCTACGCCTGGAACCAGGGCAACCCGGAGAACCCGGTGACCTGGGCGCAGTGGACAGCCCCGCTCACCGACCACATCCCTTGCACCTCGGGGGCGCAACGCAGCTCGGGGAGCTGCCTCGGGCCATTCGGTCAAGATTCAGGCAGCCTCTTCCGCCCCGATACGCCTCCGACTCCGACTCCGACTCCCAGCCGCCGTTGAGGGTCGCCGCCGTAGCTCACCGCGCCCTGATCGACCCCGCGTCCTCCATGCCCGGGACGGGGCCGTTGCCTTCGGTACCGTGCATCGCACGACGGAACTGAGCCCACCAGAAGATGCCGGAGACGACGGCTGCGCCCAGACTGGCCCAGGTGGCTCCGAGTGCTCCCGCGACGGTCGCCCCGATGATGGTGGCGAGGACGAACAAGGTGCTCTCAACCACTTGCGACCGAAGACTGCGGCGTGCGGTACCCAAGGCCCGTAGGCCGGTCGTTGCGCCCGTGCAGAAGGTGCTGACGATGACACTGAGGCAGAGCGGGAGGATGAGGACTGACGAGGGTTCCCAGACCTGCCCGAGAACGACTTCGCCAACACCCCGTGGCAGAAAGATCCACAGGGCCAGAGCCCACATCAGCGCCGCAACCGCTTCCACCGATCCCAGCGCGAGGGAGAAGCGGAGGAGATGCCGCCGTGAGCGGCGCAACCACCGCACCGCCTCCGGAACGGCGACCGTCCCGATGCCCATGAGCACGGTGAGCAGCGGCCCGAGGAGCAGCTGCGCGCCGCGCAGGGCAGCCACCTCGGCAAGACCGGCGATGACGCCGAGGGCGTACATGCGCAGCTGCGTGCCCCCACTCTGTATGACGTTCTCGACCATGTAGCGCACTCCCAGGTCCCGCTGCTCTCGGAACCAGATTCGTGCGCCCCGGAAGGACGGCACGACACGGGCCTGCCGGAAGCCGAACAGCGCCGCCACACCACCAGCCAAACCCCAGGCGAGCACGATGCCGAAGAGGCTCTCGCGTTGCACCGCCACGGCCATCGTCGGCACGAGCGCAAGACCCCACACGAGGTCGTTGACGCAGGCCTTGCGGCCCTGGCCCGCGGCGAAGAAGGCGAACCGCCAACTGTCCTGCAGTACGAGCAGCGGCAGCACGAGACCGAGCCCGGCCAGGGCGTCTCCGACCGGGCCGGGCACGACGATTCCCAGAAGCAGGCAGGCCAGCCCCATGACGACCCCGACCACGACGGCCGTGCCAGACGTGCGAGAGACCGCGGTGCGCCAATCCGCCACCGGGACCCCGCTGAACCGGACGACCAGGGGATCTGTCGCCAGCCCGCGCGAGACGTTGAGGATGAGGCCGTACGTGAACCAGGCCAGGGTGAACGCGCCGAACTCCTCGAGCCCGACGCTGTGCGCGACCACAATGCCGACGGCGAAGTTGCTGAGGCTGGAGAGGGCCTGGTCGATCAGTCCCCAGCTCATCCGACCACCGACGGACCGTGCGGAGTGAAACAGCCCGCTCACCGACGGAAGCAGGCGGTCGCCAGTAGTCACAGCACCTCCACACGCGCCCCTTCGCCGGGGGTGGCCCGGCCCCTCCTGCCTTGCCAGCATAAGGAGCGATCGAGGGTCAGGCAGCGTTTTGACCCACCTCGCCGGAGGGTGGGTGGAAGGCCGTCGAGGGAACACGCCAAGCGGGGCGGCGGGCCCTCCAACTTTCTGGAAAACGCCACGCGCCTAGGAATCGTCGATGCACCATGAGTGTGCGCACGGGCCTCAGGGAGGAAGAGATGCGAGTACTCGTCACCGGCGATCGTGGCTACATCGGCCAGGTCCTCGTCCCGGTGTTCCGGGCTGCCGGCCATCAGGTCGTCGGACTCGACGCGAACTGGTACGCCGGGTGTGACTTCGGCCCGCAGGCTTCCGGTTATGAGCAGCGCGTCGGCGATGTCCGGGACGTCGATCCTGTGTCACTGGAGGGCTTCGACGCGATCGTGCACCTGGCGGCCATCTCGAACGACCCTGTCGGCCATCTGAACCCCGACGCGACGTACTCGGTCAACGCTCACGGTGCCGAGATCATGGCGAGCGCCGCCAAGGTCGCCGGGGTTCCTCGGTTCCTCTTCTCCTCCTCATGCTCGCTCTACGGTGCCGCCGGTGACGCCCCGGTCGAAGAGGACTCGCCGTTCAACCCGGTGACTCCCTACGGGGAGAGCAAGGTCCGGGCGGAGGAGGCCATTTCGGCACTCGCCGACGACTCCTTCAGCCCGACCTACCTGCGCAATGCGACGGCATACGGCTCGTCGCCGCGCCTGCGAGCCGACATCGTCGTCAACAACCTGACGGGCACCGCATTCACACGCGGAGAGGTCAGGCTGCAATCGGACGGGACACCGTGGCGCCCGCTCGTGCACGCCGCCGACATCGCGGGCGCCTTTCTTGCCGCCCTCCATGCTCCCCGTGAGGTCGTCCACGACCAGGCCTTCAACGTGGGCCGGGATGAAGACGTGCTGCAGATCCGCGACATCGCCCTGCAGGTCGCCGAGCACATGAACGCGCCCGTGA
>NZ_JBEDUL010000005.1:0-21161 GCF_040414665.1 Intrasporangium sp.
GAGCTGCGCAACGTCAGCCTCGCCGACGCCGCCAACGACCCCCTCGTCTTCGCCGAGATCAGGGCTCTGCTCCTGCAGCACAAGGTGCTGTTCTTCCGCGACCAGGACATCACTCGCGCCGAGCACGTGGCACTCGCCGAGCGGTTCGGCCCGCTCGAGGACCACCCGGTCGCCGGCAGCGACCCCGAGCACCCGGGACTGGTGCGGATCTACAAGGACCTCGACAGCCCGGCTGAGCTCTACGAGAACGCGTTCCACTGCGACGCCACCTGGCGGCAGGCGCCTCCGATGGGTTCGGTCCTCCGCTGCGTGGAGGGCCCCGAGGTGGGCGGCGACACGATCTGGGTCGACATGGTCGAGGCCTACCGCCGGCTCCCCGAGCACATCAAGGAGCAGATCGCCGACCTGCGCGCCAGCCACAGCATCCAGTCGACCTTCGGCGCCAAGATGCCGCTCGAGCGGCGTCAGGCCCTGGCCGAGCAGTTCCCGGATGCCGAGCACCCCGTCGTGCGGACGCACCCCGAGACGGGCGAGAAGGTCCTGTTCGTCAACGCCTTCACGACGCACTTCGTCAACTACCACACCCCGGAGCGGGTTCGGTTCGGCTTCGACTACACCCCCGGGGGCAGTGAGCTGCTCAACTACCTGATCCGTCAGGCGTTCGTCCCGGAGTACCAGGTGCGTTGGCGCTGGACGAAGAACAGCTTCGCCATCTGGGACAACCGCAACACCCAGCACTACGCCGTCCAGGACTACTTCCCCGGCGTCCGAAAGATGGAGCGCGCCGGGATCATCGGCGAGCCGACCTTCTGACCTCATCGCGAACGACTCGACACCCAACCAACCCCTGAACGGAGAAACACCCCAATGCACTTCCACGACGACGCCCTGTTCCCCGAGGTCCAGGAGAAGCTGGTCATCACGGCAGCCCCGTACGGCCCCGAGTGGGAGCCGGACGACTTCCGCGAGGACCTTCCGCTCACCATGGACGAGCACGTCCAGGCCGCGGTCGACTGCTACAACGCCGGCGCCACGGTGCTGCACATCCACGTCCGCGAGCTCGACGGCAAGGGCTCCAAGCGGCTCTCGAAGTTCAACGAGCTCCTCGGCCGGCTCCGTGAGGCCGTGCCTGACATGATCCTCCAGGTCGGCGGTTCCATCTCCTTCGCCCCGGAGGGCGAGGGGGCCGAGGCCAAGTGGCTCAGCGACGACACCCGGCACATGCTGGCCGAGCTTGACCCGAAGCCGGACCAGGTGACGATCGCCATCAACACCAGCCAGATGAACATCGTCGAGCTGATGACCGAGGACGACATCGCCGGCACCTCCATCGCCCGGCCGGAGCTCTATGAGACCTACCGCGAGATGTATGTCCCGGCTGGCCCCGGCTGGGTCGTTGAGCACCTCAAGCGTCTGCAGGCCAACGGAATCCAGCCTCACTTCCAGCTCTCCAGCATCCCCCAGCTGGAGACGGTGGAGCGGCTCATCCGTCGCGGCCACTACACCGGCCCGCTCAACCTCACATGGGTGGCGATCGGCGGCGGCTTCGACGGCCCGAACCCGTACAACATGATGAACTTCATCAACCGGGTGCCGGACGGGGCCATTCTGACTCTGGAGACCCTGATGCGCAGCGTGCTGCCGGTCAACACCATGGCCATCGCGATGGGTCTGCACACGCGCTGCGGCAACGAGGACACGATCTGGTCCCGCAAGGGCGAGAAGATCACCTCGGTGCAGCAGGTCGAGCAGCTCGTCCGCCTCGCGAACGAGCTGGGTCGCGAGGTCGCCGACGGCAAGGAGGCCCGCGACATCTACCGCATCGGCCAGACCTACGACAGCGTCGACGAGACCTTGGCCCGCCTGGGCTACGCGCCCAACCGGCAGCCGGGCCAGATCGGTTTCACGTTCCACGCCTGAGGCCCGCCGCCTCCAACGGGCCCTTCACACGGTGCCCCCACCGACCCGTGGGGCGCGGGCTGCGACCCGCGCCCCACGTATCCGCGCACGAAGACGTACGCGGTCTTCCACTCACACCACTGGAGCATAATGTCAACGCAAGTCCGGGACGCCATCGCAACGAAGCGGCGTTCGCCCACCCTTGTCGCAGCACCCACCCGTTCGCGGGTGTTCCCGCTGCTCGTCTTCATCCTCACCTTCGGCCTGCTCCTGTCCGACTACATGTCGCGCCAGGTGCTCTCGGCGGTCTTCCCACTCCTCAAGGTCGAGTGGTCACTCACCGACACCCAGCTCGGCTCGCTGACCAGCATCGTGGCTCTCACCGTCGGCCTGCTGGCAGTGCCGCTGTCCCTCCTCGGCGACCGCTGGGGCCGATCCAAGGCCATCATCTCGATGGGCGCCCTGTGGAGCCTCGCGACGCTGGGCTGCGCCATCGCGGCCAACTACCAGCACATGATGCTGGCCCGATTCTTCATCGGCCTCGGTGAGGCGGCCTACGGCAGCGTCGGCCTCGCAGTCGTGCTCATGGTGTTCGCGCCCACCAAGCGAGCATCGCTGACCGGTGCGTTCATGGCCGGCGGCTCGTTCGGTTCGGTCCTCGGTGTCTTCCTCGGCGGCATCCTCGCCGTCCAGCTCGGCTGGCGCTGGTCGTTCGCCGTCATGGCGTTCGTCGGTCTCGTCCTCGTGGCGCTCTACTGGCTCTTCGTCAACGACCGCAAGCTCGCCGACCACCAGCACCCCGGCAACATCCCTGCCGAGCCGGTCGCGGCCGCGCCGCAGCGGGCGAAGCTGCGCACCCTGGTCTCCACCCCGGCGGTCATCTGCGCATACCTGGGCAGTGGACTGCAGCTCTTCGTCGTCGGGGCGCTCTTCGCCTGGATGCCCAGCTACCTGGGCCGCGCGTACCACCTGGCGCCGAACAAGGCTGCCATCGGCGCTGCTGCCTTCATCCTGCTCATGGGCGCCGGCATGATCCTCTGCGGCATGGTCACCGACCGGCTCACGAGGCACCGCCCGATCCGCAAGTGGACCTCCGCGTTGGTCTACGCCTCGCTGTCGCTCGTGCTGCTGCCTCTCGGCTTCGCCCAGGGCCCGGGCACCTTGCAGCTCGTGCTCATCGGTGCCGGCGCGTTCTTCGCGGCAGGCACCACCGGTCCGGCGGGCGCGATGGTCGCGAACCTGACCCCCGCGTCGATCCGCTCCACGGCCTTCGGGACGTTGACCCTGGCGAACAACCTGCTCGGCCTGGCCGCAGGCCCCTTGGTCGTCGGGATCCTCGCCGACCGGATGGGACTGGTCGGCGCGATGAAGATCGTCCCGTTCATCTCGGTCCTGGTCATCGTGGCGCTCGTCATCGGTCGCCGCGCCTACCCGAGCAGCATCCGCCGGGCCGGCGACATCGCCTCCGCCTGACCCGCACCAAACGGATCCGCACCCGTGGATCCGCCACCAACCCGGATTCACTACGATCCGGATCCGCAACAAACAGAAGGAGACCCGGCATGATGTTCCGGGAACCACACACCATCGTCATCGTGCCGGGTCTCCGCGGGCACGTCGAGGACCACTGGCAGACACTGCTCGCCGCCAAGCTGCCGAACGCGGTCGTCGTCCCCTCGTTCGGTCGGGACAAGCGCGACCTGGCCGGTCGGGTGACGGACCTCCACCGAGTCATCTCGGAGGCCGGCACGCCCGCGATCCTCGTGGCCCACAGCGCCGGCGTGCTGACCACGGTCCACTGGGCACAGCAGCACGACCTGCCGGTTCTGGGGGCGCTGCTCGCCACACCGCCAGACCTCGCTCAGCCTTTGGGGCCGCCCTACCCATCACTGAGCGAGCTGAAGGAGAGCGGCTGGCTGCCGATCCCGCTGACCCCGTTGCGGTTCCCCAGCATCGTCGCGGCCAGCACCAACGACGCGCTCGGCGACTTCGAGCGGGTCCGGGAAATGTCCGACGCGTGGGGAAGCCATTTCATCGACGTCGGGCCCGTCGGCCACCTCAACCCTGCCGCCGGGTTCGGGGAGTGGCTGGGGGCTGAGGCCCTGCTCGGTGTCCTGAGCGGCCAGGTCCCGGCCTCTGACGGCAGCGGCCGCGTCGCCTGAGGCGGCCCCTACCGACACGCTCGGCTCTCTTGAATTCGATTGAGTGCGTGTGCTGTCGACGATGTCCTCAAATGGATAGGACCTTGTCCCAATCCGTACAGCGCTCCATGGCCTTGACGACCAGACTTTGTATCAACAGCCCGTCGAGCCGTCGAAGGCAGACGGACCAGCCGAGCGATCTCGCGCCAGGACGTGGTCGCCGCCGGCGCGCCGCCCACGCTCGGCTCTCCTCCCATCACCAGCCACCAAGGATCTCAGCATGCTCAACCTCTCCGTCCTGCTCGAGGACAGCGCCCACCGCCACCCGGACCGCGATGCGGTCGTGCTGGGCGACGTCCGCCTCGACTACCGGACCGTGAACGCCCGCGCCAACCAGGTCGCCAACCTGCTCGTGGCCCGCGGCATCCGGCCCGGTGACAAGGTGGCGCTGTCCTGTCCCAACCTGCCCGACTTCCCGGCCGTCTACTACGGAATCCTCAAGGCGGGTGCAGTCGTCGTGCCGCTCAACGTGCTCCTGAAGGGGCGTGAGATCGCTTACCACCTCGACGACTCGGACGCGAGGGCGTACCTGTGCTTCGAGGGCACGTCTGAGCTCCCCATGGGTTCCGAGGGGTGGGCCGGCTTCAACCAGGCCGGCTCTTGCGAGACCTTCTTCATCATCACCGCCACGCCGGAGGCCGACTCGCCGATCGACGGCGCCGAGACACTGGGAGCGGCGCTGACCGGTCAGCCCGCGACCTTCGACACCGCCCTCACTGGGCCAACGGACACCGCCGTGATCCTCTACACGAGCGGGACGACCGGCCAGCCGAAGGGCGCGGAGCTGTCGCACGCCAACCTGCTGTTCAACGCCCTCACGTGCAACCGCCAGTTCGGCGCCGCCGAGCACGAGGTGCACCTCATCACGTTGCCGCTGTTCCACTCGTTCGGCTCGACGGTGCAGATGAACGCGGGTTTCGCCGTCGGCGCGACGCTGGTGCTGTTGCCGAGGTTCGACGCCGCGAAAGCCGTGGCGCTGCTGCAGAGCGAGAAGGTCACCTTCTTCGCCGGCGTGCCGACGATGTACTGGGGGCTGCTCGGGGCCCTCACCGACGACGTCGACGTCGACCTCATCGCCGCCAACCTCCGGATCGCCGTCTCGGGTGGCGCCAGCCTGCCCGTGGAGATCATCCGTCAGTTCAAGGACCGCTTCCACGTGCAGATCCTCGAGGGCTACGGACTCTCGGAGACGTCGCCGCTGGCAACCTTCGCCGATCGGCACCGCGCACCTCGGCCGGGCTCGATCGGCGTGCCGATCTGGGGTGTCGAGTGCCAGCTTGTCGACAAGGACTGGAACGTCGTCAAGGGCACGGACGCGGTCGGGGAGATCGCGATCCGTGGGCACAACGTCATGAAGGGCTATTACAACCGCCCCACGGCCACGGCCGAAGTCATGCGCGACGGGTGGTTCCGCACCGGCGACCTCGCCAGGCGCGACGAGGACGGCTTCTACTACATCGTCGACCGCGCCAAGGACATGATCATCCGCGGCGGCTTCAACGTGTACCCCCGTGAGATCGAGGAGGTGCTGATGACGCACCCTGACGTCTCGCTCGCGGCCGTCGTCGGCGTCCCCCACGACACGCACGGCGAGGAGGTCAAGGCGTTCGTCATCCGCGAGCCCGGGGCCGAGGTGTCCGCGCAGGAGCTGCTGTCCTGGGGCAAGGAGCAGATGGCCGCCTACAAGTACCCCCGCGTCGTCGAGTTCGTCAGCACTCTGCCGATGACGTCGACCGGCAAGATCCTCAAGCGCGAGCTGGCGGTGGGCTGATCCGATGACGACGACTACCGTCAGCGGGGAGGTGGAGGTCCTCGACCGTCCCCGACCGACCTGGCCCAACGCCGTGCGGGGCATCGCTGTCCTGGCCCTCGGACTCGGTGGGGCGATGATCGGTCACCGCCTCGTCCCCCAGGTCGGTGTCCTCACGTGGTCCATCGGCCTCGGCGTGGCCGCGGCAAACCTCGGGCTGCTTCCCCGGACGGGGACGCGTCAGCTCGGGCAGGTGACCAAGCGGCTGCTGCGCATCGGCGTCGTCCTGCTCGGGTTCTCGGTGTCCTTCGCCTCCATCAGCGCCCTCGGTCTGCCGGTGATCGCCGTCATCGCCGTGAGTCTGGTCGGGACCCTCGTCTTCACGACCTGGCTCGGGCGCCGGCTGGGCCTCAGCCCGGCCCGCAGCCTGCTCATCGGCACCGGCACCGCCATCTGCGGCGCCTCGGCGATCGCGGCAATGGAGGAGACCGCTGCCGGCGACGAAGAGGACGTGACCGTCGGGATCGCGATGGTGACGCTCTTCGGGACAGTGGCGCTGGTCCTGCTTCCGCTGCTTCAGGGACCCCTCGGACTCACCGGACTGCAGTTCGGCGAATGGGCGGGGGCGAGCGTCCACGAGGTGGGGCAGGTGGTGGCCGCCGCAAGTCCCGCCGGTGCTGCCATCGTCGCAGTTGCCGTCGTCGTCAAGCTCACCCGCGTCGTCATGCTCGCGCCGGTCGTGGCCGTCGTCAGCGTGCTGCAGCGGATCGCGTCACCGGCTCGCTCCAGCGTGGCCCGGCGTACGCCGCTGGTGCCGCTCTTCGTCCTGGGATTCCTCGCCTGTGTCGCGCTGCGAAGCACAGGGGTGATTCCCGAGGCCGTTCTCGGGGGGATAGCCCAGGTCCAGGTCGCTGCACTGGGTGCCGCCCTCTTCGGGATGGGCTGCAGCGTCAAGATCGCATCGCTCCTCCGCGGCAGCGGGGCCGCCATCGTCGTGTCAACCCTGGGAACCCTCTTCATCAGTGGAGTCTCCCTCGCCGGAATCCTTCTGGTCACCGGCCACTGAACTCAAGGTAGGAAGACATGCAGACACCAACCACGCCGCATCGCGGTGGAGCCGGTGCCGTTGTGGGCTCGAAGCGGGACCACACACCAGCGCATCGGCAGCGGACGAGGATGCACCTCGTCAGCGCTTCGTCACACGAGGAGCAGACGCCCGGCAACAGCGCCGGCGCCCTCGTCACCGCGTTGGCCCGGACGCCCGATCTCATCCACCGGAGCGGCTCGCTGGCCGTCGATGTCGCTGCGGCCGTGGCCGGCCGGTCGACGATCGAGCCGGAGAGGAGCGACCGGCGGTTCAGCGACCCCGCATGGTGCTCGCACCCGGTCTACCGCAGACTCAGCCAGGCATACCTGGCGGTCGAGCGGGCGATCGGCACAGCAGTCGAGGACGCTGACATCGACTGGCCCACCCGCGAGCGGGCCCGTTTCGCAGCCGGCATCCTTGCCACCGGCCTGTCCCCGACGAACACGCTCCTCGGCAACCCGACCGCGCTCAAGCGAGCCTTCGACACCTTCGGGATGAGCCTCGTCCGTGGCGGGCGCAACCTGGCAGCCGACGTCAGGCACAACCGGGGGATGCCGCGACAGGTGGACTCCGCGCCGTTCGTCGTCGGCGAGAACGTCGGTGCGACACCGGGCCAGGTTGTGTTCCGCAACGAGGTCCTGGAGGTCATCCAGTACGCGCCCACCACCGCGACGGTGCGCAGCGTGCCTCTTCTGGTCGTCTGGTCTGTCATCAACCGGCACTACATCCTGGATCTGGCCAAGGACCGCAGCTTCATCGAGTACGCCCTCGGCCAAGGCCTGCAGGTGTTCGTCACCAGCTGGCGCAATCCGGGCCCAGAGCACGGCGACTGGACGCTGGACACGTACGCGCAGACCTTGTTGGACGCCACGGACGCGATCCGTCAGATCACCGGTTCTGACCAGGTCGGCACGGTCGGTCTCTGCGCCGGCGGCCAGCTGCTTGCCGCCGTCATGGCGCACCTGCGCGCAACCGGTGACGAGCGCATTGCCTACGCAGGCTTCGGCGTCAGCCAGCTCGACCTGTCGATCCCCAACGTTGCGGGACTCGCACTGCACCCCACGCTGCACAGCGCGGCGAGGATGGGCACCGAGGCCACCAGGGTCGTCGACGGCCGGGCCATCGCCGCCATCTTCTCCTGGCTGCGGCCGAACGAGCTCGTGTGGAGCCCATGGGTCAACAACTACCTGTTGGGACAGGACCCGCCGCGGCACGACATCCTCGCCTGGAACAACGACACCACTCGACTCCCGGGCGCCCTTCAGCGCGACCTGCTGGACATCGCCATGAACAACCTCCTGGCAACGCCTGGCGGCCTCACCGTCCTGGGCACGCCGGTCGACTTGGGCGCCGTCAGCGTCGACACCTACGTCGTGGGCGCCGAGACCGACCACCTCGTCCCTTGGCAGGGCGCGTACCGCACCACCCAGCTCTTCGGCGGCCACTCCACCTTCGTCCTCTCGGGCGGTGGGCACATCCAGCACCTCGTCAACCCGCCTGGCAACCCGAAGGCGCACTTCCGGACCGGACCCGTCGCCGGTCGGGACGCGGACGGCTGGTTCGCGGGATCGGACAAGCACCAAGGCTCCTGGTGGTCGCACTGGGCCGAGTGGGCAACGGTGAGATCCGGCGGCGAGCGCCCGGCGCCGAAGAAACTTGGCAGCCGGCGCCACCGGCCGATGGAGCCGGCACCGGGTCGCTACGTGAGGGAGCGATGAGCACCGACACGTCCCACGTCATCGAGGGGCTCGCGACCCGGGTGCAGGTTCGTGGGGAAGGGCCGCCCCTGCTCCTCATCGGTGGGCTCTGGAGCCAGGTGCCGATGTGGGACGGCGTCCTGCCGTTTCTGCACGGGTTCCAAGTGATCGCCTTCGACCCGCCCGGCATTGGCAGCACCGCCATGCCGCAGCGGCCATACACCGTGCGGAGCCTCGCCCGCTTCGCATCCCGGGTGCTCGACGCCGTGGGTATCGAGCGCGCTCACATCCTGGGGGTGAGCCTCGGTGGGGTCGTCGCGCAGGAGCTGGCCAGGTCGTTCCCGGACCGCGTCGACCGGCTCGTCCTCGTCTCGACCGGACCCGGCAACATCGGCGTGCCGGGTCGGCCCGACATCCTGGCGCGGTTCGCGAGGCCGCGGACCTACTCCGACCTGCGAAGCCTCGAAGGGGAGGCCGGCCGGGTGTTCGGTGGGCGGCTACGCAAGCAGCCAGCGCTCGTGCACGAGATGAACCTCAGACCGCCCACTCACCTGAAGGCCTGGATGTTCCGACTCGCCGGGACCGCGGGATGGAGCAGTCTTCCCTGGCTGCACCGGCTGGGGGTCCAGACCCTCGTCCTGCACGGCGACGACGACCCCATCGTGCCGCTCGCGAACGCCCGTGTCATCGCCTGCCTGATCCCGAACGCACGCCTCGAGGTGGTCCAGAACGGAGGCCACCTGCTGCTCCTCGACAGCGCATCCGACGTGCTACCCGTCATCACCGACTTCCTCACCCAACCGACCCGCTGACCCTCCTTCGACACCCACCTGCGAAGCCGACCGGGCTCGCATCCATCGCCCAGAAAGGTGCCCACCATGAAGCCCAACGCCGACTTCGACCTGTTCCAGATCTCAGACGACCACGAGGCCCTCCGCGAGGCCGTCCGCGCGGTTGCCGAGGACAAGATCGCCCCATATGCCGCCGAGGTCGACCGCACCGCCTCGTTCCCGACCGCGGCCCACGACGCCCTTGTCGCGTCCGACTTCCACGCTCCGCATGTGCCGGAGGCGTACGACGGTGTCGGGGCAGACGCCGTGGCCTGCGCCATCGTCGTCGAGGAGGTCGCGCGGGTGTGCGCCTCCTCGTCCCTGATCCCCGGAGCCAACAAGCTGGGCAGCACGCCGCTGATCCTGGCCGGCTCCGAGGAGCTCAAGCTGAAGTACCTGCGCCCCTTGGCCAACGGCACCACGACGTTCTCCTACGCCCTGTCCGAGCGCGAGGCCGGCAGCGACACCGCCGCCATGCGGACCCGAGCGACGGCCGACGGCGACGACTGGGTGCTCAACGGCCAGAAGTCCTGGATCACCAATGCGGGCTTCTCCGAGTACTACACCGTCCTCGCCGTGACCGACCCCGACGGCAAGCGTGGCTCGAACGTCAGCGCCTTCGTGGTGGAGAAGTCCGACGCTGGCTTCTCCTTCGGTGAGAAGGAGAGGAAGCTCGGCATCAAGGGCTCCCCGACACGCGAGCTCCACTTCGACAGCGTGCGGATTCCGGGCGACCGGATCATCGGCGAACCCGGCGAAGGGCTGAAGATCGCCCTGCGCACGCTGGATCACACCCGCGTCACTGTCGGCGCGCAAGCGGTCGGGATCGCCCAAGGGGCCCTTGACTTCGCGCTCGACTACGTCAAGGAGCGTCAGCAGTTCGGCAAGCGGATCGCCGACTTCCAGGGCATCCAGTTCATGCTCGCGGACATGGCGATGTCGCTGGAAGCAGCACGCCACCTGGTGTACGTCGCGGCGGCCAAGTCCGAGCGCAACGACGCCGACCTGTCCTTCTTCAGCGCGGCTGCCAAGTGCTACGCCTCTGACATGGCCATGCAGGTCACCACGGATGCGGTGCAGCTGCTGGGCGGCTACGGCTTCACCGAGGACTTCCCGGTCGAGCGCATGATGCGCGACGCGAAGATCACCCAGATCTACGAAGGGACGAACCAGATTCAGCGCGTCGTCATGGGGCGCCACCTTCTCGAGGGGCGCTGAGGCGCACCCCACGGCCATCGCCCGACCGGAACCACAGCCGAGCAGGAGCACCCGAGATGATGATTTGTCACTGCAAGACCGTCACCCACCGATGCGTCGATCGCGCGGTCAGAGAGGGTGCGCGTACCTTGGCGCAGGTCTGTCGTGACACCGGCGCCGGCCAGGACTGCGGCGCCTGCGTGTTCTCGGTCAAGCGTGAAGTTCAGGCGAGCGCCCTCGCCTTGGGCGTCGCGGACTCGGCGTGAGGCCTGGCTCGGCACCCGGTGAACGCTGATCGCTGAGCGAGCTGAGCGGCATACGACCAGTTCCTCAACGGTGCAGCACGTGCCCACACACAACGATGCCGTATGCCGCTGGGCCCGCTCCCAGCCCCGGCGGTCGGCTCCGCTCCTCCCGCCCTCCTTGCGTGCACCCCGCCCGTGGATGACCGGCCTCGGTGGCACGATGAGGGATGGCCGACCTTCCGACCCGAGCGCTGACGAGGGGTTTTCGGCTGGCTGCGGTCCCGGCCGGGTTCGTGGGCCGTCGGGCCCTGGGTCTCGGCAAGCGGCTTGGTGGTCGGCCGGCTGAGGTGATCGCTGCGGAGGTGCAGGCGCGCACGGCTGAGCAGCTGTTCAGTGTCCTCGGGCAGCTCAAGGGCGGAGCGATGAAGGGTGGGCAGTGGCTCTCCGCGATGGAGGCGGCCCTGCCCGAGCAGCTCGCGGGACCGTATGGCGAGGCGCTGACCAAGCTGCAGGAGGCCGCGCCCGCCATGCCCGCGCGGACGGTCCACCACGTGCTTGCCGAACAGTTCGGCCACGAGTGGCGCAGCAGGTTTGTCGAGTTTGACGACGAGCCGTCAGCAGCGGCGAGTATTGGCCAGGTGCACCATGCGGTGTGGGGGGACGGCCGCCAGGTCGCTGTGAAGGTGCAGTACCCCCGCGCCGGGGAGGCACTCGCGGCCGACCTTCGGCAGTTGGACCGGCTCGTGCCGGTCCTGCACCTGGCAGCACCGGGCATCGATGCCGGGGACTTGTTCAGCGAGCTGACGGACCGGATCATGACCGAGGTCGACTACGAGCAGGAGGCCGATGCACAGGCGGCGTTCGCCGACGCCTTTCGCGACGACCCCGACTTCCGGGTGCCGGACGTGGTCGACGTCGCACCCCAGGTCCTCGTGTCCGAGTGGGTCGACGGCACGTCGGTGGCACGGATCGCCCGCCGGGGCACGAAGGCCGAACGTGACCGGGCTGGGATGCTGCTGTGCCGGTTCCTGCTGTCCAGTCCGCTGCGGGCCGGTCGGCTGCACGGCGACCCCCACCCGGGCAACTTCCGGCTCCTGCATGACGGGCGCCTCGCGGTCGTCGACTTCGGTTCGACCCTGGCGATGCCCGAAGGGTGGTCGCCCCGGCTGGCCGCCCTCCTGCGCGCTGGACGCGACCGGGACGCCGACCGGCTCATCGAGGTGGCGAGTGCGGCGGGGCTCGTTCGTCGCGGCGAGGTGACCAGCGAGGCGCTGCTCCACCTGGTGGAGCCGGAGCTTGAGCCGCTGCGAAACGAGCGGTTCACCTTCACCCGAGCCTGGCTGCGTGGCCTGACCGCGCGGTTCTCCGATCCTCGCTCGGCAAGCTCCCGCACCCAGCGCAGGCTCCACATCCCGGTCCGCTACCTGCTCGTTCAACGCGTCGCGGTCGGCACCACCGGAGTGCTGTGCCTCCTCGGTGCCTCGGTCCCGCTCTCGGCCGAAGCGGCCGCGTGGATCCCTGGCCTCGACCACGGCGAGGAATGAGCGGTCCGTCAAGCCCGCAGTCCGAGCTCGGCCCCGGGGCGCCAGGATCCCGGATTCTCACAGCCGATACCCCTTCTCGTACACAGCGTAGTAGTTCAGAATCGACGGCAACGACCGAATGATTCGCAGCGCGTGTCCGGGGCCACCTCCACTGCCCGATCTCGAAAGGACGCGTCACATGGGGTCCCTCGTGGCAGCAGAGGGGGGTGCCGGGGCGTACCTCGACTGGGGCGTCGTCCACATCTCCATCGCCAACCTGCTCATCATCGTGCTCATGATCGTCGTGTTCTTCGCGGCGCTGCTCATCCCCTTCCCGAAGCCGCCGAGCGAGCCGGCGACCGATCCACCGGGCGCCGCCGCCCCGAACGACCGAACGGGACCGGACCGATGACCTCCACGACCTGGACCGAGCGCCTCCGGGCGCGCATAGAACACACCGTCCCACCAGGTGAGGCGCTTCCTGACCACCAGCCGGCCTACGTCTCGTCGTGGATCTACGTGTTCGGGGTGCTCACGCTCGCGGCATTCGTCGTCATCGTCGTCACGGGGTGCGTGCTGAGCCTCGGTGGTGTCGACTGGTGGCACACGTCGACCACCGGCCACTACGTCAACAGCTTGCACCTCTGGTCGGTCGAGCTGTTCTTCTTCTTCATGGTCATCCACCTGTGGGGCAAGTTCTGGATGGCGGCCTGGCGCGGCGGACGTGCCCTGACGTGGGTCACCGGGGTCGTGGCGTTCCTCGCCTCGATCGGCACGGCGTTCACCGGCTACCTGATCCAGACCAATTTCGACAGCCAGTGGATCAGCACCCAGGCGAAGGACGGGCTCAACTCGGTCGGGATCGGGGCCTACTTCAACGTGCTCAACACCGCCCAGATGGTGCTCTTCCACGTCGTCCTGCTGCCGATTGCCGTCGGCCTCATCACCGTGGCGCACGTGATCCTCGTGCGGCGCAAGGGCGTCGTGCCCCCGATCGACGCGCAGGAGCCGGTCGCATGAGCACGCGCGCGCGACGTCGTCCGGCCGCCCTCACACCCGACTCGCACACCTTCCCGACGCGGCGCTATGACCTGGTCAAGGAGTTCGTCCTCGCACTGGTCGGCGTCGTCGTGCTCACCCTCGGCCTCGCCATCGTCTTCGGATCACCCGACGAGAGGGCAATCTCCTTGCAGGACTGGGCCAAGGCGGCACCGAACGATGTCGTCGCAACGGCCGCCGCTGAGCTGTCCGGTGACAGCGGCACGGCCGGCTACGGGCCGCCCTACAACGACGCCTCCGAAGGGCAGAAGCTCCTGGGCATCCCGCTGCAGAAGTGGGCTGGGGTCACCTACCCGATCGACGCGGCGAATGACTTCGTGATCAACCCGCTCAAGGCCGTTCAGGGCGGCGATCCGGCGCTCGGCCTGGCCCTGAACGTGTGGGCCAAGGCGTCCGCCGACCGGCAGGCCACCTGGTCAGGCAACTACCTCAACGCACTGGGCAACGCCGAGAACGATCCCGCCAACGTGGCGCAGGGCGACTACGGCCCCGTGCCCGCGTTGTCGACCGCCTACGAACGCCTCGCCGCAACGGGCGGCCTGGAGCAGCTCATCAGCCAGAACTCCTTCTACGGCGGCGATCCCACGCGCCGGCTGCTCCTCCTCGCCGACGGGACCTACCTCGAGGACCAGGCGCGGGCGCGCAGCCTCGGCGGTGACCAGTGGGGGATGATGAACGAGACCGGCAACTATCCGGGCCAGCCGTGGCTGTGGCTCTACACGTTCTGGTACCAGGTCCCACCGTTCAGCACGTCCGACAACGCGGACGCCCTCGTGTGGGGCCTGATGATGCTCCTCAGCCTGGCGCTCCTGCTGCTGCCCTTCATCCCCGGGCTCCGTGACATCCCGAAGGTCATTCCGATCCACCGACTCATCTGGCGCGACTGGTACCGCCAGGAGCGCGAGGCTGTCGGGACCAGACCGCCGCCGCCTTCCGACGCCACGATCGAAACATGACAGGTGCAGGCTGATCATGGCCTCGGTATCGGCTCGCGGAAGGTGGCCCACTGGTCAACGCATGTTGCCGGTGTGGCCGAGGGAGAAACGCCCCGGCTGGGGCCACACGAGCAGGCCGTGCGGGCCGGGCCTGACCGGAATCCGGTGGGTCACGCGCCCGGTCGTCGTGTCGACGACGTAGACCGTCGAGTTGTACCGACCGGAGAGCCACAGCTCATGCCCGTCGGCCGTGACGCCGCCCATGTCCGGTGAACCGCCTCCGGGGATGCGCCATTTCGCGACCGGCCGGACGGTGCTGCCGTCGAGGACGGAGATGCTGCCTTCGTCGCGGTTGCTGACGAAGATCCGGCTGGCGTCGCGGGACAGGTAGATGCCATGCGCACCCCGGCCCGTCGGCACGAAGCGGGCGACCTGGAACGTGTGCGCGTCGATGACCCAGACGCCGTTGCGCAGCATGTCGGCGACGAGCAGCCAGCGGCCGTCGGGGGAGAGGCGGACGTCCTGCGGCATGGAGCTCGTCCGCGGCCCGAGATTCGCGGCGGGGCCGCCCATCCGCATCGCCCGGGCCGGAGGGGTCGCGCCCGGCGTGCGGATCCGGTTGAGGTCAACCATCCGGATGACCCGGGTGGCCGTGGTGTCGACGACAGCGAGCTTCCCGCTGAACTCGCAGCTGACGAGCAGCGTGGACAGGTCGGCGGTGTAGTCGGCGTGGTTGATCCCGGCGCACGGGATGTGAAGCGATCGCACCAGCGCCATCGTGTGGGCGTCGCGGACGTCGACACGCTTGAGGCGTTCGGCCATGACGAGGGCGTACCGGCCGTCGGGGGTGAAGTAGAGGTTGTAGGGATCGCGGACGGGCCGTGCGCGACCGGGACGGCCAGTGCGGGGGTCGATGGGCAGCATCGAGTTGCCGGCGTCACTGTTGACCCAGAGGGTGCGCAGGTCGTGGGACGGGACGACGTGCTCGGGTGAGGCGGGCACGCGGTAGGTGGCGATGACGGCATGCCTCGTCGGGTCGATGATCTGGACGGTGCCCGCCAGCTGGTTCGGCACGTAGACGAGCGTCCGGGCGTGCCGCGCCTCGGCCGACAGGGCGCCGGGACCGTCGAAGGCGTACGGCCCGGGCAGCGTCGCCCCGACGTCGTTGAGGGCGGTGCTCGGAGCGGGCGGGTTCGGGGTCGGGGTGCCAGGGGTGCTCGTCACCGCCGCGACGGGCACCGAGGACGTACCCGGGCCTGGGGCGTCGAGCTGGCTGCAGGCGCCGAGCAGGCCAAACGCGGCCAAGATCGTCGGCGCAATGGCGACGGCTCGCGCGCGGGCCGTCCGTGGGCGACGCGCTGGGACGGCTGCAGGATGAGGAAGGGTTCTTCTCATGTCACTCCGTCCAGCAGAACGGTGACTGCGGTAAGGCTCCGCTGGTGCAGGGCGTCGAGGATGCCTGGGAGTGCGGCGACCGTTCCGACGTGCCCGAGGTGGAGGCGGACGATGCTCCTGCCATGGATGGCCGTCAGGGTCCGGTCGCGGACGGCGGCGGTGCCGGAGTCGAGGTCGTCGTCTGACGTCGATCTTCTGCTCATGGCTGCCTTTTCGGTGTTATCCAGGCCGACCAGGCTGCGTGCGCTGAGGACGCCGGCCATGTGCACTGACCCTCCGGCGAAGACGACAGAGGCGGCCACATCAGTGATGTCGTGGGCCCCGAGGAAGAGGCGCGAGGCGCCGACCAGCGGCAAACCGAGCGCCCATACCAGTGTGCCTTGTCGTCCGGAGAGCATCACGGTGGCGGCGATCGCGAAGACCACGTGTGCGCGAACGCCGCGTGGCCGCGAAGGGTGCAGACTCCCGAGTTCGCCGTGGGTGGATGACAGCGCCAAGACGATTGGCATGCGGGTATGGGCACCTGCCGTAGGCGGGCTCGCCACGGCTTCGTTCTCACCGCGAGCCTGCTCCTCGTCGGGGCCTGCTCATCTGCCCCGTCGGCCTCAACCAGCCCCTCGTCCGGAGTAGCGTCCGGAGCTTCAGCCCTGGCGTCGACGTCCTCGCCAGGTTCTGCGCCGCCCCCGGCGCACATCGGGCCTTGGTCGCTCGTCGCCTTGGGGCACTCGGTCCCTGCGGGGGATGGGTGCGACTGCACCCCGTACCCGGCGCTCACGGCCACCATGCTCGGCGTACCCGGCGTACCCGGCGTACCCGGCCAACCCGGCGTGACCGCGTCCAACGATGCGGTGGGGGCTACACGACCTCCGGCGTGCTCACCCAGCTCGACGACCCGAAGGTCTCCTCGCGTGTCGCACAGGCCGACGTGGTGGAGGTCGAGGTCGGCGCCAATGATGTCGGATACGACCCGAGCTGCGGGCCGTCGGTCGGCTGTTACGAGCCGACGATCCCGACGCTCGAGCACAACCTCGGCGCGATCGTCGCCCGGGTGCGCGACCTCACCCAAGGACGCCGCGTCCTGCTCGTCCTGGTCGACTACTGGAGCGTGTGGCTCGGCGGGCAATACGCCCAGGCCCAGGGGACGGCCTGCGTCGAGGGGGCCGCCGAGATCACGGATCAGGTGAACGCGGTGATCAAGGACGCCGCTGCGAGGACCGGGGCCGCGTACGTGTGATCGACACCGGGGCCCTCCCACGGCCGGCGACGTGGCGGCGTCGAGGTGACCTGCACGCTGTACCCCCGGCCCCGGAGGGGGACCCATGGGGAAGGCGGATCCACAGCATCCGAGCCCCATGGTGGCTTCGCCGTTGCTGCCGGTCGTCACCCTTGGAGGAGGCAAGGCGGTACACAGAGCGTGTTGGCGAGAGCTCCTCACGTCGCGTCATCGGTGGCTGGTTCCCGTCCAGAGACGGACAGTTGTTGCACGGCCCGTCGACGTCCCGATTGACGGCTCAGGGCGGGTCGGTCTCGGGGTACCGTGCCGGCATGAGGTTCGGTCTGGTCGGCACGGGGCCTTGGGCGACGCTGACGCACGGCCCGGGGCTTGCCGCGGCACATGGAGTCGAGCTGGTAGGTGTCTGGGGCCGGACTCGTGAGAAGGCCGAGGGCCTGTCGCGGACTTTGGGTGTGACGGCATACGGCGATTACGACGGGCTTCTTTCGGACGTGGAGGCGGTGGCGTACGCGGTTCCGCCTGACGTGCAGGCCGACCTGGCGTTGGTTGCCGCACGGGCCGGCAAGCACCTGCTGCTGGACAAGCCGGTCGCCGTGGACGTCGACGCGGCGCGAGCAGTGCGCGACGCCGCCGTCGACGCCGGGGTGGCGTCGGTGGTCTTCTTCACCGACCGGTTCATCGACCGGTCGCGCACATGGTTCAGCCATCTGGCCAATACGGGCGGCTGGCGTGGCGGGTGGCTGCGATGGTTCAGCTCCCTGCAGCAGGCTGACAACCCCTTCGGCGCCTCGTCTTGGCGTCAGGAGCGGGGTGCTCTGTGGGACACCGGTCCTCATGCGTTGTCGACGCTGGGTGCCGCCCTGGGACCGGTCACATCAATCACGGCCGTGGGTGGCGAAGGTGACATGGTCACGCTGGTGCTCCGACATGAGTCGGGTGCATCGAGCACTGTGATGTTGTCGCTGTTCGCGCCCCCGGCCGCGGCGGGCTTCGAGCTAGCGGTATGGGGTGAGTCCGGGCTGCTCCACATGCCTCCTCGAACGGACGAGAGCTTCATCCAGCCCTTCGCAACCGCCGCCGAGGATCTGGTTGCATCGGCGGTCGGTGGCGAGCCGCATGAGGTGGATCTCGCTTTCGGGACCCGCATCGTCGAACTGCTCGCAGACGCCCAGGCACAGTTGGACGCCCGCCCGGCTGGATAGACCGGATGCCTGCGTAATCCGGACCACGCCAGCCCGGCAACAGAGTCGAACTCGCGACGGCGGAGAACAGCTCGGTCACCGTTCTCGGCGGCAACGTTCCGATGACACGGTCAAGCGCCTTCGCGCACGAGGTTGGGCGGGGTTGCCCGAGCTCGCGGCCCCACGTTGAGCAGTGGCGAGGCGGTCGGATGCCCGTGGCCACTGGCTGCGCCCTGGGCTCACTGATCCGACTCGGGTACTTCGGCTCCGCCTTCGCCGATCCGAGTGGCGGCGTGCACGGCGTGGCCGGCATGGACGCCGCCCGCGCCGCGCTGGCCCACCGTCGACTGGGCTCGGTGGGCCGGTTGGCGTGCAGACGGCGGTGAGCCGCGAGGGAGGGCAGCCCGTCAGACGGCCGGACGGGACAGCAGCAACCCGCCATCCACCGGGAGCACGTGCCCGGTGATCCAGGATGCGTCGGCCGAGGCGAGGAACGCGACGGCAGCCGCCACGTCGTCGGGCTCGCCGACCCGGCCCAGCGGATACAGGGGCAGCATTCGCTCGGGTCCGCCCTCCTGCCCGTCCCAGACCCGGGTCCTGATGGTGCCGGGGGCGACGGCGTTCACTCGCACCCCATCGGCCGCCAGGTAGCGCGCGAGGTTCGCCGTGAGCGAGCTCACCCCGCCCTTCGCGGCCGAGTAGGGCTCGCTGCCCAGGGCGGCCAGGCCGTTGACCGAGCTGATCGTCACGATGGCTGGGCTCTGGCGGCTGTCACGCAGGAAGGGGATCGCGGCCCGGCAGACTCGTGCCACCCCGACCAGGTTGAGCTCGAGGAGGGCCGACCAGAAGTCGTCGTCGATGTCCTCGAAGGCCCCGTGCGAGAGGTCGCCACCAGCGACGTTGACGACGACGTCCAGCCCGCCGAGCCCGGCGGCCGCCCGCGTGACCGCGTCGTCCACGGAGAACCGGTTGGTGACGTCCATCTTGAGCGCCAGCCGGTCGGCCGACCCGGGCAGGGCGGCGGCGGCGTCACGGGCCGCGTCCACGTCCAGGTCGGTGACGACCACGCGGGCCCCCTCCGCCGCGAGCCTGCCGGCACACGCCCGACCGATGCCGTGACCCGCACCGGTGACGAGGGCGGTCGCCCCTTCGAAACGTCCTGGCATCGCCCGATACCCCTCTCGCTGATGGTGGCCCGAGTGCGACTACATCTACCGGATCGCGTGGCCGTAAACCATCAACGCTCGCCGACGGTCTTCCGCGCGTCCGGCGCGTCCACGGCGTGGTCTGCCCTTCGTGATCCGCTCCTCACCCAGCTTCTTGGGTTCCGCCCTCAGCCAGACGGCACGCAGGTTCTCGACCTGCTCGCGTGGAGCGCCGGCATCCGTGTACACGCCGTGGGCAAGCCGATTGAGGGGTCCGGCTTTGGAGTTGCGACCGATCGAGTCGGGTGATCCCGGACATGCTGGCTTGAGCCGATGACACCATGCGCCACTCGAAGGCGGTGACCTCGGCACGTGCGACGAGGGCGAGCTTCGACTCCATGCTTCGGATGTATCAACCACGTGGATACGTTTCAAGCGACGCACGGACTCCAGCGAGGCGGCGGTCGCCAGCCCTTGGCATGCCGGGCTCCTGTAGACCGAGACTGGGGCGCCGCCCTCCGGCTGCAACGGCACGGATTCGCCGCTCGGGATCTCAGGGCGAGAACCATCCGGTTCGTGCGTACCAGGTGCCACCGGCGCGAAGGTGCTGGACGAAGCCGCGCTCCAGACTGGTGCGCTGCGGGAGATCCTCGAGGTCGACCTGACCGGCGCGGCCGAAGACGAATTCCTGCATCGACACAGACGCCTCCCGGCCGGGGCCGACGATGTCGAAGCGGTCCTGGAAGCGGATGATGTTGGAACTGGACGGCAGGTAGTCCCGCAGCTGTGGGTCCATCAGCCACGAGACGCAGACGAACGCGCGGGGCCGCTCGTCCGGAAACCAGGCGGCGAACCGGTCGATGGCCTGGGCGTAGGCGGCTTCGCAGAGCCCGGGGTCGAGCGGCCCCGTCTCGGGGATGTGTACGTTCAGCATCACGTCATCCTCAGTCAGCTCCCCGGTGGCCGCGACCACGGCGGCATGGTCCTCGGGCGGCGCGATGCCTCGGATCCGCTCGAACTGAAGCCTCCCGAGTGAGTAGATCAGCCCCCGCAGGTGGTTGCTCAGCCAGCGCAGCTCGGAAAAGCCGGGACGACCGTGCAGTCGCTCGTACCGTGCGACGTGCCGGGGAAGGTCGGACAGCGTGTCCCAAGTGACGTACTCGGGCACTCCGCGCTCGGCGTGGTAGGCGAGGAGAGAGGGGACGCAGGCCAGCAAGGCCAGGACGTCGCCGTACAACCGGGTCGGCCCCGACGCGGGGTCCTGCGGCACGCCAGACGGCACCTCGGCGCCGATAACGCCGAGACCCGCCCCAACGTGGGCCGCAGTGTCGAGAATGCTCTGCCGCAGAGACGCCGGTGCCATGGCGAAGCCCGCACGAGCCTCGACGATGGCGGCGCGGACCTGGTCGGGCGCCCGCATCGCCGCGGCCCAACGCAGCACATCATCCTCCGATGGCACCACCGGTGCGGCGGTGGGGGTCTGCATGTCGAAGCACTCCTCTCCTGGGTCGCTACCAGCGGCTCGGTGTCAGCCCCTGGGCCACACCAGCGACGACCGAGAGTAGCCCCAGACCTTCACCTGCGGAGGCGAGCGTCGGACCCCGAACCTTCGCGATACGAGTCACTCTGCGCGTCTGCACCCGCTACCACTCGGCGAAGTGGAAGACGCAGCATCCACGTCGCCGCGGACGACGGGCCGCGCGGAGCCTGTGAGGGAAGTGATGAGTGCGCCGCCAGGGACTCGAACCCCGAACCCAGTGATTAAGAGTCACTTGCTCTGCCA
>NZ_JBEDUL010000006.1:0-4686 GCF_040414665.1 Intrasporangium sp.
TACAGCTGGGCGACTGGACCCTCCGGATGGACCTCGGCCACTGGATCAACGACGGGCTCATGGCGGTGTTCTTCCTCGTCATCGGCCTCGAGGTGCGACGGGACCTGTCAATCGGTGAGCTCACCGACCGGCGCCGGCTGCGGCTGCCGCTGCTCGCAGGCGTCGGCGGAATGGTGCTGCCGGCGCTGCTCTACCTGCTCGTCAACCCCTCTGGAGATGCGGCCAACGGCTGGGGCATCGTCATCGGCACGGACACCGCGTTCCTGCTCGGCACGCTTGCGCTCGTCGGGCCGACGACGTCCACCCAGCTGCGCGTGTTCCTACTGACGTTGACCGTGGCCGACGACATCGTCGCGGTGTCCGTCATCGGGCTGGTGTACTCGGACGAGCTCAACGTCGCCGCGCTGGCCGTCGCGCTCCTGGCCGTGGCCATGCTCGTCGCGCTGGGGCGAATGAAGGTGTGGCGGACCTGGCCCTACGCCATCACGATCCTCGCGCTGTGGCTCGCGACCGTCGACTCGGGGCTGCATGCCTCGGTCGCCGGCATGGTGGCCGGCCTGCTCGTACCCTCGTACACACCGCACCGGCAGGCCGTCGAGCAGGCGGCCCGCCGGTTTCACGCGTTCCGCCAGTCACCACTAGCCCATGTGGGGCGGTCAGCGCAGGCGGCGCTCGTGCGCGCCGTGCCGGTCAACGAGCGGATGCAGATCGTGCTGCACCCCTGGACCAGCTATGTCATCGTGCCGGTCTTCGCACTCGCGAACGCCGGAGTGGACCTGCGCGGTGGGGTCCTCGGTGAGGCGCTGAGCTCGCCCGTGACGTGGGGCGTCGTCCTCGGCCTCGTCGTCGGCAAGTTCGTTGGGATCGGCGGAGTCGCGTTGCTCGGCGCTCGGCTGCGCGTGGGCGCGCTTCCGCAGGGCGTCGGCCCGGGACAGATCCTCGGCGGTGCGGCACTGTCCGGCATCGGCTTCACGGTGGCACTGCTCATCCTCGGGCTGGCCTTCGGGCCGGAGCTGCAGGACGAGGCGACCGTCGGGGTGCTCCTCTCGCTCGTCGTCGCCACGTTGTTGGGATGGCTCGTCTTCACGCTGGCCGCCGTTTTCCACGGGGAGACGTCGGCCGGCCTGCCCATACTGCTCGACCGGCCGGTGGACCCGACCCGCGACCACATCCGCGGCTCGGCAACCGCGCCGCTGACGCTCCTCGAGTACTCAGACTTCGAGTGCCCCTTCTGTGGCCGCGCGACGGGGGTGGTCGCGGAGGTTCGTGCCCACTTCGGCGATGATCTGCGCTACGTCATGCGGCACCTGCCGCTGCCCGATGTGCATCCCCACGCCGAACTGGCGGCGGCGGCTGCCGAGGCGGCGGGCGCGCAGGGGCGGTTCTGGGAGATGCACGACCTGCTCTTCGAGCATCAGGACGAGCTCGAGACGGAGGACCTGGCGGGCTATGCGGGAGAGTTGGGCCTCGACGTCGAACGCTTCCTGCGAGACCTCGACGAGGACGTGCACGCCGAGCGAATCCGCGAGGACGTGATGAGCGCGGAGTGCAGTGGCGCGCGAGGGACGCCGACGTTCTTCGTCGGTGAGCGCCGCCACATCGGTCCCTACGATGCCCAGACCCTCATCGCCGAGCTCGAGGCCAGCCGGCGAGCGGGCGCAGCCGGTGTGCGCGGCGTGTGAGCTGCGTCTGACTCACATCCTGCTCCGCATGGCGGAGCAGGATGTAATGGTCGTCAAGCAAACGTCAGTGCGCTTCCTCGTGCAGGTCCTCGAGAAGCTCGGCAACGTTGATCTCAGGCTCCGAAACGAGCAGCGGCAGCACGAGGTCGTTCTCCTTGGCCGCGTGGCTCGTGAACACCCGGTGGAGCGCCTCGGCCCACGCGGCCGCCACGGCCGGTTCCGTGCTTGCCTCGAGCTCGTCGACGATGCCGAGGATGACACCGTGCTCGGCAACCATCCCGGTGATGAGGAGCCGACCGGCCTCGGTCCCTGCGGCGGCGCGGTAGAGGGTCCTCTCCTCGCCGGCGGCATGCGGGGCGAGCACGGCCCGCGCCCAGGTGACGATGTTCGCCTTGGGCCGCTCAAACCCGGACGACTGCTCCACCGCGTTCGCCATGTCAGCAACGAGCTGTTCCAGTTCGCTCATGAGGTGCTCGTGGTGGCGCCGGATCGCGTTGGCGGCGGCCTCATCGCGTTCGATCGACGTGGTGGTCATGATGGACTCCATCCTCGCGAGCGGGCCGATCCCGCCGTTGCCTGGATCAGATCACTTCCATTGGTGCAGCGTCCTTGACGCGGGTCAAGTCCCTGTGCAAGCCGCGCCCGGGCCAGCCAAACGCCGCCGTAGACAGAGCACGCGACACGCCGAGCGTGGGCACCCGGCGAGCTCAGCGGCATACGGGCAAACTCTCGAAACTCACTGGGGGCGCTCTAGCGCGGCGCGGTCCCAGTCCGCCGTGATGGCTGCGGCTTCGTAGGTCCGTTGCAGGAAGTCGAGCAACACGGCGTCGGGGTCTGGAGCGGTGCGCACCGCGGTGTACGGGAGCACGAACTCGCCGAGCGCCTCGTCGAATCTCGCTTCCGGTGGACCGGCCGGCCGGGTGCGGTAGCTGGGCGGCTCGGGGTAGGCGTAGGAGTAGAAGATGCCCTCTCCCTCGCCGCCGGGCCAGTAGCCGACGCTGCTCACCTCGTGCGAGTAGCCCTCGTGCATCACGTGGGAGCCCGAGTTGGGCATGCCGCCCGGGTGGGGCGGAGCCGGCCTGCCCGAGAACCTCGTCGTCGCCAGGTCGAGGGCGCCCCAGAAGAGGTGGACCGGGCTGGCCTTGCCCAGGAAGCGGCCCTTGAACACGGTAAAGACCCGTTCGACCTCGACGAGGGTCCGCCAGAACGCGGTGACCGCCTGGGGGTCGTAGGAGCAGTGGAGGTGGTCGTCCGGGAAGCGGATGGCGTCGGGGAGCTCGACGGGCATCGGCCAGATCTTGGTCGCCAGGTCCAGTTCGTCCAGGAGCCCCGTGAGCTCCGTGTAGAACTCGCTGACCGACTTGGGTGCGAGCTCCATGGAGGCGGACTCGCCTCGCGTGGTGCTGACGTCGAGCCGGTGCTCGAGGAGGTCGAGGTCGATCGAGAAGCTCCGTCCGGGCCCGTCGGGCATGAGGGACGTGGTGAGGCCCCGGGAGGAGACGAAGAGCGTGGCGTTCCACCAGTGGTTGAGCAGCGGCGTGCGTTTGGTCCGAATCTTGCCGACGATCTGCAGCCAAAGGATGAGCGTGTCTCTGGTTGGCTCCCAGCTGTCGATGGGGAGCTCCGGCCAGGCTGACTGCTGGCTCATCGCGCGTCCTCCTCGGCCCGAGGATCAGTCCGAGCAGTCTATTGGCCGAGAGGGATCGATACCCGAACAGGTGCCGCAGCCGTCAGACGGATGCTGTGAAGCCGGCCTCGCCGTCGGCGTCGGCCTCGACGAAGCCGCGGTGGAGCGCGGACAGCGCCTCGGAGATGACCCGCCGGTCTGACGAGCCCCTCGGCCTGGCGTGCCGGTGCAGGGCAAGGCCGTCCAGCAGCGCGACGACCATGGGGGCGCGCTCGTCCGCATTCGCGATCCCCAGCGCACGGAGCGACGCCTTGGCGCCACCTTCGATGCTCGCCATGATCTGGTGGGCGGTGCCCTGCAACTGCGGGCGCCGAGCGCACTCGAGGTAGATCTCGAACTGCGCGACGGTGTCGCTCTCCGGCTCGGCCAGAACGGCATCCACGAACCGGTCGATCGCCTGCTCAGGGGTCAGCTGTGCGCCGGCGACCGAGGCGGTGACGGCATCCACGCGGGCGACGATCCGGTCACCGACCATCTCCAGCGCGGCGGCGATCAGGTCGTCGAGGGAGGAGAAGAAGTAGCTCGTGGTGGAGGTCGACATCCCTGCCTGCGCCGCGATCGACCGGTGCGTCGCCCCGGCGACGCCCTGCTCCGCGATGACCTCGACGGCCGCCTCGAGGAGCGCGGCGCGGCGCGCCCGGCCCCTCGCGCGGTGGGTGGCTGGGCGAATCGCCATACGCGCATTCTGCCAAATGTCTGGACATTCGTCCAGACTTGGTGGACGCTGGTAAGCGCGTCGATCCCCCGCTCCAGCACAGGAGGCACCGTGGAGCACCAATCCGCCCGGCAGCACGTCGTCGACATGTGTCGCACGATGCTCGAGCGCGGCTACCTCAAGGCCACGGAGGGCAACGTCTCGGTCCGGATCCCCGGCCGCCGGCTCTACGCGGTGACCCCCAGCAACTACTCCTACGACCGGATGCGGGTCGACGACGTGTGCATCGTCGACTTCGACGGAAAGCACGTCCCGGATGCTGGCCGCGGCGACTCCGGTGCCTCCCTCGCGCCGTCGATCGAATGCGGGATGCACGCCCACATCTACCGCGAGCGCCCCGATGTGCACGCGATCGTTCACACGCACCAGCCGTTCGCCTCGGCCCTCGCGGTGCTCCGCCGCCCGATCCCGGCCCTCACCGACGAGCAGGTCCGCTTCCTGGGCCGCGAGGTCGCGATCATCGACTACGCCCCGTCCGGCACCGGCCTTCTCGCGAGGAACGTGCAGAGGAAGATCACCAGCGGCGACAACGCCTTCATCCTCGCCAACCACGGCATCGTCGCCGTGGGCACCGACCCGGAGCGTGCCGTGTTCAACATGGC
>NZ_JBEDUL010000007.1:0-14130 GCF_040414665.1 Intrasporangium sp.
TGGTGGGCCCCGTCGGGCTCGAACCGACGACCGGCGGATTAAAAGTCCGATGCTCTACCCACTGAGCTAGAGGCCCCGCGCCCGTCCGGTCAAGGCCGTCCGGGCCACGGTGGGAGTCTACGACGTCCCGCAGCGAGCCCCGAACCGCACAGAAGGGACCGCACGGCGTTAGCCTGCCGGGATGAGCGAGCGCGAGCGTCGCGGCCCGAGACGGCCCGCCTTCTTCAGCCCCTCGGCGCTCGAAGCGCACGGGGGAGCGTACGACCCGACAGAGCAGATCCACGTCGCCCATGAGACGGCGGCGGCGCTCGTCCATGCCGGACGCGCGGCATCAGATCCGGCGGTGACCGAGCGCTTGATCGCGCTCGTCGACGACATCGGCCTGTCGACGGTGGCCGAGCTGTGGTCGCAGCGACCGGCGCGGAGCCTGCCGGGGAGTCTGTGGCGCCTCTACGTCCTACGGGAATGGGTGCGCCGCTCCCCGCACGACGCGAGCCGTGAGTACGCCGCCGGCATCCGTTTCACGACACCCGACCACGCCGTCGCCGGGGCCGCGGAGCCGCCTGGCCCGGACGAGATGGAACGGCTCATCGACGAGATCCTCCGCGGCGTCTTCGGCGGCGACCTCGCGGTGGCACTGGAGCGCGCTTCCGCCTTCTGCCGCGTCGTGTCCGCGGGCCGTGCTGACGTCTCCTCCGGCTCCGAGGCGGCCGAGCACGCCGCCAATCTCCTTGGCATGGCGGACGACCTCGCCGCCTCCGCCCGCCTGTGGCGGGCGGAGGCCTTGGACTGAGCCAACCACCAAGGTCACGTATGCCGCTGAGCTCGCTCAGCGGCATACGTCCAGTTTGTGGTGGGTTTCGTCGAGAACGACGTTGGGCTTGGTGATGTGGCGAGCGGCGCCTATCCTTGACGGGCGTCGGGCCGCGGTAGCCCCGGGTCCCAAATTCAGCCGCTGCGAGCGGCCTCGTGCCGAGAGGCGCTCCCGGCCCGACGCAACAGTCATCCGGCTCATCCCCGCAACGGGGACGGCTCGCGTGGGGGCGGTTCCGTTGCGCCTTCGGCCAACTCCTCTGCTTGACAGAGGACCGCATGCGCGCGCATATCGGACTCGAGCGAGTGAATGGCGCGTCGCGCGGGGCTCTGGAAGCCGCAGCGATCGCACCGCCCGAACATGAACGCCCCCCGCTCGACGGAGGTCCAGGTCGGGGTGCTGGGGTCCTCGGATGTGCTCCTGGAGTCAGGGGCCATGGCCCCATGATGCCCCGTGGGGATGCCACGGGGGCAATCGGAGGCTTTCGGCACCCTTCCCCTCCACGCCGGGCTGCGGGGATCTACCCTTGGCCCATGAGTGACGACCGCACGAACGATCTGGTCGATGGCGACCTCGCCGACGAGATCGAGCTCGTCAGTGACCTCGTCGTCGCCGCGTCCACGAGCGCTCGTCACTTCACTCCGGATGAGGTCGATGCCCTCCTCGGCATCGACACCGTCACCGAGGACTCCGGTCCTGCTCCCTCCGGACGCGACGCCGAGAACTGAGGACCTCAGAGGGGATCCGTTGCCCACACATGGTGGGATGGTGTCGTTGGGATGAACGCCAGTTTGCATTCCGGTGTTCTGGTGGCCGTAGCATCGTCCCGAGCCACTTCCAAGCGACCGGAGTACCCACGTGGGCTTTCGCCTGACCCCCCAGGATTCGAGCTTCTACTCGCTCTTCGCCACCTCCGCGGGACTCCTCGTCGAAGCGACGAGGGAGCTGACCAAGCTCCTCGAGCTGGATCCGGAGGGTCGAGCCGGCGTCGCCCAGCGGCTCGCCTCGCTCGAGAGCGAGGCTGACGAAGCCACGCACGCCGTGATCAAGAAGGTCAACAGCTCGTTCATCACCCCCTTCGACCGCGAGGACATCCACACCCTCGCGGTCCAGCTCGACGACTGCATGGACCACATCGAGGAGACGGCGGACCTCATCGCCCTCTACCGGATCGGCGACCTGCCCAAGGGCATGGCGGAGCAGATCGAGATCCTGTCCCGGATGGCCGAGGTCACCGCCGAAGCGATGCCCAACCTTCGCTCGCTCAAGGACCTCTCGGGCTACTGGATCGAGATCAACCGCCTGGAGAACAAGGCCGACAAGCTGCATCGCAAGATGCTCGTCCATCTGTTCAACGGCACGAACGTCGACGCCGTGCACGTCATCAAGATGAAGGGCATCATCGACGGCTTCGAGGACGCAGCGGACTCCTTCGAGAACGTGGCGCACACGGTCGAGGGCATCGCGGTCAAGGAGTCCTGACGCCGTGTTGGACGTCCTCCCCGTCGCCATCGTCATCGCATTGGCGATGGGATTCAACTACACGAACGGGTTCCACGACGCAGCCAACGCCATCGCCACGTCGGTCTCCACGAGGGCGTTGACGCCGCGGGTGGCGCTCGGCATGGCCGCCGTCGCCAACCTCGTCGGAGCCTTCTTCGGCACGAAGGTGGCCCAGACGATCGGGTCGGGCATCATCGAGCAGCCGTCCGGGATCGACGGCCTCTGGCTTGTCGCCGCCGCACTGGTGGGGGCCATCGGCTGGAACATGCTCACCTGGTGGTTCGGACTGCCGTCCTCCTCCTCGCACGCCCTCATCGGGGGGCTCGGCGGTGCGGCGCTCGCCGCGGGGGTGGTCGTCAAGTGGAACATCATCTTCACCAAGGTCGTCATCCCGATGATCGTCTCTCCGCTCGTCGGGCTCACGCTCGGTTTCCTCGTCATGACGGCCATCCTCTGGTTGTTCCGCAGGGCGCACCCGGGCCGCGTGCAGCGTGGTTTCCGGCACGCCCAGACCGCGTCCGCTGCCGCCATGGCCTTCGGGCACGGTCTGCAGGACGCCGCCAAGACCGCCGGGGTGGTCGTCCTCGCACTCAACATCTCGGGACACCACAGCGGCGACACCATCCCGATCTGGGTGCTCGTCCTGTCTGCCATCGTCATCTCACTAGGTACGTACGCGGGTGGCTGGCGGATCATGCGGACCCTGGGGCGGCGGATCATCCACCTCGACCCGCCGCAGGGCTTCGCCTCGGAGACGACCGCTGCCTCCATCCTCTATGTCGCCGGCATGGCGTTCGGAGCACCGATCTCGACGACGCACACCATCACCTCGGCCATCATGGGCGTCGGAGCCACGAAGCGACTGTCCGCCGTGCGTTGGGGCGTCGCCGGAAACATCGTCGGCGCCTGGGTCCTCACGTTCCCCGGCGCCGGCCTCGTCGCGGCGCTCACCTGGTACGTGACGGCGCTCCTCCGCTGAGCAAAGGGGCGGGCACCCCCTGACGGCGCCCGCCCCCGCCGACCCGCCAGTCGATGGTGTCTCAGCCGAAGCGGCCGGAGATGTAGTCCTCGGTCTGTTGCTGCGACGGGTTGTTGAAGATCTTCGTCGTGTCGTCGATCTCCACGAGGCGACCGGGCTCTCCGGTGGCCCTGAGGTTGAAGAAGGCGGTCCGATCGGAGACGCGGGCGGCCTGCTGCATGTTGTGCGTCACGATGACGATCGTGTACTCGGTCTTCAGCTCGTTGATGAGGTCCTCGATGGCGAGCGTCGAGATCGGGTCCAGGGCCGAGCAGGGCTCGTCCATGAGCAGCACCTGCGGTTGCACCGCGATGGCACGAGCAATGCAGAGGCGCTGCTGCTGGCCACCGGACAGGCCGGCGCCGGGCTTGGCCAGGCGGTCCTTGACTTCGTTCCAGAGGTTGGCGCCCTTGAGGGACTGCTCGACGATGCCGTCGAGGGTGCTCTTGCTCCGGACGCCGTTGAGCCGCAGTCCCGCGGCGACGTTGTCGTAGACCGTCATCGTGGGGAAGGGGTTGGGTCGCTGGAACACCATGCCGATGGTGCGACGCACGTGGACCGGGTCCATCGACGGAGCGTAGAGGTCCTGGTCGTCGAGCAGGACCTTGCCCTCGACGCGACCACCGGGGATGACTTCGTGCATTCGGTTGAGGGTGCGCAGGAAGGTCGACTTGCCGCAGCCCGAGGGGCCGATGAACGCGGTGACCGATCGAGGTTCGACGGTGAGCGTCACACCCTCCACGGCCTTGAAGTCCCCGTAGTAGACGTCGAGGTCGCTGACGTCAATTCGCTTTGCCATCGAAGTGCTTCGCTTTCTCTTACTTCTTGACGGAGCCGAAGTGGGCGATGATTCGGCCGATGATGTTGAGGAGGAGGACGAGGAAGATCAGGGTCAGGGCGGCGCCCCACATCCGCTCGGCGGCGGTGGCGAGCGCGAAGTCGTTCCGGTCCTGGTTGATCATGGTGGGCAGGGTCGCCATGTTGCCCTCGAACAGGTTGCGCTGGAAGTTCTTGGTGTAGGGCCCGAGGATGAGCAGTGGTGCCGTCTCGCCCATGACGCGCGCGAGCCCGAGCAGGATCCCGGTGACGATGCCCGAGAAGGCCGTCCGAAGGACGATCCGCACGATGGTGACCCATTTCGGGACGCCGAGAGCGTAGGACGCCTCGCGCAGCTCGTTGGGGACGAGCTTGAGCATCTCCTCCGTCGATCTGACGACGGTCGGGATCATGAGCAGGACGAGGGAGAGCGAGACCGCGAACCCGTTGCGGTCGATGCCGAACGTCGTGACCCAGACCGCGTAGATGAACAGCGCGGCGACGATGGACGGGACGCCGGAGAGGATGTCGACCATGAAGCTGATCGCTCGCGCGAGCCGCCCCCGGCCGTACTCGACGAGGTACACGGCCGTGAGCACCCCGATGGGGATCGAGATCAGCGCGGTCATGCCCGCCTGGAGCAGCGTGCCCTCGATCGCGTGACGCGCGCCGCCGCCGAAGTCGTCAGAGTTGATGTTGCGCTGGTTGTTGGTCCACCAGACGCTGGTGGTGACCATGTGGATGCCCCGGCTGATCACCGTCCAGAGGATCCAGACGAGCGGGATCACCGCCACGAAGAAGGC
The DNA here is from genome assembly GCF_040414665.1 of Intrasporangium sp. Taxonomy (GTDB): domain Bacteria; phylum Actinomycetota; class Actinomycetes; order Actinomycetales; family Dermatophilaceae; genus Intrasporangium. Next base: position 4,955 of record NZ_JBEDUL010000007.1, read on the forward strand.
GCCCCACATGGTGATCCGGGCGAAGACGTCCTTGATCGAGCGGGCCCGGTGCGGGTTGTCCATCTCGTGCACGGCGTCGTCGGCGGTGGGGCTGGGAGGCGTCGCCAGACCATTGGTGGAGCCGTCGTCCGGCACCTGGTCCCTGGTCGTCGTGAGACTCATTCGGTGAACGCCTTCCTGCGCTCGATGACGATCCGGGCGACGCTGTTGACGACGAACGTCAGGACGAAGAGGACGAGGCCGGCCGCGATGTAGGCCCCGGTCTTGTTCGGGTTGCTGAACTCGGCCGCGTTGTTGGCGATCTTCGAGGCGAAGGTCTCACCGCCGTTGAAGAGCGACCAGGTCCACGGCGTCCCGGCAGCCAGGGCGGAGACGAGGAAGGTGACCGCGATCGTCTCGCCGAGGGCTCGACCCAGAGCCAGCATCGAGGCGGAGATGACGCCTGGCCGACCGAAGGGCAGCACGGCAGTGCGGATCATCTCCCAGTGCGTCGCACCGAGCGCCAGCGCGCCCTCCTTGTGGGCGGTCGGGGTCTGGTCGAAGACCTCGCGAGACAGGGCAGTGACGATCGGCAGGATCATGATCGCGAGGACGATGCCGATGAAGAAGATGGTGCCGCCCGAGATCCCGGTCGGGGCGAAGAGCGGGAACCAGCCGAGCTTGTCCTGGAGGAACTCCTCCAGCGGCTTGACGAAGCTCCGGAAGGTGAGCAGACCCCACAGTCCGTAGACGATCGATGGGACGGCGGCGAGCAGGTCGATCAGTGCTGCCGCGGGACTGCGCATCCACAGTGGCGCGTACTGCGTGAGGAAGAGCGCCACACCGACCCCCACCGGCACCGCGAGCGTCATCGCGATGACCGATGCCATGACGGTCGTCCAGAGGAACTCCACGATGCCGAAGGCGGGCTGCTCCCCGCCCGGCTCCCAGACCCGGCTCGTGAAGAAGTTCGCCGAGTTGTTCGTCAGGGCCGGAACGGCCTGGACGACGAGGAAGATCCCGATGAGCGAGACCATCGCGATGACGACGACACCGGAGAGGGTCGCGGCACCGCCGAAGAGCCGGTCACCACGTCGTCCCGTGGATGCGCTGTCACCGGTCAGGGGCTTCTTGCCGTCGGGGCCGGGAAGTTCGTCCGTGGCAGAGACGCCGGTCACTGTGGGCACGTCAGGCCTTTTCACTCGGGGTTGGACTGAGGGGTCGTTACGGGGTGCACATGGCGGATGGGGCGGGGCCGGGGAAACCCGGCACCCGCCCCGTTGCGTCACGATCAGGAGATGGCGTCAATCGCTGTCTCGACCTTGCTGGCAACCTCCGCAGGGAGCGGCGCGTAGCCCTGGGCGGTGAGGCCACCCTGGACTTCGTCCGAGGCGAAGGTCTTCAGGAAGGACTTGACCTTCTTGCCCGTCTCGGCGTCCGGGTACTTGGAGCACACGATCTCGTAGGTGACGAGGACGATCGGGTAGGCACCCGCCTCCTTCGTGGCGTAGTCGATCTTGAGGGCCAGGTCGTTGCCGGTACCGGCCTGCTCGGCGGTGGCAACCGTCTTCCCGGCCGACTCTGCGGTCAGCTCGACGGGGCCGGAGCCGCTGTCGATGGACGCCATCGACAGTTGGTTCTGCTGGGCGTAGCTCCATTCGACGTACGTGATGGCGCCGTCCTGGCCCTTGGTGGCCGTGGCGACACCCGCCGACTTCTCCTTGCCCTCGCCCTTGCCCGGCCACTTCTTGCCGGTCTCGTAGGTCCATGCCGACGGCGCGGCGGCCTTGAGGTACTTGGTGAAGTTCTCGGTCGTCCCCGACTCGTCGGACCGGAAGTAGACCTTGATCGGGGTCGCGGGGAGCGTGGCGTCCTTGTTCAGCGCGGCGATGGCCGGGTCGTTCCACGTCGTGATCTTGCCGTCGAAGATCTTGGACGCGACGTCCGCGTTGAGGACGAGCTTGTCGACGCCCTTGACGTTGTAGGCGATGGCGATCGGACCGGTCACCATGGGGAGGTTCCAGGCGTCCGAGCCGCAGGAGTTCTTGGCCTCCTCGGTCTCGATGACGCCGTCCTTCTCCTCGGTCTTGAGGGCGGAGTCGGAGCCGGCGAAATCCACCTGCTTGGCGATGAACTGCTTGATGCCCGCGCCCGAGCCGGTCGGCTGGTAGTCGATCGTTGCGTCGGCACACGCGGTCTGGTAGGCGGAGATGGCCTCGTCGATGGCGTTCTTCTGAGCGGACGACCCCTCAGCCTTGAGGTCGCCGGTGAAGCAGTCGGCCGCGGCAGCGGCGTTGGTGGAGTCGCCGCCGGCGGTGTTGGCGTCGGCCGGGGCGGGGTTCTCGCTCGCACAGGCCGAGAGCGCGAGAACGCCGGTGAGGGCGATGGCGCCGAAGGCGCTGACACGCGAAACAGACACGGAATGATCCCTCTCGATGGGGTGGCTCTTCAGTAAGTCGGTCGACTGGTCCGGCGTGACGCCGGGGCTGTCGAACCAGTGCCGAACCTAGGAGCCTTGAGTGACAGATTGCCCCCTCCCGGTGAACCACAGGTGAACGGCTGTCGACGATTGCGTGCGCCCATCCGGCCCGCGCTGCGCCGTTCCCGACACAGGGGCACGATGGTGAACTTTGATCAGGTGTCGATGCGTTCGACCGCGACCACCCGGGCGGCGTCGCCGGAGCCCATCAGGTGGGCGACGAGGACCTCTCCCTTGCGCATCGATGACTTGCCGGCAGCGGTGAGCTCCTCCTCGGCGGAGACCCGGCAGGCCGAGTCCGCGCGTAGGCGACTCCGCAGCACCTCGAGCAGGGTCGGCAGGACCGGTCCGTGCGTGCAGACCACGACGGGCCGCGCCAGATCCAGCAGCTTGTGCAGCTGCATGACTGCCGGTCGGGGATCCGCGGCGAAGCCTTCCTCGGACAGCGAGTCCTTGGCCCTGATCCGGGTCCCCAGCCGAGCGGCATACGGCTCGACTGTCTGGACACAGCGCACGGATGACGACGACACGACCCGTTCGATGCCAAAGGCCTCCAGGATGCGGCTCACGTCGTCAGCCTGCTCTCGTCCAACGGCGTCCAGCGGGCGGAGGCGGTCGTCACCCTTCCACCTGCTCCGGGGTCGTGACTTCGAGTGCCGGACGAGGACGAGCGGCCACGTGTCGAGGCCGCCCTCGCGATCCGCCCGGACGACGGCGAGCAGCTGCTCCCGGTCCCGGCCGTAGTCGAGCAGGTCGTGCGCCGTGCGCGCATCGACCCAGCGGACCTCGTCGATCTCGTGCTCGAGGACTCCGGACCCGCCGACGACGTGTGCGGCCCAGTAGTGGACCTCCTTCGTCGCGGGCGCGCCCTCGCCGTCCAGGACGGTGTACGTCGATCTCGGCAGCGGGATGCCGAGACGGACCTGCAGGCCGGTCTCCTCGAAGGTTTCCCGCGCCGCGGCCACGCAGAGCGGCTCGCCCGGGTCGAGCTTCCCCTTCGCCCACGACCAGTCGTCGTACTTGGGCCGGTGGACGAGCGCGACCTCCAGTCGTCCGTCACGGCGACGCCATGGGAGCGTGCCCGCGGCCGGGATGATGGACGCCACGTCAGACCGACCCTGACTCGGCCCGCCGCCGTGGACGAGCCGCAGTGGCGCACGCCGGCATTCCGTGCAGCGCGCTGGTCAGCGGGCGGCTCACCGCCGCCGCGCCTTCCGCCGCCGCTTGTCGTGTCGCTCGATGAGGGCCGCCTGCGGGTCGGTGAGCGGCGCCCCGGCGTCGTCCTGGTAGTGCCGCACCCACCGGCCGTCCGCGCACAGGTCCCAGCGCGAGGTCTGGTCATCGAAGGCGAGCTCGAACAGCTCAGCGAGCTCCGAGAGGTGCCCCGGGTCGGTGATCCGCACGAGCGCCTCCACCCTGCGGTCGAGGTTGCGGTGCATGAGGTCGGCACTGCCGATGTAGACCTGTGGGTCCCCACCGTGGTCGAACCAGAAGACGCGGGAGTGCTCGAGGAACCGCCCGAGAACCGACCGGACGCGGATGTTCTCGGACATCCCCTCCACTCCGGGGCGCAGGGCGCAGATGCCGCGCACCCAGATGTCGACATGCACGCCGGCCATGCTCGCGCGATAGAGCGCGTCGATGATCTCCTCGTCGACGATCGAGTTGGCCTTGAAGGCGATCCGGCCGGGCGGGTCAGCCTTGCCGCGCTTGCGGTGGAGCGCGACCTCCTCCTCGATGAGGTCGATGAGTCCCGTGCGCACCGACCGAGGAGCGACGAGGAGCCGCTTGAACCGGCTCCGGGGAGCGAAGCCGGACAGCTGGTTGAACAGCCGCGAGAGGTCGTCGCCGACCTGTGGGTCACAGGTGAAGAGCCCGAAGTCCTCGTAGGTGCGCGCGGTCTTGGGGTTGTAGTTGCCGGTGCCGATGTGGCAGTACCGCACCAGCCCCTCGGGCTCCTCGCGCACGACGAGGCACAGCTTGGCATGCGTCTTGAGGCCGACGACGCCGTAGACGACGTGAACGCCCGCCTCCTCGAGCTTGCGGGCCCAGGAGATGTTGTTGACCTCGTCGAACCGAGCCTTGATCTCCACGACGGCGAGGACCTGCTTGCCCGCCTCAGCCGCATCGATGAGGGCATCGATGATGGGCGAGTCCCCGGACGTCCGATAGAGGGTCTGCTTGATGGCGAGCACGTGCGGATCAAAGGCGGCCTGCTCGATGAAGGCCTGCACCGACGTCGAGAACGAGTTGTACGGGTGCTGGACGAGCACGTCCTTGACGCGCACCGCCGCCAGCAGGTCGCTCGGCTGGGCGCTCTCGGTCGGCGCGAAGTCGGGATGGGTCCTCGGGACGAACTTCGGGTACTCCAGGTCCGAGCGCTCGACATCCGTGATGATCCACAGCCCGGTGAGGTCCAGCGGCGTGGGCAGGCGGTAGATCTCGCGGTCGCTGATCTGCAGCTCGCGGCTCAGCATGTCGAGGACCTTCGGATCCATGTCCTCCTCGACCTCGAGCCGGATCGGCGGGCCGAACCGGCGCCGGGTCAGCTCCTTCTCGAGCGCGGTGAGCAGGTTCTCGGCATCGTCTTCCTCCACCTCGACGTCCTCGTTGCGCGTCACGCGGAAGGAGAAGTGCTCGAGGACGTCCATGCCGGGGAAGAGCTGGTCGAGGTGCGAGGCGATGACCTCCTCGAGCGGCACGAACCGCTTGACCTCGGGGCCCCCTTCGGTCTCCCGGTCGCTGATGCGGATGAAGCGAGGCAGGCTCGGGGGGACCTTGAGCCGCGCGAAGTGCTCGTTGCCCGTCTTCGGGCTCTGGAGCAGCACGGCAAGGTTGAGCGACAGGCCGGAGATGTAGGGGAACGGGTGGGCCGGGTCGACGGCGAGGGGCGTGAGGACGGGAAAGGCGCGGTCAGCGAAGAAGTCGTGGAGCGGCGCCCGCTCCTGCTCGTCGAGCTCGCTCCATCGAACGATGGTGATGCCCTCGGCCTCGAGGGCCGGACGCACCTCGTTCTGGAAGACCGTGGCGTGCTGGGCCATCAGCTCGTGGGCGAGCCGGGCGATCCGCTCGAGCAGGTCGCGTGGCTCGAGCCCGGCCGCAGTACGGACCGCGAGACCTGTGGCGATGCGTCGCTTGAGGCCGGCCACCCGCACCATGAAGTACTCGTCGAGGTTGCTCGAGAAGATCGCCAGGAAGCGCGCCCGCTCGAGCAGCGGGACGGTGGGGTCCATGGCGAGCTGGAGCACGCGCTCGTTGAACTGCAGCCACGACAGCTCCCGCTCGAGATAGCGGTCGTCGGGCAGGTCCTCCGCGCCGCGCTCCTCCGGCCTGGTGCCTGGGGCGCCGATGAACCGGCCGTCTCGACCCCGCATGGGAGCCCGTCGTTGCGGCACCGTGCTCGTGAACGAGCTCACCTCTGGGGTCGTCTCGACCTCGCGTGGCTGGTCCTGGCCCTCGAGGTCGGTTCGTTCGAGACTGCCGGTGCTCATGCGTCCATCGTGACATCGAAGTGCGACGGAGGGCGAGTGAGTCAGAGGTGACGTATGCCGCTGAGCTGGCTTCGGCTGCAACCCGCGCCACCGTCGGGTGGGCGTTTCGGTCGAGTGCGTGCACTCCGCGCCCGAAGACCCTCCTCGTCGAGTGTGCAGTTCGCGCCGGCGTCCTCGTGGTCGAGTGTGCACTCCGCGCCGGCATCTATTGCACACTCGACGAGGAGTCAGCCTGAGCGGCAGCGGCGCTAACTGCACACTCGACGGTCAGGGGAGGCGGGCGTACTGGCGGTGGACCTCTCGATCGGTGAAGCCCAGGCCGGCGTACGTCCGGACGGCGGCGACGTTGTCCTCGTCGACGTAGAGGACCACGTCGCGCAGCCCGCGGGCCCTGAGGTGGTCGAGACCGAGGATGGTCACCGCCTTGCCCAGGCCCTCGCCCTGCCGGTCCGGGGCGACCCCGACGACGTAGACCTCACCGGTGTCGCCGTCTGGCGGGTCGACCTTGGTCCAGTGGAAGGCGGCGATCCGGTCGCTGGCCAACGCGTCCACGATGAGAATGAACCCTTCGGGGTCCCACCACGGCTGGTCCATCCGTTGCTCGAGGTCTCGGCGGGTCAGCGCCCCCTGCTCGGGGTGGGAGGCGAAGGCGGCGGCGTTGACGGCGACCCAGGCGTCCTCGTCGCGGCCGGTCTCGAAGGTGCGGACGGAGTAACGCTCCGGCACGGCCGCCGCCGGCCAGGGCGGCCCGTCCACGAGCGAGCGCCCCATGACGTGCAGGGACCGCACGGGCTCGAGTCCCATCGCGCGGGCGAACATGTCCGCTGCCGCCGCGGCCCGCCCCGTCGCGTGGCTCCACACCCGCGCGTCTTGGGGGAGCGCCGAGAGCAGCGCCGACCCCACCCCCTGGCGGCGCCACGTCGGCGCGACGACGAGCTCGGCGGAGGGCGGTTCGTCACCCGACCACGCGCGGACCTGCGCGTAGCCTGCGAGAGCCGGCTCAGCGGCATACGACAACACGTGTGTGACGTCCGGGTCGCCTGACCCGACAGACAGACGGAACTGCTCCGACAGGGGTGGCGAGCCGTCGGCCGCCTCGGCCTGTTCCGCGAGGTCCAGGACCAGTCGCGCCTCCTCCGCACGGAGTTCGTGGGCGCCGTCACGCACCTCGATGCTCACGCGCTGGTCGCCTTGTCCGGCACGAGGCGGTAGCCGACGTTGCGGACGGTGCCGATGAGCGCCTCGTGGTCGGGCCCGAGCTTCGCGCGGAGGCGACGGACGTGGACGTCGACCGTCCGGGTGCCGCCGTAGTAGTCGTAGCCCCAGACCTCCTGGAGCAGCTGGGCTCGGGTGAAGACGCGGCCGGGGTGCTGGGCGAGGTACTTGAGCAGCTCGAACTCCTTGAACGTGAGGTCGAGCGGCCGCGAGCCGATCGTCGCGGTGTACGTCGCGTCGTCCACCACGACCTCGCCGGAGCGGATGACGTGGGTGTCCTCACCCTCGTCACGCCGGCTGTTCAGCCGTCCGATCGAGAGCCTGATCCGGGCCTCGAGCTCGGCGGGGCCGCAGGTGTGGATCACTACGTCGTCCATGCCCCAGTCGTGCGCCACAACGGCCAAGCCGCCCTCGGTGACGACGAGCAGCACCGGACAGTCGGTCCCGGTCGTGCGCAGCAGTCGGCACAGGTCACGCGCGTGGGCGAGCTCCTGCCGGCCGTCGACGAGGATCAGGTCCGCGTCGGGCGCGTCGATCAGGGCGCTGGGCTCCGCGGGCAGGATCCGCACCTGATGGCCGAGCAGCGCCAACCCGGGAAGAACCTCGGCGCTCGGCTGCAAGGCGCTGGTGAGCAGCAGCAGTGTGCTCATCCGGTCACCTCGTTCCTGCGGGTGGTCGAGCGGTCGAGACCGATGCGCAAGGATATCGAGCATGGAGTCCCGACCGGACCAGGACGCGGAGGCTGAGACGGCCCGGCCGATCACGGTGCGCTACTGGGCCTCCGCCCGCGCCGCGGCAGGCGTCGAGACCGACGCGCTGCCGGTGTCGGACCCGATCACGCTCGCCGACGTCGTACGCCGAGCCGCGGCGCTGCACCCCGGCACCCGGCTCCCGGGCGTCCTCGAGGCGTGCTCGGTCCTGGTCGGCGACCAGCCGGTGAAGTCGCGGGCGCCCGACGGAGTGCTGGTGAAGCCGGGCCAGGTCGTGGAGTTCCTGCCGCCGTTCGCAGGGGGCTGAGGGCTGGGGTCACGGCCGCGGCACGTGGCTCACGGACACCAGCCGGATGCTTTCGCTCCCACCCTTGACCGTGAGCTCGCGGACGGTGCCGAGGTCGCGGACGTAGTACTTGTGGTCCACGACGCCGGGTTCCAGAACCGTCGTCTCGCGAGTCAGCAACGCGTGCCGGGTGTCCAGGATCGGCACGACGACGTGCGCGCCGCGACGTACGACGGTGAAGACGTCCTCGGCGTGACCCGGGTAGTCCTCCTGTCTGTACGACGGACCTCGGTGGGGATGCGGAGTCATGAAGATCCCGGCCTGCGCACCGTCGACACCGGACATGAACGAGCCCTCGCGGCTGATCACGTGTCCGTGGCGGTTCAAGTTGGCGGTGCGCTCCCCGAAGTACCACACCGTGCCGCGCCTGGTCTGCGCGTAGAAGTCGTGCGTGCGCTCGTCGAGCCTGCCGTGCTTCCACACCCGGTCGAAGACCACGCGGCAGACGACGCCGTCGACCGTCCGGCTGTCGTAGGTGGCCACGAGGACGTCGCGCTCAGGCACCCCCTCCTCGCTGCCTCGGTAGACGTAGCGGGTGCCGGGCTTCAAGGGGAACCACGGGTTGTCCACCCGGCCGTGCGTGAAGTGCGACGGCGACGGGTGGACGCGGTGCGGCACCTTCGAGGCGGCGTACGTCGCCGGTGCGGAGGCGACGGTGACGGCGAGCAGGCCGGCCGCGGCGGCAGCGGCGAGCACCGCACGGGATCGCACGGTCGGCAGGGAGTGGTGGTCCATGGCTCCTCCTGGGTTTCGGACTGCCGAGGCTAGGTGAGCACCATGAGCGGTCCGTGAGCGCAACAGCCTTCGGGTCGTCCGCCTCAGCGGCACCCCTCATGGCCCCTCAGGCGGACGACCCGGAGAGGGCCGCTGGCTGAGGTCGGCCGGCCGCCGCTCATCCGCCGCTCACGTCCGGGAGGACACTGGGCTCCAGGAGGACAGGCGGATGCGGATCCTGC
>NZ_JBEDUL010000008.1:0-27384 GCF_040414665.1 Intrasporangium sp.
CCGGCACCAGCCCGGTCGACTCCGGCGCCGGCCTGAAGGCCGACACCTGGGCCCTGTCCGAGACCGGGCCGTCCGGCTACTCGGCCAGCGCGTGGAGCTGTGTCGGTGGCACGCAGAGCGGCAGCAACATCACCGTCGGCATCGGCGGCGAAGCCACCTGCACCATCACCAACAACGACATCCCGCCGCAGCTGCACCTGCGCAAGGTCGTCGTGAACAACAACGGCGGCACCAAGACCGTCGCCGACTTCACCCTGACCGCGAACGGCGCCGGCAGCAATGACCTGTCCGGCACCAGCCCGGTCGACTCCGGCGCCGGCCTCCAGGCCGACACCTGGGCCCTGTCCGAGACCACCGTCTACGGATACTCGGCCAGCGCGTGGGTGTGTGAGGGTGGCACGCAGAGCGGCAGCAACATCACCGTCGGCATCGGCGGCGAGGCCACCTGCACCATCACCAACGACGACCAGCCCGGCAGAATCGTTGTGAGGAAGGTCATCAAGCCAGTCGGCGCGCAGACCAGCTTCAACTTCGACGCGAACGGGACCGGCTACGTCGACTTCGCGCTGGCCGGAGGCCAGGAGAACGGTCAGGACCTCAACGCCGGAAGCTACTCGGTCCAGGAGCTCGTGCCCCTGGGATGGGTGCTCACGGGAATCGGTGGATCCAGCGATCCGAGCAATCCGTACAACTGCACGGTGACGGGCAGCGGCGGCAGCACGGGCGTTGGTGACCTCAACACCCAGACGGCCACGGTCTCGCTCAAGAACGGCGACACGGTGACCTGTGTGTTCGAGAACACCGGCCAGGGCGTCACCCGAACCCAAGGGTTCTGGGCCACGCACTCGCCGTTGGCCAACATCGCCTGGTTCGGCGGGACGGCGTTCGGCCACACCTTCACGGGCGTTGCTGGCGTGTCCGGCATCGGTGACACGTCACTCTGCGGTCGGCCGATCGACACGTTGGGCAAGCTCATGGGCGGCTTCTGGTCCGACATCTCCAAGACGACGGATGGCAAGAAGCGGTCTGCGCTCGACCAGGCACGCGCGCAGCTGCTCCAGCAGCTGCTGGCCGCCGAGCTGAATGCCTCGGCGTTCGGGTCGGTCCCGGCCAATGGCTCGTTCGCCGCATGGGAGGCCGCGCTCTGCGGAACCAACCTCTCGGCGATCAGCACAGCACAGGGCCAGGCTGCATCGTTCAACTCCGCCGGTGACAGCTCGACCTTCACGCCCGGCACGTCGGCCGACAGCAAGAATGCTCGAGCCATCTCCGACAAGGCGTTCTGGAACACGTTCCAGTGACGCGATCCGGCCTCCGGCGTGCCAGTCGGAGGGACAACTGACCTGAAAGGACCCCTGGTCGGGGCGGCCCAGCCGCCCCGACCAGGCGCGTTCCCGGCCCACTTACCCAAGCGTTGGCGGGTGGAAGCGGTCCTCGTCCGCTGACGGGTCTGTGAAGCCCACGGGCTCCGCCGGCCCAGCAGCCAGATGGCCCGGCGCGACTGTGCCGTCGACCCGGCGCTCCCCATGGACGATGACTCGCCCCCGTTCTCCGTCGGGGGTGCCGTGGCCCGGCGACTCGTCGACGGTCCGTGCTGCCGCCGCCCAGGCCGACACCCCGTCCCACGCTGATCGGCCGACAGCCAGCCCCGACCGCCACACCATGACGGCGAGGGCGGCAGCGAGGACGCCCACGGCCAGCTCCTCGACGTGTCCGCTGGGCGGAGTCCCCACGACGACGAACTCGTCAGAGCCGTACCACGGCCTCTCACCGAAGCGGCGGAAGACGGTGTGAGCTGCGTACGAACCGGCGACTGCGACACCCGCGACCCCGAGCAGCCGGCCATGGGCACCGCGGACCAGGAGCCACGCAGCGGCACCGGCCCCGCCCGCCACGAGCACGACGACGAGGAAGACGAGTCCCCAGGTGTTGCTCATGCCCGTGAGGTCCGCCCCCGCCGGCGCGCTGTCGACCCCGACCCTTCCCCAGCTCCACAGCAACGTGACGTAGTCCTCCTGCAGTGTCTCGTCCGGGCCGGCGAAGACGCGTTGCGTGATGCTCGTCGTCGGCCAGAAGACCGATGGGACGAGTACGAGCACGCCGGCCAGCGCCAGCACGCCACCCAACGCACGGCCCCGAACCGGTCGGATCCTCATGTCCGCTCCCCTGTCCCGGGCCGGTGCCCGTGCTACCGCGCCCCGAACGTCTCGGCGACGTCGAGCAGACGGGTGTTGGCCTCGGTCTCGCCGATGGTGACGCGGACGCCGTCGTCGCCGTACTGCCGCACCATGAGGCCGGCCTCCTCGCACGCCTCCGCGAAGGCGGTCGAGTCTGCCCCGAGCGGGAACCAGACGAAGTTCGCGTCCGACTCCGGCAGCTTCCAGCCCTGGTCCTGCAGGCCACGCACGACCCGCTCCCGTTCCTCGACGATCGACTCGACGCGCTCCTTCAGCTCGTCGAAGGCGTCGAGTGAGGCGACGGCCGCGGCCTGGGCGATGGAGTTGACCCCGAAGGGCGTCGCCGTCTTCCGGATCGCGGCGGCGACGTCACGGTGGGCTACCGCGAAGCCGACTCGCAGCCCTGCAAGGCCAAAGGCCTTGGAGAAGGTGCGCAGGACCACGACGTTGGGCCGCTCGCGCCAGACCTCGAGACCCCGGACCGCCTCCGCGTCGCGGACGAACTCGACGTAGGCCTCGTCGACAACGACGATGACGTCGCTGGGAACCCGGTCGAGGAAGGCGTCCAGCTCCGCGCGGTGCACCGACGGCCCAGTGGGGTTGTTCGGCGTGCAGACGAGCACCACGCGCGTCCGTTCGGTGATGGCGTCCGCCATCGCGTCGAGGCGGTGCCGGGCCCGGTCGTCGAGAGCGACCATGACAGGGGTGGCTCCGGCCAGCTGTGTGACGATCGGGTACGCCTCGAACGACCGCCAGGCGAAGACGACCTCGTCGCCCTCGTCGCACGCCGCCTGGACGATCTGGGCGAGGACGGCGACTGAGCCGGTCCCCGTCGCGATGCAGTCGGCCGAGACGCTGAGGGCGCGACCGAGGCGCTCGCGCAGCTCGACGACCGCCATGTCGGGATAGCGGTTGACGGACGTCGCGGCCTCGTTGATCGTCGTCAGGACCGACGGGAGCGGTCCGTAGGGGTTCTCGTTGGACGACAGCTTGTAGGGCGTCAGGCCTGGCCGAGCCGTGGCGGGCTTGCCCGGCTTGTAGTCGGGCATCCGGCCAAGGACCTGCCGCAACCGCACCGTGGGAGAGGAGCCAGGGGCGGCGGGAACGGGCTGCACGTCGTCGTCGCTCATGCCGACCACTCTATTGAGCAAGCCGGGATGGGCGGGAGGGCTGGGAGGGTCCCGAAAGGTGGACCGGGCTCAGCGGCATACGGCCCGATGTGGCTAGGCTCACACTGTCGCGCCAACGCCGCCTCGACGCACCTGTTTGAACCCACACGAAGGACGCTGCTCATGCGCATCGGCATCCTCACCGGAGGCGGGGACTGTCCCGGCCTCAACGCCGTCATTCGCGGCGCGGTCCGAGCCGCGGAGGTGACCTACGACAGCACGGTCGTCGGCTTCCGCAACGCCTGGCGGGGCGTGATGGACAACGACTTCGAGCTGCTCGATGTCGACCGCTGCCGTGGCATCCTGCCGCTCGGCGGGACCATCCTCGGCACGAGCCGCGACCAGCCGTTCGCCTTCGAGGACGGGCTCAAGAAGGTCCGCAAGGCCTACGCCAGGCACGGGCTCGACGCGATCCTTGCCGTCGGCGGCGAGGGCTCGATGAACGTCGTCTCACGCCTCCACGACAACGGCTTTCCGGTCGTCGGGGTCCCCAAGACGATCGACAACGACATCTCCCAGACCGAGATGACGTTCGGCTTCCAGACGGCCGTGCAGATCTGCACCGACGCCATCGACCGACTGCACACGACGGCTGAGTCCCACCACCGGGTCCTGGTCGTGGAGGTCATGGGGCGTCATGTCGGCCACATCGCAACGTGGTCCGGTATCGCCGGCGGCGCGGCAATCACGCTCGTTCCCGAGGAGCCCTTCGACATCGCGGAGGTCTGTGAGCGGATCGTCCATCGGCACCGCAAGGGGCGCTTCGCGACGATCATCGTCGTGGCCGAGGGCGCCGTCCCCAAGCCGGGGACGATGGAGCTGCCCGTGCCGGAGATGGACCGCTACGGCCACCAGATCCTCGGTGGAATCGGCTCGATCCTGGCCCGCGAGATCCAGGGCCGCACCGGTATCGAGAGCCGGATGACAGCCTTGGGACACATCCAGCGTGGCGGGTCACCGGTCGCGTTCGACCGGGTCCTCGGGACCCGCTTCGGGGTCGCGGCCGTCGAGGCGGCGATGGACAGCGCGTGGGGTGAGATGGTCGCCCTCCAGCGCGGACACATCGTCCGCGTGCCGGTCAAGGAGGCCATCGGCGAGCTCAAGATGGTCGACCACGACCTCCTGCGGATCAACACGATGTTCCGGCCACGCATCCCCGGCGACGAACACCCCGGTCTTCCCGCCGATCGACTTGAGCGCGTGGAAGACTGACGCCATGCTGATGAACTTCGCGATCAAGACCGTCATCAACGGCATCGCCCTGTGGATCGCCGCCCTCCTCATCGACGGCATCGAGTTCGGCCGCGGGTCCAGCACGTGGGAGACGGTGTGGACCGTGCTGCTCGTCGCGCTGGTGTTCGGCGTCCTCAACACCTTCGTGCGCCCGATCGCGAAGCTCCTCTCCCTGCCCTTCATCATCCTGACGCTGGGGCTGTTCGTCTTCATCGTCAACGCGTTCATGCTGTGGCTGACCTCCTGGCTGTCGGAGAAGCTGGGACTTGCCTTCCATGTGCAGGAGTTCTTCTGGGACGCAGTCCTCGGATCCCTCATCATCACGTTCGTCTCGATGATCCTGGGTTTCTTCAACCCCAAGGACTGACAAGCAAACTCGCGTATGCCGCTGAGCCCGCTTCCGCTCGGAAGCGGGCTCTCGCGCGTGGCGGGGTCAGTCTGCGTCGAGTGTGCAGTCCGCGCCGCGTCGATCAGGCCAGGTCGAACGCGAGCGTGATGGCCATGGACAGCTGGGGCTCTTGACGGGGAAGAAGGTAGCCGACGAGCCGTCCCAGATCTCGTACCGGAATGGTGCGTATGTTGTCCACGGAAACCACGCACTCGTGATCCAATCCGTTCTCCGGGCCGAGGTGCACTTCGGTCGGAAGCCCGCGGATCCTCGACGTGATGGGTGCGATCGACACATAGGCAAGGTGCGGTCGAGCGAGCCCTCGAGTCAGGACGAGAACCGGTCGAGACTTCTCCAGTCGGGCGAGGTGGATGGGCCGCATCAGTCGATGTCGACCGGCTGGCGAGCCCCCCACTCGGCGAGCTCGGCGAACTCGTCCGGCTCCCCAGCTGCCTTGAGCGCCAACAAGGTCTCGACCTCCTGCTCGTAGATCCGTCGCCGGAGCTCTCGTTCGAGGGCACTCTGAACGAGGGCGGCACGGCTGGGCACGGACCCGTCCGACACGAGAGTGTCGATCTGCTCAACCATGTGCTCCGGGAGTCGCACCGCGATCTGCTTGCTCATCCCATAATGGTACCGGAACGGTATGCACCGAAAAGGCGACCGCTGGGCCCTATTTGGGGGGCAACGAGCGGGCGTAGCCGAGGCCGCGCTCTACCCAGCGACGCAGGGGGACATCGTCCTCCACCTCGGACGCGTCGACGCGCAGCCAGCCGTCCATGCTCCGACCGCCCATCTCCATCCGTGCAACCCCGCGCTCGGCGAGGAGCGCAGCCGTCTCGGTCGGGTCGACCCGGACGAGCAGGCCGCCCTGGCCACTTGCCGCGACCGCCATGTGGCCGTCGGCAAGGAATGCCAGACCACCGAACATCTTCTTCTCGACGACATCTGCGTCCATCCCGAGGATGAACCGGATCCGGTCGGCGAGCTCCTCGTCGTAGGCCATGGCAGCAGTATGGCTCTCAGTCCAGACAGAACTCGTTGCCCTCTGGATCGGCCATCACGATGTGACCGGCCGACATCGGAGGCCCGGGCTCGAACCGCTGGACCCGTGTCGCCCCCAGGGCGATGAGCCGCTCGCATTCCTGCTCCAAGGCGGCCATCCGCTCGTCGCCGTCGAGGCCGGGGGCCGCGCGGACGTCGAGGTGGACCCGGTTCTTGGCCGACTTCGGCTCCGGCACCTGCTGGAAGAACACGCGGGGCCGCGAGCCCGTTGGGTCCACGATCGCCGAGGCCGAGCGGTGCCGCTCTGGTGGCACGCCGGCCTGGGTGAGGAAATCCGTCCACGCGTCCAGGACCTCGCTGGCCGGAGTCGCGGGCGGCAGGTTGCTGCCCAGCGGCGGCTGGATGACGAAGTCCAGCGCCTCCGCCCAGAACAGGCTCAGGCGGATCGGGTCGGCGGCATCAAAGGTCACTTGGAAATCTCGGCTCATGAGGTCTCATGGTGCCGGACCCCACCGACAGTGATCGGGAGGCCCGACGGCGCGAAGTGCACACTCGACGAGGTGGGGACGGCGCGAAGTGCACACTCGACGTGGACTGTGCTCAGCGGCATACGGACTCATCTGTCCCGCGTGGCGTGTCCGGACGGTGGCTGTCGGCTCGTCGTCCTACCTTCGTGGCATGCGGTTGCTGCACACCTCGGACTGGCACCTCGGGCGGACGCTCCACGGCGTGAGCCTGCACGAGGCCCAGGCGTCCGTGCTGGAGCGGATCTGCGAGCTCGTCGAGGACCCGCGGGACGGCGTGCCGGTCGATGCGGTCATCGTGGCCGGGGACGTCTACGACCGCGGCGTGCCGCCGGTGGAGTCCGTCCAGCTCTTTGAGTGGACGCTCTCGCGCCTGTCCGAGATGACGACCGTCGTTGTGACGTCCGGCAACCACGACTCCGCGATCCGGCTCGGCTACGGCGCCGCACTCTTCCGGGACCGCATCCGGATGATCACCGACATCTCGATGATCGACCTGCCGGTGCTGTTGCACGGCTCGGACGGGGTCGAGGTGGCGATCTACGGCATCCCCTACCTCGACGTGGACCATGCCCGAGTCGCCCTGGCTCACGGCGGTGACGTCCTCCCCCGCTCGCACCAGGCCGTCGTGGGAGCCGCCTGCCACCGGATCCGCGATGACCTGGCCGGCCGCGACGGTGTCCGCTCGGTCGTCATCGCGCACGCGTTCGTCGCCGGAGCCGAGCCGAGCGACTCCGAGCGGTCGATCGCGGTCGGCGGGGTCGACCGGGTCGCCGGAACAGTGTTCCAGGGCATTGACTACGCCGCCCTGGGCCACCTGCACGGGCCGCAGTCGCCCGAGGCCGCCCCAGGGTCGGTGGTGCGCTACTCCGGCTCGCCGCTGCGGTACTCGTTCTCCGAGCAGGACCAGGTCAAGGCGGTGCTCCTCGTCGATCTCCCGGCAGAGGGCCCCGTCGAGGTGACACCCGTCGAGATCGACCAGCCGCGGCCGATGGCCACAGTGCGCGGGACGCTCGACCACCTGCTCGACGACCCGGCCCTGACGACGCACGAGGAGTCCTGGGTGCGCGTCACCGTGACCGACCGGGTGCGACCCGACTCCCTGATGGACCGTCTCACGTCCCGGTTCCCCCATGTCCTGCAGGTGTTCCATGAACCCGAGGGCCGGATCGAGCGAGGTGTCCGCGGCACGACCCTCGTCAGCGAACGCGATCCGCGCGAGCTCGGCTCGGACTTCATCGCCTACGTGACGAAGGCGGGGGCCAGCGAGGGCGAGATCGCCTGCTTCGTCTCGGGCTACGAGGCCGCCGTCAAAGCGCAGACGCTCGCCGACGCACAGGAGGAGGTGGCCTGACGTGCAGCTGCACCGTCTGGAGATGACCGCCATCGGCCCGTTCGCCGGCACGGAGGTCATCGACTTCGGCGCTGTCGGGCGCGCGGGCCTGTTCCTCCTCGAGGGCCCGACCGGGTCGGGCAAGTCGACGATCATCGACGCGATCACCTTCGCGCTCTATGGCAAGGTGGCCCAGGCCTCGGCTGACGTCGAGCGGATCCACTCGCACCACGCGGATCCGCGTGAGATCCCGGTCGTGACGCTCGTGTTCGAGACCCAGTCGGGGCTGTATCGGGTCCGCCGGACGCCGCGGTTCGAGCGGCCGAAGTCGCGTGGGAGCGGCCTGACCGTGCAGCAGCCGTCGGTCAAGCTGTGGCGGATCACGGGCCCGGACGATCTCGACGGCGGTGAGCTGCTCTCCACGAACCTCGGCGACTGCGACGACGAGATCACTCGAGCCGTCGGACTGACGCGTGACCAGTTCGTCCAGACGGTGATCCTGCCCCAGGGTGAGTTCGCGACCTTCCTGCGGGCGAGGTCGGAGGACAAGGGCAAACTGCTCGAGAAGGTCTTCGGGACGGCATTCTTCCGTCGGGTTCAGGAGGAGATCGTCGAGGCGGGGCGGGTCGCTCAGGCTCAGCGGCAGGGTGCCGTCGGGCAGATCCGCGATGCCATCCATGCCTTCGCCGTCTCGGCCGGCATCGAGGCAGAGCGGCGCGACGAGCTGGTGGTCCTGGCCCAGGCCTCACCGGACGACCTCGACGGCGAGCTGGCCCAGGTGGTCGACGAGCTGGCCACCCGGGAGCGCCATGCCGCCAAGGCAAGCCGTGAGGCGATCGAGGCGCACCGGCAGATGGCCGAGATGGTGGGCAACGCCAGGCTGCGACGGCAGCGCCGGGAGCGGCTCATCGAGCTGCAGCGCGAGGACGAGTCACTGGGGGCGCGAGCGGTCGAGTTCGACCAGCTCCGTCGCCAGGTGGCGCGAGCGCGCCAGGCCCGGCCGGTTGCCGGAGCCGTGCGTACCTTGGCGCAGAGCGAGGCGGCGCTGAAGCGGGCCGAGGCAGCCGTCGCGGCGGCCAGGTCGCGGGTGCTGCCGGCCCTTCGCGAGCTGACCGTCGTGGAGCTCCGGGTCGCGGCCTCATCCACCCGCGAGGTCGTGGGCGCCCTGACGGCTGCAGCCGAGGTGGAGGCCTCGCTGTCGCTACGGCGCACGGAGCTCGAGCAGGCGACAGCCCGAGCCGAGCGAGCCCGCGCTGGACTCGCACACGTCACGACGGAGCTCGAGGCACTGCCCCGGGCGCTGCACTCCGTTGAGGAGTCCCTCACGGCCGCTCGGCACCTCCATTCGCTCCTCGACGCTCGAACGGCCGCCGCGGCTCGTGCGAAGAGGAAGCTGGACGCCGCGGTGCGCGAGGCGGCCGCTGCGGCGCGACTGCCGAAGGCGGAGGAGAAGGCGATGGTTGCCCTCGCGGCAGCCAGAGAGGGGGAGGCCGCCCTCGCGTCGCTACGCCGGGCGCGCATCGACGACATCGCCGGCGAGCTCGGCCTCGCGCTGGTGGACGGGCGGCCCTGCCCAGTCTGCGGGTCCGTCGACCACCCAGTGCCGGCGCGTCCCACGCCCGGCGCGGTCACGCCCGAGCAGATCGCCGCCGAGGAGGAGCGGGTCGAGGGCCTGCGGTCCGCAGTCGTGCAGGCCGGTGCGGACCTGTCCGCCCTTCGAGCGGAGCTCGCCACCCTGGCCGTCGCCTCGGATGGCCTCGACGTCGAGGCGGCCCGCGTGGCCGCGCAGCAGGCGGCCGCCGACCTCTCCGCATCGCTGCAGGCCGGTGACGACGCAGCTGGAGCCGAGCAGGACCTCGCGGCACTCCGGGCTCGGGCGGCGGAGCTGACAACGCGGGCGACGCAGCTCACGGCCGAGGCGGCACGGGTCGAGCACACGGCCGCGCAGCTCGACGAGCGGGTCACTTCTGACACAGCCGTGGTCGACGCCGCTCGGGACGGGCATCCCACGGTGTCCGCGCGGAGCGAGGCTCTGGTCGCAAGGGCCGCGCGCGTCGACGAGCTCATCGATGCGATCACCTCGCGCGAGTCCGCCCGGGCCAGCGTGGCCGAGGACGCGGCGGCCCGCGACGCCGACCTCGCGGCGGCGGGCTTCGCCGATGTCGCGGAGTGGCTCGAGGCGGACCGGTCCGTCGAGTGGATCGCCGCGAAGGAGAAGGAGATCGCCGACTTCGAGACGGCGTGCACGAGGGTCAAGGCGGGCCTCTCGGGGCCTGAGCTGGCGGACGTCCAGCTCGACACCCTCTTCGACGACATCGAGCCGATGATCGAGCTCGAGAAGGCGGCGAAGAAGGAGATGGAGAGCGCAACCCACGAGCACGGCAGCCTCCGCAGCCACATGACCAGGACCAGGCAACGCGTGCTCGACATCGGGTCGGCGCTCGCGCGCAATGCGGACTGCATCCGCGAGACGGCCGACGCCGTGCGGCTGGGGCAGCTCGTCTCCGGGAACGGGGACAACCAGCTCAACCTCGACCTGGCGAAGTACGTGCTCATCCGCCGCTTCGCGGAGGTCCTGGCCGCGGCCAACACCGAGCTCGCGCGGTTCTCGGGTGGGCGCTACTCCCTCGAGCACACCGATGCCAAGAAGGGCAACGCGAAGTCCGGTCTCGGAGTCCGGGTGCACGACATGCACACCAACCAGGTCCGCGACGTCGGCACGCTGTCCGGCGGCGAGACCTTCTATGTCTCGCTGTCGCTCGCGCTCGCCCTGGCGGACGTGGTCCGCGCCGAGTCGGGCGGCGTCGACCTCGGCACGCTCTTCGTCGACGAGGGCTTCGGCACTCTCGACCCGGACGTCCTCGACGACGTCATGCACACCCTCGAGGGTCTGCGAGCCGGCGGCCGCACGGTCGGCATCGTCAGCCATGTCACCGAGCTCAAGTCCCGGATCGCGGACCGCATCGAGATCGTGGTCAAGGAGGATCGCACCTCGACGCTCCGGGTCACCGCGTGACCCAGCGAGCCATCCCGGCTGGGGCCCGTTGTGTGGACGGTCCACACGGCTCGTGTCACAGTGCGAAGGTGGACGAGTGGCCGGTGGCCGTAGTCGGGATCCTCGTGGCGCTGGTGACGATCACGGTGGCGCTGCTGGCGCGTCGTCCACAGCATGCTGTGACGTGGGTGCTGGTTGCCTACGTCGCACTGACGCTCTCCTTCATTTTCGATGAGCAAGGGCGAGTGTTCCCGATCTGGGTGTCCATGGGCGTCCTTGTGCTTCTGGCGTTCCCGGACGGGGTGCGGACGAGCCGTCTGCGGCAGATCGGGTTCTGGTACGTCGTGGCGGTATTTCTCTTCGCGGGAGCGCTGAGCTTCATTCCTGGCCTGTCGCGCGAGGGGGAAGAGCCGGCAGGAGTTCTGGGACTGCTCGTCATCGGGATGTTTGTCTCGTGCCTGCTGATCGGCGCGGTGGCAGTCGTCTCTCTCGTGCGGTCCTGGGCTCGGTCCGAGGGCCTGCGGCGCGCACGACTGGTTGTGGTTCTGGTCGGTACGGGCCTGGTCGTCGTGCTTCTCGTGGCGTCGCTCCTGGCCGACTCGTGGTTCCAGAGTCCGGCTCGGGTTCACGTCTCCGAGGCAGCCTTCGGCGTGGCGTTCTCCATGTTGCCGATCGCGGTCGGAGTCTCAATGCTCCTGGAGCCAGCGAGTGGTCGGATGCGGTGGCTGGATCGGGTGTGGCCCTGGCCGCTGACGGCCTCCGCCGGCCTGGTCATCGGCGGCACCGTGTGGTTGGCCTCCGCCGACCCCGAAAGCGGCTCGGTGTCAGCGGGCGAGCGGATCGCGGGGTTGGCCGGGGCGGTCACAGCGCTTCTCGTCGCCGGCGTTTCGGTTGCGGTTCGGCCGGGTCGCTCGAGGGTGCCGACCGCTGTGGACCGGGCATCGCTGGGGCTGCGCGACCTCGCCGACCGCTTGGCGGCAACGCCCCGGCCCGACGAGGTCCCCCCGCTGGTGGCCCGGGCCGTCGGGCAGGCGCTGGACCTGGCTGGGACCGCGGTCGACGTCCGCACCCCGGAAGGCTTTGAGCGGCTGGCCGTCTGGGGAGACACGAGCGGCCGCTCGGTGACTCGCCCGTTGCAGCACGCAGGCGTCGAGGTGGGCAGCCTGGTGCTCGCACCGCATCGGGACGGCATCCCGGTCGATCTGGCCGCGCTGGATGGCATCGTGCCACCCGTGGCCGCGGTCGTCGCCGCGACTCGTCTCACTCGCGATCTCGCGGCTGCCCGGGACCGGGTGCTGCAGGTGCGCGAGCAGGAGCGCGCTCGGCTCCGCGCTGACCTGCACGACGAGCTCAGCCCGTCCCTGGCCGGCACTCGGTTGACCCTGGCGGCGGCGACAGATCGGTTGCCCGGCCGGGACGCCGATGGCGTCCGTCGCCTGCTGGAACAGGCCGACACGGAGCTCGACCACGCCGGCAACGTGGTGCGCAACATCCTCGACGACCTGCGCCCGGACAGCCTGACCCATCAGGACCTGCTGGCCGCGGTCCAGGCGCGGGCGGCGAGCTTCGACCGGCCGGGTGAGTTCACGGTCGTGGTCCAGGCCGACAGGCCGCTCGCCCACCTGGACCCACAGGTCGAGACGGCGGTGTTCCGCATCGCGAGCGAGGCGATGTCCAACGCGGCACGTCACTCCCACGGCAGCCGAGCCGTAGTGCGGCTGGTCGGTCAAGACGGTGGACTCCAGCTGACCGTGAATGACGACGGCATCGGCCTGCCGACCCGCCTCCGCGAGGGAGTCGGTCTCGGATCGATGGCCGACCGGGCCGCCGCGGTCGGCGGGCAGCTGCAGGTCGCCTCCGCGGCCAGCGGCGGCACCACGGTGACCGGCTGGTTCCCGTCCGCGACCGACATCCAGAGCCAGGACGCGCCATGACCGTGCGCGTCCTGCTCGCGGATGACCACCCGATGTTCCGGGAGGGACTGCGCACCATGCTCGCTGGCCGGCCCGACTTCGAGGTCGTTGCCGCTGCCAGCTCCGGCACCGAGGCATTCGCCCTCGCCCAGCAGCTACGACCCGACGTTGCCGTTCTGGACCTGCGGATGCCGGACGGGGACGGCATCACGGCAACAGCCCAGATCCGCGCCGCCGTCCCCGAGACCCGCATCCTCGTGCTCAGCTCCTTCGAGGGCCAGTCGGAGGTCGGCGGCGCGCTCGCCGCCGGAGCCCACGGCTACCTGCTGAAGTCAGCCCACCCTGACGAGATCGCCCAAGCCATCCTGACCGTGGCCGCCGGATCGTCCGTGCTCTCCGACCACGTCCTCGGTGACCTCACCGGGGTCCTCGCCCCCGCCGAGGACCCGGAGTCGGGGTCCGCTCGGGAGGCCGTCCTTCCCGCTCGGTTCGTCGCAACCGTCCTCTTCAGCGACATCGTCGACTCCACCCACATCGCCGAGACGACCGGCGATGCGGCGTGGAGCCGGCTGCTCGACCAGCACGACGCCCTGCTGGACCGGGAGGTCACCCGGTTCGGTGGACGGATCATCAAGCACACCGGTGACGGCATTCTGGCCGTGTTCGATGCACCGGGTCAGGCGGTGCGCTGCGCGCGGTCGCTGCACGAGGCTGTCGCGGACATCGGCCTGAAGATCCGGGTCGGACTGCACACCGGCGAGGTCGAACGTCGCGGCCACGACATCGGCGGGATCGGCGTCCACATCGCCGCACGGGTGATGGCCCAGGCCTCCCCGGGCGAGGTGCTGGTCTCGCGAACCGTCGCCGATCTCACCGCGGGCGCCTCGATCGGGTACGAGCCGATCGGCGAAGTCGACCTCAAAGGCCTGGCCGGCAGGCGGCAGCTGCTCCGGGTCCTCAGCTCCTGACGGTGGACATGGCAGCCCCGATCGCGAGGATGACCACGCCCACGACCGCGGAAGCCCCGGCGAGCCACGCGTAGCCGAGCGACCCGACCACGACTCCGGCCACCGCCCCACCACTGGCACCGGCCAGCCCCATGAACACGTCGGCGAGTCCCTGGGTCGCTGGGCGCTCATCGGTCTCGACCGCAGCGGTCAGCAGGGTCGACCCGGACACCAGCGTGCAGGACCAGCCGACGCCGAGGAGGAACAGGGCGACCAGCAGGAGCGCCGACCAGCCGGCGTTCGAGAGGGCGGCGAGTCCTGAGGCAATCGTCAGGATCACGCCGCCGAGCATTGCGATGACCGGCCCACCCCACCGGTCGACGGCCGTACCCACGATGGGCGACAGGACGTACATGCCGAGGATGTGGATCGAGATGACGAAGCCGATGACCTCGAGCTCGGCGTGCCCGTGCTTCATGTGAATCGGCGTCATCACCATGACCGACACCATGACCAGGTGTCCGAGCCCCATGACGAGCACGGCCCGCAGCGCCCGGGTGTTCGCGCGGATCACCGAGAGGCCCCGACGCATCGAACCGTCGTGGTTGGGTGCCTCGGGCGCCGGTCCCGTCGTGGTTCCTTCCGCCAGGCCGGCCGTGTGCCGCTGGGCTCGCTCCTCGTGCTCCGTGGCCTCGAGCGCGCGGGCCGTCAGGAGGGGGTCGGGGCGCAACAGACGGTTGACCACGAGCCAGGCGAGCAGGAAGCCGGCGAGCGAGAAGACGAAACAGCCGGCCAGGTCCGGGATGCCGACGAGGCGGGCGACCGTGACCCCGGGGCCGATGAGGTTCGGCCCGACGACCGAGCCGATCGTGGTGGCCCACACGACGATCGAGAGGTCCCGGCCACGATGGGCCGGCTCGGCGAGATCGGCCGCGGCGTACCGAGCCTGGTTGTTCGCGGTGGTGCCGCCGCCGAAGAGGAACATCCCGACGAGGAAGAGCGGGAAGGAGCCTGCCACCGCTGCGGTGATGACGAGCGCCGCACCGACGAAGGCGACGCTCAGGCCCAACGACTGGCCCATCCGACGCCCGTGCCCGGCGATGACGCGGGCCACCGGGATCGTGATGAGCGCGCTACCGAGGACCTGGGAGGTGGTCCCGACGCCGGCGAGCGCTTCGGTCCCACTGATCTGCTCGGCGAGCAGGGCACCGACCGCGATGCCGCTCGCCATGCCCACTCCACCGAGGATCTGGGTTGCGACGAGTGTGCGAATGACCTTGCGCTGCAAGGTGCCCCGGTCGAGCCGGGTCATCGTCGTGGTCATGCGCGGCGCTTTCTGCACACTCGACTCAGGCTCGCGGGCCCCATTCTCGTTCACTCGATTGGGTGGTTGGGTCAGACGTGGCGGCGGGCGGTGATGACCCGGAACCGGTTGGCGACAAAGGCCGCGTCGGTGTAGGCGGCGTTGGCAGCCGGGTTGGCCCCCGTCCCGTGGAAGTCGGAGAATGCCGCCGTCTGGTTCACGAAGATCTGGCCGGTGAGGTTCTCGGACAGGGCGACACCGCCGTCCACCGCAGCCTCGCGGGCGTGCTCGAGCACGTTCTCGTCGGTCGAGTAGACCGAGGCCGTCATGCCGCCGTGCTCGCGCACGGTGTCCGCGAGCTGGGCGAGCGACTGGTCGGTCGAGGCGGTCTGGATGAGGAACCCCACGGGCCCGAAGCACTCCTGCGTGTACAGGTCCTCTCGCTGGACGTCGACGGCGACGAGGCCGGGCGCCCGGACGACGGCCTCGGCGTAGGACGGGTGCGCCACCCTACGCGAGTCGAGCACGACCCGACCCTCGCCCTCCGCGGCCATCGACTCGAGGGAGTCGGCGTTCGACCGGACCTGGTCGTTGACCGTGGCACCGAGCAGCTCGACGGCCTTCGCGTCGTCGCCGGTCAGCCGCGAGACGGCGCCAGCCAGGCGCTCACCGAACTCGTCGAACGACAGATGCCCCTCATCCGTCTCCACACCGGTCGAGGGCACGTAGATGTTCTGCGGCGCGGTGCACATCTGGCCGGAGTAGAGCGTCAGCGAGAAGGCCAGGTTGCCGAGCATCCCCTTGAGGTTGTCGGTCGAGTCGACGACGACCGTGTTGAGGCCTGCCTTCTCGGTGTAGACGAGCTTGCCCAGCGCCGCGCCACGCTCCTCGAGCCAGGCCCCGAAGGCCGGCCCACCGGTGTAGTCGATGATGGCGACCTCGTCGCGCTCGGCGAGGGTCTTCGCGAGCCCCTGCCCGTCGGGCTCGGCGGCGAGCTGGACGAGGGCGGGGTCGAAACCGGCCTCCGCGAGCACCTTCCGCGCCGCGTCGACGGTGATGGCGAGCGGCAGCACCGCGCGGGGGTGCGGCTTGATGACGACCGGGTTCCCGGTGACGAGCGAGGCGAAGATCCCGGGGTAGGCGTTCCACGTCGGGAAGGTGTTGCAGCCGATGACGAGCGAGATGCCACGCGGGACGATCCGGTAGTCCTTCTGCATCCGGATCGGAGCGGGATTGCCCTCGCGGTCCTTGCCGGGCTTCTCCCACACGACAGACTGCGGCACCCGCTCCTGCTCGATGAGCCCGGCCGCGACGGCCTCGATCGCCCGCTCCTGGGCGTGCGGGCCGCCCGCCTGGAACGACATGACGAACGGCTGCCCCGAGGTGTGCATGACGGCGTTGGCCAGCTCGAACGACCGCTTGTTGATCTGGTCGACGATCTCGACGCACACCGCGGCCCGGACCTGCGGACCTGCGTCTCGCCACGCGGGGATCGCGGCCTCGGCAGCCGCCAGGCCGGCGTCGAGGTCGAGCATCGGGTAGGCGACCCCGAGCGTCGGACCGTAGGGCGAGACCTCACTGCCCACGAACGTGCCGCTGACTGCGGACGCCAGCTCAGCGGCATACGGCTGACTGAGGTGTGCTTCGTACGCGGCGAGCCCCTCGGCGGCGGCACTCTCGCCGTAGACACGCGGGGACGGGGACTCGGGATAACGCGAGTACCACGAGCGTGCCGTCAGCGCCTGACGGATCTCGTCGAGGACGCCGGCGTGCTGGTCGAGCAGCGGGTGGGTGGGCTTCGTCGCCTGTGCAGTCACGCCTCCAAGGTTAGGCCGTGTCGAGGGCGTGGGCCGACGGGGCAGGATGGGCCCCATGGAGTTGAGCGACGTCGCAGTCATCGGCAGCGGAGCGATGGGAGCAGGAATCGCCCAGGTGGCGGCCACCGCGGGCCACCGGGTGACCCTCGTGGACTCGATCCCCGAGGCCGCCGAAGCCGCCGTCGACCGGCTCGCCGGCAACCTCGAGCGTCTCGTGACGAAGGGCCGGCTGGCAGCCGACGAGGCCGACGCCGTGCGCGGCCGCCTGGCGCCGGTTGGCTCGACCGGCGACCTGCCCGAGTGCGCCCTCGTCGTCGAGGCGGTGCCGGAGGACCTCGCGCTCAAGCGAAAGGTCTTCGCCGACCTCGGCGCCAGCCAGCCGACCACGACGATCCTCGCGACGAACACGTCGAGCATCGACATCTCGGCGATCGCCGAGGCGGTCATCCACCCCGAGCGGGTCGTCGGCCTGCACTTCTTCAACCCTCCGCCGGTCATGGCCCTCGTCGAGGTCGTCCACGGGATGCAGACGAGTGGTTCGGTCCTCGACGCTGCGGTCGACCTCATGCGTGCCTGGGGCAAGACCCCGGTCCGCTGCGCGTCGACGCCGGGCTTCATCGTCAACCGCGTCGCGCGACCGTTCTACGGCGAGGCGCAGCGGATGGTCGAGACGGGGGTCGCCGACCCGGCCACCATCGACTGGATCCTCCGCGAGCAGGGAGGCTTCCCGATGGGCCCCTTTGAGCTGACCGACTTCATCGGGCAGGACGTCAACCTCGCCGTCGGGACCTCTGTCTGGGAGCAGACCGACCATGACGAGCGGTACGCACCCACCGAGTTCCAGCGGCGTCTCGTCGCGTCCGGGAGGCTGGGTCGCAAGTCGGGCGAGGGCGTCTACTCGTATGCCGCTGACGGCGTTCGCGTCGGGGCCGAGCCTGATCTTGGGCTGGCTCACACGCTGGTGGGTGGGCCGATCGAGAGGGACCCGTTGGCGCGGACGGTGGCCATGCTCGTCAACGAGGCCGTCGACCTCGTCGCGAGGGGCGACGCATCCGCCGAGGACGTCGACGTCGCCATGGTGCTCGGGACGCGGTATCCCAAGGGGCCCATCGAGTGGGGGCGCGAGATCGGCTTCGACGTCGTGGCAGGACAGCTCGCGCAGCTGGACCGGGCGTTCCCCGGCGGACGGTACCGGCCCAGTCCCGCGCTGACGGACGGCAGCGTGTGATGACCGACCCGGCCGGGAAGGGGACCGCGGTGCCGCGGGGCGCCGATGCTGATGTGGAGGCCGGGGTTGCCTTCGCCCAGAAGATGTGGGCCGACGACGAGGCATCACGCCGCCTCGGCATGGAGGCGCTCGTCATCGAGCAGGACCACGCGGTCGTGCGGATGCCGATCCGTGAGGACATGGTCAACGGGCACGACATCTGCCACGGCGGCTTCGTCTTCACGCTGGCCGACTCGACATTCGCGCTCGCCTGCAACTCGCGAGGGAAGGTGACCGTCGCCTCAGGTGCCGACATCACGTTCACGGCTCCGAGCCGCCTCGGCGACATCCTCGTCTCGGAGGCGACGGTGCGCTCCGCGTTCGGACGGAGCGGCATCACCGACGTGACAGTGAAGCGCGAGTCCGACAGCCAGATCGTCGCCGAGTTCCGGGGCCGCTCCCGGTCCTTGCGCCCGTCGGGCGTGGACGGCTAGCCACCGGCTGGCCCAGCGCACACCACGGCGCTGTCGACGAGCTCGGCGATTTCCCGGACAGCCTTGCGCCCCTCGGCATAGCCTCGGTTCGTCGGCGCCACGTGGCGCCGCGGGGGACTGACACGTCGGGAGGGACGAGCCCTCCCCTGCACGCCAAGGGGAACCAGGACGATGCACCTACGCCGATTCACCTATGTCGTCGCGGCCGGGGCGGTTGCCTGCCTCGCCTTCGCCGCACCTGCCCAGGCCGACAGCAAGAACTGGCACACGACGCTGTCCGACTTCGCACTCGGACCCTTCAACCTCGCCGTCAACCAGAACAACGTCTACGTCGCCGACGGGTTCACGAACACCGTGGGCGTCGTCGGTCAGGACCCGTTCGCCGTTGGCCCCGACGGAGGGGACGTGGCGGGGGTCGACGTGACGGCCAACGGCAAGACCATCGCGTGGACGTGGAGCAACGGCGACCACAGCGCGACCGGTCTGACGATCCGAACCCGTGGCGCCGCCGACGTCGTGGCCGACCTCGCGGGCGCCGAGAGCGCGAACCCGGACCTGGTCAACACCTACGGGGTCACGGGCTACGGAGCCGGGGCCGACGATGCCAAGAGGGCCTGCGTCGACGGGATCGCCGAGATGCTGACCGGCGGCCCGGCGACGTACCCCGGCATCGTCGACTCGCATCCCTACTCGGTGAGCCGGGTCGGGACGCGGTGGGTCGTCGCGGACGCCGGGTCCAACGTCCTCTGGTCGGTCACCGACAGGGGGGCCGTCTCGACCCTGAGCATCCTCCCACCGCAACCGGTCACCTTCACCACCGAGATGACGGAGGCGTTGGCGGCCGAGGTGGGGGCACCGCCGGAGGCGCTCGCCTGCCTGGCCGGGGCCACCTACGCCTTCGAGCCGGTGCCCACCGACGTCGAGGTCGCTCCCGATGGTTCGCTCTGGGTGTCGGTCCTGCCCGGCGGGCCGGAGAGCCCGGCGCTCGGAGCCCGCGGAGCGGTCTACCGGGTCAACCCGAGCACCGGATCGGCCACCCGCGTGGCCGATGGCTTCCTCGGCGCCACCAACCTCGCCGTGGCGTCCGACGGGACCGTGTACGTGACCGAGCTGTTCGGCGGCAAGATCTCCAAGATCCAGGGCGGGGCCGTCAGCACCGCCGTCACGATCGAGCGACCGGTCTCCGTCGAGGTCCATGGTGGCTACCTCTATGTCGGCCAGTTCGCCGACGTCGACTTCGAGACGGGCGAGCTCAAGGCACCCGGCTCGATCGTGCGGCTGAAGCGGTAGCCAGCTCAGCGGCATACCCCAGCCACGGAGGGCGCGGACGCGGAGGCAACGTCCGCGCCCTCCGTGTGCGCGGCGTGGCGGCGCCCGGGGTAGATTTCGGGCACCGGAGGGAGGACAGGACAGATGAGCGACCAGCAGGGGTGGACTGCTCCCGGCCCGGTGCCGCCAGACCGCAACGGTCCGCAGGACCGGCCTTGGACGGGGTACGGGCCCGGCTACCCGGCGCCTCAGCCGACGCCCCCGCCGCGGCTCGAGTACCGCCCCGGCATCATCCCGCTGCGACCCCTCACGCTCAGCGAGATCTGGAGCGGCGTGTTCGCCACGGTTCGCGGCAACCCCGGCGCCACGCTCGGTCTGGCGCTCGTCACGACTGCAGCCGTGCTCATCCCGGCGACCGCCGTGGCCGTCTGGCTCGCCGGTCAGGATCTCGGACTTGGCGGGATCTTCGCGACGGATCCGGTCGCCGACGCCGAGCTCGGCGCCGATCCCTTCGTCAACGCCACCGTGGCTTCCTACCTCCCGGCGCTCGCGATGTGGATCGCGTCGATCCTGCTGCCGGTCTTCATGGCGCTGGTCATCGGACACGCCGTCCAGGGACAGAAGGTGACCCTCGCGCAGACGTGGCAGCAGTCCCGCGGCCGCATCCTGACTGCCCTCGCGACAACGTTCCTCGTCATCGCGATGTTCGTCGCCCTCGTCGTTGCCCTGATCGTCGTGCTCGTCGGCCTGTGGGCCACCGACTCCAGCGGGTTGGCGGTGGGCGGGACCGTTGTCGCCATCGTCGCCGCGGTGACAGGCGGCATCTACCTGTGGGTGAAGGTCGGCTTCGCGGTGTCCATCGTGGTGCTCGAAGGCGCCGGAGCCCGGCGGTCGATCGCCCGCTCCTGGCAGCTGACCAAGGGCAGACCGTTCTGGCGGGTCTTCGGGATCCGGCTGCTCACCTCCATCGTGTCGACGATCGCCGGCTCGATCATCGCCACACCGCTCGGCCTCATCGCGCTCATCGAGACCGGGTCTCCGGAGTCGACGCTGATCTGGTTGCTGCCGCTCAGCCAAGGCGTGTCGGCCCTCGTGCAGGGCGTGCTCGTCACGCCGTTCGTCTCGGGTGTGGACTCGCTCCTCTACGTCGACCAGCGCATCCGCCGCGAGGGCCTCGACGTCACGCTCATGCAGCAGCTCCACCCGTCGCCGGGCCCGTGACCAGGGTGACCAGGGTGAGCGCGTGAGCGTGGCGGCCGCGCACGGCTGGCTCGTAGCGGTGCCCGTCGACCCGTCGGCCGAGGAGGCGCGCGAGTGGGTGCGGCGTGAGCTCGCCAAGCCGGAGTACGCAGACGACCGAGGCCTGCTGCAACGGGTCATCGAATGGGTCTCGGAGCTCATCGCGGACCTGCTCGGCCGCGGTCCGGGCGGGCTGCCGGGTTGGGTCCTGCCCGTGGCCCTCGCGGTCGCCGCCGGTCTCGTCGCACTGCTCCTGCTCGTCAAGGTTCGTCGGGAGGCGCGCGCAGGCGGCGCGGGGCGGCGCGAGGCGGTACTCGACGAGACCCACCTCCGCGCAGATGCCTACCGGGCCCGGGCTCGGGCCGCCCACGAGGCGGGCGACATGGAGGCCGCCACGATGGACTGGTTCCGGGCCATCGCCGCTGGTGCGGCGGAGCGCGCCATCATCGACGACAACCCGGGCCGCACCGCTCACGAGGTGAGCGTGGCGCTCACGGGGATCTTCCCGGAGGAGGCCCGAGCGCTCGCGCGGGCCGCCGACCAGTTCGACGCGATCCGCTACGGCGACGTCGGGGTCGACGCCACCGTGGCGCGGTTCGTCGGGGACCTCGACGGCCGACTGGCTGCCGCCCGGCCGTTCATCCAGCGGGCCCGGGTGAGTCCGTGACCACGACGCACCTGCCGGCCGCGCCGGCTCCCGTGACCCGCACTCGACGCAGCCGGTTGCGCGTGACCGCAGTCGTCGCCATCGCGGCTGTCGTTGCCCTGGCGCTGCTCGCCTTCCTGTCCGCGGGCGACGACGGGGCGGGGAAGGTGGCCGATCCGGACAGCTCCCGGCGCTCCGGGTCTCGCGCTCTGGCCCAGGTGCTCCGGCAGCAGGGCGTCGACGTGGAGGTCGTGCGGTCCATCACCGCCCTGGAGTCGGCTCGCGTGGATGCGAGCACGAGCGTGCTCGTGGGTTCCTTCGCGTACCTCGGGGAGGCGGCAGCGCAGCGCACGGCCCAGCATGCCTCGGGCGCAGGCCGGTTCGTCCTGCTCGAGCCCAACGACGTGGCCCTGGAGGATCTGGGCATTCCGCTCAGCTCCACGGCGCGTGCCTCCGTCCGGATGAGCGCCACCTGCACATCGGAGGTTGCGGAGCCCGACGACCGGATCGACGCCGCCGTGACGTTCTACCGGTCGACGAGCTCGATCGACGGTCACGGAGCCGCCATGCCAGAGGGCGCCACGGGCTGCTTCGCCGACGAGGACGGCTCGTCCGCCGTCGTCGTCCTGCCCGCCGGAAGCTCTCGACCGGAGACGGTCGTGCTCGGATCGACCGAGGCCGTGATCAATGCCAAGGTCAGCGAGGCGTCCCACGCGGCCGTGGGCTTGCGGGCGCTCGGCAGCACGAGCCGCCTCGTGTGGTATCTGCCCGATGTGACGGACCTGGCCGTCCCGGACTCGAGCGGCCGGTACGTCCCGTCCGACCGGGCCGTGCCGGAGTGGTTCGTCCCCGGTGTGGTCCTGCTCGCCCTTGCCCTCGTCGTCCTCGCGGTGGCCAGGGGCCGTCGGCTCGGGCGCATCGTCGCCGAGCCCCTGCCGGTCGTGGTGCGCGCCGTCGAGACGACCGAGGCCCGGGGCCGTCTCTACCGCCGCGCCTCCGACCGCGGCCGCGCGGCTGGCAGTCTCCGCGGAGGAACGCGGAGTCGCTTGTCTGCTCGGCTCGGACTGCCACACCACGCGGGCGCGGACGCCGTCGTCGGGGCAGCGGCCCAGGCGACTGACCGCGATGCCACCGAGGTCCGTGCCCTGCTCTACGGTGCGGATCCCCAGAACGACAGTGACCTGATGCTGCTCGCCGAGCAGCTGGCCCAACTCGAGGAGAACGTGCGAGGCGAATGAGCGACGACACCACCATCACGGGACCGTCCGGAACCGAGCGATCAGCCGAGGGGCCACGGACAGCCGGAGCAGCCGGAGCGGACGGTGCGCTCGCGGCGCTGCTAGCGGTGCGCAACGAGGTCGGCAAGGCCGTCGTCGGGCAGGACGCTGCTGTCACCGGAGCCATCGTCGCCCTCCTGACTCGAGGGCACATCCTCCTCGAGGGCGTGCCCGGGGTGGCGAAGACGCTCCTGGTCCGGGCCCTCGCCGCCGCGCTCGACGTCACGACAAAGCGGGTCCAGTTCACCCCCGACCTCATGCCCGGAGACGTGACCGGGTCCCTGGTGCTCGACCCGCGGACGACTGACTTCACCTTCCGTGAGGGGCCGGTCTTCACCAACCTGCTCCTCGCGGACGAGATCAACCGCACGCCGCCGAAGACCCAGGCCGCTCTGCTCGAGGCCATGGAGGAGCGGCAGGTCAGCGTGGAGGGCGTCCCACGGCCGCTCCCCCGCCCCTTCCTCGTCGCGGCCACCCAGAACCCGGTCGAGTACGAGGGCACCTACCCCCTGCCCGAGGCCCAGCTCGACCGCTTCCTGCTCAAGGTGACGATGCCGCTGCCATCGCGGGAGGACGAGGTGGAGGTCGTGCAGCGCCACGCCGCAGGCTTCGATCCACGCGACCTTGCCGCCGCGGGCGTCTCGGCAGTCGCCGGAGCGGCAGACCTCGCGGCCGGGGCGGCAGCGGTGCAGCACGTCGTCGTCTCTGCAGAGATCGCGGGCTACATCGTCGACATCGCCCGGGCCACACGCAGCTCGCCCTCCCTTGCGCTCGGCGTCAGTCCACGAGGCGCGACCGCGCTGCTCGCGACGAGCCGGGCCTGGGCGTGGCTCAACGGTCGGACCTTCGTGACCCCAGACGACGTCAAGGCGATGGCTCACGCCACGCTTGCCCACCGGCTCGCCCTCCGCCCGGAGGCGGAGCTCGAGGGCGTGAGCGTGGGCGCCGTCCTCGAGAGCGCACTCGGCTCCGTCGCGGTGCCCCGGTGACCAGACGGCGCCGAGGAGTCGCGGCGTGGTCCTGACCAGCCGCACCGCAGTTGTGCTGCTTCTGGGCGCGCTCGCCCTGGCGTGGCGCCCAACGGTCGGCACGGTGCTCCTCTGGACGCTCGTGGTCGCGGTGGCCGTCGCGGTCGATCTGGCACTCGCCCCCTCGCCACGCGGACTGCTCCTCGAGCGGTCCGGACCTGCCGTGGTGCGGCTGGGCGAGTCGGTCACCACCGACCTCCTCGTCACCAATCCCGGGAAGCGAGCCGTCCGGGGGCTGGTGCGCGATGCGTGGCAGCCGTCAACCGGTGCGCAGCGTGACCGGCAGGACCTCCGCCTCCGACCCGGCGAACGGACCCGGCTCTCCACCCGCCTCCAACCGACCCGACGGGGGGACCGGCACGCCGACCTCGTCACGATCCGCCTCACCGGACCGCTGGGCCTCGCCGCCCGGCAGCGGTCGTTCGCCGTGCCCGGCACCGTCCGCGTGCTGCACCCGTTCCACTCGCGCCGCCACCTGCCGAGCAAGCTCTCGCGGCTGCGCCAGATCGACGGGCGGTCCGCGGTCCGGCGTCGAGGCCAGGGGACGGAGTTCGACTCGCTGCGCGACTACGTCGAGGGCGATGACGTCAGGTCCATCGACTGGCGAGCGACCGCTCGCCGTGGGTCCGTCGTCGTGCGCACCTGGCAGCCGGAGCAGCATCGACGCATCGTCATCGTCATCGACACCTCCCGGACGAGCGCCGGTCGCGTCGGCGACGTACCCCGGCTCGATGCGGCCATGGACGCGACCCTCCTCCTGACAGCCCTCGCGGGCCATGCCCACGACCGGGTCGACGTCATCGCCGGCGACCAGCGGGTCCGTGCCCGCGTCGTCGGGTCGTCCGACCGGACGAACCCGCTCGCCGAGGTCGTCTCCGCGCTGGCGCCCATCGACCCGGCCATCGTCGAGGCCGACTGGTCCGCCCTCGCGGCCGCCGTCGTGAGCCGCCATCACCAGCGCTCCCTCGTCGTGCTGCTCACCCCGCTCGAGCCGGCAGCCATCGAGGAGGGGCTGCTCCCCGTCATACCAGCGCTCGTCGCCCGGCACCGGGTCGTGCTGGGCAGCGTGGCGGACCCGGCGGTCGGGGCGATGCTCGCCAGACGAGACACCACGGCGGACGTCTACGGCGCGGCCGCCGCCGAACGCACCGTCGCCCTGCGACAACGCGTCGCCGCGGCCCTCGACCGGATGGGCGTCGATGTCATCGATGCCGACGCGGACGACCTCCCAGCCCGGCTCGCCGACCACTACCTCTGGCTCAAGAGCGAGGGCCTCCTCTGACCCTGAACCGCGGTTCGAGGTAATGGCTCGCTCTCGAGAGCGACGCCCCACCTTGAACCAGAGTTCAGCCCACGACGGGGGCCGAGTCACCCACCGCGGCCCTCGAGATGTCTCCCGTGACGCCACTCAGATGGGCGCGGCGTCCGACGACGAACACATACGCGAAGAACGCGGCCTCCGCCACGACCCCGATCGCGATCCTGGCCCACGTCGGAAGCGCCGAGGGCGTCACGAAGCCCTCGATCAGCCCACTGACGAGCAGCACCGCTGCGAGGCCCAGCGCGATCCCCACCACGGTGCGGCCAGCCTCGGCGAAGGCCACGGCGCGCGGCCGTGGCCCCGGCTCGATCCACGACCAGAAGAGCCACAGCCCGGCACCGCCCGCGACGAACACCGCCGTCAGCTCGAGGAGCCCGTGCGGCAGGATCATCCCGAAGAAGAGCGAGGCCCGGTCGTGGCTGGCCATGAGCGCACCGATCATGCCGACGCCGACAATGTTCTGGAACAGGACCCACAGGACCGGCAGGCCGAGCACCCCGAAGACGATGCACTGCGCCGCGACCCACGCGTTGTTGACCCAGACCATCGTCGCGAACTCGTGGTGGGGGAACTCGCGGTAGTAGTTCGCGAAGTCGGTGCCGACGTACGCATCGATCTCCTCACGCGTCATCTGCGACGTGTAGAGGGCCGGGTGCTCGATCGTCCACCAGGCAACGAGGAAGGCGGCGACGACGTTGATCGCCAGGGTCCACAGCCACCACCGCCGGAGCCGGTAGAGCGCGGCCGGAAAGGTCAGCAGGAAGAACGCCCCGATGTCCGACCACGCCGAGGTGTTC
This sequence comes from Intrasporangium sp., assembly GCF_040414665.1. GTDB lineage: Bacteria > Actinomycetota > Actinomycetes > Actinomycetales > Dermatophilaceae > Intrasporangium. The sequence continues at coordinate 26,083 of NZ_JBEDUL010000008.1, forward strand.
TGCCCGGCCAGCGTGACACGGGCCCGGCTGAGGATCGTCGACAGATGGCGGATGAGGCTCGGGTCGGCCTCACCCGTGCGGACGAGCGACAGGTGGGTCGACACCTGCTGGTAGAGGTCGAGCAGCTCATCCGCCTCGTCCCCCGACAGTCGGCGCCGTCGGCTGAGCTCATCCAGCCGGCTCCACGTGGTGGAGTGCGCGGCGACGAGCGCGTCGAGGTTCACGCCGTCACGATATAGGCCGTATGCCGCTGGGCTCGCTCGCTGCGTACGCTTCCTCCCATGACGGCTGGCTCCCCCGCGGTACCGGGCTCGCGCAGCTACGCCCCCGAGGAGACGGTGACCGGTGAGGGCGTCGCTCTGGAGCTGCCCGTCGCAAGCCTCGGGATGCGCGCCCTCTCCGGGATGATCGATGTCATCCTCCACATCGGCCTGCTCATCGGTGTCTTCTCCGTGGCCGGTGCCCTCACCGAGGAGTCGTCCGACGCGGTCTCGCGCACCGGCATCATCGTGTCCTTCGTGGGCGTCCTCGTCGGTGTCCCGACGGTGTCCGAGACGCTGAGCCGAGGCAAGACCCTCGGCAAGCTCATCACCGGTCTACGGGTGGTCCGTGACGACGGTGGCCCGGTCTCGTTCCGGCACGCCCTGACGCGGGCCCTCGTCGGGTGGGTGGAGATCTACCTGCTCACCGGGATCCCGGCGGCCATCTCCGCCCTCGTCACGGCTCGCACCAAGCGCCTCGGCGACCTGGCAGCCGGCGACTACGTCATCGCCGAGCGAAGCCGCATCCAGCTGCCGCCGCCGCCCTCGGCCCCGCCGGAGCTGGCCGGCTGGGCCCACAGCGCCGACATCGCTCCGCTCGAGGTGGACGTGGCGGTGGCGGTCCGGCAGTTCCTGCCCCGCGCCAACCTCCTCGACCCGCAGGCGAGGTACGAGCTCGGCCAGCACCTCCTCGGCCGGATCCTGCCGCTCGTCGCTCCGCCGCCACCCCCGGGCCACCACCCGGAGTCCATCCTGCGCGCCGTCATGGCCGAGCGGTATCGACGCGACCTGGCGCGGCTGGGCCGGGACCAAGCCCTCCGCGACGCGGTATTGCCAAACGAACGGGCCGAGCGAGCCTGACGCGGGCCAGTCAGCGCGAGCCGCGGCGGCGCCCTGCGCGAGTGCCCGCCGAGAAGGCAGCGGCACCGCCCGACGAGCTCGTCGAGTAGGCGGTTGTCGATCCGGTGCGGCTGGCCTCGCGGCGGCCACGGCCCTGACCAGCACCGCGGCCTCGGCCACCGCCGTTGCCGCGCCCACGACC
>NZ_JBEDUL010000009.1:0-18983 GCF_040414665.1 Intrasporangium sp.
GGGCTTCTATGGCGGGGTATTCGGCTGGGTCTTCGACGACCTCGGTTTCGCGACGATGATCCGCCGGCCCGGTTACGGCGACCATCTGGCTGCCACGTCCGACCCCGGGATCCGCGAGCGGCAGTCGGGTGACTCGGTGCCACCGGGTTTCGCCGACGCGTTCGGGTGGCTGGTTGAGGCCCGAGAGGAACAACCGCACTGGCACGTCACCTTCACCGTCGCCGATCGGGACGAGGCGGCCGCGACTGCCGAACGACTCGGCGCCACGGTGCTCTCCAGCACGGACACCGAGTGGACCCGCGACGCGCAGCTTCGCGATCCACAGGGCGCTGTCCTGACGGTGAGCCAGTACTCGCCATCGCAATAGCGTCAACTCCGGATGGCTCAGGGAGGCGGACGGTGGGCGAACCACCCCCCTCCGCGGCCCCGGTACATGCTGGGCATCGGGCGAGCAAAGGCTGCGCCCCCAGGCCCGGGGAAGCGGCCCGCTCCCATCTCGTCCGCGTCCTCAGGACCCTCCCCGCTCTCGCCCCCGAAGCCCTGCACACCGAGCAGGCTCCGCGTCAGGAGCTCGGAGTCGGAGAGCAGCTCGTCCAATGCTGAAGTGAGGTGCCGGTCGCCAGGTGCCGTCTCCTCGAGGGCGGCCGCCAGCACGGCTCGCCGGACGAGCTCCTTCGCGAAGCTGGCCGTCGTGCCCTCGGCCCGCTCCGCGGCATCCGACAGCGCCGCGTCCTCGAAGAGGTGCCGGCCATACAGCTTCAACAACGCCCGGCGGCCATCGAGGTCCGGCAGCGGGATCTGCGCGGCCAGGTCGACCCGTCCGGGTCGTTGGGCCAGGGCCACCTCGAGGTCCTCGACCCGGTTCGTCGTCAGCAGGAACGCCACGTCGGCATCGGCGTCGAGACCATCAAGCGCGTCGAGCACCTCGAAGAGCAGCGGCTGCGGGCCCATCGTGAGGGACCGGTCCTCCGCGACGAGGTCGACGTCCTCGAGCACAACGATCGCCGGCTGGTGCGCTCGCGCGATCTTCGCCGCGGAATGGATGTGCTGGAGCGCGCCGCCGCTGAGCAGGACCGCGGTCGTGCCGGGGGTGGCGCTGAGCAGATAGCGGACCGTGTGCGTCTTGCCGGTCCCCGGTGGTCCGTAGAGCAGGATCCCGCGCTTGAGGTGCTGCCCATGCTCGCGGAGGCGGTCACGGTGCCGCCCGATGCCGACGACGTGGTGCTCGATCCGGTCGAGCTCGCCCGCAGGCAGGACGACATCGTCGGCGGTCAGCTCAGGACGCTCGATGAAGCTCGCCCCGGCTAGACCCGGACCGTAGGGATCCGAGGCGAGCGTGATGACCTGGCCGCGCATGACGCTCCGCTCGTCCATCAGCTCTCGCAACCGGGCGACAAGCGCCTCGGCCGCGTCCCGTTCCGGCGCGAGCACCTCGAAGATCGCCTTCTCCCGTCCGACGTGGGGATTCCGTCCCATCACGCGCACCGCGACCGGGAGCCCGTCGTAACGGAAGAGCCGGACCCCCGCGGTGATGACCTGTCGGGTGTCCTCGGGTCTCGGACCCGTGTCGAGCCGCAGGTAGTCGACCTGGCCGACCGGGATGCGACCCGGCCCGAATCGACCGGCCTGCAGCAGGTCGCCGAGGGTGAAGTGGTGGCGCATGTCGCCGCCGCCGATCCCGACGAGCCGCGCCTCGGCATCGGGCGCGGCAAGGACCTCCAGCGCGATGTCGGCGTCGACGGCCCGATGCGCCGCGACCTCCTCGGTGACCACCGCGAGCTGCTCGGCCGGCACCCCGAGGTGGTCCGTGAGCACCTGCACGAGCGGCTCCCCACCGTCGTCCTCCGGGCCGAGCTCGACGGCCATCCGCTGGAGCAGATCCTGGAACTGCCGCATGAAGGAACGGACGTCGCCGTCCTCACCACTCCCCTGTGACGTCATGGCCACAACCTAGGCCCACCCGGTGGCCGCGGAAAGGGCTGGAACCAAGCCCAGCGGCATACGGCAATGAAACAACGGCGAGCGGGAGCGAGCGCGGTAGCCTCCCTACGTGCTGCTCTCTGACAAGGACATCAGGGCCGAGGTCGACGGCGGGCGAGTCGTGCTCGACCCGTGGGACCCCGCCATGGTGCAGCCGTCCAGCATCGACGTGCGGCTCGACAAGTTCTTCCGGCTGTTCGACAACCACAAGTACCCCTACATCGACCCGGCCGCAGAGCAGCCCGAGCTGACGCGGCTCGTCGAGGTGGGCGCGGGCGAGGAACGCTTCGTCCTGCACCCGGGGGAGTTCGTCCTCGGGTCGACCCTCGAGACGGTCACCTTGCCGGACGACCTCGCGGCGCGCGTCGAGGGCAAGTCGTCGCTGGGGCGGCTCGGGCTGCTGACGCACGCGACGGCGGGCTTCGTCGACCCCGGCTTCTCGGGGCACGTGACGCTGGAGCTGTCCAACGTCGCGACGCTGCCCATCATGCTCTACCCGGGGATGAAGATCGGGCAGCTGTGCTTCTTCCGCCTCAGCTCTCCTGCCGAAAACCCTTATGGCAGTGGCACGTACGGATCTCACTATCAGGGTCAGCGCGGACCAACCGCGTCCCGCTCGTGGCAGAACTTCCAGCGCACCAAGGTCTGACCGCCGGCCGTATGCCGCTGGCCTCCTTGACGTGGGACGCCCGGCCCGCGCAGGCCGGGGCGGTGGCGCTCGTCCTGCACGGGGGAGCGGTCGACTCGCGCGAGCTCAACCACCCGTGGTCGCCAAACGTCGCGCGACTCGTCCCGTTCGCACGTGCGCTGCGCAGGGTGCCGGGGCCCCTGGCCGTCGCGCGGCTGCGCTTCCGGTACCGGGGGTGGAACGGGCTCGAGGCGTCGCCGGTCGAGGATGCGCGGTGGGCGCTCGCGCAGGTCCGTGCTGCGTACCCGGGCGTCCCGGTCGGCCTCGTCGGCCACTCGATGGGAGGGCGCACCGCCCTGACGGTGTCGGACGACGACGACGTGCGACTGGTTCTCGGCCTGGCACCGTGGATCGAGAAGGGTGACCCGGCTCCCCGGGACGGCCAGAAGACGGTCCTCATCCACGGCGACCGCGATGTCATCACGCCGCTGTCGGCCTCTCGCGGCACGGTCGACGCGATGCTGGCGGCAGGCCAGGACGCCACCCTCATCCGGGTGGCCCGCGGCGACCACGCGATGGTGTTTCGGCCCCGGCTCTGGACGGCGCTCGTCGTCGACATCGTCGCAGCGACCTTCGTGCGTGAGCTCGGCGGCAGCCCCGAGCCCCGGTCCGGGCCGATCGGTGCCGTCGTCGCGCGGGCCGTGCACGGCGGCGGCGGGGTCATCGACATCTGACCCTGGGTTGACGCCATATCGTTTATCGATACTATCGAGAAACGATATGGGCGCCGTGCGAAGCCGCGGCCGGAAGGGGAGCGATGACCAGCGACCGGGCTGAACAGCAGGACCAACGGCCACGACCCGACCGTCGAGACCGGCTGGCCTTCGACCGGTGGGACCACTGGGGGCTGCAGGCGATCCTGTGGGTCGTGGCCGTCGTCGCGGTGGTGAGCGGAGCCATCATTCCGATCGTCGATTGGCTTGCGGCACGGCCGATCACCGCCTCGATCCACACTCAGGTCTCGGTGGCTGGGCTCGCCGACCGCGCCTCCGCGGTCAACCCGGCCTCGGTCGATGTGGTCATCGAGGACCCGACCATGGCCGAGCGCCTCGTGACGGCGGCGCCGGGTCTGCTCACCGGGGCGGCCGTCCTCTGGGTCGTATGGCTCCTCCTGCGACTGTTGGGCGGTCTGCGCGACGGCGACCCCTTCACGACCGAGAACGTCCGGCGCCTCGACATCATTGCGCTGGTCATCGGCATCGGCGCGGCGGTCGTGGCCCTGGTGGGGATGGTCCGCGACGTGGCCGTCAGCAGCGCCGTCCTGCCGGCGGGCACCGACCAGGTGTTCGTCCTGCCGACCCCGGTGATCCCCTGGCTCACGGCGATGCTCGTCGTCGCGGCCATCGCCCAAGCCTTCCGGCATGGCGTGCGGCTGCGTGACGACGTCGACGGGCTGGTGTGATGCCGGCTGTGGACGGCCACCGGGTGGTGTGCCACCTCGACGAGCTGCTTGACCGGCGGGGCATGACCCTGACTGCCCTTGCCGATGCGGTCGGGGTCACAGTGGTCAACCTCAGCATCATGAAGAACCAACGCGCCAAGGCGGTCCGCTTCAGCACGCTGACGGCGATCTGCGACGTCCTGCAGTGCACCCCCGGGGAGCTGTTGACCGTCGAGCCCTACCCCCTTGGAGGGGGTTGACCGCTGGTCCTGTCCGAGCGGCTGGGTACGTTGTCTGCATGATCCGCTTCGACAGCGTGACCAAGACGTACGGCGTGGGCACCGCCGGGGCGACGACCGCGGTCGACAACCTGACGCTCGAGGCGCCGACGGGGCGGATCACGGTGCTCGTCGGACCCTCCGGCTGCGGCAAGACCACGACCCTGCGCATGGTCAACCGCATGATCACGCCGACGTCCGGCACGATCTCCATCAACGGCCGCGACACGGCGGACCTCGACGTCGCCGAGCTGCGCCGGAGCATCGGCTATGTGATCCAGCATGCCGGCCTCTTCCCCCACCGCACCGTCCTCGACAACGTGGCAACCGTGCCGCGTCTGCTCGGCGTGGACAAGCGCACCGCGCGGGCCCGCGCCATGGAGCTCATCGAGCGCGTCGGCCTCGAGCCCGCTCTGGCCAGGCGCTACCCGGCCCAGCTGTCGGGGGGCCAGCAGCAGCGGGTCGGCGTCGCCCGGGCCCTGGCCGCAGACCCGCCCGTCATGCTCATGGACGAGCCCTTCTCCGCCGTCGACCCCGTCGTCCGGGAGCAGCTGCAGAACGAGTTCCTCCGGCTCCAGTCGGAGATCGGCAAGACGATCCTGTTCGTCACCCATGACATCGACGAGGCGATCAAGCTCGGCGACCAGGTGGCCGTGCTCCGGATCGGCGGGGTTCTCGCCCAGCTCGACACGCCCGCCCAGTTGCTCGCCGACCCGATCGACGACTTCGTGGCCGAGTTCGTGGGGCGCGACCGTGGCTATCGGTCGCTGGCGTTCGAGGACGCGCCGAGCCTCAGCCTCACGAAGGAGCCGACGACCCACCTCGGCGCCACTGGCGACGAGGTCCGCGCCGTCGGGCAGACGTGGGTCCTCTGCCTCGGTGACCGGGACGACCCCATCGGGTGGGTCCGGGCCGACGCCGTCACGACGACGGTGGACCGCTCCCTGCTCCACCGGGGCGGCACGGTCGCGCGCTCCGACGGCTCGCTCCGCGCGCTCCTCGACGCTGCCCTCAGCTCGCCCAGCGGGCGCGGCGTCGTTGCAGATCCTGACGGCCGCTTCGTGGGCACCATCCTCGCGTCCCAGGTGGTGCCCGCCATCGAAGCCCGCCACAACCCCAACGGGACGTATGCCGCTGAGCCGGCTGAGCGGCATACGCCTCCTCCCGCTGTGGCGGGGTCGACGACGACCGAGGGGGCCGGCCGCTCGTGACGTGGGCGCTCGACCATCTCGACGAGATCCTCTCGCGCGGCGTTCAGCACGCGTGGCTCGCGGGGATCCCGTTGGTGCTCGGCCTGCTCATCGCGCTGCCGCTGGGCTGGCTCGCGGCGCGTCGGGCCTGGCTGCGGGGACCGCTGCTCAGCGGGACGGGGCTGCTCTACACCATTCCCTCGCTCGCGCTCTTCATCCTGCTGCCCAACATCCTCCACCGCGGCATCCTCGACCCGGTCAACGTCATCGTCGCAATGACGATCTACACCGTTGCGCTGCTGACTCGCACCGTCGCTGATGCCCTCTCGAGCGTCGATCCGTCGACACGAGCAGCGGCCACCGCCATGGGATTCGGCGGCTTCGCGCGGTTCCGCGCGGTCGACCTGCCCCTCGCGGTTCCGGTGCTCGCGGCCGGCCTGCGGGTCGCGGCCGTGAGCAACGTCAGCATCGTCAGCGTCGCCTCGCTCATCGGCGTCAACCAGCTCGGCTACTTCCTCACCGATGGCTACGCGCGCAACTTCGCGACCGAGGTCTGGGTGGGCATCGTCGCGTGCGTGGTGCTCGCCATCCTCTTCGACCTCGCCATCAACGGGATCGCGCACCTGCTCACCCCGTGGGCTCGGGCCGGGGCGGAGGCGGCGACGTGATCGACGACCTCGTGACCTGGCTGACGGACCCCGAGCACTGGTCCGGACCCGACGGCGTGCCGGCCCGGCTCGCAGAGCACCTGCTCTACACCATCGTCACGATCGGGATCGCCCTGGTGATCGCGGTGCCGCTCGGCGCGTGGGTCGGGCACACCGGCCGGGCGCGCTGGCTCGTCACCTGGGCCAACGCCCTGCGCGCGGTGCCCAGTCTCGGACTGCTCTTCGCCATCTCGATGCTCGTCGGACCGCTCATCCAGAGCGATCTCGCCTTCACCATCCCCAGCATCATCGTCCTCGTGCTGCTCGCCATCCCGCCCCTGCTGTCCGGCACGTACGCCGGGGTGGAGAGCGTCGATCCGGCGGCCCGGGACGCCGCTCGTGGCATGGGGATGCGCGGCCCCCAGGTGCTCACCCAGGTCGAGCTGCCGATCGCCATGCCGCTGTTCCTGTCCGGACTGCGCTCGGCGACGCTCCAGGTCATCGCCACCGCGACGATCGCTGCCTCGATCAGCCTTGGGGGGCTCGGGCGCTATCTCATCGACGGGCTCGCCGCCCGCGACCTGCCCCAGATGGTCGCCGGTTCGGTGCTCGTTGCCGCCCTCGCCCTGGTCGCTGATGGACTGCTCGCCCTGCTGCAGCGCTACGCCGTCTCCCCGGGAATCTCGGGGCGCCGCACCCGGGTTGGACCTAGCGACCCTGGACGCCTCGACCTGTCGCGTGCCGGTACCGGCACCGGCCTTGGACCGCCGGGCAACCGCTCGGAGCGCCAACCGGCTTGACCTGCTCGACCCGGCTTGACCTGCTCGACCCGGCTTGACCCCACAAAGGCAGTTGCCTCGTGGCTCACCGAACGGAAAGTATCTGACAATGCTTCGCACGCGAACTCTCCTTGCCGGCCTTCTCGCCGCTGCCGTTCTGCCACTCGCCGGTTGTGGCAGCAGCGAGAACCCACTCGCCACCAACCAGCCCGCGGCCACGAACGGCGGCACCGGGTCCGCGGCCTCGGTGACCATCGGCTCGGCGGACTTCCCCGAGTCCGCTCTCCTCGGCGAGATCTACGCCCAGGCGCTCGAGGCCAAGGGTCTGACGGTCAAGCGCCAGTTCAACATCGGCAACCGCGAGACCTACCTCAAGGCGATCGAAGGCGGGGAGGTCGACCTCCTCCCGGAGTACACCGGCTCGTTGACGAACTTCTTCGACAGCACCGTGACGGCCACCGACCCCGACGAGGTCTACGCGACACTCAAGACCAAGCTGCCGGCCGGGCTCACCGTCCTGGCGAAGTCCGCGGCTGAGGACAAGAACTCCATGGTCGTCACCAAGGAGACGGCAGACGCGTGGTCGCTCAAGGCGATCCCCGACCTCGTCGCGCATCAGGACCAGCTGTCCGTCGCCGCCCCACCCGAGTTCAAGACCCGGCACCAGGGCCTCGTGGGCCTCAAGGAGGTGTACAACCTCGTACCGGCCGAGTTCCGCCCGCTCGCGAGCCAGGCCACCGTGGAGGCGCTCAAGAACGGTCAGGTCAAGGCCGCCAACATCTTCAGCACCGACCCGTCGATCGCGGCCAACGGCTTCGTCGTGCTCGAGGACCCGAAGCTGCTGTTCGGTTCAGACAACGTCGTGCCGCTCGTGCGCGAGGAGGTCGCCAGCTCGGTCCAGGCACCCCTCGACGCCGTGTCCGCGAAGCTTGACACGCCAGCTCTCGCAGACATGGTCAAGCAGGTCGTCGTCGACAAGAAGGACCCGAGCGTCGTCGCCAAGGAGTGGCTGACGTCGGCCGGACTGATCTGATCGTGACGCGGATCGATGACGTGTTCGTCCTGCGACCCAGTCCGGGGGAGGATCGGCAGGCCGTCGAGGCGGTGGTGACGGAAGCGTTCGAGCAGGGTGCCGGCCTCGTGCTGTGGCGGGCGCCGGCCGGTGACTGGGCGGCCCGGCGCACGGCGTGGTCGCTCGGCTTCGCGCTCGCCCCCGGCGTGCATCGCACCGGGTCCGCGGGCGGCGCGGCGCGTGACGAGTGGATCGGCTGGCTCGGCCGTGCGGACGCGCACGAGCCCCGGTCCCGCTGGCTCGAGCCCGTCGTCCTCGACGGCGAGCGCTTTCGCCTGCGGCCGTGGCGGCAGAGCGATGCAACCCGACTCGTCGAGACCGCGAGCGACCCGGTATTCCAGCGGATGATGCCTCACTCGCCGCTGCCGCGGGCAACCCAGGACGTGCCCGCCTACCTCCAGCGAGTGCGACTCTCGGAGGCGAATGGGGTCCGCGTCGCATGGTGTGTTGCCGACCTGGAGACCGACGTCGCCCTGGGCAATGTCGCCCTCTTCGAGTTCGACACCGACGAGCCGGACGGCACCGCCCAGGTCGGCTACTGGGCCCACCCCGAGGGCCGCGGGCACGGTGTCATGGCGGCCGCGGTCGATGCGGTCTCCACCTGGTCGATGGGCAGCCAGGATGGCGGTGGGCTCGGCCTGCGGCGGTTGTTCCTGCTCACTGCGCAGAGCAACATCGCCTCGCAGCGGCTCGCCGAGCGGGCTGGCTTCGTCCGTGTCGGCACCGAGCGGGCGAGCGCCGAGACGGCGGACGGCGGGTGGGAGGACAACGCCCTCTACGACCGCCTTCGCCCCTGACATCGGGGCGCGGACTGCACACTCGACGTCGGGGCGGGAGGAGCGCAACCCCAGCGGGCCTGCGCGACTAGGCTCAGCGGCATACGACAGCTGTTGTCCGAGCTCAAAGGAGAGTCATGTCGATCGCTCACCGCACCGTCGGTTCCGGCCCGCGCACTGTGTTCGTCACCCACGGGTGGTTCGGCTCGTCCGACGGGTGGGGCACCTTCCCGGACTACCTCGACGGCGACGCCTTCACCTGGGTCTTCACCGACATCCGTGGCTACGGGCAGCGCAAGGACGAGCAGGGCGACCAGTCTCTCGAGGAGTCTGCTGGTGACATCATCGCCCTCGCCGACGAGCTTGGTGCCGAGCGCTTCTCCGTCGTCGGTCACTCCATGGGCGGGGCCGTGATCCAGAAGGTGCTGGCCATGGCTCCCGATCGGGTCGAGGCGCTCGTCGGGGTGTGCCCCGTCAGCTCGACGCCGACGCCGTTCGACGAGGCCGGGCGCGAGCTCTTCTGGGGCGCCGCAGAGGACCGCGACAAGCGCTACGCCATCATCGACTTCACGACGGGCAACCGGAACACTCCCGGCTTCGTGAACTCGGTCACCGACTGGTCGCTCGAGCACTCCACCAAGGACGCCTTCGCCAACGTCCTCGACGCCTGGGCCAAGCCCGACTTCGCCGAGGACGTCAAGGGCAAGGAGATCCCCGTCCTGGTCCTGGCCGGCGAGCACGACCCGGCGCTCGGCAAGGAGACCTGCGAGCAGACCTGGATGCAGCTCTTCCCCAAGGTCCGGCTCGAGGTGGTCGCGAACGCCGGCCACTACCCGATGTTCGAGGCGCCGGTGAACCTCGCGACCCGCATCAACAACTTCCTCAAGGAGACCGGCAACTGACCATGCCTGGCACGGTCGAGGCCACTCGGCTGCTGCACGACCCGTCGACCTACGTCGACGGGGTGCCATATGACGTGCTCGCCGAGCTGCGTCGGGAGCACGGCGCGGTGCGCGTCGAGGAGCCCGAGCAGCTCGGCTGGCCCGAGGGACCGGGCTACTGGCTCGTCCTTCGACACACGGACGTGGTGCGGGTGCTGCGCGACCCGAAGACGTTCTCCTCGTGGGTGGGCGGCACTCAGATCAGGGACCCCGCCACCCCGGCGGACCTCGCCTACGTGCGCCGCATGATGCTCAACATGGACCCGCCAGAGCACTCGCGGCTGCGGCGGATGCTGGCCAGGTCCTTCACCCCCAGGGCGATCGGGCTCCTTGAGTCGCAGATCGCAGGTCATGCCAAGGGGGTCGTCGACCGGATGCTCGCCGGGCCGCGGGAGTGCGACTTCGCCAAGGACGTGGCCGCCGATCTGCCGCTGCTCGCGCTCGCGGACATCCTCGGCGTGCCGTCGGAGGACCGTTGGCTCATGTTCGACTGGTCCAACCGGGTGATCGGCTGGCAGGACCCCGACTACGCCTCGAGCGCGGCCTTTACCGGAGACGGCGGGTCGGATCTCGCCGCGGCCGCGCTGGCGGTCCGGCCGTCTGCCGGGCCGGACGGTCGGATGCCTGATCCGCGGAGCCGCGCCGGGATGCCTGATCTCTACCTGTATGCCGCTGGGCTCGGTGAGCGCAAACGTGCCGATCCGGGTGACGACGTCATGTCGATCCTCATGGCCCAACGCGACGATGCGGCCGGTGGCGACGGGCACGTTTCCATCGAGGAGTTCGAGAACTTGTTCTGGCTCTTCGCCGTGGCCGGCAACGAGACGCTCCGCAACGGTTTGCCCGGCGCGATGATCGCGCTGCTCGATCATCCGGGTGCACAGCGGACGCTCCGCGAGGATCCGTCGCGAATCGCCGCTGTGGTGGACGAGCTGCTGCGGTGGTGGACGCCCGTGATGACGTTTCGCCGCACGGCGACAGCGGACGTCGACGTGGCGGGGCAGCGCATCGCGGCGGGTGACAAGGTGGTCGTCTCCTTTGCGTCCGCCAACCGTGACGAGTCGGTGTTCGCCGACCCGGATCGTTTCGACGTCGACCGCAACGCCAAGGCGCATCTCGCCTTCGGGCACGGGCCGCACTTCTGCCTGGGGGCCCATCTGGCGCGCGTGCAGATGACGGCGCTGTTCACCGAGGTGCTCGGCAGGACGTCGTCGATCGATGCCGCGGGGGACCCGGCCTACCTGCGGTCGAACTTCCAGCGAGGAGTGAAGCGGCTGCCGATCCGCTGGACCGCCTGAGTCCCTGCCGCCCACGGTCGCCGGGTCGGGACCATTGGCCCGTGCCGGTCATGCCGGCACGCGGTCAGGCTGGCACGGAGGGGTCGATGTGCACCGGACCGTGAACGGCTTGAGCGCAGGAGAGGCTGCCGCACGCCTGGCCGCGGACGGACCGAACCTGCTGCCCCAGCCCCGGCGGCGGTCCTTGGTGCGACGACTGATGGGCGAGCTGGTCCACTTCTTCGCTCTCATGCTCTGGGTGGCCGGAGGGCTCGCACTGGTCGCCGGTATGCCCCAGCTGGGGATCGCCATCATCGCCGTCATCCTCATCAACGCGGTCTTCGCTCTTGCTCAGGAGGCTCGCGCCGACCGTGCGGCCGCCAAGCTGCATTCGATGTTGCCGACGCGTGTGACCGTCCGACGTGACGGCCGACGCCAGATCGTCGACGCGGCCGAGATCGTCGTCGACGACGTCCTCCTGCTCGAGAGCGGCGACCGGGTGCCGGCGGATGCGGAGCTCGCCGTGGGCAACCGGCTCCTCATGGACACGTCGATGCTCACCGGGGAGAGCGTCGCCAGCCCCGTCGAGGACGGCGGGCGCCTCTATGCAGGCACCTTCCTCGTGGAAGGGGAGGCCAGGGCCATCGTGGTCGCAACCGGATCCCGGACGCGGCTGGCCGAGATCGCGCGCCTCACGACCGCCAGTCCGAAGCCGGTCACCCCACTCACGCGTGGCCTCCAGCAGGTCGTCCGCATCATCGCCGCCATCGCCCTGGGGGTCGGCGTTCTCTTCCTCGCCATCTCCCTGCTCGTCGGTCGGCCCGTCGAGGACGGGTTCATCTTCGCCATCGGCGTCACCGTCGCCCTCGTCCCCGAGGCGCTGCTCCCGACCGTCACCCTCTCGCTCGCGTGGGGTGCCGAGCAGATGGCCAAGCGGCAGATCCTGGTCCGGAACCTCCAGTCCGTCGAGACGCTGGGCTCGACGACCTTCATCTGCACGGACAAGACCGGGACGCTGACGCGCAACGAGATGGCGGTGGTGCAGGCGTGGACCCCCAGCGGCACCATGTCGGTGACCGGGGTCGGCTACGAACCCGAGGCGCAGATCTCCACGTGGCCGACCTCCCCGGACGCATGCGAGAGGGCCCGTGATCTCGCCGTTGCGGCCATGCGGTGCTCGACCGGATACGCAGTGCAGACGGGAGCTGGCTGGCACCCCCATGGTGACCCCACCGAGGTGGCCCTCGACGTCTTCGCACGGCGGCTCGGCGTCGACACGGACGCCGACCGGCGGGGCCACCGGGCCCAGCTGCGTTTTCCGTTCGACCCCCGAACCCGCCGGATGGCTGTCGTCATCGACGGGACCGCCGTCGTGAAGGGCGCTCCGGACAGCGTCCTCCCGCTCTGCGTCGCCCCGGGTGACGACGCGACGCGAGTGGCAGAGGACCTGAGCCGCACGGGCCTCCGTGTTCTCGCGGTGGCGACTGGGACTCCGGGACGCCGGCCCAGCACGCTCGAGGAGGTGGAACGGAGCCTTCATCTGGTCGGGATCGTGGGACTGGAGGATCCCCCGCGCGCAGATGTCGGAGCGTCCCTGACCGCCTGCAGGAAGGCCGGCATCAAGGTGGCCATGGTCACCGGCGACCACCCCGGGACGGCCTCCGCCATCGCCGATGCCGTCGGGCTGCGCCACCACGAGTCCCCGGTCCTCGTCGGGGCGCAGCTGCCGTCCGACGACGGCGTGCTCGCATCCACCGTGGACCACGACGGACTCGTCGTGGCGCGGGTCTCGCCCGAGGACAAGCTGCGAATCGCCCGGGCGCTGCGGTCGCACGGGCACGTGGTCGCGATGACAGGGGATGGTGTCAACGATGCCCCAGCCCTGCACGAGGCGGACATCGGTGTGGCCATGGGCCGGGCGGGCACGGATGTCGCGCGCGAGGCAGCGGACCTCGTCCTGCTCGACGACGCCTTCTCGAGCATCGTCTCCGGGGTCGAGCAGGGTCGCGCCACCTTCGTCAACGTCCGCCGGTTCCTCACCTACCACCTGACCGACAACGTGGCGGAACTGACGCCCTTCGTCGTCTGGGCCCTGTCCGGCGGACAGTTCCCGCTCGCGCTGGGTGTCCTCCAGATCCTGGCCATCGACCTCGGGACCGACACCCTCTCTGCGGTGTCGCTGGGCGCGGAGCCTCCCGCCAAGCACCTTCTCGAGAGACCACCGGTTCAGGGACGGCTGCTCAACGGCACCGTCCTGCGCCGGGCATTCGGCGTGCTTGGTCCGCTCATCGCCACGCTGATGATGGTCGCCTTCCTCGTCTCGCTCACCGCCACGGGCTGGTCCCCGGGGGAGCCGTTCCCCTCAGGGGACGCGCTTCGGGCAGCGTCGGGGGCCGCGTTCATGACGGTCATCTTCGGGCAGAAGGCCAACGCGTTCGCCTGCCGGAGCTCCACGGTGTGGCCGGGACAGCTCGGCTGGACCACGAACCGGCTGCTCCTCCCGGCCGGCGCGACGGAACTGCTCTTCGCCTTCGTCGTCCTCTTCGTCCCTCCGGTCGCCCTCGTGCTCGGGCAGGCGAGTCCGCCGCCCGCCGGCTGGGCGGTGGCGCTGCTGTCTGCGCCGCTGGTCCTCCTGGTCGACTGGCTCTACAAGCGGGCCAGGACCCGGCGCCAGACCGGTTAGCGGCTGGTGGCCCGGGGAACGTCCGATGTCGAAGGCGCGCCCTCGTCCGTCTCGGCCGGGGCGGGGGCGGAGGTGGTCGACTCGGTGCTCGCCTTGATCGCCTTGGTCTCATCGATGCTGGCCCGCAGGAGCGAGACGAGCTCTGCGGAGGGGTCATCGACGCAGGCCCGGGCGATGCCGTTGACGGCGAGCGAGACGACCTTGGCCGCGGCGTCGGCGCGCAGGTCCCGGGTGCCGACGCGGCGCACGAAGTCCCTGGCCCACTTCTCGGCGCCGGGCACGTGGGCGAGCGCGCTCTTGGCCTCGTCACTGAGCACGTTGGCGTCGCGGCCGTCGATGTCGTTGAGGTGGCGCTCCGCGCCCATGACGGCGAGCGCCATGACGTTCTGCCGCTCGGCCGACGCGATCGGGAGGGCGGCGAGGGCCGCGCGACGCATCAGGGCCGGCGCGACCCGCCGGTCGTCC
This sequence comes from Intrasporangium sp., assembly GCF_040414665.1. GTDB lineage: Bacteria > Actinomycetota > Actinomycetes > Actinomycetales > Dermatophilaceae > Intrasporangium. The sequence goes on from NZ_JBEDUL010000009.1 coordinate 14,158, forward strand.
GGGTTCAGCCCGACGACCTCGGGGATCATCATGGCCAGCTCCTGCCGACGGACGTCGCCGAGGGCGTCGTTGACGCACCTGGCCAGCGAGGCGAGGACGGGGTGGGTGCACTTCGGGTGGTCACTCCACCGCTCGCCGGCCAGGTAGGAGGCCATCTCCATGAAGCAGGCACCCTTGCGAGGGTTGCGATGACGTCCGCGGGAGAGGACCGGTACCCCGTCCGGGATGACGTCGAGCGGCTGGGCTGTCGTGGTGGCGGATCGACCGAACATGTTTGCTCCCTGTGTACGGTGCGCTGACCTCTACCCAATATGCGCGCCCTGACCCCTGCCTGACCAGCCCTTCAGCACATTCGGCTCCCTGGCGTCGCAGCCGGAAGCAGCGCCTCAGTCCGCGTCAGGCGGTGCCAGCCGCTTCAACAACGGGCCGACGATGTCCATCGGGAGCGGGAACACCACCGTGGAGTTCTGGTCGGCGCCGAGCTCCAACAGGGTCTGCAGGTAGCGCAGCTGGAGCGACGCGGGGCTCTGCGACAGCATGTCGGCGGCCTGCTTCAGCTCGCCCGAGGCCTGCAGCTCGCCCCGGGCGTTGATCACCTTCGCCCGGCGCTCGCGCTCCGCCTCGGCCTCCCGGGCCATGGCCCGCTGCATCTGCTCGGGGATCTCCACGTCCTTGATCTCCACGACGGACACGTCGACGCCCCAGGGCTTGGTCTGCAGCTCGATGATCTCCCGCAGGTCGTGGTTGAGGTCCTCGCGGTGGGCGAGCAGTGTGTCGAGGTCGGCCCGACCCAGGACGGACCGCAGCGTCGTCTGTGCGATCTGCGACGTCGCCACGGCATAGTTCTCGACCTGCATGACGGCGGCCTCCGGGTCGACGACGTTGAACAGGACGACGGCGTTGACCCGCGCCGGCACATTGTCCTTGGTGATGACCTCTTGAGGCGGAATGGTCAGGGTGACGACGCGCAGGTCGACGCGCTCGAGCCGGAAGAGCCCGGGGACGAGCAGGTGCAGCCCCGGCTGGTAGATCGGCCTCAGCTTGCCGACGCGGAAGACGACGCCGCGCTCGTACTGGTGGATGATCCGGACCGACGTCGCCACGATGGCGGCGACGACGATGAGGGCTGCGAGGACAGGGGCAATCCAGCCGGGCATGGGCTCACTTCCGCGTCGTGCGTTTGGACAGGGTGGTGGGGTTGGGCAGGTCGACCCGGCGCCGGTCGCTGGCCCAGCGGGTCTGGTAACGGTCGAGAACCTGGTCGAGCGACGGCTCGCCCGTCGGCTGACCGACATCTGGCGGAGCGGCATCGTCCGCGCCGGGGGCATCGCTCGAGGCGTCACGTCGCAGGTGTTCGGGGAAGTTGCTCGGCGTCTGCCACAGGTGCTTCGCGAGGGGCACGCCGGCGATGAGGCCCACGATGATCGCGGCGGTGAGGACGATGACGTCGACCGCGCCGTGGGCCCCGAGGAGCATCGCCGTCGGCATGAATACCGCGACGGCCGCCACGGCCAGGGCGATCCCGCGATGGAACCGCCCGGCCTCGGAGTAGGGCCATGGGTCGACCTGCCGGGTCAGCTCCCGTGGGCCCGGCGTCGGCGAGCACTCGGCCTTGGCGGGGCAGCGGCCGCAGATCGCATGCTGCCCCTGGTAGCGGATCACCCGCTTGTCCGGGTCGAACGAGGCCGGCCACAGCCACTGGTCCTCGTGGCATTGCCACGCGTCCTGGTCCGCGTGGTAGACGAAGTTGCCCGTCCGCCACCGTGCCGCTCGCTCCGCCGACCGCGCCCCCATCCGGTCGAACAGCCACGCGATGACCAGGAGCACGGCGGTGTAACCGCTGACGAGCAGCACGGTGACGGATGGGCCACGCATGGCGGCCTCCTACTTCTTCTCGGCCGGCTCGAGCTCGACGAACAGCACGTCCTGGGGCAGCTCGTCGACGACCTTCCCCTGTCGATGGTGCCGCAGGCCGAGCCAGGTCATCCAGAGGAAGGGCAGCACACCGCCGATGATGAAGATGAGGTCGCCGGGCATCCGACCCCACTCCAGCAGCGCATTCGTCGTGTTCGTGATGAACGCCAGTTCCCGCGCCTCGTAGTAGCCCTGTCCGACCGAGTGATAGAGCTGCAGGACGCCGAGCGGCAAAAGCGTCGCGAAGACCATCCAGGCGAGCCCGATGTTGAGGCTCCAGAAGGACACCTTGGCCCACTTCTCCGGCCACTTGTCCGGAGGGATGAGGTAGCGCAACGCGAACATGGCCAGGCCGACGGCGAGCATCCCGTAGACGCCCATCATCGCCGCGTGGCCGTGGTTGGCCGTCAGTGCCGTGCCGATCTCGTAGTAGCTGACGATGGGCAGGTTGATGAGGAACCCGAAGACACCGGCGCCGAGGAAGTTCCAGAACCCGACGGCCACGAGGAACATGACGGCCCAGCGGTGCGGGAACGGTGCCGAGGTCTTCGCCTCCTGCCGGGCGCCGAGCTGCATGAACGCCCACGCCTCGACGGTCAGGAAGGTCAGCGGGATGACCTCGGCAGCGGAGAAGAACGCGCCGAGGGCCATGTGCTCGACCGGCGTCCCCGAGAAGTAGAGGTGGTGCATCGTCCCGATGACGCCGCCCATCGAGTACAGGATGATGTCGAGGAAGATGATGCCGAGCGCGATCCTCTCCCGGACGACGCCGAGCATGACGAAGATGTAGGCGACCATGACGGTCGTGAACAGCTCGAGGAAGTCCTCGACCCAGAGGTGCACCACCCAGAAGCGCCAGAACTCGGCGACCGACAGGTGTGTCTCGGTCGTGGCGAGCAGGCCGACCGCGTAGAAAGCCGGGATCGCGAGGGCAGAGAAGAAGAAGAGCCACGGCATGTTGCCCTTCGACTCGCCACGCAGCCGCGAGCGGATTCCCCTGAAGATCATGACGATCCAGAGGACCATGCCGACGGTGAGGAGGATCTGGAAGACGCGCGGCAGGTCGAGGTACTCCCACTGCTGGGCGAACAGCGGACCGTCGGCCCACTCCACACCGTGGATCGACAGCGCCTCGGCGATGAGCGAGCCGAAGACGACGACGGCGAGGGCACCGAGCAGGGCATAGGCGATCTTGTGCTGCCCCTTCGGCTCACGGCCGGAGATGAGCGGGGTCAGGAAGATCCCCGCTGCGAGGAAGCCTGCTGCGGTCCAGAACAGGGACAGCTGGACGTGCCAGGTCCGGGCCAGGTTGTAGGGCAGCAGCTGTGCCAGGTCGAAGCCGAAGAACGAGAGGATGTCGGCACGGTAGTGCTCGGCGGCGGCGCCGACGAGGGTCTGGATCAGGAAGAGCAACGCGATGACGAAGAAGAACCAGGCCGTCGCGCGCTGCGCCAGCGTGAGTCCGACCGTCCCCGGCTGGCGGAAGGCGATCGCCGGCGCCTCCTCGGAGTGCCAGCCGATCTTGCGGCTCCAGCGCCCGTAGACGGCGAAGAGGATGCCGGTGCCACCAATGAGCGCGATGAGAGAGAGGCCCGACCAGACGAGGAGGTCTGCGGTGGGCCCGTTCTCGACGCGCGGCTCCATCGGCCAGTTGTTCGTGTAGGAGTAGTCGAAGCCGGGTCGCTCGGCGGCCGAGGCCCACGCCGTCCACGCGAAGAACGCCGTGATCTGGTGAATCTGGTTGGGGTCAGTGATGAGGCGGGGCTTGAGGCCGTATCGCGTCGACGACTCCCCGAACAAGTCCGCGTAGTAGAGCTTCGCGTTCTCGAAGGCGCCGACCTGGTTGTCGGTGAAGGTGAGCACACCGGTGGACTCGTCGTAGCGGTTGGTCCGCCATTCCTCGACGTTGCGCGTCTTGGGATCCTGCACGCCGCTGTCGCGGATCTGGTGCTCGGTGAAATCTGCGGCGTGGCGGAGGTATTCGGCCGTGAAGTCCGGGCCGAGGTAGCCGCCGTGGCCCATGATCGAGCCGTACTGCATGAGGCCGCGAGCCTGGAACAGGGCCTGGCCCGCGGTGATGTCGTCGGTGGTGAAGACCGTCTGGCCGGCTTGGGAGACGACTCGCTCCGGCTGCGGCATCGAGGCCGTGTACGTCCGGTACGTCAGGAAGCCCATGACGAAGAAACTGAAGAGCATGACGAGGGCGACGCCCTGGACCCAGCCCTTCCCTACCAGCATCTGACGTTGCGAGGTGTCCTTCTGGCTCGGCGTAGCTACCATCGCTGCTCCTGGCGAGTGATTTATACGGGATGTACCAGTGAAAAGCAGGGGAACTCTAGCAGTGCCTCCGGACCGTACTCCCGTTGCCAGCGACCCGCGATTTCAACGCGCGGTCCAGCACCGTCGAGTGTGCAGTCCGCGCCGCTCGAGCCGGGGCGTCAACTGCTCACTCGAGCAGGGGGCGGGTGGGCCGCACGGTCGACTGTGCACTCCTCGCCGCTCGAGTCGGGGCGTCAACTGCTCACTCGAGCAGGGGGCGCGCGGTCCAGCACCGTCGAGTGTGCAGGCCGCGCCGCTCAAGCCCGGGGCGTATGCCGCTGAGCTGCCTTCCAGCCCACGGTCGCCTCCCGCTCCCCCGGCCCTCCGACTATCGCGCCAGGGCCCGATCGTCGGCGGGCATGGAGCCCGAGGAGCGCGACAACCGGGCCCCGGTCCGATTGTCGGAGGACGCAACTGACCTGCACGCCGCGGCCTGTTCTCGATCACGGTCGGGCTGGTTGGGCACCCCCGCATGATCGAGAGAACAGCTTTCAGGCCGGCTGTCCCCGATTCTTGTTCACTCGATCGGTGGGCACGAGTCGGCTGGGATCAGGTGGCGGGCTGGGGCGTCGGGACGTCGGGCACGGCGTCGG
>NZ_JBEDUL010000010.1:0-79282 GCF_040414665.1 Intrasporangium sp.
TGCACCCCGAGCCCCACGACAGAGCGATCGGCCCGGAGCGTGGACGACATGGTCTGCGCCAGGCCTCGCAGGAGGACCAGAATCACGACAAAGGACAGGAATGCTCGAACTCCGGCCGTACGCCGGATTTCCGCCGCCCGGGCTTGAGACAACAGCGCCTTGGTTCGGCCACCGGGAGCCGATGACCCGTCCAAGGGGCCGCCTCCTGTCGTCGAGACGTGAATCACGTGGTCAGGGTTGGCTCAGTGTGTCAGCCGCAAGCCTTTGGCGCAGGTTGCGGCACCGGCACCCTTCGGCGAGGCGCATCCGGACCGCGGGGCTAGAGTCTGTCCCGATGACGGACCTGAGGACTGGCAACACCGTGCCGGCTACGACTGGCTCCGCCGCACTGCGCGTCGCCGTCGTGGGGCCGACCCACCCGCACAAGGGCGGCGTGGCGGCCCACACGACGATGTTGGCCCACCATCTGACCGAGGCCGGCCACGACGTCAGCCTCGTGTCGTGGGCCCACCTCTACCCGTCGAAGCTGCATCACGCGGACGCGACCGTGCCCGAAGGGGTGCCGGAGGTTCCCCCGTACCCCCGCACCGTCAGGGCGCTGAGCTGGGCCAGACCGGACACCTGGGTGCGGACCGGGCGGCGCCTCCGCGATGTCGACGCGCTCATCGTCATCCACGTCATGCCCCAGGTCGTGCCCGCGCACCTGGCCCTCCTGCGTGCGGCAGACGCCCTGCCGGGACAGCCGGGCCGGTCAGCAGCCCGGCCCCAGTCCGTCGTGGTCTGCCACAACGTCCTGCCCCACGAGTCTAGACCCGGGGACGTGGCGCTGATGCGCATGCTCCTGACCCGCGTCGACGCCACCCTGGTCCACAGCGCGGAGCAGGGCCGGCTCGCCCACGAGCTCGGTGCCCGTCGGGTCTCCGTCGCTGACCTGCCTCCGCACCTGCCGGGCGGCGAGCCGATCCTGCGTGGGCCCCGCACCGGTCCGACGAGGCTGCTCGCGCTGGGACTCATCCGTGAGTACAAGGGGATCGACGTCCTCCTGCGGGCCATGCGCGAGGTCCCGGACGTCACCCTGACCATCGCCGGCGAGGTGTGGCCTTCCGAGCGGGAGGTCATCGAGCGGCTCGTTACCGATCCCCGACTCGCGGGGAGGGTCGAGGTGCGCGACGGATACGTGCCGGCCGACGAGCTCGCCGCCCTCCTGGCCGACCACGACATCCTGACCCTGCCCTACCGGTCCGCCTCCGCGTCGCAGAACGTCATCCTCGGGCACGCCCACGGCCTGCCCGTGCTGGCGTCCGACATCGCGCCGTTCTCCGCACAGGTCGAGGACGGCGTCAACGGCCTCCTGGTGCCGCCGGAGGACGAGCGCGCCCTGGCAGGCGCGCTGCGCCGGCTGGGGGACCCGCAGGTGCGAGCTCGGCTCGCCGAGGGTGTGCAGACCCCTGACCTGTCGGGGCCCTGGGCGCACTACCTCGGCACGCTCGAGGCGCTCGCCGCTGCCGACCCCGAGGACGAGGGCGACCCGGCGACGGACGCCTCGGCCTCGAGGGCAATGGACGGCCCGACCTCGGGCACCCTCGTCGACGCGGTACGCCGGCTGCGATCCCAGCTGCGCAGCCGTCGGCCGCTCCTGGAGATACGCCAGGCGGACCTGCCCGACTGGGTGCTGCCGACCGACGTCCTCGGCGAGCCGGCCGAGGCGGACGACGCGCGCCGGCTGGCCCGGGCCATCGGCCTGCCGATCTCGCTGGACAAGGTCTCGACGTGGGCCGCACTCGGTGCCCTCGCGGCGATCCTCCGGGTCCGCGACGACGGGCGACGCAGCGCGATCATCGTCGACGAGACCGGGACGCGGTCGGTCCTTTCGCGGTGGGCCAGGGCGCTGGGGTTTGCCCCGGTCGAGATCGACTTCACCGGGTCACACCCCAGCGTCGCGGCCCTCGACGTCGACACCGGGTCGCTCGACGTCATCGTCCGGATCCACCCCCGCGGCTGCGACGCCGACGATGTCGACCACGTCCTGGAGCAGGCCTCGTGGGCGCTGCGTTCGGGCGGCCTGCTCATCATCACGATCCCCATCGGGCCGCGTTCTGCACACGGGGCGCTGGGGCCGGCAGACGTGCGGGGCGTCCTCGCCCGGGCCCACGCCCTCGGCTTCGTGCTCGTCGGCGACATCGATGGCGACGTCAACGCCCGGATGCGCGAAGCCGGCGCGCGAGCGCGAGCCGACTCAGCGGCATACGGCCTCGTCCGACTCACCTTCAGGAGGCGCTGAGTGAGCCGTGCTCGCCTGCTTACCGTAATCCGTGCCGTCGTCGCCATCGTGACGCTGGCGGCTGTGGTGTACGCGGTCGTGCGGAACTGGGCGGATGTGTCCGTGCATCTGCGGCAGGTCTCGTGGGCGACGTTCGCGTGGTCGACCCTCGCCGCGGGCGTCGGCACGTGGCTGACCATGCTCGGCTGGCGCACCATTCTGCGGGACCTGGGCTCCAACCTCCACCTGGCCCCCGCCACCGGCGTCTACTTCGTCGGGCAGCTGGGCAAGTACCTGCCCGGGTCGCTCTGGTCGGTCATCGTCCAGGCCGACATCGCGGCCCACCTCAAGGTGCCGCGGCGCCGCACCGCCGTCACCGGACTGCTGGCCCTCGGCTTCGCACTCCTCACCGGAGTGCTGGTCGGGCTGCCGGCGGCGCCGTTCCTGCTGCGGCGCTCGTCCGAGGGCACCGCCTGGTGGCTGCTGCTCGCCGTACCCATCGCCGTCGTGCTGCTCGTGCCGCGACTGCTCAACCGGGCCATCGCCACCATGCTGCGACTGCTGCGACGCGAACCTCTGGAGCACGAGCTGTCGGCACCGGCCGTGCTGAAGGCGGTGGCCATCTTCATCGTCGTGTGGCTCTGCTTCGGGGTCCACACGCTGTTGCTGGCCCAAGCGGTGGCGGGGGACGAGCCGCACCCCGACCTGGCGCTGGCCGCCCTGACTGGCTATGCCCTGTCGGTATCGCTCGGGATGCTCATCATCATCCTGCCCGCGGGGCTGGGTGCTCGAGAGGGACTGCTGACGCTCATCCTCTCCGCGGCCATTCCCACCTCGGCCGCCGCGGCCGTGGCCATCCTGTCGCGCTTCATCGTCACGGCGGTCGACGTCCTCGCCGCCCTCGTCGGCTGGCTCTACGCCCGCTCGCACCATCTCGTCAGCGAGCGCCGGGCCAGCCTCGCCGACGTGACCAGCTCGACCGATTAGCTGGCCCCCGGGTGATTTGAACCCTGGTTCGAGGTAGCAGGTCGCTCTGGAGGGCGAGTCACAACCTCGAACCGCGGTTCGATCAGGAGCGCTCGAGGACGAAGACCGGGATGACGCGGTCGGTCTTGCCCTGGTACTCCGCGTAGGGCGGATAGGCGGCGACGCAGCGGGGCCACCACTCGGCGCGCTCGTCCGGGTCGAGCTCCCGGGCTCGGACGCGGAACGTCGCGGTGCCGTCCTGCAGGTGGACCTCGGGATGGGCACGCAGGTTGTGGTACCACTGCGGGTGCTCGGGGCTGCCACCTCGGCTGGCCACCGCTGCATAGACACCGTCGTGCTCCACCCGCATGACCGGGACCTTGCGGGTCGCCCCCGTCTTCGCACCGCGCATCGTCAGCAGCACGACCGGCCGACCCATGATGTCGACGGAGTCCGTGGTCCCGGTCTGCTCGATCTTCTCGACCTGTCGACGGACCCAGCCCGTGGGGCTGGGGGCGTAGTCTCCCGTCACGGTCAGGCCGCTCCCGGCTCTGGCGCCGACGACCACGGGTAGGCCTTGACGAAGTCCTCGACGACGGTGACGTTGAGGCCACCGCAGAACTGGCGCTTGCCCATCTGCTCACCGATCTGGCCGGTCTGCAGGTTGACGTCGGCGGACCAGTGGGTCAGCGCGTACTTCTTGCCCTCCGGGAACGCGCCGCGTGAGGCGTCCCACGGCGTGATGAGGAACTTGTTCCCTGCTTCCTTCATCGCGTTGACGCGCTCGGCCAGCGCGGCGAACTGCGAGGCCTGACTCTTCTCCAGCGAGGCGTCGTACCAGAGGATCGTGTAGCCGTGCTCGAGGTTGTGCACGAGCGACTCGACCGCAGGCGCGTCGGCGACGGTGTAGACGCGCCGGTCCGACAGGGCCGGCTGGGCGAAGTGTTGGCCGCTCGAGGGCGGGGCCGTCGCGTAGTCGATCCGGGTCTTGTCGGGAGCCGACGTGCCGGGGCCGACGTGGTCTGACGAACCCGTGGCGGGATCGTCGATGACCGGGTCGCACGCCGCTGCTGCGACGTCGCCGGTCATGCCCTCGAGCGCCGCGTCCTTCTTGTTCTGCTCTCCGATGATCGCCCACGCCACCGCGCCGCCAATGATGGCGAGGACGACCACGACGGCCCCCATGACGAGCAGCAACCGCCGACGCTCCGACCGCTTCGCCTGAGCCTGCATGGCGGCGACGCGTTCACGTCGGTCTCGGGTCGTCTCGCGGGCCATCGTTCCTCGTTCCGGTGGTTACTGGTCGGGCAGTCGTCGCTGTCTAACGCCATCGGGCGGGTAAAGGTTTCAACGAACTGGGTCGAGTGTAGGCGAGACTGTTGCCTGTGTCCGAAGCGTCCCAGCCGCAGGTGCGCTCTTGGCGCGTCGACCGCGAGATCCTGCTCCGGGCGCAGCTGTCGGACTTCAACCGCGGCGCGGGGGACCCGACCTCCCGCTGGGGAGCCGACGGGTCCTTCACGCGGGCCGCGCACACGCCCGAGGGACCGGCCACCGTTCATCTCGTATGCCGCTCAGCTGAGTCCGTGGTCGACTGCACGGCGTGGGGGGCTGGGGCAGCGTGGCTGCTCGAGTCGGTGCCGAGCCTCCTCGGGGAGGGTGACGACCCGTCGGGGTTCGAGCCGCAACACCCGGTCATCGCGGCTGCTTGGCATCGCTTCTCCCACTGGAGGGTGCCCCGGTCCGGTCTCGTCATGGACGCGCTGGCGCCGGCCGTCATCGAGCAGCGGGTGACCGGTCAGGAGGCCTTCGCGGGGTATCGCAGGCTCGTCCGGCGGTTCGGCGAACCGGCACCAGGCCCGTTCGGCGCGAAGCTGTTTCTGCCGCCGCGGCCCGCGGACTGGGCGAGGATCCCCTCGTGGGAGTGGCTCCGGGCCTCCGTCGACCCGGCGCGCTCCGGCGCACTCGTCCGTGCCGCCAAGGTCGCGGGACGGCTGGACCAGTGCGCGGGTCTGACACTGCCCCAAGCTCATGCGCGGTTGCGCGCTGTCCCGGGGATCGGCATCTGGACGGCGGCCGAGGTCGCCCAGCGAGCGCTGGGCGACGCTGACGCCGTGAGCTTCGGCGACTTCCACGTTGCCAAGGACATCGGTTGGGCGCTCATCGGTCGTCCGGTCGACGACGCGGGTCTCGCCGAGCTGCTCGAGCCCTACGCCGGGCATCGCTTCAGGGTGCAGCACCTGCTGGCCCTGGCCGGACACCGCAGGGCCCGCCGCGGGCCGCGGATGGCCCCCCGCACGCACTTGCCGATGGGCACTCACTGAGCTGAGTGGCCGGTGGGCTTGCCCGCGTGCCAAGCGCGCGCTATCCCGCGCGTCGGGCACACAGGGCGTCGTCTGTCGGGGACGAGTCAGCCACCTGGACCGGGACGGTGAGGCCGTCGAGCACGAGAACACCGCGCCCCGGGAGCCGCTCCCTCACCGGCTCCACGCGCACACCGAGGAGGTCGCCGTCGGTCGGAGAGGTCGGCGTGAGGACGAGGCCGGTGCCGTGCCGGGCCAGCTCCGGGACGATGCCGCGGTAGAGGCTCGTGGCGCGTCGGGTGTCGACCGTCGCGGCACACCAGCCGTCCGAGCCGTCGAGGTCTCGGAGGACGCCGAGGACGGCCGGTTCTGCCGCGGTGCCGTCGAGTCCCTCGGCGTCGTCGACCAAGACGGACAGGTGTGGGTGGGTGGCTCGCAGCTCGTGCAGCCGCCGGCCGTCCGTTGCCGGGACGAGGTGGAGCTGCTCCATGCCGCTCAGCCAGCTCAGCGGCGTGCGCCGGGTCGTGATCACCGCCGTTGGGTGCCCGGCGATGGCCAGCTGTCTCGCCAGCGTCGCCAGCGCAGTGGTGCGTCCGCTGCGGGGACCGCCGACGATCACCACTCTTCCGCCGTGTTGGTCGGCGCGGAAGCCGAGCGCACTGGCATCGTCGCCCCCAAGCCCGATGCTGACCTGATCGAGGGTGGGTGGGGGCAGCTGGTCCCAGCTCACCGTGCGCGGAAGTGGGGCGACGCGCCAGGGCAGCCGTGCCGGATCGGCAGCCGCCGCGTTGAGCTGCGTGGCGATGCGCCCTGCCGTGTCCGCCTGGCTCTCGCTCGTCGGGTCCGGCCCGACGTAGGCGAGCTGGACGTGGTGGCCCGTCGCCACGTCGATGGCCCGCCCGGCGCCGCGATGTCCGTGCGCCTGGGCGGGGGAGAGCCCGGCCAGAGTGAGGTCGAGCGGGTCGGGCATCGGCAGGACGAGGCGCTGCTGCACGTGGCCGGCCAGTCGGCCCGAGATGGCGGAGCGACCTCCTGTGACGACGATTCGGAACCCGGACGAGAGGCCGTCGCGAGCCAGCCGGAGCAGCGCCTCGGTCGGGGCTCCGTGGTCGATGTCCTCGAAGGCGGCCTCGACAGCCTCCCACCCGTCGACAAGAAGGATGACGTGTCGGCCCGCACGGGGTGCGGTGTCCTGGTTACTGGCCCGCTGATTCGCCAGGCTGATCATTGGGTGATCGCCAGCGTCCTGACTCGCCGCGCGTGCCACGTCCTCGGTGAGGCGCGACACGACGCGTGCGGCGACGGCCGGGTCGGCGGTGCTCGTGACCGACCCGACGTGTGGGAGCGCCGCAAGGTCCCGCAGTGCACCTGGGGTGCCCTCGATGACGTGGAGGTGGAGGTTCGCGGCGGACCACCGCTCGGCCAGGCCCACGGCAAGAGTGCGCAGCAGCGTCGACCGTCCGGTCCGAGCTCCTCCGGCCACGGCGAGGTTGCCGTCGGTGAGGGGATGCCACGTGAAGGCAGCCTGGGACGGGGCCTCCGGTCGGTCGACGAGACCGAGCGCGACGGCTCCGGGCACACCGGCGGCCGGGAGGTCGTCTCGCCGGAGCAGCTCGGGCAGGGCCGGGAGCCACGGGGACGGTGGAGCGGTGACGCGGAGGATCTGGGCAGCCTCCCGGGCTGCGTGCACCACCGACTCCAGCTCGGTGCGACCGCGGTTCGGTGCCGATGCGTGGAGGGCCGGCAAGGCGTGGCCGAGATCGGCCCACGTCAGGTGCAGCACGTGGACGGACGACGGCGCCGCTGAGTTCTCGGGGCGCGGCACCGTGCCTGCGTAGGCCGTCTGGACCTCGACCAGGCGGCCGCCGCCCGTACGCACCCACGCGCGTCCCGGGGTCCGGTCGCTGATCTGCGCCGCGTCGGGGACCTCGATGACGTCGTCGCTGTCTGACCGGTCCCGAACCCGCAGCGCAATGCGCAGCGAGATGTTGGCTCGCATGTCCCCGGTGATGATCCCGGCCGGCCTCTGGGTGGCGAGGACGAGGTGCAGACCGAGGGAGCGACCCACGGCCGCGATGCGCACGAGACCCTCGACGAAGTCGGGCAGCTCGTCCGCGAGCAGCTTGAACTCGTCAACGACCAGGACAAGCCTGGCGATCGGTGTCAGGGCCGGGTCGGCCTCTCGGCGGCGGCGGTAGTCGTCGAGGTCCTTCGCGCCGGCCGAGGCCAGCAGCGCCTCGCGCCTCTTGAGCTCGGCACCAAGCGACACGAGAGCCCGCTCGGTGAGGTGCTCGTCAAGGTCGGTGACCACACCCAAGGTGTGTGGCAGGCGTGCGCACTCCTGGAACGCCGACCCGCCCTTGTAGTCAACGAGGACGAACGTGAGCTCATCGGGACCCGCTCGCATCGCCAGCCCGCTGACGAGCGTCTGGAGCAGCTCGGACTTGCCGGAGCCCGTGGTGCCCCCGACGAGGCAGTGCGGTCCGTCCTGGGCGACATCGAGCAGGTAGGCACCGTCAGTGGCGGCTCCGAGCACGGCGACTGGTCGCCCGGTGGACGTCGACCAGCACGCGACGAGCTCCTCCGCCACGGTCGGGTCCAGGCCGGTGAGCAGGTTGGCCTCGCGCAATCCGATCGATGCCGGTGGCGAGACGACGTCGTCCTCCGGCGTCGCGTCGTCGAGGGGCGCCAGAGAGCGGGACACCGACTCGAACCACGCCTTCTGGGGCAGGTCCGGGGTGATTCCGGCGATCGTGCGGTCGGCGAGCTGAAGCGTCGCTCGTGGTGCGCGCCCGTCGTCGAGCACGAGCTGCGCGCGACACTCCTGGGGCAGGCGCTCCGCGGCGTCGTCGATCCCGATGACGTGCACTCCGATGCCGTGTGGGGCTCCGAGGAGCGACCGGACGTCGGCTCGGCGTCGAAGCTCAGCGCTGCCGTCGAGCACCACCACGAAACGGGGGAGGGGAGGGGCAGCCGGGCCACCAGCGGGTGGTCGCCCCGTTCGTGCGCTGACGACCGCTTCCAGCTCCGTGAGGCGGGCTGCAACCGCCGCCTCATCCTGGGTCGAGGCCACCGTTGCCAAGGGCCCGAGGTCTCCGCCGAGCGCGTGTGGCAGCCGGCTGGCCCAGCCCCAGTCCGACCCGGCGGTGGGAGAGGTGGAGATCACGACCAGGCGGGTCGTGCGCGGCGAGTGCCAGATCGCGGTCTGGGCGATGAGAGCGCTTGCGGCGCACAGGGATCGAGGCCGAGGCCCCGCGATGCCGATGACGACCTCCGTCTCCAGTTCGAGGACGGCAGGGACTCCACGAAGGGTTGGCGGTCCGTCCTCGCCGTCTGGCCCCTCGACCCTCGTTTCAGCCGGCTGCACGGCCGTGCCGACTCGCAGCGCCAGATGATCGGGGTCTCCCGGACGCCGCTCCCAGACCCGGGCGTCGCGTTGGCCGGCCACGGACCCGGCGGTGGCAAGATCCGGCTGTTCGGCGTGACGGCGTCGACTCTCCGCCGCCAGCGCCTCGGCCAGTCGCGCCTCAGACCTATCCGTCTCGCGGGCGTGCTCAGCGAGCTGGGTGCGGTAGGACACGCGCCCGTGCCTCCGATCGCCCCACCACTGAGCCACGAGCAGCACAGGCGACATGAGCGCGAACAGGAGCATGACGGGAGATCGAAGGACCGCCGCGAGGCCGACAGAGACGACGAGGGGCGCGGCCGCCGCCACGACCGGGGCGCGGGCGCCCTCCGGGCGGGTGGGCGGCGGTGGGAACCGGATGGTCTCGACCTCCGGCGGGTGCACGAAGCGGGGCCGGCGGTTGATCCGGACGGTGCCGCCCGAGCACTCGGCGGCAGCGGGTGTCGTCTCCGGGCGCCGCAGCACCAGCGTCGTCGATGCGATGCTGATCCGGCTTCCGGTGGTGAGCGGACTCCCTTCGGCGGCAACGGGATGGTCATCCACCCTGCTCGGATTGGTGGGATCGAGATCGCGCCACCGGATGCCTGCGTCGTCGACCGTGATGAGGGCATGGGCGCGAGAGATCCCGAGGTCGTCGAGCCGGACGTCGCTCGAAGCCGCCCGCCCGAGCACGTGGTCCCCCCGCCGGACCTGGACGATCCGACCCGCTCCCGGGCCACCCACGATGTGCAGCTCGACGAGCGCTCCCGAGCCCAGCGGCATACGGCGTGGTGGCCTGTCGCGATGGTGGCTGGGAACGGCTCGAAGGAGCGCGCCTCTCAGGAGCCGTCCCTCGCCGACGACGTCGGCGTCCGAGATCTCGTGGCCGTCCACGATGAACACATCGCATGAGTCCGGCAGCAGGGCAACAAGCTTCGGCCGGATCTCCCCGAACGTGATGGACCCCTCGGCGTCGATGAGGATCTCCTGTTTCGCGGGCGCGAGCGGTGCCACCAGCCCCATTCGAATCCGCATGCACGCCTCCCGCCGATCGTCGCGAGGTACACCTTTGCGGACGAGTGCCCTCACGCGATCCGGTTGTCCACAGGGGTCGGTTCGCGCGCCGATACCGGCGTGTGAGCACCCCTAGGCTTTCGACGCGACGGATCAGACATTTGCGGGCAGGATGGTCGCCGGCGAGCCGAGTCAGGGGGTTCAGTGTCGACGCAGCAGGCGGTGCACCATGTCGAGGGCGAAGTCAGGGAGCTGATCCGCCGCAGTGGCCTCGACCCGTCCCAGGACCCGCGTGGCGTGCGGCGGCTCGTCCAGGACGCGGTCCAGGACTACGACGAGCGGTCACTCCATGGCGGCCTGCCGCAGCTGGGGGACATCCGGGCAGCGGTCCACTCGATCCTCGCGGTGGTCGCCGGCTACGGCCCCCTGCAGCAGTACTTCGACGACCCGACCGTCGAGGAGATCTGGATCAATGAGCCGAGCCGGGTGTTCGTCGCACGTGGCGGTGTCGCCGAGCTCACCCCGACGATCCTCACCTCCGACGAGGTGCGCGACCTCGTCGAACGGATGCTCAAGACCAGCGGCCGCCGCGTCGACCTCAGCTCACCCTTTGTCGATGCGACCCTGCCGGACGGCTCTCGGCTGCACGTCGTCATCCCGGACATCAGCCGGGCCCACTGGCAGGTCAACATCCGCAAGTTCGTCGTCAAGGCGGACCGGCTGGAGGACCTCGTGCGGTTGGGCACGTTGACGAAGCAGGCCGCCGATTTCCTTGCGGCAGCGGTGTCGAGCGGACTCAACATCCTCGTCGCGGGCGGCACCCAGGCCGGCAAGACGACGCTGCTCAACTGCCTCGCGGCAGCGATCCCTCCGCGGGAGCGAGTCGTCACCTGTGAGGAGGTCTTCGAGCTGAAGATCCCGCTCCGGGACGTCGCCTCCATGCAGTGCCGTCAGCCGAGCCTGGAGGGTACGGGAGAGGTGCCGTTGCGGCGACTCGTCAAGGAGGCGCTGCGCATGCGGCCCTCGCGCATCATCGTCGGTGAGGTCCGGCAGGAGGAGAGCCTCGACCTGCTCATTGCCTTGAACAGCGGGGTTCCCGGGATGTGCACTGTGCACGCCAACAGCGCGCGTGAGGCCGTGACGAAGATGTGCACCCTTCCGCTGCTCGCCGGGGAGAACGTCTCGAGTCGGTTCGTGGTCCCCACTGTGGCCTCGTCCGTCGACCTCGTCGTGCAGGTCGCTCTCGAACGCGATGGGCAGCGGCGAGTGCGAGAGATCGTGGGGGTGCCCGGTCGGGCCGAGGGTGATGTCATCGAGATCGCCGACCTCTTCGTCACACGTGACGGGAGGCTGCAGCGGGCCGATGGTTTCCCCCCGCACGCAGAGGCTTTCGAGCGGGCTGGGTACGACGTTGCCGCCCTCCTCTCGCAGCGGACGCCGTGATGTCGCCATCGGTCGTCGGACTCATCTTCGGCATAGGGGTCTTCTGCATCTACTGGTCGTTCTGGCCGAAGGAGGATGTCCGGCCGGAGACAGGGCAGCGGCGGCGTGCCGGCTTCGTGGCCGAGCTACGGGACCATCTGCACCAGGCCGGCTATGCCAGCGTGACGCCGACGAACGTCCTGGTCGGCTCCATGGTGCTGTTCGTCACTGCTTTCCTTGTCTTCCTGGTGGCCACCGCCGTGGTGCCGATAGCGATGTGCTTCGGCCTGATCGCCGCCGCGACCCCCATCTCGTTGATCCGGATGAGGGCCCGGAGGCGGCGGAGCAGACTTCGGGACCTGTGGCCGGATGCCGTCGACAACATCACCTCCGGCGTGCGGGCCGGCTTGGCCCTGCCGGAAGCCTTGGCGCAGTTGGCGGTCCGCGGGCCGGAGGAGCTTCGCCCGGCGTTTGCCGGGTTCGCAGAGGACTATCGCGCCACCGGGCGGTTCCACGAGTGCCTCGATCGTCTCAAGGACTCGATGAGCGATCCGGTGGCCGACCGACTCATCGAGTCACTGCGCATCGCTCGAGAGGTGGGCGGCAGCGATCTCGGCAAGCTCCTGCGAACGCTGTCGGCGTTTCTGCGCGAGGACGCCCGCACGCGTGCGGAACTCGAGACTCGGCAGAGCTGGACGGTGAATGCCGCCCGCCTCGCCGTCGCGGCACCGTGGATCGTCCTCGCGATGCTGGCGCTGCGGGGCGGCTCCCTGCAGGCCTACGCGGCGCCGGCCGGTTGGGTGGTGCTCGCCTTCGGCGCGGGACTGTGTGCCGTGGCCTACCGCGCCATGGTCTGGATCGGTCGGCTCCCGGAAGAGGAGCGCGTGCTGCGGTGAACGAGCCGGTGCAGCTCATCAGGGACCTGGTCGTGGGCGGGTGGTCGTGGCCAGGGGCCGCTGCGGGCGTCATCCTGCTCGCGGGGCTGGCGCTGATCGTGGCCGGGCTCCCTGTCTCCCGTCGCCCTGGCCTGGACGCGAGGCTCGCCCCCTACCTTCGGGACGCGCCACCACCGTCACGCCTGCTCGGATCCGGCTCGGCGATGCCCCGGGTCCTCGGGCTCGGCGAGCTCCTCGCGCCGTACCTGCGGCGCCTCGGAGACGGCATGGAACGGGTCCTCGGCGGCGCCGCGTCAGTGGCCCGTCGCCAGCTGCGCGCCGGGCGTCCGGCGGACGTGGAGCAGTTCCGGGCGGAGCAGGTCATCTGGGCGACCGCCGGAGGGATCCTCGGCCTCGTCGGCGGGGGTCTGGTCGGGCTGTCCAAGCGCCATCTGTCGGTCCCGGTCCTGGTCATGTTGGCCCTGATCGGGTTCGCACTGGGAGCGATCCTGCGTGACTACGCCCTGAGTCACACGGCACGTCGGCGCGAGCAGCGGATGCTGAGCGAGTTTCCCACGGTCGCAGAGTTGCTCGCTCTGGCAGTGAGCGCCGGTGAGGGGGCGACCGGAGCACTCGAGCGGGTCTGCCGGTTGTCCAACGGGGAGCTCGCCGACGAGCTGCGGCGGTGCCTGGCCGACGCTCGTGCCGGTGCGAACCTGCCGACCGCCCTCCAGGGTCTCGCGGACCGGACCGGCCTGCCCAGCCTGAGCAGGTTCGTCGACGGAATCGTCATCGCCGTTGAGCGAGGTACGCCTCTGGCTGAGGTCCTGCGCGCGCAGGCTCAGGACGTGCGCGAGGACGGCCGACGCGTCCTCATGGAGCAGGGTGGCAAACGCGAGATCCTCATGATGGTGCCCGTCGTCTTCCTCATCTTGCCCGTCACGGTGCTTTTCGCCATCTACCCGGGCCTGAGCTTCCTTCGCTTCGAGCTGTGAACCAGGCCAACCACGCAGGTGTATTCATCACGACAGAACGAGGAGAACCCACGATGCGGACCGGGAACATGACGACGACGCGGCTCGCCCGTTGGGCAGCGAGCCGGCTGGCACGGGCTCTACGCGGGCCGTCCGATCGGGGCGACGTGCCCGGCTGGGTGCTCATCACGCTGATGACCGCCGGACTCGTGACCTTGCTCTGGGCCGTTGCAGGCGACCAGCTCGAGAGGCTGTTCACCGATGCCATCGGCAGCGTGAGCGGGCCGGGTGGCCGCTGACGCATGGCCGTCCGTGGTCCGCTGTCCGACCGCGACCGGCAGGGGTCGGAGGAGGGGTCGGAGGACGGGTCGGCGATTGCCGAGTTCGTCATGGTGGCAGCCCTCTTGCTCTTCGTCGTGCTCGCGGTCCTGCAGATTGCCATCGCGCTCTACGTCCGCAACACCCTGATCGCCTCGGCGTCTGAGGGAGCCCGATTCGGAGCACGTGCAGATGCCGCCCCCGGCGACGGTGTGGCCCGGACAGCGGCTCTCATCTCCTCCGCCTTGAACCCGTCGTTCGCAACGGACATCTCGGCCCAGAGGACAACGACCCCAGACGGCGTCAGGGTCGTCGTGGTCACTGTCGTCGCGCCACTGCCGCTCGTCGGGCCGATTGGCCCGGGGGACGGGTTCACCGTGCAGGGGAGGGCATTCAGCGAGGAGCAGGTGTCCGCAGCCAGCAGCTCGAGCCCGCCGTGAGCCGGCCCAGGCCGCCGCAGACCGCGCGGGAGGAGGGGCGCGCCATCGTCGAGTTCGTGTTCCTGGGCATCCTCCTGCTCCTGCCGCTGACGTACCTGGTCCTCACCCTCGCGCGCATCCAGGGAGCGGCCTTCGCGGCCTCGCTCGCCGGTCGAGAGGCAGGCCGAGCCTTCGTCACGAGCGACGAGGACGAACGCGCGCATGCTCGCGCCATCGCTGCGGCGACCATCGCATTCGAGGACTTCGACTTCGACCGTGACGCGGCGTTGTCCGTCAGCTGCGATGGCTCGCCCTGCCTGCGTCCAGGAGGTGTCGTCACCACGACCGCGGTCATCGACGTGCAGCTACCCCTCATTCCCGACTTCCTCGCCGGGAGCCTTCCCGGCTCGGTCACCATCTCGTCGACACACGTCGCGAGCGTCGACACCTATGTGGCGCGATGAGAGGCCCGCTGCCGCCGCTGCGCCGGAGACCTGAGGACGGCCAGATCGCGGTCCTCATCCTCGGCCTCTTCGTCATCGTTCTCGTCTTCATCCTCGGTGCGATCGACGTGACCGCAGCCCAGCTGGCGCGGATGCGTCTCCTCGACACGGCCGACGCCATCGCCCTCGACGCGGCCGACGCGCTCGACGTGGGAGCCGTCTACGAAGGCGGCGTCCAGGGGCCACTCGTTCTCACCCACGGCTCTGTCCGGGAGGCCGCGACCACGCACCTCTCGCGGACGCCCAGACCCACCGGAATCAGCAGCTGGACACTGCAGCCCCCTACCGGCACGCCGGACGGGACCACCGCCGAGGTGACGCTGAGCGGCCGGGCCACCCTGCCAATGACCGGCTGGATCCTCGAGTCGCTGGGCGGTGGCGTCACCATCACCGTCACCTCGCGGGCCCGAGCGCCGCTCCGATGACCGCGTCGTGGGGGACCGATCCGGCTCGTCGCCCGGCCGCGCTCCTTACGCTGGGCACATGTCCCGGAGCGCATCCCCGCACCCGGGCTTCTCCGCGTCCTTCCCGGCCCTGCGCAGTCTGTTCGCCATCCGCCCGTTCCGAAAGCTGTTCATCGCCGGCTCTCTCTCCAGCTTCGGTGACTGGCTGGCCCTGCTCGCCACCACCGCCCTCGCCGCGGAGCTGGCCAAGGGCGGAGTGGGCCAGTACCTGGCCGTCTCAGGCGTGTTCATCCTGCGCATCGCCCCCGCGATCATCCTCGGCCCGCTCGCCGGCGTCGTCGCCGACCGCCTGGACCGACGCAAGACGATGGTCGTGGGGGACCTGCTCCGTTTCGTCCTCTTCGTGTCCATCCCGCTCGTCGGCCAGCTGTGGTGGATGTACCTGGCGATCGTCCTCATCGAGTGCGTCTCGCTCTTCTGGAACCCGGCCAAGGACGCGACGGTGCCAAACCTCGTGCCGCCCAAGCGGCTCGAGCTGGCCAACCAGCTCAACCTCATCGGCAGCTACGGCACCGCGCCTCTCGCCGCCCTCGTCTTCTCGGGCCTCTCCCTCGTGGGCCAGCCGCTCCACGACCTCATCCCCGGGATCGACGCGGAGGGCATCTACGTCGCCATCTACGCCAACGCCGCGACGTTCCTCGTGAGCGCGTCGATCGTCTGGAGCCTGAGGTTCCCGCCTCAGGTGGCGCAGGAGGAGCTCAAGGGCGAGTCGGTCGTGCGGAGCATCGCCGACGGGCTGCTCATCCTCAAGGAGCGGCCCTTCGTCCGCGGACTCATCGCGGGCATGCTCGGCGCCTTCGCCGGGGGAGGGCTCGTCATCGGCCTCGCCACCCGCTTCGTCGGCGACATGGGGGCCGGCGCCCCCGGTTACGGGCTGCTCTTCGTCAGCGTCTTCAGCGGCATGGCGCTCGGTCTCACCCTCGGTCCCCGAGTGCTCCGGGGCTTCTCCCGCGCAAGGCTTTTCGGCGCGGCCCTCACCGGTGCCGGCATCGTGCTCCTCGTGCTTGCCGTGGTGCCGACGTTCCTGCTGTCCCTGCCGCTCGCGCTCCTCCTCGGCGCCTTCGTCGGCGTCGGCTGGGTCGTCGGCTACACCCTCATCGGACTCACCGTCGAGGACGAGATCCGCGGGCGCACGTTCGCCCTGGTCCAGTCACTCGACGGTGTCGTCCTCGTCGTCGTGCTCGCGGTCGCACCGCTCGTCGCCGCGATGTTCGACACGCTGCTCGGCCTCCCGGTCACCGTCAACCTCGGTGTCCTGGAGCTGACCTACACCGGCGCCATGGTCACCTACCTGCTCGCAGGCCTGGCGATGATCGCGTCCGGCGTCTGGGCCTGGCGCAGCATGAACGACAGGCCCGGCCTCTCGGTCCTCGCCGAGCTACGTGAGGTCCGCCGCCGCAGAACGGGCTAGTTGGACGGCTGCGGCACCGAGCAGCCGATCTCCGGGTCGAGGCCGAGGTAGTTGAGGGGACCCGCGATGATCGTCAGGGCGGCGCTCCCGACCCGGCTGCAGCTCGGCTGGGCCGAGCCGAAGTAGCCCCGCTGGAACGCGGCGGCCACTCCGATGAGGAGCCAGACGACGAGCACGATGGTGGCGAGACTGGTACGAGACCTGGTGCGGACGGCCATGGTCACCTTTCGTGGAGAGTCGGGCATCACCCGGGTTGGCGATGCCGGCCAGGGCGGCTCTCGAAGGTGCTTGCCGCCCAAGCGTGCCCACCCCTTACCCAGAAAGCGGCTCGCAATCGCACCAGACCTTCCAGCCCGTATGCCGCTGGGCCCGGTCCCTCGTGCACCGACCCCAGGTCTCCGGTTGCGTCATTGACCGGACGCGGCTGACCCGCGCTGTCATGCTCGGACTCGTGCGGATGCTCTTCTGCTCCACGGCTGCGACCGGCCACTTCAGCCCGCTGGTCCCGGTCGCGCGCAGTTGCGCCGAGGCGGGTCACGAGGTCCGGGTCGCCGCGCCGGCCTCGTTCGAGAGCCACGTGAGGCGGGCCGGTCTCGACCACGCTCCCTTCGAGGACATCCCGGCGGAGGTGGCCGGGCCCATCTGGGCCAGCCTGCCCACCCTGACGATGGAGGAGGCGAACCGCCGCGTCGTCCGGGAGATCTTCGCAGGGCACGCCGCCCGGCACGCGATCCCCGGGCTGCGAGCGACGATCGACGAGTGGCGCCCGGACCTCGTCGTCCGGGAGCCGGCCGAGCTCGGCTCGCTCGTCGCGGCCGAGGGAGCGAACGTCCCGCACGTCGAGGTGCTGGCCGGCCTCGCCGAGGTCACGGCCCTGCTCATGGCAGAGCTCGACGAGCCGCTCGCTGCACTCGACGCCGAAGCCGGGATGGCGGAGGGCACGCTGTACCAGGCGGCCACGACCTCGCCCTGCTGCACGAGCGTCCCCGCGAGCCTCGATGGGACGACAGGCCACACCGGACGCCCGGTCTGGCGCTATCGCGCCGACTCCGGCCGTCCCACCGGCTCGCTCCCAGAGGCATGGGGCGACCCGGACCACCCGCTGGTCTACGCCACCTTCGGCACCGTGGCCGGCGCCTTCGACACGTTCACCCACGTGTTCGGGGGAACCCTCGAGGCGCTGGCCGGTGAGCCGATCCGAGTGCTCCTGACGACCGGTCACTCCCTCGACCCGGAGTCGCTCCGACCCTGGCCGCCCAACGCGCACGTCCGTCAGTGGTGGCCGCAGGAGCAGGTCATGCCGCTCGCCTCGGCGATGGTCGGTCACGGCGGCTTCGGCACGACGATGGCGGCCCTGCAGGCCGGCGTCCCGCAGGTCATCGTCCCGCTCTTCGCCTTCGACCAATGGGTCAACGCGAGACGCGTCCAGGGCATCGGCGCCGGACGGATGCTCGAGGGCGGCCCTGCAGCGACGTCCGAGCTCCCGGCCGCGGTAGCCGAGGTCACCCGCGACCCCGCGTTCCGGCAGCGGGCCGAGACGATCGCGGCAGACTTCACGGCCCTGCCGGACGTCGCCACGCTCGTGCCGCTGTTGACGGACCACGCGCGCTCGGCAGCGTGAACGGGGAACGAGCCCAGCGGCATACGACAGCCTTTCTCTCGGCACGTGCGGGACGGATGACGGGACGAGGCGCCGCGGTCCCTGCGTGGGCACCCGGCTCGACCGGGTTTGCTCCCGTCATCGCTCCCGGGCGGCAGGCCCCCTCGGTCCACTGCCGTAGGCTGTTGCATCGTGGCTGTTGACTTCACCCAAGAGATCAAGGAACTGCGCGCGACGATGGACTCGGTGCGCGGCGTCACCGACCTCGACGCCCTCGGCGCACGGATCGCCGAGCTGGAGCAGCAGGCAGCCGCCCCCAACCTGTGGGACGACCCCGACACGGCGCAGCAGGTCACGTCGGCGCTGTCCCGCGCCAACTCCGAGCGCGACCGCGTGCTCGCCATGGACGGCCGCATCGAGGACCTCGAGACGCTCGTCGAGATGGCCACGGAGGAGTCCGACCAGGACACCATGGACGAGGCCGAGCGCGAGCTGGCCGCCCTGAGGAAGGACGTCGGCGAGCTCGAGGTGCGTACCCTCCTGTCGGGGGAGTACGACGAGCGCGAGGCCGTCGTGACGATCCGCTCCGGGGCCGGCGGCGTGGATGCGGCCGACTTCGCCGAGATGCTCATGCGGATGTACCTGCGCTGGGCCGAGCGCCACGGGTACCCGACCAAGGTGATGGACACGAGCTACGCCGAGGAGGCCGGCCTCAAGTCGGCCACCTTCGAGGTCAACGCCCCGTTCGCCTACGGACACCTGGCCGTTGAGGGCGGCACCCACCGCCTCGTGCGGATCAGCCCGTTCGACAACCAGGGTCGGCGCCAGACGAGCTTCGCAGCGGTCGAGGTCATCCCGCTCATCGAGAGCACCGACCACATCGAGATCCCTGAGAATGAGATCAAGGTCGACGTCTTCCGGTCGTCGGGGCCGGGTGGCCAGAGCGTCAACACGACCGACTCCGCCGTCCGGATGACGCACCTGCCGACCGGCATCGTCGTGTCGATGCAGAACGAGAAGTCCCAGATCCAGAACCGCGCCGCAGCCCTCCGGGTCCTCCAGTCCCGCCTGCTCCTGCAGCGCAAGGCGGAGGAGGCCGCGGCGAAGAAGGAGCTCGCCGGCGACGTCAAGGCGAGCTGGGGCGACCAGATGCGGTCCTACGTCCTCAACCCCTACCAGATGGTCAAGGACCTGCGGACCGAGTACGAGACCGGCAATCCGGCCGCGGTCTTCGACGGCGACATCGACGGGTTCCTCGAGGCCGGCATCCGCTGGCAGATCGGGCAGAAGAAGGCCGCCACCGTCTGAGCCGTCTGGGCCGTCTGGGCCGCAAGGAAGTTCCTCGTCGGCGGCGACAACGAAACCGCCGTCTCTGTGCGTCTTGGGATCACACGTCCTGCGGCGCCGAAGCAGCAGCGGACACGTCGCAGGGTGTGCATCGCCATCCACACCTGAGGGGGAACTCCCATGCACGTGCTCACTCGCTCCATCACCGCGCTCACCACGCTGACCGCCGCCGCGTCGCTCGCCGTCGCCGCCGCGCCCGCCTCCGCGGCAGCCTCCGCGCGAACGCCGGCAATCGCACCGACGGTGTCGGTCAACGCCAACGGCGTCACCTGCACCAACGTGGTGCAGATCGGCACGAAGAAGGTCGTCGCCGACCGCGGCATGAACGCCTTCACCGTCCGCCAGTTCAAGGGGTACTGCCGGGACGCCAAGGGGTCCGCCTGGATGAACTTCGCCTCGGTCTACGTCTGGCAGCAGTACCACGTGCGCGGCTTCGCCTACCGGGCGTACGCCGGAATCGTGGTCCGAGGTGACTTCGAGCCGCGCGGCTTCAAAGCCGGTGCCAACCGCCAGCGGCTGACCTACTCCACGCCGGTCCGCACCATCAACGACTGCACCCGGGGCTGGGGCAAGCTGTTTCGGCTGGGCGACGAGTCGCGCCAAGGCATGACGTCCGAGCGGTGCTGACCCGGCGCGCCACGCCCGAATCGTCGGTAACACCGGATTCGCCGCTTCGGCCCGTAGCCTCGAAGACGGCGACAGAACATGCCGTATGCCGCTGAGCGCGGTCCCAGCCCACCGCTGGCTCCGCGCCCGGCGCCAGTGCCGCCATTGCCCAGACGAGCGAGCCAGGGGAGCCGATGATCCTCTTCGAGCAGGTGACGAAGACCTATCCGCGGACGCAGCGGCCGGCCCTCGACGACGTGTCGCTCGAGATCCCCCGCGGCGAGTTCGCTTTCGTCGTCGGAGCCTCAGGCTCGGGCAAGTCGACGCTGCTCCAGCTCGTCATGAAGGAGCAGGATGCGACCTCGGGTCGCATTCTCGTTGCCGGCCGCGACCTGGCCCGGCTGCCGGACCGGAAGGTGCCGGCCCTGCGCCGCGAGATCGGCTTCGTCTTCCAGGACTTCCGCCTGCTGCCCAACAAGACGGTCCACCAGAACGTCGCCTATGCCCTTCAGGTCCTTGGTGCGTCACGGTCGCGGATCCGCCAGGTCGTGCCGGAGACGCTCGAGCTCGTCGGCCTCGCGGAGATGGGGAAGCGCCTGCCCCACCAGCTCTCCGGCGGCGAGCAGCAGCGGGTCGCCATCGCCCGCGCCTTCGTCAACCGCCCGCCGATCCTGCTCGCCGACGAGCCCACTGGCAACCTCGACCCGGACACGAGCCTCGAGATCGTCAAGCTGCTCGAGCGGATCAACCGCACCGGCACGACGGTCGTCATGGCGACCCACGACACGGCCACGGTCAACGCGATGCGCAAGCGCGTCATCCGTCTCGACGAGGGCGCCCTCGTGGCCGACGTCGAGACGGGCGACTACACGACCGGGTCGATCCCGCGGGTCGAGCTCGGGCCGGCGCATCCGGACGACCTGCCAGACCCGCTCCAGGAGGAGGCGCTCCACGCCGTCGAGGCCTACGAGGAGGAGGGCGAGCTGCCGCCCATCGGCCGTGACGCCGACGAGCCGCGCGAGCGCTTCTCGGTCTTCCGCCGCCACCAGCCAGAGCGCTCGAGCGCCCGCTGACGGGGCAGGGGCGATGCGACTCCAGTTCCTGCTCGGTGAGACCGGCAACGGTCTGCGCCGCAACCTCTCGATGGCGGTCTCCGTCGTCATCGTCACGATGATCTCCATGTACCTGCTGGGGCTCGGCCTGATGGGACAGCGCCAGGTCGACACGATGAAGGACTACTGGTACGACCGGGTCCAGGTGACGGTGCTGCTCTGCGCGGAGAAGACCCGCTACACCAACTGCGCCGGGCAGCCGACGTCCGACGAGCAGCGGGCGACGATCAAGGGGGAGCTCGAGGCGCTGCGCCCGACCGTGAGCGAGATCTTCTACGAGTCGCGGGACGAGGCGTTCGGCAGGTTCAAGGAGACGTACCAGAACTCGCCCCTCGCCCGAGCGGGGGAGTCGTACTTCGCCGACTCCTACCGGGTGAACCTGTCCGACCCCGGGAAGTTCGACATCGTCGCGAGCTCCCTCAAGGGCATGCCCGGCGTCGCCGACGTGCAGGACCAGAAGAAGCTGCTCGAGAAGTTCTTCACCTTCATGAACACCGTCTCGTGGTCGGCCATCGCCCTGTCATCGCTCATGGTCCTCGCGGCGGTCATGCTCATCTCGACGACGATCCGGCAGGCCGCCTTCAGTCGGCGTCGCGAGACCGGAATCATGCGGCTCGTCGGAGCGTCCAACCTCACCATCCGCTTTCCGTTCGTCATGGAGACGGTCCTCGCGAGCGTCGTCGGGGCGGGCCTGGCCATGTTCATGCTCTGGGCCACCGTCAAGTACGGCGTGGTCGGATTCCTCAGCGCCACCCTCACCGACACGGCCTTCATCGGCGTGGCGGACGTCCTGTCCGTCGCGCCCGCCATCGTGGTCGGCGTCGTGGTGCTCGCCACGGTCACGTCCTGGGTGACGCTGCGGCGCTACCTCCGGGTCTGAGGCACCGCCCCGCGAGGACAAATCCGGCGCTGCACCTCCCCCTGCGGTGATGCATGTGGTACCAATGTTTCATATGTGGCTAGTGAGACCATCGAGCACGCCGTCTCGAAGGGCCCGGTGGACCGCCCTCGGGGTGGCAGTGGCGTGCACGCTGTCGCTGGCCGGGGGAGTCGTTGCCCGTGCGGATGACGTGGCCGACCAGAAGCGCAAAGCGGACCAGCGCATCGCCGCCCTGAGCCAGCAGCTCGAGGGCACCGGCGCCGCACTGGCCAAGGCGTACGTCAACCTCGAGAAGACCCGCGCGGCCATCCCCGTCGCACAGCAGCGGCTCGCCCAGTCCCAGGCCGCGCTCGCGCAGGCACAGCAGGCTCAGGCGCAGGCCGAGGCGACCGAGGCCCGCGCCATCGCCGCCGAAGCGCAGGCCCGCGCCCACAACGAGGATGTCGCGCAGAAGCTCGCCGTCGCCCAGGCCAACGAGGCACGCGCTGCCGACAAGCTCCAGAAGACCGGCACGGAGCTCGCCTCGTCGCAGGACGCGCTCGATGCCTACGCCGCCGAGGTCTTCCAGGGCGGAGCCGTGACGGAGTCGCAGCTCGGCATGGTCTTCGGCTCGACCTCCCCCCAGGACTTCGCCAACCGGCTCGTCATGGCAGACACGGCCAGCGCCGTCGCGAGCGACACCATCGACAAGCTCGCGGCCATGACCGCCGACAGCACCGCGACCAAGGCCTATCTGACCTCCGTCCGCGCCGAGGTCGCCGAGCTCAAGCGGCAGGCCGAGGCGGCGCTGCGCGCGGCCGAGGCGGCCAGTGCGGCGGCGACGACGGCGCGCGAGCAGGCGGTTGTCGCGAAGAACAACGCGGTGACCGCGACGAGCAACGCTGCCGCCGCCAGGGCCGACCTCGACTCGCTCAACACCAGGCAGACCGCCTATGCAGCGGACCTCAAGGTCCAGCGCGCGGACGAGCGGGCGCAGCTGGCCGCCGCGGAGCGCGAAGCCGCACGTCTCAAGGCGATCCTCGTGGAGCGGGCGCGCCAGGCCCGGCTCGCCGAGCAGAGGCGACTGGCGAAGCTCAAGGCTGAGCGGGCGGCGAAGATCCGGGCCGAGCGCGCCAAGGCTGCCGCGGCAGCGCGCAACGGAAAGACCTATACGCCGAGGATCCCGGCGCCCGTACAGAGCGAGCCGACACCCTCCAACTACCTGTCCTACCCGGCCCGCGGCCGGACGACCTCTGGCTTCGGCATGCGCTGGCACCCCGTGCTCCAGAAGTGGATGCTCCACGACGGCCTGGACTGGGGGATCGGATGTGGGACCCCGGTCCGGGCAGCCGCGCCCGGGACCGTGATTCGTGCCGGATGGCGCGAGAGCGGCTGGGGCAACCAGATCCTCATCGACCACGGCATCCATCGCGGCGTGGACCTCGTCACGAGCTACAACCACCTGTCGAGCATCGTTGCGTGGGGCGGCACGGTGCAGCGCGGCCAGCTCATCGGCTACAGCGGCACCACCGGCTACTCGACCGGGTGCCACCTGCACTTCGGCGTCTACGAGGACGGCACTCCGGTCAACCCGCGCAACTGGCTCTGAGGACAGGCCCGGGAACCGGCTCTGAGAACTCGCTCTGGGCCGCGACCTCCGTCGGGGTAGCGTGGGGTCGCCGCCGGACGGAAGCCAGCCCAGCGGCATACGACCTGGTGTGACGTGCTGCGTGGAGAAGGGACGGTCCGGTGCCGAAGGAGAAGGGACGGTCGCTCATCGCGAGCAACCGCAAGGCGCGCCACGACTACCACATCGAGGACACCTTCGAAGCTGGCATCGTGCTCTCCGGCACCGAGGTCAAGGCGCTGCGGATGGGCCGGGCCTCGCTCGTCGACGGATTTGCCATGTTCACGGGGGATGAGCTCTACCTCGAGAACGTCCACATCCCCGAGTACCTCAACGGGACGTGGACGAACCACGCGCCGAGGCGCAAGCGCAAGCTGCTGCTGCACCGGTCCGAGCTGGACAAGATCGCGAGCAAGACCCGCGAGAGCGGCCGGACGATCGTGCCGCTCGCGCTGTACTTCAAGGACGGCCGCGCCAAGGTCGAGATCGCCCTGGCGACCGGCAAGAAGCAGTACGACAAGCGCCACGCGCTCCGGGAGCGGCAGGACCGCCGTGATGCCGAACGGGCGATGAGTGCCAACACCCGTGGCCGGCGGACCTGATCGTCAGTACCACTTTCCGAAGGACTGGTACTCCGAGAACCCGGCGTGCACGTCGAGGGTCCCCGTCTCCCACTTGCCCCACCGGAGCCAGCCGTAGGAGTACTGGAACCGACCCATGCCATTGGCCCACCCATTCGTGTCGGCGGGGTGGCACATGTTGGCGCAGTAGTCCGCGCCCCACGCCCCGAAGGCCCGATCCGGGTCTGCATGGCCGATGGGGGAGTACTGGCTGCCGGGCAGACCGAAGTCCGTCGTTCCCAGGACGTCGTGCAGCGCCTTGTGGTCCGCGTGGAGGTACGGGGAGCCGGCTCCGGTGTCATTGAAGTAGCCACCGGCCACGATGTCCCCCTCCGACTGCGTCGGCAGGAGGGTGCGGAGCTGGCGGGCGTTCTCCAGGGCCCAGATGACCTTGTCCCTGGTGAGCTGGCCGTCCCCGAGGTCGAAGACGAAGCGGGCGCTGCGCGGCCCGATGGCAACGTCGACGTAGTCAGCCGGCTGGCTCGACCCATCCTCGACGAGGTGGGTCGGGGTCGGCAGGGTTCGCCCGTTCCAGGTGATCGACTGCCCCTGATGGCGCTCCACCTGACCCATGGGGTCGTCGGGACCAGCCAGGCGGTTGAGGAACTCGTGCCAGCTCGCGACCCGGTGGTCGCGGCATCGGTCCGAGAAGCGCAGGCCGGTCGGCTGTGGCTGAGGCAGGAACTCCTGGTTCATCCACGTGGTCGAGACCGGCCGGCCAGTGCAGTTGGAGGTCGCCTCGCCCCGGGTCAACAGGATGAACACGTCATAGCGCCCCGGGGTCGCCGGCAGGAGCGAGCCGGCGGACATGTTGTCGTCCGGGTGGACCTCCGGCACGTAGCGCAACACCGGCGCGTCAGCGGTGCCGACGTACCACGAGAGCCGGCGCGCCTCATCCGTCGTGGCTCGGGGGGACCTCGCCTGACCGGCATCGAGCAGGACGGGTCCACCCTTGAAGCCCGCGAGTGCACCAGCGGACAGGGCGTCCGCGAAGCCCAGGCCCGTCGCGAGGACGACCGTCGACGCCGTTCCGGTGAACGCGCTCCGCGACAGAGCCGCGGCGGTCTCGTAGCGGTTGGCGCCGCTGACCCGACGAACAGTGCCCCCCGTCGCGGACGCGATGGCCGCCCGGACCCCGTCGCTGATCACGTCAGCGCCGCCGACGATGACCGTCGTCTTCGGACGGGTGCGGGCGAGCTCGCGTGCGGTGGCCGGGGGCAGGCTGGTCGATGTGGCCAGCAGGAGGGAGCCCTTCTGGTGTGCAGCGACCGGCCCAGCGGCCAGGGCATCCGGGAAGTTGGCGCCGGTGGCGACGAAGGCGATCGTCGGGATCGTGGTGTCTGCGCGAGCCAGCGCTGCGGCCGTCTCGAAGCGGTTTGCCCCGGCGACCCTCCTGATCGTCGCCTTGGGCACCGCTTGTGCAATCGCCGACTGCACCGATGACGACACCACCCCGGTGCCGCCGACCACGATGACCTCAGTTGGCGCGAGACGGAGGAGCTCCTGGCGGGTCACGGACGGCAGGCCCGTCCCGCGGGTCAGCAGGAGCGGTGCGCTGTGGTGTGCGGCCGCCCGGGACGCGGCGAGACCATCGGGGAAGTTCTCCCCCGTCGCCACGTACACCCGGGCGCTTCCCGACGGATGGCCCGCGGCCGAGATCTGGGCGGCGGTCGAGTAACGGTCTGGCCCGGCGAGCCGGCTGGGCTTCCGGTCGGTGACCGATGCCAGCGTGGTGAGGGCGCCGGGCGTGACCACCGTCGTACCGCCAGCGGCGTGGAGTGTCCCGACACTGCGGTTGACGGAGGGAGTCGCCTGCACTCCAGCGACGAGCGACCGGTCCGCGGTACTCGACGCCACCGGTTTGTCGAGAACGGTGCTGCGCGAGCGCACCCGGGTGTCGGTGGCCTCCTCGGGGGGAGGCAGCTCGCGCCTCGCCACATCGGGTACCGACGGGGACCCCGGAGCCGGCGAGGGCGTTGGCGTGGGGACCGGCTGGGCAGATCCCTCGGCTGTCCCCACAGCGATGAGCGCAAGTGCTGCGATCAGTGCGGCGCCCAGTGCGCGCGCAGGCCGATGTGAGCGATTCACTTCTTCCCCGATTCCCCTCAATGCCAAACACGTCGAGCGGACGAACCGCCGAACGTCGACCACCCTCGGTCTAGGATAGGGACAAGCCAGCCGACTGCGGCGGCACTATCGCGGAACTGTGATCTTGGGGACATAAAAGGTGCGAAAGCGACAACGGTGGCTCTCGGCCTTGGCGGCTGTCGTTGGGGCCTGCTGGCTCGTCCTGCTCGTGCCAGCCGGGTCGGCGAGCGGCGTGGGCGACGAGGCCATGGAGCGGTTCGCCGTGGTCTACGACCTGCAGCCGGACGGCAGCGTGCACGTCTCCGAGACGATCACCTGGCGCTTCCCGTCCGGCGAGCAGAGACGCGGGATCTTCCGCAACATCGTCGTGCGGATGGGCTACCAGGACCAAGCGGGCAAGTACCGCTTCTTCGACCTCACCGATGTCGCGGTGAGCAGCCCGACTGGTGCCCCGGCCGACTTCAAGGTCAGTGACAACGGTGCGGCCCAGGAGATCCGGATCGGCAATCCGAACGAGTGGACCGAGGGCACCCAGGTCTACGAGGTGCGCTACACCCTGCACAACGTCCTCAACCCGATCACCGGCACCGGCGGCAACCCGGACACGGTGGAGTTCCACTACAACGTCTTCGGCAGCAACGAGCTGACTCCTCGGGAGCGTGTCAACGTCGTCGTCAACGCGCCGGCTCCCTCGACGCAGGTGGCCTGCTTCAAGGGCGAGACCGGCAGCGACACACAGTGCCAGGCCAAGGCCGGCAGCCCGACGACCTTCGCCGCCATGGGTCTCGCGCCCGGTGAGGCCATGACCGTCATCGCGGGATTCCCGGCCGCGGCCTTCGACAACCCCCAGCCGGACGTCCGCGACGGCAACGCCGAATCGACCGTCGGCGGGGGCGCCGCGACGGCTGCCAACGCCGCCGCGACGGCTGCCGGTATCGCGGCACCGGTCCTCGCGATCGCCATCATGGGGGCCCTCGTCTGGACGCGCGGCCGAGACGAGCGGTACGCCGGCCTCACCCCCGGGCTCACGCCGTCGGTCACCGACCGGGAGTCGCACCCGACCACACGAGGGGGACCGGACACGGTTGCAGTCCAGTTCCATCCGCCCGCCGGGGTGCCGCCGGGACTCGTCGGCACGATCATCGACGAGCGGGCGAACCCCATCGACGTGTCCGCGACGGTGATCGACCTCGCCGTGCGGGGGTACCTGCGCATCGAAGAGCTCGAGGGCGGCAGCATGTTCAAGCGGACGGACTGGAACCTCGTCCGCCTCAACCCTCCGGCCAACGACACGCTGCTGCCCTACGAGCGCCGGCTGCTCGACGGCATCTTCAGCACCCGAGGAGAGCTCGTCGCGCTCTCGGACCTGAAGAACACCTTCGCCACCACGCTGCGCAGGATCCAGTCGGACATGTACGGCGAAGTCGTCACCCGGCACTGGTTCCGTTCGTCCCCGCAGATCCAGCGCGGCTTGTGGCAGGGCCTCGGCATCGTTCTCGCCGTCATCGGCGGGATGATCCTGTTCTACGGTCAGGGCGCGATCACGGCACTCCTCGGGTCGGGGTTCACCGGTGGGGCCGTGCTCGGCATCGGCCTGCTCCTTGCGGGCGCCATCGTCTGGTTCCTCGGCGGCAAGATGGCCGCGAAGACTGCGGAGGGCTCGGCCGTGCTCGCGCAGTCGCTCGGGTTCAAGGAGTACCTCACGACCGCCGAGGCGGGGCAGATCGCCTTCGAGGAGGCGAGCAACATCTTCAGCCGCTACCTGCCCTACGCCGTCGTCTTCGGCGTCGCCGACCGGTGGGCACGCACCTTCGCGGACGTCGCCCAGGCGGCCGAGGCGGCCGGCCAGCCGCTCCTCATGCCGTCCTGGTACCTGTGGAGCGGTGCGGCCTTCCCCGACTTCGGCAGCATCGCCAGCGGTGTTGAAAGCTTCTCGACGACCTCGACGGGGACCTTCACGTCCACGCCCGGCTCGTCCGGGAGCTCGGGATTCTCCGGAGGCGGCGGCTTCAGCGGCTCCGGTGTGGGAGGGTCCTCCTCCGGCTCCTGGTGAGGGTCAGCCGCCGCGCGCTCGCCGGCTGAGCTCCCGGTCCAGGGTGATCGCCGCGTTGATGAGGGCGAGGTGCGTGAACGCCTGCGGGAAGTTGCCGATCTGCTCTCCGCTCAGCGCGATCTCTTCCGAGTACAGGCCGAGGTGGTTGGCGTAGGTCAGCATCTTCTCGAAGGTGATGCGCGCCTTGTCGAGCCGGCCGGCCCCGGCGAGTGCCTCCACATACGTGAAGGTGCACAGCGAGAACGTGCCCTCTGAACCGCGCAGGCCGTCCGGCGACGCTTCGGGGTCGTACCGGTAGACGAGGCTGTCGGTGACGAGCTCCTCGTCCATCGCGTCGAGGGTGGACTGCCACATCGGGTCCGTCGGGCTGATGAAGCCGAGGGCGGCCATGCGCAGGAGGGACGCATCGAGCACGTGCGTGTCGAAGTGCTGCACGAACGCCTGCCGATCCGCACTCCAGCCCTTCTCCATGATCTGCCGGAACACCGCGTCCCGTGCGGCCGTCCAGTTCTCGATGGACGCTGGCCACCCTCGCTGGGTGGCCAGGCGGATGCCGCGGTCGAAGGCGACCCAGCTCATCAGGCGGCCGTAGGTGAAGTGCTGCCGCCCGCCGCGGGTCTCCCAGATGCCCTCCTCGGGCTGGTCCCAGTGGTCGACGAGCCAGTCGAGGACGGCGCAGACCTTGAGCCACCCCGCATAGTTCACCTGGAAGCCGCGTTGGTCCGCTGAGTACAGGCTGTCCATCATCTCGCCATAGATGTCGAGCTGCAGCTGGTCGGCGGCCCCGTTGCCGATCCGGACCGGGAAGGAATCGCGGTAGCCCGCCCAGTGCTCGAGACTCTCCTCGCTCAGCTCGCTGGACCCGTCGACGCGGTACATGATGTTCAGCGGCGCCCCGCCGTTCGTCTTGGTGTCCAGAACGCGCTCGCGCATCCACACGCCGAACGCAACGGCCTCCTCCATGAAGCCGAGCGCGAGCAGCGCGTACACCGAGAACGACGCGTCGCGGACCCACGTGAACCGGTAGTCCCAGTTGCGTTCGCCACCGATCTGCTCCGGCAGCGCGGCCGTCGGCGCGGCGACCAGTCCACCACTTGGCGCGTAGGTCATCAACTTGAGGGTGATGGCGGACCGGTTGACCATCTCCCGCCAGCGCCCCGTGTAGGTGGACTGCTCAAGCCATGTCGTCCAGAACTCCACGGTGCTGTTGAACAGGTCCCACACCTGCGCAACGCGCATCATGCGCGCCTCGCTCGACCCGACGTCGAGGACCATCCCGCGCGCCTCGCCGGTGCGCAGGGTCAGCTCGACACGCACGTCGCCGGACTCATCCGCGGCACCGCGACCCAGCTGCTCGTCCTCCGGTTCCCGGACGATGCTGACTGCCATCGTGGTGCTCGTTCCGCGGAAGACGACCCCGCCCTCGCTCACCTGCGTCTCGTGCGGCTCCCGGCCGTAGTCGAAGCGCGGGGCGATCTCGATGTCGAACGTCATCTCCCCGCGGATGCATCGCAGCATCCGCACGATCCGGTGGTGTTCCGCCGGCTCTCGCGCACTCGCCACGGGCATGAAGTCGACCACCTCGCCGACACCCGCTTCGGTCAGGTACCTCGTGACGAGGACCGCCGTGTCGGGAAAGTAGAGCTGCTTGGTGGTGAAGGCGTCGCCGGTCGGTCGGATGCGAAAGTACCCGCCCTTGTCCTTGTCAAGCAGGGCCCCGAACACGCTCGGGGAGTCGAACCGGGGTGCGCAGAACCAGTCGATGGAACCCTCCGTCGACACCAGGGCCGAGGTCTGGAGGTCCCCGATCAGCCCGTGGTCCTCGATGAGCGGGTATCCGTCCTTCATGACGTGCCTCCTCGTCGGGTGCTCACCGATTCTTGGGCGGGCCGTCGTGACGCAGCATCATCCTGACCGGGTGAACCTGCCCGACATGCCCCGCATCGCACCAGACGCCGCCCTACAGTCGTCCCATGGTGCTGAGCCGCTGGCAGCGACTGACCGAGTGGCCGTTGGTCGCCGCGGCCGTCGTCTTCACCGTGGTCTACGCGTGGTTGGTGATCACGAACGTGCAGCCGCCCGATGACTCGCTGCCGCGTCTGGTCCTCGCCCTGATCTGGCTGCTCTTTGCCGCGGAGTACGCCGTCTGCGTGGTGCTCGCCCGACCCCGCGGCGAATGGGTTCGCACCCACCTGGGCCATCTCGGCGCCGTCGTGGTACCCACGCTGCGCCCGCTGCTCCTCCTGCGGCTGCTGCGGCTGTTCCCGTCGCTCCGCGCCGAGACGGCAGGAGCAGTGCGGACCCGCCTGTCGATCTACGGTGTGGCGACCACCGCACTGCTGGCCTTCATGGGTGCGCTCGCCGTGCTCGACGCCGAGCAGAACGCACCGGGGGCCAACATCCGTCACTTCGGTGATGCCCTCTGGTGGGTCGCAGTGACGGTCACGTCGGTCGGCTACGGCGACTACTACCCGATCACCGGGAACGGTCGATGGGTGGCGACGGTCCTGATGTTCGGCGGGCTGGTGCTGCTCGGCGCCGTGGCCGCGACTCTCTCGTCCTGGCTCATCGACCACGTTCGCAGTCGGCAGCGCAGGTCCGACGCGGATGGTTCGTCCCAGGGCCCCTGGTGAGGGTGTCGACCGCCGGGTAGGACAGGGGTATGGCCAAGGATCCGCACGCGCTCCTCGAGCCGTACCGTCGCAAGCGTGACTTCGGCCGGACGCCCGAGCCATCGGGCAGCGGAGCCAGGTCGGCGTCGCCGTCCGAGGACGGGCTGCGCCGCTTCGTCGTGCAGCGCCATCGGGCCCGTCGCCTCCACTACGACTTCCGCCTCGAGATGGACGGGGTGCTGGCGAGCTGGGCGGTACCCAAGGGTCCGACCCTCGACCCGGACGTGCGCCGCCTCGCCGTCCACGTCGAGGACCACCCCATGGAGTACGAGCTCTTCGAGGGCGTCATCCCGGCGGGGGAGTACGGCGGTGGCGACGTCATCGTCTGGGACCGCGGGACGTGGCGACCGCACGACACCGAGGACCCGGCAGCGGCGGTGCGCACGGGCGAGCTGCACCTGGACCTGTTCGGCGAGCGGCTTCGCGGCCGGTTCGCCCTGGTGCGCACCGGCCGCCCCGAACGCCCCTCGGACAAGGAGCAGTGGCTCCTCCTGCACAAGCATGACGCCGATGCCGTCAGCGGCTGGGACGCAGAGGACCACCCGACATCCGTTCTCAGCGGCCGCACGAACGACGAGGTCAAGGCGGCACCGGACCGGCTCTGGCGCTCGGACCTGCCGGCCGCCGAGGCCTCCGTGCCTGCAGACAACCAGCCCGGCGCCGGCCCGAGCGAGGACGATCTGGCGGCACTCGCCGACCTCGGTCGCCAAGGGACATGGGAGGTCTTTGGACGGACGCTCAAGGTCACCAACCTCGACAAGGAGCTGTTCCCCGCCCGACCCGGCGAGGAGCCGGTGACGAAGCGCGAGCTGCTCGCCTACGCAGCCCGGATCGCACCGGTCCTGCTGCCCTACCTGCGCGATCGTGCCCTCAACATGCATCGCTATCCCGACGGTGCGGCCCGGAAGGGCTTCTGGCACAAGGAGATCCCCGACCACGCCCCTGAATGGATCCGCCGCTGGCACAACGAGCAGGCAGATCCCGATGAGACCCAGCACTACGTTGTCGTCGACGAGCCGGCGACGCTCGTCTGGGTCGCTGGCTTCGGGGCGCTCGAGTGGCACCCGTGGACCTCGCCCACAGATGCGCCCGATCGGCCGTCCTACGTCCTGTTCGACATCGACCCGGGTGAGCGCACGTCTTGGGACGAGGTGGTCGAGCTTGCGCGCCTGCACCGCACGGCCTTCGAGCACCTGAACCTGCGGGCCTATCCCAAGGTGACCGGGCGGCGCGGCATCCAGGTGTGGGTGCCGATCGCCCGCGGTCCCGGTTTCGACGAGACGCGCGACTGGGCCGAGAGGGTCTCCAGGACGATCGGCGCTGTCCAGCCGGAGCTCGTCAGCTGGAAGTGGCAGAAGCGCGATCGACGCGGCCTGGCCCGTCTGGACTACACGCAGAACGCCGTCAACAAGACGCTCGTCGCGCCGTACAGTCCCCGGGCCTCGGCCGGTGCACCCGTGTCGGCTCCCATCACCTGGGACGAGCTCGACGACCCGGCCCTGCGCCCCGATCGGTTCACCATCCGGACCGTGCTCGACCGACTCGAGCAGCGCGGAGACCTCTTCCGCGGGGTCCTCGCCCAGGACCAGGCCCTGCCGGTCCTCCGCTGAGGTCACTGCTGCGTCGTCCTCGACAATCGAGCCGGGGCGCGATGGTCGGCGCCACCCGGAGCGATGTCCCACCGACAACCGAGCCGGGGCGCGAAAGGCGGAGCGACCGCTCAGACGCGGCAGCGACGTCAGCTGATGACGACGAGGAGGTCGCCACCTTCGACCTGCTGCTGTGCCGCTATCGCCAGCCGGGAGACGGTGCCGGCCGTTGGTGTCGTGATGTTGGCCTCCATCTTCATCGCCTCGATCGTCGCGACGACTCCTCCGGCCTCGACCGTGTCGCCGTCCGAGACGGTGAGGGTCACGACGCCGGCGAACGGTGCCGCGACCTGGCCGGGGACCCCCGGATCGGCCTTCTCGGCGGACTTGACGTCCGCTTCGACCGACCGGTCCCGCACCTGAATCGGCCGGAACTGCCCGCCCAGCGTGCACATCACGGTGCGCAGACCCTTGGAGTCGGCCTCGCCGATCGACTGGACGCCGATGATGAGGCGCTTGCCCTGCTCGATGTCGACCTCGTACTCCTCGCCGCTGACGAGGCCGTGGAGGAACTCGACGGTGCCCAGAAGGGAGAGGTCGCCGTAGGCCTCTCGGGAGGCTTCGAACTCCTTGGCCGGGGCGGGGAAGAGCAGGTGGTTCAGGGCGCGGCGTGGCTCGTCCGCCAACGCCTGCTCCTGCTCGGGCGTCAGCTCCGTGAGGCGCGGCTTGGCCTGGCGTCCCGCGAGGGCCTTGGTCCGGAACGGCTCGGGCCACCCGCCAGGCGGGTCACCCAGCTCACCGTTGAGGAAGCCGATGACCGAGTCCGGGATGTCGTACTTCTGCGGCTCCGACTCGAACTCCGCCGGGTCGGCACCGGCCCCCACGAGCGCGAGCGCGAGGTCGCCGACGACCTTGCTGCTCGGCGTCACCTTGACGAGGTTGCCGAGGATCCGGTTGGCCGCGGCGTACATGTCCTCGATCGCCTCGAACCGGTCACCGAGGCCGAGGGCGATGGCCTGCTGGCGCAGGTTGGACAGCTGCCCGCCCGGGATCTCGTGGAAGTAGACGCGACCGGTGGGCGATTCCAGACCGGACTCGAAGGGCCGATAGAGGTGCCGGGTCGCCTCCCAGTAGGGCTCGAGGGCGAAGACGTTCTGGATGTCGAGTCCGGTGGGCCGGTCGGTGTGGTCGGTCGCGGCGACGAGGGCGGACAGCGGCGGCTGGGACGTCGTCCCGGCCATGGTGGCGGTGGCGGCGTCGACGGCGTCGACTCCGGCACCGATCGCAGCGAGCAGCGTGCCGATCTGCCCACCGGCGGTGTCATGCGTGTGCAGGTGGACCGGAAGGTCGAAGCGCTCCCGGAGGGCGGTGACCAGCCGCGCTGCTGCCGGGGCCCGCAGCAGCCCGGCCATGTCCTTGATGGCGAGGACGTGCGCCCCCGTCTCGACGATTGCCTCCGCGAGCCGCAGGTAGTAGTCGAGGGTGTAGAGCTTCTCGTCCGGTGAGAGCAGGTCGCCGGTGTAGCAGAGTGCCACCTCGGCGACTGCCGTCCCCGTCTCGAGAACAGCCTCGACCGCCGGCCGCATCTGCGCCACGTCGTTGAGCGAGTCGAAGATGCGGAAGATGTCGAGCCCGGTGCGGGCGGCCTCGCGGACGAACGCGTCGGTGACGGCGGTGGGGTACGGCGTGTAGCCCACGGTGTTGCGCCCTCGCAGGAGCATCTGGAGCGGCACGTTGGGCATCGCCTCGCGGAGCGCCGCGAGACGCTCCCACGGGTCCTCGGCGAGGAACCGGAGCGCGACGTCGTAGGTCGCACCGCCCCACGCCTCGACGGACAGCAGCTGGGGCGTCAGGTGGGCGACGTGACCGGCGACGTGGAGCAGGTCGCGGGTGCGCATCCGGGTGGCGAGGAGCGACTGGTGGGCATCCCGGAAGGTCGTGTCCGTCACGCCCACCTCGGGCCGCTCGCGCAGACGCCGGGCGAACTCGGCGGGACCGACCTCGAGGAGCAGGTCACGGGCTCCCCGCGGCATCGGCTCGTCCGGGAGCGCAGGCAGCTTCTCGCGGGGGCGCACCCTCGTCGTCGCGGGGCCGTACGGCTGGTTGACGGTGACGTCGGCGAGGTAGGTGAGCAGTCTGGTCGCCCGGTCGGCCGAGACCTTGGCGGTCAGCAGCTCGGGGCGCTCGTCGATGAACGAGGTCGTCGCCCGGCCGTCCCGGAAGGCGGGGTCCGCGAGCACGGCCTGCAGGAACGGGATGTTCGTCGCCACCCCCCGGATGCGGAACTCCGCGAGGGCCCGCTGTGCCCGGCGCACTGCAACGGGAAAGGTGCGTCCGCGGCACGTCAGCTTCACCAGCATCGAGTCGAAGTGGGCACTGACCTCCGCGCCGACGAAGATCGTGCCGCCGTCGAGTCGGACCCCGCTCCCCCCTGCGGACCGGTAGGTCGTGATGGTGCCGGCATCGGGGCGGAACCCGTTGGCCGGGTCCTCCGTCGTGATCCGGCACTGCAGCGCGAAGCCGCGCGGCACGACGTCCTCCTGCCGGATCCCCAGGCTCTCCAGCGTCTCGCCCGAAGCGAGCTGCAGCTGCAGGACGACGAGGTCGATGTCCGTGATCTCCTCGGTGACCGTGTGCTCCACCTGGATGCGTGGGTTCATCTCGATGAAGACGTAGCGACCGTCCTCGCCGAGGAGGAACTCCACCGTGCCGGCGTTCCGGTAGCCGATCGACCGCGCGAAGTGGACTGCGTCCGCACAGATCCGCTCACGCAGCTCCGGATCGAGGTTCGGGGCGGGAGCGATCTCGACGACCTTCTGGTGCCGGCGCTGCACCGAGCAGTCACGCTCGAAGAGGTGGACGACCTGTCCGGCCGCGTCGGCCACCACCTGGACCTCGATGTGCCGGGGGTTCTGCACAGCCTCCTCGAGGTAGAGCGTCGGGTCGCCGAAGGCGGACTCGGCCTCCCGCTGGGCGACCCGGAGTGCCTCCGCGAGCACCTCAGGACGGTCGACCCGACGCATGCCGCGTCCCCCGCCACCGGACACCGCCTTGACGAACAACGGGAAGCCGATCTCGCCGGCGGCCCCCTCCAGCTCGGAGAGGTCGGCGGTCGCCGCCGACCCGCGGAGCGTCGGCAGGCCCGCCTCGCGGGCGGCGGCGAGTGCCCGCGCCTTGTTGCCGGTCAGGTGCAGCACCGATGGCGGAGGACCGACGAACGTGATGC
The DNA here is from genome assembly GCF_040414665.1 of Intrasporangium sp. Lineage (GTDB taxonomy): Bacteria > Actinomycetota > Actinomycetes > Actinomycetales > Dermatophilaceae > Intrasporangium. Next base: position 35,711 of record NZ_JBEDUL010000010.1, read on the forward strand.
CGGCGCCTTCGCACGCCTCTGCCAGGCCGGGGTTCTCCGACAGGAAGCCGTAGCCCGGATAGATCGCGTCGGCGCCGGCCTCGACCGCTTGCGCCACGATCGCCTCGTGGTCGAGGTAGGCGCGGACGGGGTGACCCTGCTCGCCGATCTGGTAGGCCTCGTCGGCCTTGAGCCGGTGCTCCGACTTGCGGTCCTCGTAGGGGAACACGGCCACCGTGCGCGCGCCGAGCTCGGTCGCGGCCCGGAACGCCCGGACGGCGATCTCACCACGGTTGGCGACGAGGACCTTGCGGAACATGTGACCTCCAGGCGTCGACGGCGTGCGTCTGGCAGCCTAGTGGCGCGGCGTGCGCGTGACCCTGGCACCGAGCCCAGCGGCATACGGCCGGAATGGGTGGTGGGAATGTGTGTGGCGGCACAGTCGTTACGGAGGCATACTGTGTTCTCGCAGTAGCGGCGTTTGACAAGTGCACAGCGTGACGTGGACACCCCTCATGGGGGTGATCGGTTTCGACGGTGGTCGACACACCAGGGGAAGCGGGTCGAGGATGCAGGGTTATCTCGTTAACGCTCCTTGCAAACCAATAGGTGCCAACTCAAAGCGCACCGACTTCGCCCTCGCCGCCTGAGCGAGCCCCGAAGTCCGTCAGCCTGAGCTAGTTTCCGACTCAGTGCCTGGCGTCAGCTAGGAAACTTGCTGCGTGGTCATGTTGGGGGGCCGCGCGGGACTCTCACTCAACTGGGCCTGTCAGGGAACGTGTGCGCGCGAGCCCTGGGGCCGAGAAAAGCCATAGCGCACTGCACCCGGAGAAGTCCTGGTCTCTCGTCATCGGACGCGGGTTCAATTCCCGCCACCTCCACCACTTCGTGGTGGCCACGTCACGCTGTGCCGTATGCCGCTGGGCCGGGTCCCAGCCCGGACGTGCCTTCCCGCTTAGGGTGGGACCGTGCTGCGTGACCCGGACCTGATACCCGAGCCGTGGCGCTGGCGGCAGAGGTTCCGGCCGCACCCCTTGGTGGCGCTGCCGCTCTTTCCCCTCGTCGGGTTCCTGGTCATGCTCGCCCGCGCGATCGACGAACCCAGCGTCCAGGCTTGGGTCTGGGTGGCGCACCTGCTCGCACTGACTCTCGTCGCGTCCGTCGCGTCGCCGTGGCACCTGCCGCGGCGGCCGATCCACGACCCGGTCGGGCGGACCATCACGTTCCCCGCCCGCGCCCGGCTCGGGCTGATGCCCCTCGGGCTCGTCATCTGGGGCGTGGTGCTGCTCGTCCACTTCGAGCTGATGCGCCTGCTCGTCGTCGACCGACAGATCCGCTTCGGGGAGATCGACGTGCCGTGGTGGCTGACGCTGCCCACGGGTTTCGTGATGATCGCGCTCGGGCTGTCCGTCGCACGCCCGCCGGAGCTGCACCAGCTCATGGTCGGGGTCGACGGCCTGCACTTCGTGCACGGCAGGCAGGGCTTCTCGGCGCAATGGGACCACATGCTGCGGATCGTGCCCACCCTCGAGCACCGGGTGCACCGCTGCCTCGAGGTGCACGGTCCCGGCCTCGTCGCCCGCGACGAGCACGGGCATCGCGGGCGGCCGACCGTCAATGCAGACGTGCTCGACTCGGACGCGGTGCGCCTGTGGCTGACCCTCGAGCACTACTACCGGCATCCCGCCGACCGCGAGGAGCTGGGCACGTCAGTGTGCCGGCAGCGTCGCGCGCAGTGGCGCCGGGTGTTGCCGCGCGAGATGGTCTGAGCAGCTGGCCAGACCCCCTGGCGTCGTGCCGGGGTCGCCGCCGGTCAGGCAGTGCCGCCCTTGGTGGCAGCCTCATGCGCGAGCTGCTCCTTGACCGGGCCCATGTCGAGCGCCTTGACCTGCTCGATGACGTTCTGCAGCGCAGACTGGGGCAGGGCGCCGGGCTGCGAGAAGACGAGCACACCCTCCTTGAACGCCATCAGCGTCGGGATCGAGGTGATGTTGGCGGCGCCGGCGAGCGCCTGCTCGGCCTCCGTGTCGACCTTGCCGAAGACGATGCCCTCGTTGTCGGTCTCATCCGATGCCGCGTCGTAGACGGGGGCGAACTGACGGCACGGCCCACACCACGCCGCCCAGAAGTCCACGAGGACGATGTCGTTGTCGAGGACCGTGCGCTCGAACGTCTCTGCGGTCAGCTCAGTGGTTGCCATGTCTCTCCCAACGGTTGGTGCGTGGATCGTTATTCCGGTGCCGTATGCCGCTCAGCGCAGTTCCCAGGTCACCGTGACGCTCGCGGTGAGCTCGAGATCACCGCCCTCCACCGGCATGCCAGCCGACGAGTCCATGGCCGCCATGGCCATCATGCGGCGGCCCGGCTGGATCGGGGCCGCCCCGGACTCGGCCACTCCGAGGACGGTGCCGACCTCGGAACCGGACAGGGCGGCATACTGCTCGGCCTTGGCGCGCGCCTCGGCGAAGGCGGCGTCCCGGGCGCGGGCCAGCCCGTCGGAGCGGTCGTCGACGTCGAGGCGGACCTGGTCGACGAGCAGGGCATTGCCGACCTCCGAAGCGGCCGCCTCGAGGATCTCGCCGACCTGGTCGAGCCGGCGCACGGTGACGCCGAGCCGCTGCTGGGCCGTGAAGCCCACCGGGGTGCCGGTGTTGTCGTACCGCTGGCTGACATTGGCGTCGAGGGTCCGGATGTCCCGGTCGGGCACGCCTTGGTCGCGGACCACCCGGCCGACCGCTGTGATCCCCTTCGAGGCGCCGGTGAGGGCGGCGGCCACGTCCTGCGCGTCGTGGCCGATGCGCAGGTCGAGGCGGACGACGTCGGGGCTGACGGCCGCGCGGCCGGTCCCGATGACGGTGACGGTGCGCTTGGGCATGATCCCAACCTAACCCGCGGGGCCCGCCTCGGGCCGGTTCGTAGACTGCCGCTGACGTGGCGGGCGGTGTGGCTGCGGGTTTGGCAGCGGATGTGGCAGCGGATGTGGCGGGGGAGACGGCGGGCCGGATGGCGACGAGTGGACGGCGATTCTGGGTGGCGACGGCCGCCCTGTCCGTGGTCACGCACCTGGCGGTCCTCTACTGGCCGTCCGTCACCGTCACGGGCCCGGTGTCCTGGACGGACAAGGCCGTGCACGTTCTCGTCTTCGCGCTCCCGACCTATCTGGTGGGACGCGTCGTCGGCAGACCGGTGCTGGTCGCGCTGCTGTTCGCGGCCCACGCCCTGGTCAGCGAGCTCACCCAGTACCTGCTCCTGCCGGGTCGCACCGGCGACCCCTGGGACGTCGTTGCGGATCTTGCCGGCGTCATGCTGGCGACCGCGGCGCTCATGGTCGGAGCACGGTCCGGCCGCTGGTAAACTCGACTGGTCCGGCTCCGATCCATCTCGGGGCGCCGGACGAGCCAGGTCGCCGAGTCGCGAATCGACTGGCTCACCACCGCGTGGCACCGATGCCCACCCGGTGCACAAGGGCGCAGCTGCTGCGCTGAGGCTCGTCTGCCAGGTCGTGTTGTGACTCACGGCTCGAGACGAAGTCTGCTCGAGTCGAAGAGAGTTGAATACGCAATGCCCAAGAAGCCCACGTCCCGCGCGCCCAAGAAGGCTCGTTGGACCCCCGCCCAGAAGAAGGCGCGAGCCGCCGCTGCCACCACCAAGCCGCACCGGGGTCGCGAAGGGGGTCGCGAGGAAGGTCGTGGCGCCGGACAGAAGGCCGGCACGTGGACATCACGTCCTGCCACCTCGTCGCGGAGCCACGCGGGAGGTCGTGAATGGCGCCCACGGCGCGACGAGCACCGCTCCCACGACCGGCGGGACGACCGCGGGGGTTACGACCGGCGGGACGACCGCGGCGGCTACGACCGTCGGGACGACCGCGGGGGTTACGACCGTCGCGACGAGAACCGTCGGGATGACCGCGGCGGCTACGACCGTCGCGACTCCTGGCGTCAGCGCGACACCGGCCGCGAGCGGTTCGCTCCGTCCTCGTTCGAGGAGGCCGAGGCCGAGCGACTCGAGGCCGACGCGTGGACGAAGGCCACCCGCACACCGGTTTCCGACGGCCCCGTCGAGGTTGGCGCGGACAACGGCTTCGCGGCCCTCGGTCTGCCGGAGCGGCTCGTCGAACGCCTGGCCCGTGACGGGATCACCGATCCCTTCCCGATCCAGGCCGCGACGATCCCCGACGCCCTGGCCGGCAAGGATGTCCTCGGTCGCGGCCGGACCGGATCGGGCAAGACGCTTGCCTTCGGTCTTCCCCTGATCGCCCGACTCCTCGACCTCGGCCTGCGCAGGGCGCCGCGTCGCCCCCATGCGCTCGTGCTGGTGCCGACGCGCGAGCTCGCCATGCAGGTCTCGGATGCGCTCGAGCCGCTCGTGCACGTCGTCGGGCTGCGCCACAAGCTCGTGGCGGGTGGGCTGAGCTACACGACGCAGATCAACGCGCTCAACAAGGGCGTCGACCTCCTCATCGCCACGCCGGGTCGGCTCAACGACCTGCTCGAGCGTGGCGCGGTGGAGCTGGACGACGTCCGGATCACCGTCCTCGACGAGGCCGACCACATGGCCGAGATGGGCTTCCTGGCCGAGATCACGACCAGCCTCGACCTCATCCCGACCGACGGCCAGCGGCTGCTCTTCTCGGCGACCCTGGACAACGGCATCGACGCCCTGGTCGAGCGTTACCTCACGGACCCGGTGGTCCATTCGACCGACGAGGCGACGGCCTCCGTGGAGACGATGGAGCACCACGTCCTGCTCATCGACCCCCAGCACAAGAAGCTCATCACGGCCGAGGTCGCGAACCGCCCGGGGCGAACCCTCGTCTTCTGCAGGACCAAGCTCGGCGCAGACCGGGTGGCGGGCCAGCTCCGCGAGCAGGGGGTGCTGGCCGCCGCGCTGCACGGCGGCCTGAGCCAGGGGGCGCGCAACCGGGTCCTCGGCGCCTTCCGGGACGGCGCCCTGCCGGTCCTCGTCGCCACGGACGTCGCCGCACGTGGAATTCACGTCGACGACGTATCCGTCGTGCTCCAGGTCGACCCGGCGGCCGACCACAAGGACTACCTGCACCGCTCCGGTCGCACGGCGCGCGCCGGTGACCGGGGCACGGTGGTGACGCTCGCGCTCCCGCACCAGCGCCGCACCATGGAACGCCAGCTGCGCGAGGCCGGTCTGGGCATCGCGCCGGTCAAGGCCGCGCCCGGCGACTCGATCATCGCGGCGACGGGAGCCACTGCGCCCACCGGCGTCCCGATCGCCGACGAGGACTTCGCACGGCTGATCGAGGGGCCAAAGCGCCACAGGCGAGGCACGGGGGCCGCTCGAGGTGCCCGACGCCCCGGCGCGGGATCGCGCGGCGGCTACCGCCCGCACCACGGCGCCGGGCACGACGAGCGCCGCGCAGACCATCGCGGGGAGCGCAGTGACCGCCGGCAGCGGGCCCCGCGTGACGGTGAGCCGCTCATCAGTCGCTGGGGTGACGACACCACGGGGCGAGAGCGTCGCCGACCGCGTTACTGATCGACGGCCCCTGGTGTGGAAGGCTTGCCCCCGTGAGCTCGACCTTCCACACCGGCCGCCTGCTCGTGGCCACCCCCTCCGTCGAAGGTGACGTGTTCCATCGCTCGGTCATCCTGATGCTGCACCACGACGATGGCGGCGCGCAGGGTGTGGTGCTCAACAAGCCTTTGTCGGCCGAGGTCGACTCCGTGCTGCCGGGATGGCAGCGCGTCGTGACGGCCCCACCGGTCCTCTTCCAGGGCGGACCGGTCGCGACGTCGTCTGCCCTGGGCATCGTCACGGTCCCTGGGGACGAGCCCGAGCCGCTCGGAGTGAAGCGACTGTTCGGCTCCATCGGCCTCGTCGACCTGGACGTCCCGACACCGGTCGTCGCGGCCGAGCTCGCCGGGATGCGGATCTTCGCCGGCTATGCGGGCTGGGAGGGCGGCCAGCTCGAGGGCGAGATCCGCCGCGGGGACTGGTACGTCGTGGACGCCGAGGTCCGGGACACGTTCACCTCCGACCCGGACGGCCTCTGGCGCGCCGTCCTCCGCCGCCAGCGCGACAGCCTGGCCTTCGTCGCCAACTTCCCCGACGACCCGTCGATGAACTGAGCCTCGCCATGCCGTATGCCGCTGAGCTCGCTCCCGAGGGCTCGCCAGCTCCCGCTCGGGTGGCCGTCATCGACAGCGGCATCGGCCTGCTCGGCTACGCGGGCGCCCTCCGGAACCTCCGGCCCGACCTGGAGCTGGTCCTGGCGCTCGACCCCGACCACATGCCATACGGTCCCCGGCCGCACGAGGAGGTCAGGGAGCTCGTCCTGGCCCTGGCGAGGTCCGCCGCGGCGTACGAGCCCACCGCCATCGTCGTCGCCTGCAACACCGCATCCGTCCACGGCCTGGCGGCACTCCGCGAGGAGTTCGAGCCCGATGTCCACATCGTCGGGACCGTCCCGGCGATCCGCCCGGCGGCCGCGACCGGCGGACCGGTGGCGATCTGGTCCACCGCCGCGACATCGTCGAGCGACTACCTGCGAGGCCTCGTCGATGCCTTCGCGTCGGACATCGAGACGCACTCGATCGCTGCGCTCGGCCTCGCCGAGGCCATCGAGCAGGCGGACCCGGAGGCGATCGACCGGAGCATTGCCGCTGCGGTTGCCGCCTCGCCCCGGAACGTGAGCGCCCTCGTCCTCGGCTGCACGCACTACGGACTCGTCGGCGACCGCATCGCGCAAGCGTGGGCCCGGCGGGCGGGGGCCGGCGTGACGATCTTCGACTCGCCGGTCGCCGTCGCACGGCAGACGCTCCGCCGCATCGGGCTCGAGCCGGATGAGCGCGCCCTCCCGAGCCCGGCGGCGCCGACCGTGCTGCTCAGCGGCCGGCCGGGTCAGCTCCCCGAGCGGCTGGCGGCATATGCCCCCGCGGCCGAGCTGCTCGGCCGATCGGACCCGCGGCCTACACTTTCGTCATGAGTGTGATGCCCCCCGACCCCTTCGAGACCCAGCCCGAGCCGCAGCCGCTGCGCAGCACCGGCACCGCGACCATCGAGCGCGAGGAGGTCCGCGAGGAGCTCCAGGAGCCCGGCGACCACGAGCGCTTCTCCCACTACGTCCGCAAGGAGAAGATCCTCGAGAGCGCGCTCAGCGGAGAGCCCGTGGTCGCTCTCTGCGGCAAGGTCTGGGTTCCCGGCCGCGACCCACAGAAGTTCCCGGTGTGTCCCGTCTGCAAGGAGATCTACGACGGCCTGCGCGACCCCCAGGACGGCGGCGACGGCGGTTCCGGCGGGGACTCTGGCGGCACGTCCTGAGTCGGCCGATCCGGCCAATACCATGCGAGCGAGGCCCCGCCCGTCAGGGCGGGGCCTCGGCATGTCGTCTCTCGAGATCGCCTACGGTGGGGGGCCTATGAGTTCAGGGGCCGCCTTTCACCTGTCACCCGCCTTCCCGGATCGCGCCGCCTGGGGCACCGCGAGCAAGCTGCGTGCCTGGCAGCAGGAGGCCCTCGACTCGTACCTTCGGGACGACCCGCGCGACTTCCTCGCCGTGGCCACGCCCGGTGCCGGCAAGACCACCTACGCGCTCCGGGTCGCCACCGAGCTGCTCTCCCGCGGCCTCGTCCACCGGATCACCGTCGTGGCGCCGACCGAGCACCTCAAGACGCAGTGGGCTGATGCGGCGGCCCGGGTCGGGATCAGCCTCGACCCGAGGTTCAGCAACTCGGTCGGCCGACACTCCGAGGACTACCACGGCGTCGCGGTGACGTATGCGCAGGTCGCCTCGCGTCCCTCGCTCCACCGCGAGCTGACGCTGACCCGCCCCACCCTGGTGATCCTCGACGAGATCCACCACGGCGGCGACAGCAAGAGCTGGGGGGACGGCATCCGGGAGGCGTTCGACTCGGCGACGCGCCGACTCTCGTTGACCGGCACGCCGTTCCGTTCGGACACGTCACCGATCCCCTTCGTGCGCTACGAGCTCGATGCGGATGGGATCCTGACGTCGTCGAGCGACTACGCGTACGGCTATGCGGAGGCGCTGCGCGACGGCGTCGTGCGACCGGTCCTCTTCCTCGCCTACGGCGGCAACATGCGCTGGCGCACCAAGGCGGGTGACGAGATCTCGGCGAGCCTCGGCACCCCGATGACGAAGGACCAGATCGCCCAGGCCTGGCGCACCGCCCTCGACCCCAAGGGGGAGTGGATCGGCTCGGTCCTTGCCGCCGCCGACAAGCGGCTCACCGAGGTCAGGCGCGGGGTGCCTGACGCGGGCGGCCTCGTCATCGCGTCCAACCAGACGCAGGCGAGGGCGTATGCCGCTCAGCTCCGAGCGCTGACCGGCGAACCTGTCGCGGTGGTGCTCTCCGATGACGCGGGGGCCTCCCAGCGCATCGAGGAGTTCGCCGCCGACACGTCCCGCTGGATGGTCGCCGTCCGCATGGTGTCCGAGGGTGTCGACGTGCCGCGCCTCTGCGTCGGCGTGTACGCCACCTCGACCTCCACCCCGCTCTTCTTCGCCCAGGCAGTGGGTCGCTTCGTCCGGGCCCGGAGGCGTGGCGAGACGGCGTCCGTGTTCCTGCCCTCCGTGCCCGTCGTCCTGGACCATGCTGCGCGGCTGGAGGAGCAGCGCGACCATGCCCTCGACCGCAAGCCAGCGGCAGAGGGCGACGTCGCTGCGATGTGGGCGGAGGAGCAGGGTCTGCTCGACGAGGCCCTGCGCGAGGAGAAGGCGAACGCCAGCCTGCTGGACGAGGGCACCTTCGAGGCGCTCGAGTCCGAGGCCCACTTCGACCACGTGCTCTTCGACAAGCAGCAGTGGGGCATGCACGCCCAGGTCGGCTCCGCGGAGGAAGAGGAGTACCTCGGCCTGCCCGGGCTGCTCGAGCCCGACCAGGTCGCCGCGCTGCTCCACGAGCGGCAGCGCAAGCAGGTGAAGAAGGCACCGAAGGCGCCGAGCGCACCCCTCGCGCAGCACCGGGCGCTCGCCGCCCAGCGCAAGGAGCTCAACAAGCTCGTCTCTGCCTACGCGCGGCAGAAGGGCCATCCGCACGCCACCGTCCACCTGGACCTGCGGCGGGCATGTGGTGGGCCCGACCTCGCCGCAGCCTCGTCGGAGCAGGTCGCGGAGCGGATCGAGCGGATCCGCAACTGGCTGGTCGGCCGGCGCCAACGTCAGTAGCCGATGCTGCCGAGCCGCTCCCGGCAACGTCGTCACCTTCTGCCAGACAGTAGGTCACCCGGACGGTGCCTCCCGCGGCTAGGGTCGACGCGCCCTCCACCTACCAAGCCGGTGGAGGAGACGACCTCCTAGGGGACGCTGATGACGAAAGACCTCCTCCGGTCCGAGACGACCCGGCGGCAGCTGCTCACCATGGCCGCGATCGGCGGCGCTGGCCTGTTCACGGTGGCGGGAGCGCCTGCGGCAACGGCTCAGGGAAGCGGTGCTGGCAGCAACGGCAAGCCGCTGCGGCTGACCGTGCTCGGCACGACTGACCTGCACGGCAACGTCTACAACTGGGACTACTTCAAGGACGCTGTCTACCAGGACTCGGCCGGCAACCACGTCGGCCTCGCGAAGGCCGCGACGCTGATCAAGGCGGTCCGGGCCGAGCGCGGAGCGGACACGTGCATCACCCTCGACGCCGGCGACACCATCCAAGGCACCCCGCTCGCGTACTACTACGCGAAGATCGACCCCATCACCGGTGGCTCGAAGCACCCGATGGCGCAGTCGATGAACCTCGTCGGCTACGACGCCGCTGCGCTCGGCAACCACGAGTACAACTACGGCCTCGACCTGCTGCACACCTGGGAGGAGCAGCTCAACTTCCCGCTGCTGTCGGCGAACTCGGTCGACTGGCACACCGGCCAGCCGGTCTTCCGGCCCTACGTCATCAAGACCATCAGGGTGCCCGGATCCAAGCCGGTGAAGGTGGGCATCCTCGGCCTCGTCACCCCCGGCGTCGCGATCTGGGACAAGGCCAACGTCGAGGGCAAGGTCAGGTTCCCGGGCATCGTCGAGCAGGCCGCCCTCTTCGTCCCCAGGCTCAGGGCCGCCGGCGCCGACGTCGTCGTCGTCTCGGTCCACTCGGGAGCGGACACGTCGTCGTCCTACGGTGACGCGCTGCCGTACCCGGAGAACGCCGCCACCCTCATGGCGCAGCAGGTCCCCGGCATCGACGCGGTGCTCGTCGGGCACGCGCACAAGGAGATCCCGCAACGGTTCGTGACGAACGAGCAGACCGGCAAGCAGGTCCTGCTCTCGGAGCCGCTCTACTGGGGCATGCGCGTCACCGTCATGGATCTCGACCTCGTCAAGGTCCGGGGCCAGTGGCAGGTCGCCTCGTCCGGTGCGACCACCCTCAACTCGAACACCGCCCCCGAGGACCCGGAGATCGCGGCCCTGCTGCGCGACTCGCACGAGACGGTGCGCACGTACGTCAACAGCGTCATCGGCGAGTGCCTCTCACCGATGTCCGCGGCGACGTCCCGATACGAGGACACCGCGGCGATGGACTTCATCAACCACGTCCAGGCCGACGCGGTGAAGCAGGCCCTCGTGGGGACGCCGCAGGAGAACCTGCCCATGCTGTCCATCGCGGCACCCTTCAACAAGAACGCCGCGATCCCGGCCGGCGACGTCACGGTCCGCGACGTCGCGGGCCTGTACATCTTCGACAACACCCTGCTCGCCATCGTCCTGACGGGCGCCCAGGTCAAGGACTACCTCGAGTACTCGTCGCGGTACTTCAACAAGGTGAGCGGCACCGGACCCTTCGCGCCGGGCGAGCTGACGAACGCCGTCACCGGCACGGCACCGAACGGCACGCCGGACTACAACTACGACATCATGGGCGGTCTCGATGCCCCGCTGACCTACGACATCGATCTCGCCAAGAACCCCGGTGAGCGGATCCGGGGCCTGTCGTACGACGGCTCGCCCATCGACCTCGACGGCGAGTTCGTCATCGCCATCAACAACTACCGACAGTCCGGTGGCGGCAACTTCCCGCACGTCACCGCCGCGCCCGTCGTCTACAACCGGCAGATCGAGATCCGTCAGCTGCTCATCGACTGGGTGAGCGCGCAGGGCGTCATCGACCCCTCGACGTTCTCCGCGATCGACTGGACGCTCGTCAGCAACAGCAGCCCCATCACCATCACCCCCTGACTCCCCGATCGAGGTATCCGGTCGCTCCCGAGAGCGATCGGATACCTCGACCGGGAGGGGTGGGCGAGAAGGGTCAGGGGGAGGCGGCCTGTTGGTGGTGCTGCTGCTCCAGGAGGTGCTCGACGAGCGGGACCATCCGGTGGTCGAGGCGCGTCGCCAGCGAGATCACCGTCGACGCGCGGGTGACGTGCGTGTCGTCGACGACCAGGTCGATGACCCGCTGGAGGTCGGCGTTGTCCCGTCCGACGATCCGGATGAGGACGTCGCCCGACCCGGTGATGGTGTGTGCCTCGAGCACCTCGGGGATCGCCGCGAGATGATCGACGACGGGGGAGTGTCCGCCGCGACCCTGGCGGATCTCGAGGGTGCAGAACGCCGTCACGGGGTAGCCGAGGGCGGCTGGGTCGACGTCGGGGGCCATCGAGCGCAGCACGCCGCGAGCCTGCAAGCGGTCGATCCGGGCCTGGACGGTCCCGCGTGCGACGCCCAGCCGACGTGAGGCTCCGAGGACACCGACGCCCGGCTCTGCGAGGAGCAGCAGGAGGATCCGGCAGTCGAGGGCATCGACGGGACCCCGCGGGTGGTGAGCGGACGGCGGGGACGGCTGGGAGGTCATGGACAGATTGTCCTGTGCTCAGCGGCATACGGCCAGCATTTTGTGCATGCTGCCCACTTTCAACGGATTCTGTTGACCACTCGGGCCCGCTTTGCAACTCTCCGGCTCATGACCACTGACGTTCACGTTGACCTGACCGACCAGGAGCGCGAGGCGGACCTCGACCTCGACCAGCTCAAGCAGCTCGTCGGGCTCGTCGAGTACGACGAGACCAAGGACGTCTTCCCCGTCACCGGGTGGGACGCCATTGTGTTCGTCGTCGGGAACGCCACCCAGACGGCGCACTACTACCAGAGCGCGTGGGGGATGGAGCTCGTCGGCTACTCCGGCCCCGAGAACGGCAACCGTGACCACAAGGCGTTCGTCCTCAAGTCCGGCTCGATCCGCTTCGTCGTCAAGGGCGCGGTGAGCCCGGACAGCCCGCTCGTCGCCCACCACGCGAAGCACGGGGACGGTGTCGTCGACATCTCCCTCGAGGTGCCCGACGTCGACCGGTGCATCGCCCAGGCGAGGAAGGCCGGCGCCACGGTCCTCGAGGAGCCGCACGACCTCACGGACGAGCACGGCACGGTCCGGATCGCCGCGATCGCCACGTATGGCGAGACCCGCCACACGCTCGTCCAGCGGACGGTGGGCGACCGGGTGTATGCCGGCCCGTACCTGCCCGGCTACGCTCCGGCCACGTCGACGTTCGTCAAGCGCGAGGGCGCGCCGAAGCGGCTCTTCCAGGCCCTCGACCACATCGTCGGCAACGTCGAGCTCGGCAAGATGGACGAGTGGGTGGGCTTCTACAACAAGGTCATGGGCTTCGTGAACATGGCCGAGTTCATCGGTGACGACATCGCGACCGACTACTCGGCGCTCATGTCCAAGGTCGTCGCCAACGGCAACCACCGGGTCAAGTTCCCGCTCAACGAGCCCGCCGTGGCGAAGAAGAAGTCGCAGATCGACGAATACCTCGAGTTCTACCGCGGTCCGGGTGCCCAGCACCTCGCGCTGGCCACGAACGACATCCTCGACACCGTCGACCGGCTCCGCGCCGAAGGCGTCGAGTTCCTCGACACGCCGGACGCCTACTACGACGATCCCGAGCTGCGCGCTCGGATCGGCCAGGTCCGCGTGCCGATCGAGGAGCTGAAGCGGCGCAAGATCCTCGTCGACCGCGACGAGGACGGCTACCTGCTGCAGATCTTCACGAAGCCGCTCGGCGACCGGCCGACGGTGTTCTTCGAGATCATCGAGCGGCACGGATCGCTCGGTTTCGGCAAGGGCAACTTCAAGGCCCTCTTCGAGTCGATCGAGCGCGAGCAGGACAGGCGCGGCAACCTCTGACGCGCCGCTGACGCGGGACGACAGAGTGTGGTGACGTCGACTGCGGAGGGCCGGCTTCATGGCAGAGTTGGGGGCATGAGCCAGCAGCCCTCAGGGTGGTACGACGACCCCAGCAATCCCGACCTTCTCCGCTACTGGGACGGGGTGACCTGGACGAGCCACACCGCGCCGAAGAAGTCGCCGACGGCGCCACAGTCCACCATCGGCCAGCCGCAGCAGCAGCCGCAGCAGCCGCAGCAGTCACCGACCGCTCCGTTGCCCCAGGGCGGCGCGTGGCAGGTCCCGGGCGGTGGGCAGTCTCGCCCGGAGACCCAGCAATACCAGCAGTACCCGGGCTACCCGGGGGCCGGGCAGTACCCGGGCGCCCCACAGGCGCAGCAGTGGCTGCAGGGGCCGGTCACCGAGGACGGCGTCCCGCTGGCGTCGTGGGGCAAGCGGTTCCTCGGGTGGATCCTCGACGGCATCATCATTGCGATCATCGTGCAGCTGCTCACGCCGATCTTCGTGCCCGAGTACGGCGAGCTCGTCGACCGGTTCACGACCGCGATCGAGTCCAATGACCAGGCCGCGATGAACGACTTCGTGTCCTCCATCGCCGGCATGTCGCTCAAGGTTGGGCTGCTGTCCTGGTTCATTGCGTCCGTCTACGCCATCGCCTTCTGGGTCACCCTCGCGCAGACGCCCGGGAAGATGGCGGCGCGCATCAGTGTGCGCCGGACCGACCGGCCCGGGCCCCTCGACCTGGGAACTGCCGTCAAGCGCCGCGTCCTTCCGCTCGTCAGCACCTTCATCGGGCTGCTGACCCTCATCGACGGGCTGTGGCCGCTGTGGGACGCCAAGCGCCAGGCACTGCACGACAAGGTCGCGGGCACCTATGTCGTCGTAGGGAAGCAGCCGCGACGCCCGATGTGACTCACGGCTGACCCTCGGAGCCGCAAAAAACTTTGCGGATGGAGCAGGGGTCGGGTGCACAATGGCATGCGCGCAGATCTGCGCTGCTGCGGCAACGACGCCGATGGCCGCTCGGCCAACCCTTACCTCTCAGCTTCTCCATGACCAGGGGGACACGTGTCACCTGCACCAGCTTCGACGGCGACCGGCCAACCCGGGGGACCGGAACAGTATCCGGACAAGATCGACGGCACCGTCCTCAAGGTGGCCGGTGTCGTCGTCCTCGGCTCGATCATGTCGATCCTCGACATCACGGTCGTCAACGTCGCCCTCCCGACCTTTGCCGTGGAGTTCTCGTCCGACCCGTCCACTCCGCTCCCGTACTCCACCGTTGCGTGGACGATCACGGCGTACACCCTCGCGCTCGCGACGGTCATCCCGCTGACCGGATGGGCCGCGGACCGCTTCGGCACGAAGCGGCTCTACATGCTCGCTCTCGCGCTCTTCACGGTGGGCTCGGCCCTCTGCGCAACGGCCGACTCGATCGGCATGCTCATCCTCTTCCGGGTCCTGCAAGGGCTCGGTGGGGGAATGCTCATGCCTCTGGGCATGACCATCATGACGAAGGCCGCCGGGCCTGCGCGCATGGGCCGACTGATGGCGATCCTCGGTGTACCCATGCTCCTCGGCCCCATCTTCGGGCCGATCCTCGGCGGCTGGCTCATCGACCACTACTCCTGGCACTGGATCTTCCTGATCAACGTGCCCCTCGGCTTCGTCGCGATCCTCTACGCCTGGCTCGCTCTGGCGAAGGACCGGCCGGAGCCGTCGGAGTCGTTCGACGTCATCGGCATGCTGCTCATGTCACCCGGTCTCGCGCTCTTCCTCTACGGGATCAGCTCGATCCCCGGGGAGGGCACCTTCTTCTCGGTCAAGGTCGGCGTGCCCGCGACGATCGGCGTGATCATGATGCTCGCCTTCGTCCTCTACAGCTTCCGGCCGAAGCACCCGCTGCTCGACCTGCGCCTCTTCACCATCCGGAACTACTCCGCCGCGGCGATCACGATGTTCCTCTTCGCGGCCTCCTTCTTCGGAGCGCTCTTCCTCGTGCCGACCTACTTCCAGCTCGTCCGGGGCGAGTCTCCGGTCGACTCCGGCTGGCTGGTCGCGGCGCAGGGCGTCGGCGCCATGGTCACCATGCCCATCGCCGGCGCGCTCGCGGACCGGTTCCCGGTGGGCCGCATCGTCCCCTTCGGCCTGATTCTCATCGTGGGCGGCATGTTCGCCCTGACCCAGGTCACTGCAACCACGTCGTACTGGGGCTACCTCATCCCGGTCCTGTTCATCATGGGTCTCGGCATGGGGGCGACGATGATGCCGCTCATGACGTCGGCGCTGAAGACCCTGAAGTCGCACCAGGTCGCTCGCGGCTCGACGCTGCTCAACATCAGTCAGCAGGTCGCCAGCTCCATTGGCATCGCGGTCATCTCGGTCGTCTTCACCAACCTGGTCGCCGAGAAGCCCCTCGCCGGACCGGCCATGGCCACCTGGCACGACCCGACCATCGCCAACCAGATGGGCGGTCAGGCTGGCGTAGCCGTCGGGTTGGAGCAGGCCGCCCAAGCCTTCGGTCAGACCTTCCTCGTGGCCGCGATCCTGGTCACCCTGACCCTGATCCCGGCGTACTTCCTGCCCCGCAGACGCGAGGTGTCACACCTGCTCGATGACGTGGAGGGCGAGGGCCCGGACCAGGGCGTGCCCGCGGTCGTCGTGCACTGACCCAGTCCGTCCGGGCGGACGGTTCCGTCCGGAGGGAACCGGGCTCCGCCCGGCGGGTCGTCAGGGACTGGGGCGGATCGTTCCTGAGACCTCGCCGAGGCCGATCCGGGAGCTGCCCGGTCCCGGGGCCCAGGCCCTGATCGTCACGGTGTCGCCGTCCTCGAGGAAGCCGCGGGTCGAGCCGTCCTCGAGGACGAGCGGCTCGGCGCCGTTCCAGGTGAGCTCGAGCAGGCTGCCCCGCGTGCCCTTCTCGGGACCGCTGACGGTGCCCGAGCCGAAGAGGTCACCGTTGCGCAGGGAGGCGCCGCCCACGGTCAGGTGCGCGAGCATCTGCACCGGTGACCAGTACATTCCGGCGTACGCCGGTCGGGAGACGACGGTGCCGTTGAGGGCGACCTCGAGGTGGAGGTCGAGCCCGAACGCCGGCCCCTCGAGATAGGGCAGGACGGCCGGCTCCTCCTGTCCTGGGAGGGCCACCCGGGCCTGCGCCAGCGCGTCGAGGGGCGTCACCCACGCCGAGATCGAGGTCGCAAAGGACTTGCCGAGGAAGGGGCCCAGCGGGACGTACTCCCACGCCTGGATGTCCCGCGCGCTCCAGTCGTTGAGGATGACGACGCCGAAGAGGTGGTCGACCGCCTCCTCGACGGAGACCCGCGTCCCGACCTCGGTGGCACCGCCCACGACATAGCCGAGCTCGGCCTCGATGTCGAGGCGGATGCTCGGGCCGAAGACCGGGGCGGGATCGCTCGGCGCCTTGCGCTGACCACTCGGGCGCACGACGTCGGTCCCCGAGACGACGACGGTGCCGGACCGCCCGTGGTAGCCGATCGGCAAGTGCTTCCAGTTCGGCGGCAGCGCGGCATTGTCAGGGCGGAAGATCTTGCCGACGTTGGATGCATGGTCCTCGCTGGCGTAGAAGTCGACGTAGTCGGCGACCTCGATCGGCAGGTGCAGGGTGACGGAGTCGAGAGGGTGCAGATGTGGCTCGACGCGGGTGCGGTGCACGTCGTCCGTGAGAATCTCGGTGAGCCACGCCCGCGCGATGGTCCACGCCGGCCGGCCCAGCGCCAGGAACGCGTTGAGGCTCGCGGTCTGCCAGGCAGTCGCGAGATCGGGACCGGAACCCGCCTGACCGGCGTCGCGTCCGATCGCGGCGACGGCGCCGGCGTCGAGGACGACATCGCCGATCCTGACCCCGACCCGCCTCGTGGCGTCGCCGCTGGCGGAGAAGACTCCGTAGGGCAGGTTGTCGATGCCGAACTGATGGTCGACTGGGACGTCAAGCCACGTGGTCACGCCGTGGTCCTTTCAGGGAGGAGGCCGAGCGCCTTCAGCTCGGTCAGGGGGTCGAGGACGCCGCAACAGCCGAAGCCGGTGAACGACGCGCGCAGCCGGTCGATGTCCCCGGCGTCGAAGGCGGTCAGGCGCCCGACGAGGTCCTCGACGTCCGTCACCTCGAGAGTGCGCACGAGGTGTGCAGTGCCCGCCCGCTCGAGCGCGTCATGGGTGGCCACCAGGACGTTGAGCAAGCCATGCATGGGCTCCCCACCGCCGTCACCGCGCACGACATGGTGCAGGCCGCCGGTCAGCTTGAAGGCGAGGCCCCGCGCCACTGCTGCGTGCAGAAAGCCTGCCAGTGTCGCCTCGTCGGGCCACGGCCAGGTCGGCGTCTGGCCGGTGCGGAACTTGGCCCGGACGCGCGCGCCCTGGCGGGCCGCGTCGGCGATGTCGTCCAGCTCCTGCGCCTGGCCCGGCCCGCGTCCGACCTCGACCACGACAGGTGGCCCGAGCTCGAGCACCTCCCGCCAGTCTGCCGACCAGCCGACCTCGACGCTCGAGACGTGCGCGGCGGACTCGTCGTGGAGCAGGCGGACCGCATCGGCCAGCGGCTCGAGCGGTCCACCCGGGCGCACGACGAGGCCGACCTGGATCGGGGAGCGCGCCGCACGAGGGTCCCGAGCTGCGAGGGCGGCCACCTCAGCCGCCGCGGTGGCGGGCACGAGCAGCGGTCCGAGCTGAGCGGCATACGGCCCGGCTTGGAGGTCGAGGTGCTCGCGCACGGCCACGTCCGTCGGAGCCAGCCCCGGCGGGAAGACGGCTGCATCGTCGACGAGGTGCTCGAAGATCCGCGCATGGTGGGGGAAGCCGGTCGACCTTGACATGTCCCGGAGGGTACTCCAGTGTGTCTTGAGGGAGACACCAACGTCCGAAAATCGGACGCCGCGATGACCGAGGGGCAGACATGGCGTACTACCGGGCAGCCGGCAACATCCCGCCCAAGCGACACACCCAACACCGCCGCGACGGAGGCGAGCTCTACTACGAGGAGCTCATGGGCGAGGAGGGCTTCTCCTCCGACTCGTCCCTGCTCTACCACCGCAATATCCCGTCGACCGTGTCGTCGTCGCGCGTCTGGGAGGTGCGAGACCAGTCGACGACCCCGAACCACCCCTTGACCCCCCGGCACCTCAAGCTGCACGACCTCTTCGACGACGCCGCCGTGCGGTCGACCGACGTCGTGACGGGCCGACGGCTCGTCCTCGGCAACGGTGACGTGCGGATCTCCTACGCCGTCGCCGCCCAGCCCAGCCCCTGGTACCGGAATGCCATGGGCGACGAGTGTGTCTACGTCGAGCGCGGTGCGGCTCACGTCGAGACGGTCTTCGGCGCCTTCGACGTGGGCGAGGGCGACTACGTCATCATCCCGCGCGCGACGACCCACCGGTGGCTCCCCGTCGAGGATGCGGCCAACCCGCTCCGGGCCTACTGCATCGAGGCCAACAGCCACATCTCCCCGCCGAAGCGTTACCTCAGCAGGTACGGCCAGCTGCTCGAGCACGCGCCGTACTGCGAGCGAGACCTGCGCGGACCCGCGGGGCCGCTGCTGGCAGAGGACACCGGGGCGAGCGCCGACGAGGAGACCGAGGTCTACATCAAGCACCGGGGCAGTGGGCCGGGTGGCGTCGTCGGGTCGATCCACGTGCTGCCCTTCCACCCACTCGACGTCGTCGGGTGGGACGGATGCCTCTACCCCTACGTGTTCAACGTCCGGGACTACGAGCCGATCACCGGCCGCGTGCACCAGCCGCCACCCGTACACCAGGTCTTCGAGGGGATGGGGTTCGTCGTCTGCAACTTCGTGCCACGCAAGGTCGACTACCACCCCCTGTCGATTCCCGTGCCGTACTACCACTCCAACGTCGACAGCGACGAGATCATGTTCTACGTCGACGGCGACTACGAGGCCAGGAAGGGGTCCGGCATCGGCCGCGGGTCGATCTCGGTCCACCCAGGCGGGCACGCGCACGGACCGCAACCCGGCGCCACCGAGGGGTCGATCGGCGTCGAGTTCTTCGACGAGCTGGCCGTCATGGTGGACACGTTCCGGCCGCTCGAGCTCGGTGAAGCCGGACTCGCAGCCGACGACGGCCTCTACGCCTCGTCGTGGTCGCGCGGGGCGGCCACGCAGGCGAGCGGTCAGCCGGCGGCTGGCCAGCAGGACTCCGACGGAGTCCACACGGAGGGGTGATGGCCGGACCCCTCGACGGGAGAGCCTCTCCTGTCAGCGAACGGCGCGCGCGGGAGAGCTCCAAGACGCTGGATCGCGGCATCCAGCTGCTCGAGCTGCTGGCCCGTCCGGGGCGTGCCAGCGGCCTGACCATCACCGAGCTGGCCGCGGAGCTCGGCGTGGGCCGTCCCGTCGTCTATCGGCTCGTCACGGCCCTCGAGGCCCACCACCTCGTCACCAGGCGGCCAGGTGGACGGGTCCGCCTCGGCCTCGGAGTGAGTCGGCTCGCCGCCGCGGTCACGCCCCTCGTCCGCTCCGAGGCCCGCCCGATCCTGCAGGAGCTGGCTGACTCGGTCGGCGCCACCGCCCACCTGACAGTGTCCGAGGGCGAGGAAGCGCTCGCCCTGGTCGTCGTCGAGCCGACGTGGACGGACTTCCACGTGGCCTATCGCTCCGGTGCCCGCCACCCCCTCGACCGGGGAGCGGCTGGCCGAGCGATCCTCGGCGGCCGGTCCGGCTCCGCGGACCTCGTCGTCAGCGTCGGTGAGCTCCAGTCCGGGGCCCACGGGCTCGCCGTCCCCGTCCTCCCGCCGACCGAGGCGGGTCAACCGGACCGTGTCGTCGAGGCGTCCGTGGGCGTGGTCGCACTCGAGCCGATCGACCCCGCCTCGGCCGGACCGCGGCTCGAGCGAGCCGCTCGGGCTCTCTCGACGATCCTGACCTGACGGACGTGCGCGCCCAACCGGGGCGGGCTGGCGAGCGGGCCAGCCTCTCGGTTTTCTGGGACAGGGCATGTGGCCTTCCTTACACTTCCGATAGGCGTCACACACCGAAGTCACCGGTTCACCCGGCCGGTGGCGAGACATCAAGGCGAGCCAACATGCCGAGACGTACCCCGCGCTCCAGTGGCAACAACGACGTCCGCGATCCGGCCTACGACGCGCTCATCAGCCTGCACGCCCAAACCGGCCTTCGGGGTGCCACGGACCCCGGCCTCATCCCGGGGTTTCACAGCCTGCCAACCGGCGAGGCGCTACGGATGGTCGCCGCCGCGCCGGCCGACCAGATCCCCGCGTCCGCACGACTGGGAGTCCTGGGCGACCTGGCCCGCGCTGGGTTCCCCGGCCGCGCGGACGACGAGGAGGCCTATCTCGAGCTGGCGAGGTCGGTGGACCAGGTCAGGATCAAGAACGGCAAACCCATCGACCCGGCGACCCTGCTGACGGATCTCGAGCAGGCGTTGCGAGATCGCGTCCCCTTCTACAAGACGCACACCGGCGGTGCCCTGGAGCACCAAGAGGCCGCCCTTGTCGGGGAAGACGTGTGCACCGTGCGCACCGTAGAGGTCGGTGGGCTCGAGGCCACGTCCATCTATGCGGAGTTCCACACCAACGCGCCTTTCGAGACCGTGGCGGAGTGGATCGATCCCCGCAGCTGGCCAAGGCGCGGGCCGATGCTGTTCAAGCGCATGACGGTGGTCGACGCCGCCGAACCGGTGGCGCTGGGTCCGCCCGGCTCACCGCACTGGCATGGCGTCTTCCACGAGGAGGTCCAGCTGCTCCAGCGGGTCAACACATTGCTGCACTGCGACTTCTGGCGCCAGGGCAATGAGGCAGCCGGGATGACCTACGACCTCAGCCTCAGCCTCGACAACGAGATCGACGTCGACCGGGGCTTCCTCCTCGTCACCAACGCCGGGGGAGACCTCACGGTCAAGGCGCTCAAGATCGTCGGCTTCCGGCTCGACGTCTGGGACACCGTGGCCGGATGGGTCTGTCCGTCGTGGACCGACTTCGTTCGCGCTGCCGCCGAAGGCGGCACCGAGTCGTCCGCTTACCCGGCCTCTGGAGGGCATATCGGCCCTCCCGGCCGCTCCCCCTTGGGAGAGACCTTCGATGCGTGGGTCGAGTTCCTCGGTGACTCGGCACGGGCCTATGTCGACCTCTTCGAGGACGTGACAACGCGGGTGAGCACGAAGGGGGTCTCCGCGGCCGAGTGCCTCGACGACGAACGGAAGCTCTGGTCGCGGCTCGCGAAGGACTGGTCCCAGGCCTGGACGCACGGCATGAGCACCCTGGAGGAGGTCTCGCGCGAGGGGCTCGATGCCGGTTTCATGCCCCCGGGCGTTCCTCCCGATCGGGGTCGCGGAGCCGCGAGGACGATGACCTCGGGTGCGCCCGCCGGCCCACCTGTCGATGCAGCCGAGGGCACGATCATCCAGATTCCCGGGCTCGGCCCGTCGGTGCGGCTCCGGGTCTCCGACCTCGTCTCCATCGAAGCCGGGGGTGCCATGATCCGCGCAGGCGCGGTCCGCGTCAGCGTCGAGCAGCTCGCACAGGGACAGTACGGCGTCCACCTTGATGTCAGCGACCCCACGGCGGCAGCCGGCCTCTACGTGGGCGAGCTGATGAGCGCGGACGGGACCATGCGCACCCCGATCCAGCTCTACGTCTCCAGAGCCACTGGGGCGTGACGAGTGAGTGATCTCGCGGCCTCCGAGGATCCGAGGTTCACGCGGCTGCTCGAACGGCTTCTCACCGCGGCCGAGGCCTCGCTCGCCGCCGGTGATCTCGAGCCGGCCCGTGCGACCGCCGAGGAGGTCCGCGCAGTCGACCCGGACAACGAGCGGGCGAGGAGGATCCTGCGGCAGCTCGCCGCCCGTCAACGGGCACCGTCCGGCGAGCGAGCCCTGATGACCCTCTTGTTCTCCGACCTGGTCGGCTCGACGTTGCTTTCCGAGCGCGTGGAGCCCGAGCAGCTCCGGGACCTGTTCTCCTTCTACCGGGCGGCCGCCCGCGAGGCGGTGGAGCGCTACAGCGGACAGCTCATCCAGTTCTCCGGCGATGGCGTGCTCGCCGGCTTCGGGTACCCGGAGCCACACGAGGACGACGCCCGGCGTGCCGTCCTCGCGGGCCTCGACCTTGCTGTGGCGATGCGGGACGGGCGGGCCGAGATGGAGCGGCGCGTCGGCGCGGCCGCGGAGGTGCGGGTGGGGATCCACACCGGGCGGGTCGTCGTCACCGACTTCAGCAACGACGCGAGTGTGGCCGAGCGGGACTCCATCGTCGGCATCACCCCGAACCTGGCGGCGCGGATCCAGGCCAATGCTGAGCCGGGCACGGTGGTGATCAGCGACGTCACACAGCAGCTCGTGGACACCGACTTCTACCTGCAGTCCCGGGGGGAGCACCAGTTCAAGGGCATCAGCCGGCCGGTCGAGGTCTTCGCCGTCGAAGGACCCCGTTTCGCGGCGGCGCGTTTCGCGGCGGAACGCTATCGCAAGTCGGGACTGGTCGGACGGGACGAGCCACGGACGGCGATGCTCGAGGCGTGGCAGTCGATCCGGACGGACGAGGGCGGCGTGCGGCCTGGCGCCTCTTTTCTCGTCGTCGGGGAAGCGGGAATCGGCAAGTCCCGCTTGGTTGCCGAGGTTCTGGACCGGGTCGAGGCCAGCGCCGGCCGGGTGCTCGGGGCGGGGTGCCTGCCCTACTACGCCAACGTGTCGTTGTGGCCGATCGCCCAGATGCTCGAGAGGGCCCTCGGCCTCTCGGGCGGGCCGGAGCGCAAGCTGCGGGCACTCGTTGCGCACCTGGCCGATCTGGACCTGGACCTTGGACGCAGTGTCCCGTTCCTCGCAGCGCTCGTCGGGGTGGCACCCTCTGACGCGTACCCGCGGCCGGAGCTGGACCCGATCGCCTTCCTGGACGAGACGCTGAACCACGTCGTCGAGTGGCTGACCGCCGTCGCTGCGAGCACGCCCCACCTGCTCGTCGTCGAGGACCTGCACTGGGCCGACCCGTCCACCCTCGCGCTGCTCGGTCGTCTCGTGGGCCGGGCGCCGAGCGGGCTGCTCACGGTGGCCACCACTCGTGACTCCCACCTCGTACCCTGGACGCAGGCTGTCGAGGTCGTCGAGCTCGACCATCTTGACCGGGACGAAGCCATGAGCCTCGTCACGAACCTCGTTGCAGGGCAGGACCTCTCCGATGACAGGTGCGCGTCGATCGTCGCCCAGGCCGACGGGATCCCGCTCTACATCGAGGAGCTCACCCGGTCGTGTCTCGCCGAGGACCGAGGCGAGCCGATGCCGCTGCGTCTGCAGGAGCTGTTCACCTGGCGCTTCCGGGCTCCCGGAGTCGACCTGCGCGTCGTGCAGGTCGCCGCGACGGTGGGCCCGACCTTCCCCGCCGGCCTCGTGTCGGCGGTGATCCGCGACGAGGCGCTCGTGATCCAGCAGCTGGAGGTGCTCGTCGACCACGGGATCATCGAACGCGGTGACCCGGAGTCGGGGAGGTATCGCTTCCGGCACGCACTCATGCGTGACGCGGCCTACGAGACACAGGTGCTCGACGTACGCCGCGAGACGCACGCCAACGTGGCGGAAGCCATGGCAGCCCAGGGCGCCGAGCCCGCTCTCATCGCCGCCCACCTCGACCTGGCAGGTATGGCTGAGCGGGCCGCCGCGCTCTACGTCGCGGCTGCTCAGGGTGAGCAGGCCCGGGGAGCGCACACGGAGGCCGCGAGGCTCGTCACGCGGGCCCTCGAGCTCTATGAGGGCCTTCCGGAGTCAGAGGAGCGGGACCTCGCCGAGCTCGGCGCCCGCATGCTGCGCGTGCTGAGCATCAGCTCGATGCGTGGCTACGCGGCTCCTGAGGTACAGGCGGACCACAGCCGTGCCGAGGCACTGACCACGGCGCTGGGCAGCCGACCCGAGGTCCTGCCGGCGGTCATCGGGATCTACGGCTACCGCCTGACGAATGGTGACGTGCCGACAGCTCGCATGCTCATCGAGCGCCTCATGGGCATGATCCGTCAGCCAGCCTTCGCCTGGTTCGACCCCGAGGTGGAGGAATGTGCAGGATATGTCGAGCTGTACCAGGGAAACCTCGGTGCGGCGCGGACCTACCTCGAACGGTCGATGGCCGGCTACGAGGGACGCCCGGATGACGCCGTCATCTCTCCGTACTGGCCTCTGCCCAACGACCCCAAGGCCGCGTCGGCGATCGGCCTGGCCTGCATCGCCGCGCTGCAGGGTGACGTCGAGGCAGCGTCGCGGTGGGAGCACCAAGCGGTCGAGCGGGCCGAGGGCCTTGGGTTTCCACGGGGCCCGTTCACGCTCGGTTTCGTCAAGACCTACGCCGCCTGGATCCGGCAGTTCCTCGGCGACGACGTCGGCGCACGGCGGCTGGGGGCTGAGGTCGTGCAGGTGGGACAGCAGCACGGCTATGCCTACTGGATGATGCTCGGCTCGGCCTACGTTGCCACGGCCCTTCCGGGGGGCGAGCCCGACCGTGAGTTCCTCGAGCAGACGGTGGCCTCGTTGCGCCTCATGGGTCACGAGGCGTTCCTCGGGTCGATGCTCGCCCATCTCGCCCGCCTCCATGCGCAGGCCGGCGATGTCGACCGCGCCAGCGAGCTGATCGACGAAGCCGTCGAGGCCGTCCACAAGAGCGGTGAGTATCTCCACCTACCCGAGCTGCTCCGGCAGCGAGCCGGCTTCGCACTGAGCCGCGGTGCACATGCTGATGACGTCGTGGCAGACCTTCAGGGCGCCGTCGACGTGGCCGTCGAGCAGGAGGCGACCGTCTCCTACCTTCGTGCCGCCCTCGAGCTGGCTCGGCTGCCGGAGGACCGACGCCCCATCGACTGGCGCATCACCCTCGACCAGGCCAGGCAGAGCCTGCCGCCGTCATTCCGGTCGGCCGAGAGCGCGGCCGCCGACGCCCTGCTCTCCGACTGACATGGCGGGGCGGCGGGTGGTCATCCTGGGGGGCGGCATGGCCGGCCTCACCACTGCCTGGGAACTGAGCTCGGGCGACTGGCGGAAGGAGTTCGACTCCATCACCGTGTACCAGCGCGGCTGGCGCCTGGGTGGGAAGGGTGCGAGCAGCCGCGGCCCTCATGGCCGCATCGAGGAACACGGGCTGCACGTCCTCCTCGGCTATTACGACGCGACCTTTCGGCTGCTTCGGGAGGTGTACGCGGAACTCGACCGGACCGTGACCGACCCCGGTTGTCCGATCCGGGACTGGCGGGAGGCATTCTCGCCCAGCGATGACGTGGGCCTCGCCGACCACGACGGCACCACGTGGAGTCACTTCGTGACGCAGTTCTCACGCAACGGGGACCTGCCGGGCGAGCCGGGTGCCGAGGACCGGCCACTGGAGCCGCTGGGCGTCGCCTTACGGGCGTTGCGGCTGCTCGCCGACTTCGACGAGGCGGTCGCACCGGAGCCAGCCGGGGCGGGCGTCTATCTGAGCGCGTCCGCAGTGCCGAGGCCGGCAGGATCGGCGATCCGGACCCTCGTCCGGGCCGGAAGCCGCACCACCATGGCCGGGCTCCTCGTGCTGCTCGATCGGGCCGCAGGTGTGGTCACCGGACCGGGGCTCGGCGCTCCGGTCGTGGATGCCGTCACGGCTGGGCTGCAGAGGTGGCGTGATGACCTTCGCGCGGCGGTCCAGGACACTCCGGCGGCCCGGCGAACCTGGCAGCTGGTCGATCTCGTCGCGACGAATCTCCAAGGCATGGTCGTCGACGGACTGCTGTCGGGGACCGCCTACGAGCGGATCGACCACCTGGACTACCGCGAGTGGCTGGCCCTGCACGGCGCGGCTCGAGAGACGCGCGACTCTCCCATCGTCCGAGGGATGTACGACCTCACCTTCGCCTATGAAGGGGGTGACCGGTCACGCCCGCGATTTGCCGCGGGACTGGGACTCCAGCTCGCCAGCCGCATGCTCTTCGACTACAAGGGCTCGATCTTCTGGAGGATGCAGGCCGGGATGGGCGAGGTCGTCTTCGCCCCCCTGTACCAGGCGCTCGTCCAGCGGGGCGTCGAGTTCACGTTCTTCCGGCGGCTCTCGCGCCTGAGC
The DNA here is from genome assembly GCF_040414665.1 of Intrasporangium sp. Taxonomy (GTDB): domain Bacteria; phylum Actinomycetota; class Actinomycetes; order Actinomycetales; family Dermatophilaceae; genus Intrasporangium. The sequence goes on from NZ_JBEDUL010000010.1 coordinate 61,843, forward strand.
CTCGCCGATGATCGGTCGATCAGGTCGATCAGGTCGATCGGGTCGATCGGGTCGATCGAGCTCGTCCGGCAGGCGGAGCCGGCCATCGGGCAGCACGCCTACGATCCGCTCGTGCGTCACGGCGGCCTCCCGTGCTGGCCCGATCGGCCGCTTGTCAACCAGCTCGACCACGATCCCGGGGTCCATGCTGAGTCGCACTGGGCACGGGATGACGGCCGGCCGGTCGAGACGCTGCGCGCCGGCGAGGACTTCGACGTGGCAGTGCTCGCGGTCTCCCTGGGCATGATCCCGCACGTCGCCGGCGAGCTGCTCGCGGCCGATCCCGCGTGGCGCAGGATGGTCGACCACGTCGCGACGGTAGGGACTCGCGCCGCGCAGCTGTGGTTCCGCTCGACCGAGGCACAGCTGGGCTGGAATGGTCGGCCCGGAGTGACCCTGACCGGGTTCGGCAACACCTTTGACACGTGGGCGTCGATGTCCCACCTGCTGTCCCGTGAGGGATGGCCCGAGCACGACGGACCACGTGCCCTCGCGTACCTGTGCGGCGCGATGCCCGACGGCGACCCGGCCTCGGCTGGTCGGCGCGTCCGGGGGGAGCTGACCCGCTTCCTCGACGAGGAGTCCGGCGCCTTGTGGCCGGCGGTCTCGGGTCCCCAAGGCTTCCGGTGGGAAGCGCTGTGGGACGACCGGGACCGCATCGGGCCGGAGCGGCTCGACGCCCAGTACCTGAGAGCGAACCTCGATCCCTCCGACCGCTATGTCCAGTCACTGCCCGGGTCAGGGAGACACCGGATCGCTCCCGACCGCACCGGCTTCACGAACCTGGCCGTGGCGGGGGACTGGACGGCCTGCGGGCTCGACGCCGGTTGCGTCGAGGCTGCGACCCGGTCCGGAGTGCTCGCGGCGAGAGCCATCCGGTCCGGAACGTGTGGGCAGACCCCTGCCGAGGAGGTCGTCGGGTGAGTGGGACGCTGGACGCAGCGTCCCAGGTCGCGCACCTCGTCGGAGAGGTGCAGCGCTTCGGGTTCCTCAGCGCCGCGTCCGTGGTCAAGCGTTACACCGAGATCGTCGACCGGGCCATCGCCGGCGCCGGCCTTCCCGAGTCCGACCCGGTCGCGCGAGGACCCGCTGGCGATGCGTTGCTCGACGCTGCCTCCCGGTTGGCCGAGGCGGGCCTCACGTCCCTGGAGACGATGACGGCCCTGCTGGGCGACAGTCTCCGACCGAACCCCGGAAGAGGCGGACGGGAGACGGTGGTCCTTCCCCCTGCAGCCGGAGGCTCCACCTCGCTGGCCCCATTGTGGCTGCACAACGCAACCGACGCGTCCGTGCGACGAGTCGAGCTCCACGCGACGGCGCTCACCTCGTCCTCGGGAGCCGTCATCCCAGCCGCTGCCCTGAGCCTCTCACCCTCGAACGTCGACGTCCTGGCCGCCATGAGCCACCAGCAGGTCACTGTCCAGGTGACCGTGCCCCCCGGCCAGGCGCCAGGTCACTACCACGGAGTCGTCGTCCTGTCGGCGGCACCGGACGAGGCGATGGCACTGCTGCTCGAGGTCCGGACGATGGACGGGGAGCCGTGAGCGGCCCGAGCCCTCAGTTCCTCGGGCAGCTCGAGACGTACGCGTCCCAGGCACGCGTCGTCGCGGCGTCCTACCTGCCCGAAGGTGCATTCTCGCCCTACCTCCGGCTCCCGGCCACCGAGTATCTCGACCGGGGAGGGAAGGGGCTGCGACCTGCTCTGTGCCTGGCCACCTGCAGCGCGTTCGGCGGCGAGGTGGAGGCCGCCCTGCCCTCGGCCGCCGCCATCGAGCTGCTCCACACGGCGTTCCTCGTCCACGACGACGTCGAGGACGACAGCGACCTCCGGCGCGGCGAGCCCACCCTGCACCAGAAGTACGGACCCGCGCTGGCGATCAACGCGGGCGACGGCCTCGCGGTGGTCGCGCTGAGTGCGCTGCGGGAGAACGAGCGCACGATCGGGCGGCCGCTCGCCGCCAAGGTCTGGTCCGAGTTCGACTTGATGGCACGGCAGACCGTCGATGGCCAGGCCTGCGAGCTCGGGTGGCAGCGTGATCGGCGGACCGACCTCACCCCGGACGACTACCTCGAGCTCATCATGAAGAAGACCTGCTGGTACACGACCCTCCTGCCGCTGCGGGTCGGCGCGCTGATCGGGTCGAGGGGGACGCTGGACCTCGAGCCAATGCTCCGGTTCGGGTTCTTCCTCGGCGCGGCCTTCCAGATCCGGGACGACGTGCTCAATCTCACCGGGTCGCAGGCCCTCTACGGCAAGGAGGCCCTCGGCGATCTGCGTGAGGGGAAGCGCACGCTGATGCTCATCCACCTGCTGGCGGCGGCCAACCCGCGAGAGCGCGAGCAGGTCGTCGGCTACCTCGCCCTCGACCCGGCGGAGCGCTCGGGTGAGGTTGCAGAACACCTCTTGGCCCTGATGGACGACCACGGCAGCGTCGCCTTCGCGGACGAGTTCGCCCGGGGCATTGCCCGGGCGGCGGGAGTCGCATTCGAGGAGGCCTTCGCTGCCGCGCCCGACTCGCCGGCCCGCCGCTTCATCCGCGAGCTCGTGACCTACATGGTGGAACGGGACCGCTGAGGCGGGTCATCGCTGGACGACGGGCGCACCCTCGAGCCGGACGCCGGCCTCCTCGAGCTGCGCCAGCGCGGCCTCCGTCGTCTTCGGTGCGACCCCGGCCGTGAGGTCGAGCAGCACGGTGGTGTCGAGTCCCTCGCGACGGGCATCGAGCGCCGTGGCTCGCACGCAGTGGTCCGTGGCGATCCCGACGACGTCGACGTGCGAGACGCCGCGCTCCGCGAGCCAGTCCGGGAGAGTCGAGCTGTCCGGGCCGATCCCGTGGCATTCAAAGCCGCTGTAGGCAGCCGAGTACTCGCCCTTGTGGAACACGGCTTGGACCGAGTCCAGGGCGCCGGCGAGGTTCGGGTGGAAGGCGGAGCCCGCGCTTCCGGCCACGCAGTGGACCGGCCACGTGTCGATGTAGTCCGGGTCCGCCGAGAAGTGGTCGCCCGGGTCGATGTGCCAGTCGGCCGTGGCGATGATGGTGTCGTAGGCGGCCCCGCGCTCGGCAACGTACGCCGAGATGGCCTGCGCGACAGCGGCGCCACCCTCGACAGCGAGCGAGCCGCCTTCGCAGAAGTCGTTCTGGACGTCGACGATGATGAGCGCGCGGCGCTCGCTGGGGCCGGACGTGGACATGACTCAGTGCTCCTCGAAGATGGTGGGAATGACGGGCTCGCCGCGCGAGAGCTGGGTCGCGGCTCGGGGCAGCTCCGCCCGCGACGCGGCATGGCGTTCGCGGGCCTCATGGATGTCCTGGTGGTCGATGACCGCACCATCGCGGACCAGCTCGACCATGAGCGGACGGTCGTTGCCGTCGTCGCGCGGCCGCTCCCCGATCCCGATCACCTCGGCCTCGGCGAGCCCCTTCGCGCCCAGGCGGCGCATCGCCCACTTGCGGCCGCCCTTCGACGCCTTGTCCTTGCTCTTCTTGGCGACTTTCTCCAGCTCACCGCTTGAGTTCTCGCGCTGGACGAGCTTGTAGACCATCGAAGCGGTCGGTGCCCCAGACCCCGTCACGAGGGCGGTGCCCACGCCGTACCCGCTCACGGGCGCGACCGCGAGGGCCGCGATCGCGTACTCGTCGAGGTCGGAGGTGACGATGATGCGCGTGTCCCGGTTGCCCGCGGCGTCGAGCTGTGCACGGACCTCCTGCGCCTGGATGAGCAGGTCGCCGGAGTCGAGCCGGACGGCGCCGAGCTCGGATCCGGCGATCTCCATGGCGAGGTCGACAGCGGTCCGCACGTCGTACGTGTCGACGAGGAGCGTCGTGCCCTTGCCGAGGGACTCGACCTGGGCGGTGAACGCGTCGCGTTCCGAGTCGTAGAGCAGGGTGAAGGAGTGCGCGGCCGTGCCGGCTGTCGGCACGCCGTGACGTCTCCCGGCCTCCAGGTTGCTCGTGGCGTCGAAGCCGGCGATGTAGGCCGCGCGCGCGGCAGCGACGGCAGACTCCTCGTGGGTGCGTCGCGCCCCCATCTCGATGCACGGCCGGCCGCCCGCCGCACAGGTCATCCGGGAGGCAGCCGATGCGATCGCCGTGTCGTGGTTGAGGACCGACAGGACCAGGGTCTCGAGAACGACCGCCTCGGCGAAGGTCGACTCGACGACGAGCACGGGGGAGTAGGGGAAGTAGACCTCGCCCTCGCGATAGCCGCTGACGGCGCCACTGAACCGGTAGGACGCGAGCCAGTCGATCGTCTCCTGGTTGACCACGTGCGTGTCCGAGAGGAACCGCAGCTCCGCCTCGCCGAAGCGGAACTGCTCGAGCGCCTCGAGGAACCGTCCCGTCCCCCCGACGACCCCGTAGCGGCGGCCGTCGGGCAGTCGCCGAGCGAACGCCTCGAAGACGCACCGGCGCTGGGCCTCCCCGGAGGCCAGTGCGGCCTGCACCATCGTCAGCTCGTAGTGGTCGGTCAGCAGTGCGGTGCTCACGCTGCCCAGCCTACGATCCCGCTCCGTGGCAGGGCGGTCATAGGGTGGACGCGTGATCCTGACGAGCATGTCCCTCGCGCCGGTGGCTCCCGTGCGCAGCCCGGATACGGAGGAGGCCACCGAGGAGGCCACGGGGACGGATGAGGTCGTCCTGCCGGACGTCCCCTGGGTCACCATCGTGTGGAACGACCCGGTCAACCTCATGACCTACGTGACCTGGGTCTTCGAGTCGTACTTCGGGTATCCCCGCCCCAAGGCGGAGAAGCTGATGATGGACGTCCACACCAAGGGCCGGGCGGTGGTGTCGAACGGCCCGCGCGAGTCGATGGAGCGGGACGCCGAGTCGCTCCAGGGCTACGGCCTGTGGGCGACCTTCGAGAAGGACGAATGATGGCCCGCGCCTTCCTCCCCGAGGACGGACGCTACGTCGCGCTCCTCGATGACACCGAGCGGTTCATGATCCACGGGCTCATGCAGCAGACCCGGATCGTCCTGTCCCCGGAGCTCGAGCCGACGGGGGATGTCTTCGCGGATGTCGTCGCCTCGATGGGCGTGTCCGTCGCCGCCCAGGACCACGTCGAGGCCGAGGAACGGGATCCGGCGCTCGACCGGTTGCTGCCCGATGCGCACCGCGGCGACGACAAGGTCGCTGCAGAGTTCCGACGCCTCACCGAGGAGGGACTGCGGCAGCGCAAGAGCGCGAACCTCGACGTCGCGATGGAGCGGCTCGCCGCAGCATCGGATGACGAGGTGGCGCTCGACGAGGCGGAGGCACCGGCGTTCCTCATGGCGTTGACCGACGTCCGCCTCCTGCTGGGTGAACGGATGGGCATGCGGACCGAGGAGGACGCCGAGCGCCTCCACGAAGCCATGGAGGTCATCGACGACGACGATCCACTCGGCTATGCGATGGCCTGGTACGACTTCCTCACCTGGCTCCAGGAGACGTTGACCCAAGCGCTCATGGATGGCGTCTGATATCTGTGTGACACAGAGAACGCGCAAGTCGCGGGTGGCCGGGGCCATTCGCACCTAGGCTCAGTCCGTGGAACTCACCATCGTCGGCTGCTCCGGGTCCTTCGCGGGCCCCGACTCGCCCGCATCGTGCTACCTCCTGCGGGCAGAGGCTGAGGGCCGCACGTGGAGCATCGTGCTCGACCTGGGCAACGGCGCGCTCGGAAACCTCCAGCGTCACATCGACCCGCTCACCGTCGACGCCGTGCTGATCAGCCATCTGCATGTCGACCACTTCATCGATCTCTGCGGCCTCTACGTCATGCTCAAGTACGTGCCGGGCGGGTCCGGTCGGGAGGACCTCCCGACCTATGGCCCGGAGGGACTCGGTGAGCACCTGTCCCACGCCTACGGCAACGAGGCCATCGAGGACGTTCCGGGGATCTTCGAGTTCCGCACCATCCGCGATCGGGAGCCGATCGTCCTGGGCCCGTTCACCATCACGCCGGTCGGCGTCAAACACACCATCGAGTCCTACGGCTTCCGGGTCGAGGTGGACGGCCGCACGCTCGTCTACACCGGCGACACCGATCTGTGTGACGCGCTGACGCCGCTGATGACCGGCGCGGACCTCGTGCTCGCCGACGCCGCCTTCGTGGACGGCCGCGACGAGACCCCTGGCATCCATCTCTCCGGCAGCCGCGCCGCCGAGGCGGCCGTCCGCGCCGGGGGAGTGCAGCGCCTCATGCTCACGCACATTCCCTCGTGGAACGATCCCGACGTCTGCTACGCGCAGGCCGCTGCCGTGTGGCCGGGTGAGGTGGAGGTCGCCAAGCCGGGTGCCACCTACGTCGTGTGACGCGATGTCGTATGCTGCTGAGCTCGGTCTTACGTCTTCGTGACGTCGCGCGCAGGCCGGGTCAGCGCGCGGCGCGCGGCCTACCGTTGAGGGATGGCTAGCCTTCAGGGCATGACTGCCACACGACATGACGGACGTGCCCCCGACGAGACCCGCCCGGTCCGGATCACCCGGGGCTGGCTCGACCACGCCGAGGGGAGCGTCCTCGTCGAGTTCGGGCGCACTCGGGTCCTCTGCGCCGCCTCGTTCACCGAGGGAGTGCCCCGCTGGCTCAAGGGAAAGGGCACCGGCTGGGTGACGGCCGAGTACGCCATGCTGCCGCGATCGACGAACACCCGATCCGACCGCGAGTCCGTCAAGGGCCGGATCGGCGGCCGCACGCACGAGATCTCCCGGCTCATCGGACGCAGCCTGCGCGCCGTCATCGACACGAAAGCCTTGGGGGAGAACACGATCATCCTCGACTGCGACGTCCTGCAGGCCGACGGCGGGACCCGGACGGCCGCCATCACCGGCGCCTACGTGGCACTGGCCGACGCCGTTGCGGATGCCCGGGCACGGGGCCTGATCGGCAAGAACGCGAAGCCCCTGACGGGGTCGGTCGCGGCGGTGTCGGTCGGCATCGTCGGCGGGCAGGCGGTCCTCGACCTCGACTACGAGGAGGACGTGACCGCTGGGACGGACATGAACGTCGTCATGACCGGTGACGGCCGCTACATCGAGGTGCAGGGCACCGCCGAGGGCCAGCCGTTCGAGCGAGCCCTTCTCGACGAGCTGCTCGAGCTGGCCGCCAGGGGATGTGCAGACCTCACCACCGCACAGCGCGCGGCTCTCGACTCGGGTGGCGAGGGGGCGGCCTCATGACGAAGGTCGTCCTCGCCACGCGCAACCACCACAAGGTCGAGGAGCTGCGCGAGATCCTCGCGGACGTCTGCGGCGAGCTCGACCTCGACATCGTCGGTCTCGACGAGTTCCCTGATGCACCCGACGTCGTCGAGGACGGTGTCACGTTCGACGAGAACGCGGTGCTCAAGGCGACATCGGCCGCGGAGACGACGGGGCTACCGGCGCTCGCGGATGACTCAGGGCTTGCCGTCGACGTGCTCGGAGGCGCGCCTGGCATCTTCAGCGCCCGCTGGTCCGGGAGCGCGGGGCCGGGAGCCGACCGGGCGAATCTCGAGCTGCTGCTCGCACAGCTCGGCGACGTGCGCGAGGAGCATCGGGGCGCGGCGTTCGTCTGTGCGGCCGCACTCGTCCTGCCGGATGGACGGTCCGCGGTCGAGACGGGCCGCTTCCCCGGCCGGGTCGCTCACGAGCCCCGGGGGACCGGCGGCTTCGGCTACGACCCCATCTTCGTCCCCGAGGAGCAGCCGGCTCCGGGCGAGTCGCGCACGCTCGCGGAGTACTCAGCGCAGGAGAAGAACGGTGTCTCACATCGGTTCCGCGCCTTCCGGGCGCTGGCGCCGCAGCTGAGGGAGCTGCTCCGCCCATGAGCTCGGCCAGCCCGACGGCACGCAACCCGGTCGCGAGCAGACCACCTGCGACGCAGCCGGTCCCGGCCTGGGCTGCTGCTGCGCACGGTCTTGTCGCCGGGCTGCTCACCGTTGGGCTCAGCACCCTCATCGCGGCGATCCTCGGGTGGCTCGGCGGGACCAGCGGCCAAGCCGCCCCGATCGCAGCGGTCAGCAGCGCGTTCATCGACCGCACCCCACCGTGGCTGAAGGACCTGGCGATTTCGGCCTTCGGCACGAACGACAAGCGGGCCCTCCTGGTCGGGGTCGTCATCGTGCTCGCCGTCCTCTGCGCCGTCATCGGCATCCTCGCGCGTACGAGGCTGACGGCGGCGCTCATCGCCTTCGGCGTGCTCGGGGGGGTCGGCGTCGCCGCGGTGCTCTCGCGGCCCGAAGCCTCGCTCGCCGACGCCGTTCCAACGGTGCTCGGTACCGCCGCGGGGCTGTGGTTCCTCAGCCGCGGCACCCGCTCGGCCGCGGCGACGGGCGCCGACAACCCGGCGCGACGCCTCCTGCTCGGGGCAGCGGTAGGCGGCTCAGCGGCATACGTCGGCTGGTTCCTCGGCGGCGACTCGGCGGCGGCCACGGCCTCCCGGGAGGCGATCGCCCGCGAGCCCGCCCGGGCAACGAAGATCCCGGTGCCGGCGGGCGCCGACCTCAAGGTCCCGGGAGCGACCCCGTTCGTCGTGCCCAACGACGACTTCTACCGGATCGACACCGCGATCATCGTGCCGCGGCTGAACGCCGACGAGTGGAGTCTCCGGGTCACGGGCATGGTGGAGCGGGAGGTCGCGCTCGACTGGAACGCCTTGCAGGACAAGCCGATGCACGAGGCGTTCGTGACGCTGACCTGCGTCTCCAACGAGGTCGGTGGGGACCTCGTCGGCAACGCCGTGTGGACCGGCTGGCCGGTGCGCGACCTGCTCGCACAGGCCGGCCCGCTGGCCGGGGCCGACATGGTGCTCCAGACGAGCGCCGACGGGTGGACGTGCGGGACGCCCCTGTCCGCCATGACAGACGGCCGCAACGCCCTGCTCGCCGTGCGCATGAACGGTGAGCCGCTCCCGTTCGAGCACGGCTTCCCGGTGCGGCTCGTCGTGCCGGGCCTCTACGGCTTTGTCTCCGCGTGCAAGTGGGTGACCGAGCTGAAGGTGACGACCTTCGCGAAGGACGTGGGCTACTGGACTCCGCGAGGATGGTCGGCCGAGGGGCCGATCAAGACGTCGTCACGGATCGACGTCCCCCGATCCGGGGCCACGGTGCCGGCGGGCCGGGTCGCGGTCGCCGGTGTGGCATGGGCGCAGCACCGGGGGATAGCCGAGGTGGAGGTTCAGGTCGACGACGGTCCGTGGACGCCGGCACGGTTGGCGGCCGACGCGAGCATCGACTCATGGCGCCAGTGGGTCCTCGACTGGGACGCGACGCCGGGCAGTCACACGCTTCGCGTGCGCGCGAGGGACCTGACCGGCGCGCTGCAGTCCGCCGTCGCACGACCCCCGGCGCCCAACGGGGCGGAGGGCCTGCACACGGTGACCGTGCGCGTCGACTGAGGGCTCCCCGTCAGGGGTCCGTCGCTCCTCCACCGACGATCGCCTCCGCCTCGATCTCGACGAGGAGGTCGGGGTGGATGAGCGCCGAGACCTCGAGCATGGAGGCGGCGGGCCGGACGTCCCGGAAGATCTCACCGTGCGCTCGGCCGTACTCCTCCCACCGGGAGATGTCGGTGACGAACATCCGAGTGCGGACCACGTCGGCCGGCGTGGCGCCGAGCTCGGCCAGGGCAGCGATCACGATCTCGAGCGCCACCCTGGTCTGGGTGTAGGGGTTCCCGGCGCCGACGACCTGTCCGTCCCGGACGGCGGTGGTGCCGGACACGTGGACCGTGTCGCCGACCCGAACCGCACGTGAGTAGCCGACGAGGTCCTCCCATGGACTGCTCGTGCTCACCCGCTCCCGCATGCCGTCAGCCTAGGCAACTAGGCTGGGCCCCGGCGCCCAAGGTCAGGGGAGCCGCCAGACATGCGGTAGGCGGACGTGGTGGAACTGGTAGACACGCAGGATTTAGGTTCCTGTGCCATCGGCGTGCGGGTTCGAGTCCCGCCGTCCGCACTCCAGTGAACGATCCCGACGAAGGAGACCCCGTGAGCGACCGACTCGAGCCGGGCGACCAGGCCCCCGACTTCACGCTTCCCGACGACACCGGCGCATCCGTGAGCCTTCGTGACTTTCGCGGCCGGAAGGTGATCGTCTACTTCTACCCCGCAGCGATGACGCCGGGCTGCACGAAGCAGGCCTGCGACTTCAGCGAGTCGCTCGAGTCGCTCCGGCGGGACGGCTACGAGGTCGTCGGGATCAGCAAGGACAAGCCGGCCAAGCTGGCGACGTTCCGCGAGCGTGACGCGCTGACCATTCCCCTGCTGTCCGACGAGTCCCTCGACGTCCACCGTGCCTACGGCGCCTACGGCGAGAAGAAGCTGTACGGCAAGACGATGGAGGGCGTGATCCGCTCGACGTTCGTCATCGACGAGGACGGCGTGGTCTCGCACGCCCTGTACAACGTCAAGGCCACCGGTCATGTCGCGAAGCTCCGACGGGACCTCGGCATCGCGGCCTGACGCCTGCTGGGACCTGCCGGGACTAGAGTCGACACCAGCCTGCCGAAAGGACGCGTCATGACCGACACCGCACGGATCGAGAGGGACATCGAGGCCGCTCGGGCCCGCCTCGAGGGGACCGTCAACGAGCTCGCCTACCGGGCGCAGCCCCAGGTCATCGCGCAGCGCCAGGTGCAGAGCCTCAAGCTCCGCCTCAATGAGGCGACGCACACGCCCGATGGCAGCCTCCGGGTCGAGCGGGTGGCGGCGGCCGCGGCCGCCGTCGTCGCCTTCGTCGTCGTGGTCGGACTGCTTCGCCGCCGCCGGCGCCGCTGACTCCGGCCCACCCGGCGACCAGCACCCACATGGCCAAGAGCACGTCGACGAGCGGGTCGGCAGCGTCCAAGCTGCCGATCCGCATGCTGCACGACCGACTCCTCGTCAGCCTCGAGCGCGAGGGTGAGCGTCGCAGCGGCGGCGGCATCCTCATCCCTGCGACGGCGTCGGTCGGCCGCCGGCTCGTCTGGGCCCAGGTCGTCGCCACCGGTCCGAACGTCAGGCAGGTCCAGCTCGGGGACCGGGTCCTCTTCGATCCGGAGGAGCGGGCCGAGGTGGAGCTGCAGGGAAAGGACTACGCGCTGCTGCGCGAGCGGGACATCCACGCCGTCGCAGCCTCCCGCATCGACGACGGCCAGACCGGCCTCTACCTCTGACCGGGGCCGGACGTCAGTCGATGAGCTGCCCGGATGGACGCTCGCGCCGACGGTCCAGCGCCTTGATCGCCTCGACGACGAGGAAGATGACGAGGGCGAGCACCGAGGTCAGCGCCCACTCGCGTACCCCGATCGGAGCGACGCCGAACAGCACCTGCAGCGCTGGTACGTAGAGGAAGACGAGCTGCAGCGCGATCAGGGCGAGCGCCGACCACCACAGGGCGCTGTTGCCGCGCAGCACGTCGAGGGTCAGGCTCGAGCGGTCGAGGAACCGGCAGCTGAACAGGTAGGCGAGCTGGCCCAGCGCCAGCATCGTCACCGCTGCGGCCTGGGCGCCGGGCAGAGCGACGCCGTGGCTCTGCTCGAAGGCGAACACCGCCCAGGTGGTGCCGCCGATGAGTACCGAGACGAGCAGGATCCGCCGGAGGAACGCTGGGGTGAGCAGCGGCGCGCTCGGGTCTCGTGGCGGACGCTCCATGGCGCCGGGTTCGCGAGGCTCGCTCGCGAGGGGCAGCGACAGGGTCACCGAGGTGACCATGTTGATCCACAGCACCTGGGTCGGCTCGAGGGGCAGCGTCTGGCCCAGGAGCACGGCGGCGATGATCACGAGCGACTGGGCGCCGTTGGTGGGCAGCAGGAACAACACCGCCTTGCGGATGTTGTCGTAGATGCGACGACCCTCCGCGACTGCTTGCTCGATGGTCGTGAAGTTGTCGTCGGCGAGGACGACGTCGGCTGCCTCCTTGGTGGCCTCCGTGCCCTTGATGCCCATCGCGACGCCGACGTCGGCCTGGGTGAGCGCCGGCGCGTCGTTGACCCCGTCGCCGGTCATCGCCACGACCTCCCCGTGTGCCTGCAGGGCGCGCACGATGCGGAGCTTGTGCTCGGGGCTGGTGCGCGCGTAGACGTGCACGTCGCGCACGACCTCGCGCAGTCGGCCGTCGTCCATCGCCTCGAGCTCGACCCCCGTGAGGGCAGGCGCCTCGTCGCCGGTGACGATGCCCATCTCCTGCGCGATCGACACCGCGGTGCCGACGTGGTCGCCGGTGATCATGGTGACCGCGATGCCCGCCGCGCGCGCCTCGGCGATCGCGTCGATCGCCTCGGGCCGGGGCGGGTCGACGATCCCGACGATACCGAGGAAGGTCAGGTTCCGGGGGCCCTCTGCCTCAAGGGAGTCCATGGCCGGATCGGCATCGGCGCGGGCGGCGGCCAGCACCCGAAGGCCCTGCCCGCCGAGAGCTGCGACCTCGGCGTCCCAGAAGTCCGGGTCATAGGGCTCGAGCCCGTCCGCGGCTCGTTGATCGGTGCACCGGGCCGCGATGGCGTCGATCGCCCCCTTGACCAGGACGTGACGGGCACCGGCCGGGTCCTGCACGAGCGTGGCCATGTACTTGGTCGCCGACTCGAACGGGATCTCCGCCAGGCGCCGCCAGCCCTCGCCGTCGACGCCCGATTTCCGACCCAGCACGAGCACCGCTCCCTCGGTGGGCTCTCCGACCAGGTGCCACCCGCCGTCCCGCTCCACGAGGTGCGCGTCATTGCACAGCGCCATCGCCTCCCCCAGGGCGAGCAGGTCGGCGGCGGCCCCTGCCGGGTGCCCGTCGAGTGTGATCAGACCAACCGGTGCGTAGCCGACACCGTCGACGGAGTACTCGCGGTCCAGCGTGCGCACGACGCGGACCGTCATCTCGTTCTGGGTCAGCGTTCCGGTCTTGTCCGAGCAGATCGTGCTCACCGAGCCCAGCGTCTCGACGGCGGCCATGTGCCGGATGATTGCGCGGCGGCGCGCCAGCTGCTGCACGCCGAGGGCAAGCGTGATGGTGACGAGGGCCGGCAGGCCCTCGGGGATGGCGGCGACGGCAAAGCCGATCGCGGCAGAGGCGAGCGCCCCGCCGGTCATCCCGTGCACCAGCCAGCCGAACAGCGTCATCACTGCCGCGAGGGCGAGGATGAGCACCACGAGGCGACGCCCGAATCTGTTGAGCGTGCGCGCCAGCGGGGTCTCCACCGACTCCGCTTCGCTCATCATCGTCTGGATGCGGCCGATCTCGGTGTTCGTCCCGGTGGCGACGACCACGGCGGATCCGGCGCCCGCGACGACCAGGGTTCCGGAGAAGACCATGCACCTGCGGTCCCCGACGTTCGCCGCGACGCTCACCGGAGCCGGGTCCTTGGCCGCGGCCACCGACTCGCCGGTGAGCGCCGACTCCTCCACCTGGAGGTTGACGGCATCGAGGAGGCGGGCGTCCGCCGGCACCCGGTCGCCCGGGCGCAGGCGCACGACGTCGCCTGGAACCAGGGTCTCGGCGTCGACGTCTGTCCAGGCGCCGTCGCGCAGTGCGTGCGCCCGCACCGACAGCATGCCCCTGATGGCGTCGAGCGCCCGTTCGGCTCGGCCCTGTTGGATCACCCCGATGGCCGTGTTGATGATGGCCACGGCGAGAATGACCGAGGCGTCGATCCACTCGCGCATGACGGCCTTGACCGCAGCCGAGACGAGCAGGACGACGATGAGGACGTCATCGAGGTGGGCCACCAGGCGCCGCCACCACGGATCACGCGGTGGCGCGGGGAGCCGGTTCGGGCCGGTGGTCTCCAGACGGGTGGATGCTTCGTCGGCGCTGAGCCCGCTTGCGTGGGCTCCGAGCACGTCGAGAACGTCCTGCGGCGTCTGCGCCCACGGTGCCTCCACCCGAGTGCCTCTCCGATCGCAGTGGACTCTCACCTCCGATCATGGCAGGGCAACGATGACAATCGGGTGCTGCGCGGTCGTCGGCTCGCGGTAGTCGCTACCCTCAGCCTCCGGTGCTGCCTGGGGTCGAGGACGGGGACAGCGTCGTCGTCTGCGTCACGGTGGCCGTGACCGTCGGCTTCTCCTTCGACTTCTTTACTGCCTGCTCCAGCGCGGAGACGGTTGCGGCGTCGACCTTTCCCGTCTCCGGGACGCCCAGGTCGTGCTGCAAGGTCGTCAGCGCGTCCGTCAGCGCCGGCGTCCACTGGCCGTCCACTGGTCCGTCCCAGTAGCCGGCCAGCTTCAGTGTCTGCTGGAGGGCCGCGGTCGAGGCCACGGACGCCTCCGCGGCCGCGCCGCCCTTGGCCGCCAGGTCCGACCGGAGCGCTGCCTCGGTGGCCTTGTCCAGCGTTCCGGTCACCGGCAGGCCGTGCGCTTTCTGGAGCGCCTCGACGGCAGCGGTCGTCGTCGGGCCGTAGACACCATCGACCTTGCCGGTGTAGTACCCGGCATCGGTCAGGTCCTGCTGCAACGCGGCCGTGTAGTCGTGGACTGCGGCGGCGGCCTTCTCCTGCTGCGGCTCGGTCAGGCAGCCGGCCGCGGCATACAGCTGCAGCCAGGCCATCTCGAGCGCGACAGCGGCGGCGTTGAACTGCTGCGAGGCCCGACGCAGCGGGCTGTCGTCCGAGATGGCGCCCTGCGCCGTCGCGAACTCGCTCTCCGCCTGCTGCACTCGAGTCACCGTCTCGCTGGGCACTGTTGGCGTCGGCGTCGGCACTTTTGTTGAGGGTGATGTCGAGGGAGGCGCTGTCCCGCCGGTCGCCGATGCCCGGGCGGCGGCGAGCTCGGCCTGCGCGGCGGCGAGCTCCTGCTCGGCCGCGGCCACGGCTTGGTGTGCCTCGACGGCTGCCTGTCCGGCGGACGCCGTCTCCTGGCTCGGCTGCTTCAGATCACGTCCCGCCGTCGTCACGTCACCGACAGTGGGCGCGGTCTGGTTGAGGATGTCGCCGTACCGGTCCAGGGCGGTGATGTAGTCGGCGCTCTCGGTGCAGAACGTCGCGCTCGCGGCGGTGGCTGCCGCCTTCGCGTCATCGACGGCCCTCTGCTTCGCGGCCACGTTCGCCTCGGCGGCTTGCACGGGCGTGTCGCCGCCTGTGTTGCAGCCGACAATGAGGCACAGGGCAGCAACCAGACTCACGCCGAGCCAATACGTCCCGCGGCGGGGGGATCCCGAGGACCTGTGCCCCCAGCGATCGGCAGACATGAGCGCCCTCCTCCTGCATGGAGCACGGGCTGAGTGCGCCGGACTCCCGTGGTCGCAACGTAGTCGTTGCACGGGCCAAGGGCGTTCACCCCTTCCGGGTGAAACCTTCCGCTGCACTCCGCGATAGGCGCTCGCCCGAAAGGGGTGAGGCGATGGCAATTGTTCCCACTTACCGTGCCCTCATGAGCGATGTCGAGGTCACCACACGCACCGGCGGAGTCCTCGCAGCGACGTGCCTTTCGACGCTGGTCGTCAACGCCAATACCTCGGCCGTGAGCATCCTGCTGCCGGCGATCAGCGAGGACACCGGGACGAGCGTCACGACCCTCCAGTGGGCGGTCACCGGATATTCGCTCGTGGGCGCTGCCGTGATCGTCACGTCGGGCTCGTTGGGCGACGTCTTCGGACGCAAGCGTGTGTTCCAGCTCGGCCTGCTGCTGTTCGTGGCGTCCTGCGTGCTGATCGCGCTCTCGTCGTCGGGTGGGATGGTCATCGCCGGCCGGTTCATCCAGGGAGCCGCCGGATCCACGATCCTGGCCTGTGGGCTCAGTCTTCTCTCGGTGGCCAACAGCGGTGAAGCGCAGTTGCGCGCGGTCTCGTTGTGGGGCGCGGCCGCGGCCGTCGGCGCGGCTGCGGGGCCGCTGCTCGGCGGAGTGCTCGTTGGCATCACCGGGTGGCAGGGCCTCTTCTGGGTCGACGCCGTCATCGCCGCGGTGTGCATCGTGCTGACCTACTTCACGGTGTCCGAGTCGCGGGATCCCAGCCGGTCCCGCTCCATCGACTACGCCGGTAGCGTGCTGGTCGCTCTGACTCTCGCACCGCTCATCCTGGCCCTGAGCAAGGGAAGCGAGTGGGGTTGGGGCTCGCTCGCGACCATCGGGTGCTTCGTCGTGTCCATCGTCGCGGGCTATCTCTTCGTCGTCGTCGAACGTCGGGTGGAGGTTCCTCTGCTGGACCTGGCTCTGCTGCGCAACCGGATCCTCGTCGGGGCAACCATCGCGATCCTCATCGGAGCCGGGACGATCAACGGCCTGATGTACCTGCTGAGCCTGTACTTCCAGAACCCCGCCACGCTGGGCTTCAGCCCGCTCCAGGCGGGCATCGCCACACTTCCCGCCACGGTGGGCCTCGTCGTGATCGCGGCGTTCGTCCCCAAGCTGGCCTCGCGCTTCGGCGGCAGGCAGGTCATCGGTCTCGGCTTCCTCGTGACCGCAGTGGGATTCGCGGCTGTCGGCCTTGTCCAGTCGGATTGGAGGTACGGCGCCTTCGTTCTCCCGCTCATCGCCATCGCCGTCGGCATGGGCCTGTCCAATGGCCCCGCCTCCTCCGCCTCGACGGCGTGTGTCTCTGCGAACGAGGTCGGAGCCGCCTCGGGGATCTCGAACATGGCTCGCTATGTCGGGGCGGCCGTCGCGACCGCTCTCGCCGCCTCGATCTACGGCGCCGTGATCGCCGACCGGACCGCCGAGGGGGCATCCACCGGCGATGCCCTCGCCTCCGGCCTCGGCGCGGCGTCGTGGGTCATGGCCGGCTTCAGCGTCGCGGGGCTGCTCATGGCGGTCCTGATGGGGCGGCACAAGACCGCACGCGGCACGGTGCAGGACGCGGCGTCGTCAGCGGCGGCTCCGTTGCACACGCTTCCCACCTCGGCCACGCCGGCGCCGCAGACAGCCTGATCTGGACGTCAGGCTGCCCGCGTGCCGGTGCACTCTGGCATCACGCACCCGGGCGTGCCT
The DNA here is from genome assembly GCF_040414665.1 of Intrasporangium sp. Taxonomy (GTDB): domain Bacteria; phylum Actinomycetota; class Actinomycetes; order Actinomycetales; family Dermatophilaceae; genus Intrasporangium. The sequence goes on from NZ_JBEDUL010000010.1 coordinate 78,733, forward strand.
GCGGCCCCGCCCGGGTGGGGCCGCGACCCTGGGCGTGCCTGTGGCCCCGCCGTTGCTGGCGGGGTCCGGGGCGGTGGAGCTAGACGTGCCAGGTGACGGTGGTGGCGGTGACGGTGGCGGTCAGCTCGTGGCGGTGCACGTGGGTGTGGTGGCGCCGGCACAGCAGGGCCGTGTTGAGCAGGCTGGTCCTGCCGCCGGCCCACCAGTGCCGCACGTGGTGCGCGTCGGTCCACGCCGCGGGGATGGTGCAGCCGGGGAAGGAGCAGCCTTGGTCGCGCTGCCAGAGCGCGGCCCGCAGGCCCTTGGTGACCAGCCGCCGGGTCCGGCCCACGTCCAGCGGCTCACCCGCGGTGCCCAGCACCATCGGGATGATCGCGGCGTCGCACGCCAGCCGGCGCACCGTGTCGACCGAGAGCACGTCCCCGGACAGGGCCGCCCCGGTGCCGCGCAGCGTCCCGGCGAGCACGTCGTGCTCGACGGTGACGACCAGCTTGGCCTTGTCGGTGACCGGCAGCCCGTCCGCGGCGGCGACGCCGCGGGCGACGACCTC
>NZ_JBEDUL010000011.1:0-40497 GCF_040414665.1 Intrasporangium sp.
GCCAGGATCACTGCGACGATCGGCCTGCTCCTGCTCCTGCACGGCCTGGCGCTCACCCTCTTCGACGTGGCCACGCGGACGCCGGACCCGGTTCTGCCGGACGCAGCGGTGAGCATCGCCGGTGTGACGATCCCCGCCAACCGACTGATCCTCGCGGGTATGGCCATCGTGCTGGGCCTCGTGCTCGCGCTCGTGTCGACGCGCACGCGGCTCGGCCTCGCGGTCCGTGCGGTGGCCGACTCGGAGAAGGGCGCCCAGCTCACCGGCCTCTCCCCGAGCGTGCTGGGCGCTCTCACCTGGGGCCTTGGCTTCGCGCTCGCCGCCATCGTCGGCATCGTGCTCAGCCCCATCGCCGGCCTGGATGCCGACGCGTTGACCCTGCTCATCGTCCCAGTCTTCGGCGCCGCGCTCCTCGCTCGCTTCAACTCGTTCGGCCTCGCGGTCCTCGGCGGCCTCGGCATCGGCATGATCCAGGCGGTCCTCGAGCTGTTCCAGGGCAACACGGCATGGTGGAGCGAGCTCTGGTCAGGCGTCGGGCGTACCAAGGCCTTCCCGGCCCTCATCGTCATCCTCCTCATCGTGCTGTCCGGCAAGCTGCTGCCCAGCCGAGGCGGCGAGGTCGTCGGGCGGCTGCCCGTGGCGCCGATGCCGAGGTACCGCCGCATCGGCCCGGTCATCGCCCTGGTCGTCGGTGCGATCTTCATCTTCACCGCATCGACGCCGTGGCTCTCCGCGGGCGTGGTGTCGATGGGCGGCGCCATGATCGGGCTCTCCATCGTCGTCATCGTGGGCTTCCTCGGGCAGATCTCGCTCGCCCAGTTCGCGTCGGCAGGCATCGGTGGCCTCATCACCGCACGCTTGGCCGAGGGCCTGCCGCTCCCGCTCGTCGTGGTGGCTGCCGGTCTGGGCGCCGCGCTCGTGGGCGTGCTGCTCGGTATGCCGTCCGTCCGGGTCCGCGGACAGAGCCTGGCCCTGGTGACCCTGAGCGCGACCTACATCTGCCAGACGGTCATCTTCGAGGACGCCCGCATCGTCGGCAGCGAGTTCGGCTTCCCGGTCGTGAAGGCCCCCGAACTCTTCGGGTCCCAGCTGACCCCCCAGGCCTTCGCCATGGTCGTCCTCGTAGCCGTCGTCGCCATGGGCTGGTTCGTCGCGACGCTGCGAGCCTCGAGCTTCGGTCGTCGGGCCATCGCCGTGCGCGAGAACGAGGGTGCCGCCATCGCGGCCGGCACGAACGTGCGCACCTACAAGCTCGCCGGGTTCGCGCTCTCGTCGGCAATGGCGGGGATCGCCGGCTCGCTGATGTCCTACCAGGCCCTCGTCTTCGCGCCCTCCTCCTTCAGCGCCTTCGGATCCCTGAACGCCCTCGTCATGGGCTACATCGGTGGCATCGCCATGGTCGGAGGAGCCATCTTCGCCGGGATCGGCGCCAGCGGAGGCCTGTTCGCCCAGTTCCTCGCGGTCAACGGATGGACCTCCGCCCACGAGCTGATCGGTGGACTCGGTCTGCTCATCGCAATCCAGCTGCACCCCAACGGGATGGTCAGCCTGGGGCACGACCTGCGACAGCGGAGGCGGCGCAAGAACGCGGCGCCCGAGGTGGTCGTGGAAACCCCTGCTCAAGAAAACAAGATCCTTCAACCCCTCAGCTCACGTTGAGAAAGGCCGCCCCAATGAAGAAGTTGTCACGCCGCACGATGATCGGTATCGCCTCCCTGACAGTGCTCGCCACTGCTGCCTGCGGTGGCGCCAGCGCCGGATCCGGGGGAGGGGACGAGCCGATCGTGCTCGGCTCGCTCCTGACGGTCACCAACCCCGTCTGGCAGAACGCCGACGTCCAAGCCACGAACAAGGCGTGGGAGACGTACATCAACGAGGAGCTCAAGGGCATCAACGGCCGCAAGGTCCAGATCATCACGTGCGACGACAAGGGCGACGGTGCCACGGCGACTCAGTGCGCCAACAACCTGCTTGCCAAGGGTGCCGTGGCCTTCGTCAACAATGCGTCGCTCGCGTTCGGCAACGTCGTCCTGCCGCAGACGAGCGCGAAGAAGATCGCGAGCATCGGTGGCAACCCGATCACGCCGCAGGAGTACAACAGCCCATTCGTCTTCTCGACGACCCCCGGTGCATCCGGTTCCTACCCCGCCCTCGCCGTCTACTTCCGCTCCACCGGGGCCAAGAAGCTCGGCATCGTCCACACCGACACCGCAGGTGGCAAGGGTGTCGCCAAGCAGCTGACCGAGCTGTGGACCGCCCTCGGCGGCGAGGCGGCGGAGTCCTTCCTCTGGGACCCCACCGCTCCGGACTTCACTCCCCTCGTGTCCCGCGTCGCGGCATGGAAGCCCGACGTCGTCATCGAGCAGGCTTCTGCCGGCACCGCGGCTCGCCTCTTCAAGGACATGGACGCGGCCGGCATGAAGATGCCGATCGGTGGCACGAGCGCGGCTGCGGTCAAGTCCGTTTTCGACACCGCCGGACCCGCCGTCGAGGGCAAGTACTTCTCCTTCGCCTGCAAGCCGGTGAGCGCCGGTGGTGACGATGTCGCGCTCTACCAGAAGGTCATGAACACGTACGCCCCTGGCCAAGAGCTGACGAACCAGACCTGCATGGCGGCGTCGTCGCTCCAGTACATGATCCACGTCCTCAAGGGCATTTCCGGCGACGTGACCGCTGAGTCGGTTCTCGCGCAGCTGAACAAGAAGGAGCCCTGGGAGGGCTTCCTCACCCACGACATGAAGTCCGACTACATCGCGTCGGTGGCTCCCTCGCTCATGAACCCGTGGCAGACGGTCTCCCGTTACGAGGGTGGCAAGTTCGTCCCCGTCACGGTGCAGAACCCGGACGCGATCAAGAACTACTTCTCCGAGCTCAACGGCGTTCCCTGGTTCCGGGGCACCGTCGCAGGCAAGTGACCGCCAGGTGGTGCCGACCATGAACATTCTCGAGCTCAAGGACGTCGGAGTCCGCTACGGGGTCGTCCGCGCTCTTGACGGTGTCTCGTTCGGGGTCCAAGCCGGGTCCATCACCGGGTTGATCGGCCCGAATGGCGCCGGCAAGACGACTCTCATCGACTCGCTGACCGGTATGACCTCCTACACCGGATCGATCCGGTTCGAGGGCAAGCCGATCGACTCGTGGTCGGCCCACCAGCGAAGCAGGGCAGGCATAGTCCGCACCTTCCAGTCAGTGGAGCTCTTCCGCGACCTGACCGTGGCCGAGAACCTGCTCGTCTACGCCGACGCGCGCGGGCTGCGCGACTTCCTCGGACGCTTCAGGACATCCTCGACTTTGGACAAGCGGATCGACGAGGTGCTGGAGCTCTTCGGGGTCGGCTGGACCAAGGACCGTTTTCCGGACGACCTGCCGCACGGTACCCAGCGCATCATCTCCATCGCTCGGGCGCTGATTGCTCGTCCGAAGGTCCTGCTGCTCGACGAGCCAGCAGCCGGCCTGGAGGTGGGCGAGACCCGCGAGCTGGCGAGCCAGCTTCGTCGGGTCGTCCGTGAGACGGACACGACGATCTTCCTCATCGACCACGACATGGACCTCGTGCTCGGCCATTGCGACCAGATCCACGTGATCAGCTTCGGACAGTGGGTCGCCAGCGGCACCCCCGACCAGATCCGGGACCAGCCAGAGGTCCACGCCGCCTACCTCGGCATCCCTGCCGAGGCCGAAGCCGAGGCCGAAGAGAATGTGAGGGACTCGGCATGACTGAGTCGGGTCTGGTCATCTCGGATCTGCGCGCCGGCTACGGCAAGGTGGCGGTGCTGCGCGATGTGGACATCGCGGTGCGCCCCGGCGAGATCGTCGCGCTCCTGGGACCGAACGGGGGAGGCAAGTCGACCACGCTGCTCGCTTCGAGCGGCCTGGCCGACGTGACCCAGGGCGACATCCGCCTGGACGGCACTACCCTCGTCGGCCAGTCGCCCACACGAATCGTCCGGGCTGGTCTCGTCCATGTCCCGGAAGACCGCTCGCTCTTCGGCAGCATGACTGTCGAGGAGAACCTTCGAGTCGCGTCATCCGCGGACCCGTCACCGATGTGGGAGCTCTTCCCCGAGCTCGCGCGGATGAGCAATCGACGTGCCGCACTGCTCTCCGGTGGAGAGCAGCAGATGCTCTGCCTCGCCCGTGCCCTTCGCTGCGACCCGAAGGTCCTCCTCGTGGACGAGATGTCGCTCGGTCTGGCACCACTGATCGTCGAGCGGCTGTTCGTGGCGCTGGAGCAGCTCGTGTCGACGACGAACGTCGGAGTGCTCGTCGTCGAGCAGCACGTCCACGTGGCGCTCAAGTACGTGAGTCGTGGCTACGTCATGTCGGGCGGTCGTGTTACGGCCGAGGGCTCCGCACGCGAGCTCGAGGCCAGGTGGGAAGACATCGAGGCCTCGTACCTCGGGGTGACCAGCGCCGTGTGAGCACGACTGCTCCTGCCCACGCCGTCCAGCGCTCCGCCACATACGCAACGACAAGCTAAGGACCGAGTATGTACTTCCACGAAGCATTCGCACGCGCACTTCAGGCGCAAGGAGTCACGGATGTCTTTGGCGTCCTCGGCGACGCAAACCTCTATCTCATCGACAGCTGGGTCCGTAACTGCGAAGGCCGCTTCTACTCGGTCTCCAACGAGGCGGGTGGTGTGCTGGCGGCCAACGGGTTCGGCCGGACGACCGGTGGGCTCGGCGTGGCCACCGTGACGCACGGGCCGGCCCTGACGAACACCGTCACGGCTCTCGTGGAGTCGGTCCGCGACCACACGCCACTGCTGCTCATCGCCGGCGACACCGACGTCGTCGACAGGGAGAACTTCCAGAACATCGCGCAGCGCGACGTGGTGATGCCGACCGGTGCCGGATTCGAGCAGCTGCGCAGTCCGCAGACGGTGGCGGAGGACGTTGCCGTCGCCGTCCGGCGTGCACAGGTCGAACGTCGACCGATCGTGCTCAACGTGCCCGCCCAGTTCCAGTGGCAGCAGGTCGACGACCCCGGGGTGTCCGAGGTCCGGTGGGTGCCGCCGCAGGCGGTGCAGCCCTCTCTTGACGCCCTCGATGCGGCGCTCGGCGTCATTGCGTCGGCGCGTCGCCCGATCGTTCTCGCCGGTCAGGGAGCGTCATCAGACACAGCGAGGGCAGCCCTGGTGCGGTTGGCCAGCCGGATCGGCGCCCCCTTGGCGACCACGCTCCGCGCTCGTGACCTGTTCCGGAGTGAGCCGCACGACCTCGGGGTCGTGGGTACGCTCTCGCATGACGTCGCGGCAGACGTGGTCGACTCGGCGGACTGCATCATTGCGTTCGGCGCGGGACTGAACAAGTGGACGACAGCGGAGGGCTCGGTCCTCGCGGGGAAGGGTGTCGTCCACGTCGACAGTGACCCGGCATCCCTCGCCCGGTTCCAGACCACCCACGCGGACGTCATCGGCGATGTGGCCGCAACCGCCGACGCGATCGTCCGTCTCCTCGACGAGGCCGAGATCCCCTCGACGGGCTTCGCGTCCGACGACCTGGCGGCACGACTGGCACAGCGCCGGCCCGACGCGTTCACCGACCTGAGCACCGAGGGTGCGGTAGACCTACGCACCGCGATGATCCGCCTCGACGAGGCGTTCCCGCGTGACAGGGCCCTCGTGTTCGATGGTGGACGCTGGATCTTCAACGCCTTCAAGCTGTTCCACGTCGAGCACCCGCGGAACTACGTGCACACGGTGAACTTCGGTGCAATCGGCATGGGTATGGGCAACGCAATCGGAGCCGCGGTCGGCTCGGGGCTGCCCACCCTGCTCTGCACCGGGGACGGTGGGTTCATGCTCGGTGGCCTGGCCGAGTTCAACACGGCCGTCCGACACGGGCTCGACCTCGTCGTGGTCGTCTTCAACGACATGGCCTATGGCGCCGAGCACATCCAGTTCCGGAACAAGAACATGGATCCGGCGTTGTCCACCTTCGAGTGGCCCGAGTTCGCCGAGGTCGCCACGGCGCTCGGGGGAACGGGACATACGGTTCGTAACCTGTCCGACCTGGACGTGGCGCTGAAGGTCATCGAGGCGAGGGACAGGCCGGTACTCATCGACATCAAGATCGATCCCGACAAGGTCAGCCTCGCCGGCCACTGAGCGACCGCAGCTCCTGATCGAACAGGTCGGATGACAGACGCGGCCGCGGCGGCCGGGACGTGCCGCCGCGGCTGCCGGCCGCCGTGCTCAGACCGCGACGGGGCAGGCGTGCCAGGACACCTGCCGCCACGACTGGCCCGAACGCGTCCAGGTCGTCGTGTACCGCAGTGTTGACGTGAGGTTGGCGGACCCGACCGTGGTGACGACCCGGGCGCTGCCGGTCGCCACTGCGGTCGTTCCGTGCACCCGGACCTCGACGTCGGCGACGTCGGCGCTGAGGTACCGGAACGTACCGGCCCGCAGATGCCCGAGGTAGCTGGCCTTTGTGTCCAGGGATCCGTTGCTGTGCGTGTAGGCGAGCTCGTCGTCGAAGAGGTCCTCGAGCGCGTCGATGTCACCTTCGACCAGGCAGTCCCATCGACGGGCCTCCAATGCCCTGACGACATCGTCGAAGCCATTGGCCTCCTGCGCTTCCATGTGTGCGACCATGCCGATAATTTATCATGAGGATTTGAATCTCGGCCGGCGTGAGCCTCGACCGTTCCGTCGTACAAGGCCGTATGCCGCTGAGCTCGCTCGCGCGCCAACGCTCACTCCGCCACGTGCGGGGCAGCGCGACGTCCGCCTTGTGAGCGCGCCACCTCTGACCGCATCGAGGTGCAGGACAATCGCGGCAGACGGCGAATTCATCGGAAGAAATTGTTGACGGACTAATTCTCATGAGGAATGCTTGTCGCAACCACAAGGGCGTGGCTCGCGAACTCCTGGGGGATGGGTCTGCTCGGCCGAGCACGAAGCGCGCCACACGGAACGAGAGGATCCGCATGCCTACCCTGTCGCCCACGCTCGATACCGGCCCAGCCGGCTCAGGGGTCGCTGAGCCGAAGCCTGCACTTCGAGACCGGCTGGCCGCCGTCGACCAAGGCCTGCTCATCGCCGGTGTGACGATCGCCATGGTCCTGGTGGGCGCGATCTTCGTCGACGGCATGTTCACGCTGGACAACTTCCTGACCATGGCCCGGCTCTCGGCTCCGCTGGCGATTCTCGCGGTCGCCTCGGCCATCGTGATCATGGCCAAGAACGTCGATCTCTCGGTCGTTGCCGTCGTCGGCATCGCCGGCATGGCGAGCGTCCAGCTGTGGAACAAGCACGGGTTCGCCGAATGGCAGGCGATCCTGGCCGTCGCAGCCGTCGCCCTCGTGATCGGCCTCCTGAACGGCTGGCTCGTCGCCTACGTCGAGATCCCGGCCCTCTTCGTCACCCTCGGGACCTGGAAGCTGTTCGAGGGGCTGTTCAACGTCAGCCTCCTGGACACCCAGAACTACCCGCTCCCGCGTGACTCGCAGATCGTGGCAGCCATCGGCTCTGGCCCCATTCCGGCAGTCCTGGCGCTCTCCGTGCTCGTAGGCGCGTGGGCGTTCATGAAGTACACGTCGTACGGCCAGCTGATCCGCGCCACCGGCGACAGCCCTGCCGCTGCCCGGCTCACGGGCGTGCCGGTCCGGCCGCTCGTCGTCGGCACCTTCGTCATCGCCGCGCTGCTCGCCTGCCTGGTGGGTCTGCTCCAGCTCGGCATCAACGGCGGCTACAGCAAGGCCTACGGCTCGGGCGAGGACCTGATGTTCAACGCCATCACGGCCGCGGTCATCGGCGGTGTCTCCCTGACCGGCGGTCGGGGAACCATCTTCGGCGTCTTCGCCGGGACCGCCTTCATCGCGATCTTCGTCAACCTCATGACGCTGCTCGATGTCAGCGTCGTCACCAGCGTCGTCATCCGCGGCGCGATCCTGCTTCTGGCTCTGGCCCTCGACGCCTGGCTCCACCCGAGGGACGAGGAGACGGCGAAGTCCGATGACCTCTGACAGCCACCACACACCGCCCGCTCTGCCCGGAAAGAGAAGACCTATGCGCAACACCACGACCAAGTCCAAGATCCTGGCGGCGTCCCTGATGACTGCAGCTCTGGCCCTGAGCGGCTGCACCGTCAGCACCAGCTCGGCCACTGTCGGCGCCTCCGCCGTGTCCGAGCAGGCGGGCCTCCCGGTTGCCGTCGACGGCGCGAAGGCCAGGTCCATGGTCCACGACAGCCTCAAGGGCAAGAAGATCGCCTACATCCCGATGTCGCTCCAGTTCGACCTGACTGCGATGTGGGGCCAACAGTTCAAGAGCCTGTTCGGGTCCCTCGGCGCGGAGTACTCCGAGTCCGACCCCGCCAACAATGTCGACACCCAGATCCGGATGATCGACTCCCGCATCGACGACGGCGTGGACCTGCTCATCATCCAGAACCCTGACGTTGGCGTGCTCTCCCAGCAGGTCCAGCGTGCGCAACAGCAGGGCATCTACGTCATCAGTGTCAACGTGCAGGGAACCCAGTCCTCCGACGCGTACGTCGGGTCCGACCACACCGCCATGGCGCAGGACCTGGCCGAGCGGATGGCCAACGACTGCAAGGCTGCCGGCAAGGACAAGGTCGCCATCGTCAGCGGCTTCGCCACCGACTCCAACAGCATCGAGGCCGACAAGGGCTGGGAGCCCGTGTTCAAGAAGCACGGCCTCAAGGTCGTCTCGAAGCAGCAGAGCAACTACGACGCCACCAAGGCCAACGAGATCGCCACCGTGGTACTGCAGCAGAACCCCGACCTCTGCGGTTTTGCCGTCATCTTCGACGTCACCGCGCTGGGCGTAGCCCAGGCCGTCGAGACAGCCGGCCTGAAGGGCAAGGTAGGGATCTACAACTTCGACGCCTCGCGCACCTGGTGTGACGCGCTGGCGGACGGCCGCGTGACGGCTGGCGCTGCCTACAACGCCTCCGGCATCGCGGTGGCGGCCGGCTACGCCGCGCAGGAGCTCTTCCTCGTCGGCGCTCCCGCCGGGTCCCGTCGGGTCATGGGCTATGTGCCGCACGTGCTGGCAGACAAGAGCAACTACAAGACCGTTCCGGGAGCCTGCTATGGAGTCAGCTGACCTCTGCCGCATCGGGTTTCGCACCGAGGAGGTGCAGGACAGATGAGCTCACGCACCGTCGACGCCTTCACCCGGACCACGGGACGACCGTCGATCGCACGCTTCGCCCCGCGCAGGACGCTGGGTGACCTGCTCTCCAAGTCGTGGATGGAGGGGGCGGTCCCGATCTTCCTGGCCCTCCTGCTGGGATGTGCCGTCATCCTCACGACGCCGCAGATCATCTCCGGCGGCGACCGCGGAATCATCCTCGCCCAGTTCGCCGAGGCGGGCCTGCTCGCCATCGCACTCACTCTGGTGCTCGTCGGCGGCGGTTTCGACCTGTCCGTCGGCTCGACCATGGGCCTCGCCGCCATCGGCAGCCTGATCCTCTTCCGCGTCTACGAGCTGCCGGTCGAGGTCGTGGTCGGGTTGACGCTCGTCGGCGGGGCAGTCGTCGGGGCGATCAACGGCTTCCTCATCGCCGTCGTGAAGACCCGCCCCTTCATCACGACGCTCGTGACCGCCCTCACGATTCGGGCACTCATCGAGCTCATCCAGGGCGAGTACAGCCAGCAGCTGCTCTTCCCGCGCGAGGACATCAACTGGATGTTCATCGGCCACGGCGCCGTCCTCGGGATCCCGACGGCCCTCTTCTGGCTCCTCCTCATCGTGGTCATCACGCACGTGATGCTGACGCGATCGCGGTGGGGCTGGTGGCTGACCGCCGTCGGCAGCGACCGGCGATCGGCACGGCGCAACGGGATTCCCGTCCAGACCGTCTCCTTCCTCAGCTACGTCATCAGCGGCGTCCTGTGCGCGCTCGCCGGGCTGTTCATGTCCGCCAGGCAGGGCAGCACGTCCGCCAACGTGGCCTCCGGCTACGAGATCATCGCCCTCACCGCGGTGGTGCTGGGTGGGGTCAGCCTGCGCGGCGGACGTGGCTCCGTCGTCCGGGCCACGACCGGTGCCCTCATCGTTGCCGTCCTCGGACAAGCCATCTTCCGGCGCGACTGGGACACCTCGATGGAGATGGTCGCGCTTGCGCTGGTGCTGCTCGTCTTCGCCGCGCTCGACCAGAAGTGGGGCAAGCACCGCAACAACCTCGCGCAGAAGCTCACGATCTCTCCCTTCCGCTACAACGCCGGACCATTGGAGGACGTCACCGACCCCCGAAGCGTCTGGGCCGTCAACGATGCCCTCTCCGAGGCAACTCCGATCGGACTGGGCAGGATCCGTGGTGCGGAGGACTGCGTTGTCGACGACGAGGGAAGCGTCTACTGCGGTGACCGCCGCGGGTGGGTCTGGAAGTTCTCTGGAGAGAACCACGAGCACGGAGAGATCTACGCGCGCACCGGCGGGACCCCCCTGGGCCACGTCTGGGACGCAGACGGCAACCTGGTCGTCGCGGTCAGCGGCATGGGCGTGTGCCGGATCGACGACAAGCGGGAGGTCGAGTGGCTCGCGACTCGTGCGCCCCGGACGAAGTGGCAGCTGTTCGATGACAGCGCACTGCGCTTCGCCGACGACCTCGACATTGCGCCGGACGGCTCGATCTACTTCAGCGACGCATCCACCCGCGTCGACACCAGCAGCTACCAGTCGGTGGTCGCGGAGTACCGCCCCAACGGTCGCGTGCTCCGTCTCGACCCCGATGGAACGGTCGAGACCGTCGTGACCAACGTGGCGGCCGCCAACGGCATCGCCACGTCGCACGACGGTCAGTCGATCCTCATCGCCAGCACCACGATGTTCCGCGTGGACCGGCTCTGGATCAGCGGCCCGAAGCAGGGCCAGTTCGAGCCCGTCCTCGAGAACCTCCCGGGCGCCCCGGACAACGTCAACAGGGCGTCTGACGGCAACTACTGGCTCAGCTTCGTGGGCATGCGAACGCCCTTCTCGGACTTGATCCTTCGTTACCCGGACTTCCGGCTGAGGATGACCAAGCTGCTGCCGGTGGACGACTGGATCGTCCCGCAGTGGAACGTCTCCTGCGTCGCCAAGTTCAACGAGGCCGGGCAGATCCTCAAGGTCCTGTGGGACCGGACAGGCGAGCGCCACCCGATGGTGACGTCGATGAGCGAGCACCGCGGTCACCTCTATCTGGGTGGCCTCGAGAACAACCGGATCGGCCGGATCAAGCTCGACCCGGAGGATGTCGGCCCGATCGACCCCTATCGCATTCCCGGCACAGGCGCGGCGCCCGTGCCGCCGACTCCCGAGGAGGTGCGGGCATGAGCCGCTGGCGCAGGGACCTACTGGAGTTGATCAGTCCCGGCCGGGTGCGCCGCAAGGCGATACCTCCGCTGGAGGCGGGGCTCCGCCCCAACACCCGGCTTGACGAGGCGACGGTCCTTGCCGCGCTCCATCCGATGGGCCTGGACGATGTCGCGATGCTGGAGGGCCAAGTCGTCGTCAGCACCGGAGGATTCCTCTCGTGGCTGGTCGAGGACGGCCTGCAGACCTTCGTCGAGCTCCCCGGCACCGCCGGCGCCCTGGCCAGCCGCGGCGACACGGCCGGCCGAGCCGGCTCCATCGTGGTCGCCGTCGAGGGACACGGCCTCGTGGAAGTCACGAAGGACGGCAGTGTGTCCGTCGTCTCGCAGGACCCGCGGCTGACCTCGTGCGTCACCGCCATCACCGCACTGGACGACGGCTCCCTCCTCGTCTGCGTGGGATCGACGACCACCGACGACTGGGCCCGCAACCTCATGGCCGAGAACCTCGCCACCGGACTGCTGCTGCGTGTCGTCGACGGCCGTGTCGAGGAGCTCGACCGCAACCTCGCCTGGCCCTCTGGCGTCTGCGCCGACGGAGACAGTGGCTTCCTGCTCGCGACGAGTGTCGGGCACCGGATCGAACGGCGATCCCTCGCTGACCCCGGACGACGTGGGAAGCCCCTTCTCGACAACCTGCCCGGATACCCCGGCCGCATCACGCCGGCCAGCCAACCGGGGGAGTGGTGGGTCGCCATGCCCTACCTCCGCAACCGCGCCACCGAGCTCATCCTCGAGCACGACGACGTGCGGTCGGAGATGGTCTCCCGGACCGAGCCCGAGTCCTGGCTCGTGCCCTGCCTCGCGATCGAGAACCTCTATCGAACCCCCCTCCAGGTCGGTGCCATCCGCGTCCTCGGTGAGATCAAGCCCTGGGCGCCCACCCGGACCTATGGCCTTGCCTTCCGCGTGAACGCCGAGGGGCGTGTCCTCGAGAGCGCGCACTCTCGCGCCGACGGTCGCATGCACGGCGTGACGGCCGTCCTCGAGCGGGAACCGGGCTCGGTCGTCGTCGCCTGCCGCGGCGCAGGAAATGTCCTCATGCTGGGAGCTGATCACTGATGACCACCACGAACCTGACGTCGGTGCTCCACCTCGAGGGCGTCACCAAGCGGTACGGCGGCGCCCTCGCAATCTCCGACGTCACCTTCGACGTCCGGCCGGGCGAGGTCCACGCCCTGCTGGGGGAGAACGGCGCCGGCAAGTCGACGATGGCCAAGATCATCGCGGGTGTCATCACGCCGGACGAGGGAAGCGTCGCCATGAACGGCGAGCCCAAGAAGTTCAGCGCCCCCGCGGAGGCCAGTGACGCCGGCGTCGCCATGGTGTACCAGGAGGGATCCCTGGTCGACACGATGACCGTCGCCCAGAACCTGTTCCTCGGCAACGCGGGACTGCTCAACAACATGGCCCGGCTCAACGTCCAGGCCCGGCACCTGCTCGAGTCGCACAACTTCCACATCGACCCGACCGCCACCGTCGCCAATCTCGGTGCCGCGCAGAAGCAGATGGTCGAGATCGCCCGGGCCGTTCACAGGGAGGCGCGGCTGGTGATCTTCGACGAGCCGACCGCCTCGGTCACCCCGGAGGAGGCGCAGCAGCTGTTCCTCTCGATGAACAGCCTCAAGCAGCGAGGCGTCGGGGTCGTCTTCATCACCCACAACCTCGAGGAGGCGCTGCAGCACGCCGACCGGATCACGGTCATGCGTGACGGAATCGTCCAGGCGACCGAGCCGGTGGCGGACATGTCCCGGGACAAGATCGTCCGCCTCATGGTGGGGCGCGATGTCGAGTACGCCCGGCACTCCGGCAGCACCTCCCCGGGAGTGGAGCCGGTGCTCGAGTTCGACAACGTCACCATGGGCAAGGTCGTCCAGAACATGTCGTTCTCAGCCTTCCCGGGACAGGTCGTCGTGCTCGCCGGCCTCGTCGGTGCCGGTCGCTCCGAGGCGGCGATGATCGCGGCCGGCGCGATGAAGCGCCGACGGATCGGCGGCGGGGAGATCCGTCTCGAGGGCCGGCCCGTGCGGTTCCGGACGCCGCGCCAGGCCATCGAGCAGGGCATCGCCTACATCACGGAGGACCGGAAGGCTCTCGGCATCTTCGCCGACCTCACCATCTTCGAGAACATCGACATCGGGCACATGGGCACGGCCCACCCGCTTCCCCCGATCACGAGCGCCAGGAAGCGCAAGCGGCTTGGGTCGTCGCTGGTCGAGCGGTTCCACGTGCGGACCCTCAACCCGGCGAAGGCAAAGCTCGTCGAGCTCTCAGGCGGCAACCAGCAGAAGGTGCTCCTCGCCAAGGGCCTGACGAAGAAGCCGAAGGTGGTCATCTTCGACGAGCCGACGCGCGGCGTCGATGTCGGCGCCATCGAGGACATCCATGCCGTCATCCGCGAGTACGCCGAGCAGGGAGTCGCGGTCATCGTGATCTCGTCCTACCTGCCCGAGGTTCTCTCGCTCGCCGACCGCGTGCTCGTCACCCGCGGAGGTCGCGTGGTGGCAGAGTTCTCCGGCGACGAGGCCACCGAGGAGAAGATCATGTTCGCCGCCGTCCACTGAGACCAGGCCGTATGCCGCTGAGCTCGCTCGCGCGCCAATGCTCCCTCCGCCACGTGCGGGGGACGCGTTGGAGCCAGGGCGAGCTCAGCGGCATACGGCTGAGTTTCTTTGGTGCGCATACAAACAAAGGATCCCGACGCCTTCCTGGCGTCGGGATCCTTTGTGCTACGCAGGATTACGACGTGGCGGTCTCGCGGTGGGCCGCGTCGCGGCCGGCCAGGTAGCCGAAGACCAGGCCGAGGACGATCGTGCCGCCCGCACCCCCGTAGAAGCCGTGGGTGGTGGCTCCGCCGGCGTTGCCGGCGGCGTACAGGCCGGGGATGACCTGGCCCTCGGTGTTGAGCACGCGACCCCGGGCGTCCGTGCGCGGCCCGCCGATCGTTCCGATCGCGCTGGCCTCGATCTTGACCGCGTAGTAGGGCGGGGTGTCGACGGGACCGAGCGTGCCGCTGGCCGGGTTTTCCAGGCTGGGGCGCATGACCTTCGTGAGCGCGGGCACGATGACCTTGCGCATGCGGTCCGGGTTGTGCGCCTTGGCGACGCCGCCCATGACGCGCCCGGCGATGGGCCCGATCGCCTTGGCGATCAGCCGGCGGGCGCTATCGGCCTTGGCGGGCGCCCAGCTGTTCGGGGAGTAGCGGCCGAGGAAGGTGTTGTGGTCGCCGAAGAACCGCTCGAAGGTCGTCGTGCCGCGGTTGAACCGCGAGTCCCGACCTGCGGCCGCCTCCGGGTTGAACTCGCCGACGGTGCGCTCCAGCCCCTCAGGGTCGATGCCACACCGGACGGCCAGGTCGCGGAGGGTGGGAGCGCTGACGACGATCGACGGGTACTGCCCGCCGGGCGCCGCGCCGAGGAACCCGTAGTGCTGGTGGTAGAACTCGTCGAAGATCATCCAGGCGGTCGCGTTGGGCATCTCCCCGGTCACCGGATCCGGCTCCCGCATCACGGCACCGAGGTCGTTGTAGGACAGCGCTTCGTTGGCGAACCGCTCGCCCCGGGCGTTGACCATGATCGTGTGGGGGAGGGCCCGCTCGCCCTGGACGAGGCGGCTGATCGGTCGACCCTCCATCTCCTCGCCGGGGACCTGGATCCCGGGCATCCACCAGGCCTGGTCGATCGCGACGAGGTCCGCACCGACCTCCTCGACCATCCGTACCGCGTCACCGTGATGCCCCTTGGGGCTGACCTGGACGGAGAAGGGCGCGCCGAGGTGCTTCGAGGTCAGGTCGTCCGCGCCCTCGAAGCCACCGGTGGCGAGCACGACGCCCTTGGTGACGTGCACGACCTGCTCCTGCTGGTCCGTGCCACCACTGATGACGACGCCGGTGATCCCGTGGTCGTCGGTCAGCAGCTGGGTGGCTCGCGCCCGGGTCCGCACCTGGACGCCCTTGCGGAGACAGCCCTCGAGGAGAGCGCCGATCAGGGCGTGGCCGGCGAGCCAGGACCCCTTGATGCCGTTGAGCATCCAGAGCGGCAGCGGGTTCCGCGCCATCCCCGACTTCTTCGGCGGACGGACGAGCTCCGCGTTCTCACCGAGGACCTGGGGAGGGAACGGGCCGGGGAACAGGGCCCGGAAGTTCGAGGCGCCGGGGATGTCGGAGGTGTAGTCGGGCCAGCAGACCGGGATCCAGCTGAGGTAGGTCTCCTGCTCGACGTACCGGGCGACCTGGGGCGCCGTGTCGAGGAACGTGTCGACGATCTCGGGGTCCAGCACCGCGTCGCGGCCCTGGCCGAGGAGGTAGGTGCGGGCATCGTCCAGGGAGTCGGAGGCCTTGAGGGCGTCATAGGAGTACCCGTGGTTCGGCACCCAGGCGGCGCCCCCCGAGATGGCGGTCGTGCCGCCGACGAGCTCCTCGGCCTCGAGGACGAGGACACTCGCGTTCTCGTCGGCGGCGGCGAGGGCGGCAATGAGGCCAGACCCGCCCGATCCGATGACGACGACGTCCACCTCGGTGGGCAGTCCGACGTTGCTGGCTGCGCCCACGACGCCGCTCGCGTTCCCGTTCTTCATGTGTCAGTCCTTACTCGGTCGTCCGTGCGTCGAGTATTCATCATGAGAAAAGGGCGGTCAAGGCTCCCGAGGTGCGGGGGTCGGAAGCCGGCCACGCGCCAACTCGGTTGGCTCCGAGGGCCCAGCCCAGCGGCATACGGCATATTCCTCATGATCAATTGTTGACAGGCTGAACCACGCCTTGCGACACTCGATCGGGCGAGAGGCCGCTTCGCGCCGCCGACCTGATGCCAGCCGCACTCGTGGAAGAGAGACCCGTGACCGTCACCGAGGACATCGCAGCCGAGCTCCATCCCCGAGCAGGGGCAGCCAAGACCGTTGTCGACGGTGTGGACGTCTCGGCGCCGGCCGCTTCCTTCATCACGCAGGGTGCCGTTCCTCACATCATCGCGGGGGAGCAGCGGGCGTCGACGAGCGGCGACGAGCGGGCGGTGCTCAACCCGTCCACCGGCAACCAGCTGGGCGCGGTGGCCAACGGTTCCGCTGACGACGTCGACGCGGCGGTCACGAGCGCACGGGAGGCCTTCGAGGACGGCCGGTGGAGCAGGCTCGCGCCGCGGGAGAAGGAGGCGCGCCTGCATCGCCTCGCCACGCTGGTCGAGGACCACGTTCAGACCATCGGCGACCTCGACGCGCTCGATGCCGGGATCCTGCGCAAGTACGCCGACTACATCGCGCAGTACTCGGCGAACGCGCTGCGCTACTACGCGGGGTGGCCCACGAAGCTCGTCGGCCAGCTGCCCCCCGTCGGACCGGACTTCGTCGTCCAGGAGCGCACGGAGCCGATCGGCGTGATGGGCGTGATCAAGCCGTGGAACGGCCCGGCCGCGATCTTCGCCCAGGTCGCTCCGGCCCTCGCTGCCGGCAACTCGGTCGTGCTCAAGCCCGCGGAACACACGCCGCTGAGCGCCACCTACCTGGCCCTGCTCGCCCTCGAGGCGGGGATCCCGCCGGGCGTCTTCAACGTCGTCCACGGTGACGGCGTCGTCGGCAGCGCGCTCGTCGCCCATCCCGGCGTCAACCGGCTCTCCTTCACGGGTTCCGTGGAGACCGGTCGGGCGCTCGCGGCAGCGGCGGCGCAGAGCCTCAAGAAGGTCAACCTCGAGCTCGGTGGGAAGTCACCGGTGCTCGTCTTCCCGGACGCCGACTTGGCGGAGGCTGCCGCCGCCGCGACACGATCCGTCTGGAACAACTCGGGTCAGGTCTGCACGGCGGGAACCCGCACCCTCGTGCACCGGGACATCTATGAGGACTTCGTCGAGGCGGCCGTCGCACTGTCCAAGGACCTCGTCGTGGGCAACGCGTTCGACGACGCCAGCGACCTCGGGCCGCTCATCAGCTCGGCTCAGCTGGCCAAGGTGCGCAGCTACGTCGGCCTCGGCAAGCGTGAGGGCGCCAGCCTTCGCTTCGAGGGCGTCGCGGGCGAGTCGGGTGGGAACTACCAGGCCCCGGTGATCTTCGCGGATGTGCGCAACGACATGACGATTGCGCGCGAGGAGATCTTCGGGCCGGTCATGTCGATCATCCCGTTCGAGGACGAGTCCCAGGCCTACGCCCTGGCGAACGAGAGCGAGTTCGGGCTCGCGGCGGGGGTCTTCACCAAGGACATCGCCCGCGCGAACCGGGCTGCCGATGCGCTCGACGTCGGGACCGTCTGGGTCAACTGCTACCAGGTCACGGATGCGGCCGTCTCCTACGGCGGTGCCAAGGCGTCTGGTTACGGGCGCAGCCTCGGCGGGCCCGCGCTCGAGGAGTACACGAGGCGCAAGTCCGTGTGGTCCAGGAACTACTGAGTCCAAGAACTACTGACGATTGATGGCTGTCGCAAGGAGAGATGCAGTGCTGCGTTATGAAGGTCGGGTTGTCCTCGTCATCGGCGCCGGATCCGGGATGGGCCGGTCGGCGGCTCTGCGGATGGGCGCCGAGGGGGCCTTTGTCTGGGTCGCCGACGTCGACGAGGAGAGTGCCACGGCAGTGGCCGCCGAGATCAGGGATGCCGGCGGCTCGTCCGTCGGCGTCGGAGTGGATGCCACGGACACGGCGGCGCTGCGCGAGCTGTTCTCCCGGATCGAACGAGAGCACGGCGTCCTGCATGCCGTCCACTACCAGGTGGGGATTCCTGCCGCCGCTGGCCTCGACGTCGATGATGCCGCGTGGCAGCTCGCGATGGACGTCAACATGAAGTCGGCGTTCTACTCCGCGACGCTCGGGTTCGACCTGCTCGAGAAGGCTGCTGGGAAGGGCAGCGTGACGCTGACGAGCACGGCTGCCGCCATCATCGGCTCGCCCCGCTCGCCCCTGTACTCGATGACCAAGGGCGCCCTGCTCCCGCTGGCTCGCTCGCTCGCCGTGATCGGCGGACGGAGGGGGATCCGCGTCAACGTGGTCGCCCCCGGGATGGTCGAGACCCCGATGCTGGCCTCCTTCTTCCCGGGGGGTGAGGGGAAGGCCACGAGCGAGCTGATGGCCGGGTTCCGCGACACCGTGCCGCTCGGTCGAGGCGCCCAGCCGGAGGAGATCGGGAGCGTCATCGCCTTCCTCAACAGCGACGACGCCAGCTACGTCACGGGCGCGACGATCCCCGTCGACGGGGGAGCCACGATCATCTGACCTGCCTGAACCCTTGACGAATTCCTCATGAGAAATTAGATTGAAGGTCAGGGTTCCGATCGACAGGCAAGGACGCAATGAACGGGAACACGGAGGTCACTCAGCAGCTGGAGCGACTTCAGCTGCTCGTGGACGAGCTGGAGATTCGCCGAGTCATCACCGACTACGCGTCTCTCATCGATGCGCGCGAGTACGACCAGCTCCACTCCCTGTTCGCCCCGGACATCGTCGTCGACTACCACAACGGCCGCACGCAGGTCGTCGGGGCCGACAACGTCGTGGACTACATCGTGGAGAACACCAGGCACCTGGCGTGGCAGCACCACAACGTGTCGCCCTACGGGATCGACCTCTCGGGTGACCGTGCCACGGCGCAGGTCTACCTGCTGTCCCACCAGATGCTCACGGACTCGCCCGGCGAGGTGCTCATGATGGCGGCGACCTACGACCTCGAGCTCACGAGGGGCGAGCAGGGCTGGCAGATCCTCCACATGACCCACGAGATCAAGGTCGCCAACTACCTGCCCATCACCACTACTCCCGCAGGCGGCGCGCACGTTCCGCCCGCGGTTCGACACTGACAGCACTCAACGAGGAGTCGAGATGTACAGCAAGACCACCGCGCCCGAGACGGACGAAGCCCGCGAGGCGGCGGAGCGGCTCGAGCGCGCCAAGAACGCCGGGTGTCCGGTCGTGCACTTCGACTACACGACTCCGAAGCCGGCGCTGAGCTACTTCGAGGCGTTCGACGAGCTCCGCCACGAGGGTCCGACGGCGTACTCGACCTACGGACCCGGCTTCTGGATGCTCCTCAGCTCGGATCTCGTCCGTGAGGCCTACCAGACGCCAGAGGTGTTCAGCAGCAGCGCGACGATCCCGACGGTGCCGCACCCGGACTGGACCTGGATCCCGACCATGATCGACCCGCCGCTGCACAGCGAGTACCGGCGCATGATCAACATCGCGTTCTCTCCCCGGTTCGTGCGCGACCTCGAGCCGATCATCCGTCAGGACTGCATCGAGACCATCGAGTCGTTCCTCGCCGACGGCCGGTGCGACTTCCTCGACCAGTTCGCGAAGGTCTTCCCGACGAAGGTGTTCCTGCGCATCGTGGGACTGCCCCAGGAGCACACCAACATGTTCATGGGCTGGGTCGAGACGATCTTCGAGGGCCTGGGGCACTTCGGTGAGGAGGCGGAGGACCAGCTCAACGCCCAGCGGGAGATCCGTCGGTACTTCGAGGGAGTCCTGAAGGACCGGCGCGAGAACCCGCCGGCCAACGCGGAGGACGACTTCTTCTCCATCATCGCGAGCACCCAGATCGCCGGACGGCCCATCACCGACGAGGAGTTCCTCAACATCGCGGAGGTCATGCTGCTGGCCGGCCTCGACACCGTGAAGAGCCAGCTCAGCTACATCTTCTACTGGCTGGCCATCACGCCGAGGGACCGCGAGTGGATCGTGCGCGAGCCCGAGATCATCGCGAACGCGGTGGAGGAGTTCCTCCGGGCCCACAACATCGTGATGACGGCTCGTCAGGTGGCCAAGGACACCGACTTCCACGGCTGCCCGATGAAGAAGGGCGACATGGTCATGGTGGCCAACCCGTCGGCCTCGCGCGACGAGGCGGAGTACGAGAACCCGACGGAGATCCAGCTCGACCGCAAGGTCAACCGGCACTACTCGTTCGCGGGCGGTCCGCACCGTTGTGCCGGTGCGCACCTGGCTCGCACCGAGCTGGCCATCGCCCTGGAGGAGTGGCACAAGCGGATCCCGGAGTACCACATCACCAATACCGAGGGCCTCGTCGAGAGCGGCCCCCAGGTCGGGATCGAGAAGCTCCAGCTCGGCTGGGCGAACTGACCGACGAGCCCGCCACAAACCACCATGCAAGGAACAGCGATGAAGCGCATCACCATCGACAGGAGCAAGTGCAGCGGCCACGGACGCTGCTACACGCTGGCCGAGCCATTCTTCGAGCCCGACGAAGAAGGCTTCCCAGTGATCCTCAACGAGACGGTTGCGGCCGACGACGCCAATCTCTCGCTCCTGCTCGCCGCTGCGGAGAACTGCCCGGAACGGGCGATCGCGGTCGTGGACGAGGTCTGAGCATGACAACCGCACTCGCCCCCGCGATGTCGCTGGAGGGCTTCCGCGAGGCTGCTCGGGCGTGGCTCGCCGAACACGCGCCACAAAGGGCAGCACTGCGTGACCCCGACGACGTCTCCGTCTTCCACAATCTCGACTTCGAGACGGAGACGAAGATCCTGGACACCCTGCGCGACTGGCAGCGGACCAAGCACGATGCCGGGTACGCCGCGTTGAACTGGCCCGTCGAGCTGCACGGGGCCGGACTGCCCACTGAGTACGCGGACGCCTTCAAGGCCGAGGAGTCGGCTGTCGTCTCGCTGACCCGCCACGAGTTGTTCTCCGTCACGGTCAACCTCATTGCCCCGACCATCCGGCTGTACGGCTCCGACGCACTCAAGTCGCTCCTGCTGCCTGGACTCCTCGACGGGTCACTGCTCGCCTGCCAGCTGTTCTCGGAGCCGGGTGCAGGGTCGGACCTCGCCAACGTGGCCACGCGTGCGGTGCGGGACGGTGACGACTGGGTCGTCTCCGGCCAGAAGGTCTGGACCTCCGGCGCGCAGTTCGCCGACTGGGGTCAGGCGATCGTGCGCACCGAGCCCGGGTCGTCGCGTGGGCGGGGCCTGACCAGCCTCATGATCCCGATGTCCGCGCCGGGCGTGGAGATCAGGCAGATCCGCCAGATGTCCGGCGGCACCAGCTTCAACGAGGTCTTCCTCAGCGAGGTTCGCGTCCCGGACGCCTACCGGCTCGGTGACGCGGGGGATGGCTGGGCCGTGACCAGGGCGACGCTCGGCTTCGAGCGGGCCAACGCCTCGAACAAGAATGGTGTCGGCGGCCAGTTCGACCAGCTGCTCGAGCTCGCACGGCGCACCGGCGCGTTGGAGCACCGAGACGTGCGACTGCAGCTCGCCGAGGTCCGGATGCGTGAGGTCGCGGCGGAGGTGGCACAGCACCGGGAGAAGCAGGCCCGGGACACCGGCCGCGCGCCGGGCGCGACCGGGTCGATGCGCAAGCTGCAGTGGGTCACCAAGCTCGCGCTCGTCTCCGAGCTCGCTCGGACGCTGCTCGGCGAGCGCCTGGTGGCCGACACCGGGGAGCGGGGCACCTTCTCCTGGACCGCGCACGTGCTCGGCGCGCCCGGCTACCGCATCGCTGGCGGCACCGACCAGATCCAGCGAAACATCATCGCCGAGCGGCACCTGGGACTTCCTCCCGAGCCGCGACCGGGCGCGTCGACAACCGCAGGAGGAGCGCGATGAGCGTCGCCATCGACCTGACCGGACGGGTCGTCGTCGTCACGGGTGGCAGTCGGGGCCTCGGGCTCGAGATGTCTCGTGCCTTTGCCCGCGCCGGTGCCAACGTGGTGGTCGCGAGCCGCAAGCTCGAGAACTGCCGCGAGGTGGCGGAGCAGATCACCGAGCAGACCGGCACGCGGGCGATCGGGATCGGGGCACACGTGGGCGACTGGGACGGCTGCCAGTCCGTCGTCGACAGCACGATCGACGAGTTCGGCAGGCTCGACGTCCTCGTCAACAACGCCGGTATCGCGCCCCTCTACGACAGCCTGGAGACGGTGTCCGAGCAGCTCTTCGACAAGACCATCGACGTCAACCTCAAGGGCCCGTTCCGCATGACGACCTTGGCGGCCCCGCGCATGGCAGACGGCGGGTCGATCGTCAACGTCAGCTCCATCGCCTCGATCCGTCCTCGGACGACCGACCTCGTGTATGCCGCCGCCAAGGCTGGGCTCAACACCCTGACCAAGGGCCTGGCCCAGGCCTACGGGCCCCGCCTGCGCTGCAACACGATCATGGCCGGTCCGTTCCTCACCGAGATCAGCCAGTCCTGGTACACCGACGAGTGGCGCGCGAGGGCGCAGTCGTACCCACTGCAGAGAGCGGGCGAACCCGACGAGGTCGTCGGGACCGCCCTGTACTTCGCCTCCGACCTGTCCAGCTTCACCACCGGCACCGTGCTGCCCGTGGACGGCGGCCGCTCCGCGACGGCCTGAGTCCGACCACGCAAGCCCTGCGAAAGCGAGACCCTCCGATGACCACCGACCTCGAGACCCCTCCGGGCCTCTCCGATCGACGCCCCGTCCCCCGGCGCGGCCCACTTGCCGGCGTCCGCGTCGCCGACTTCTGCTGGATGGGCGTCGGCTCCGTGGCGACCCGGTTGCTGGCCGACTTCGGCGCCGAGGTGATCAAGATCGAGAACCGTCGGCGCATCGACCGCCCCCGGCTGCTGCCGATCTACAAGGGAGAGGTGCGCAACTACGGCGAAGAGGTCCCCGACGCGGACCCCAATCGAGGTGGGCTGCACAACAACTACAGCCGGAACAAGCTCGGCATCACCGTCGACATGAAGACCTCGCGCGGTCGAGAGCTGGTGGACCAGCTGATCTCGGCCAGCAGCGTCGTCACCGAGAACTTCGCACCCGGCGTCATGGAGCGATGGGGCCTGACCTACGACCGTCTCGAGGAGCTTTCTCCCGGAGTCATCTACGGCAGGATGAGCGGCTTCGGCCACACCGGGCCGCATGCGAACTTCAAGTCCTACGGACCCATCGTCCAAGCCGTCAGCGGGCTGTCGTTCATCAGCGGGCTTCCGGGGCGGGAGCCCTCCGGGTGGGGCCTGTCGTACATGGACAACCAGGCTGCCTACTACAACTCGGCAGCCCTGCTCATGGCGATTTTGCGGCGCAACAAGACCGGCCTGGGCGGCGAGATCGACGTCTCGGCCGTCGAGGTGGGGATCTCCCTCATCGGCCCGGACCTGCTCGACGTCACCGTCAACGGGAACAGGACGAGGCGCCCTGACTTCCCGTACGGAAACCGGCTCCCGCACCCCGCCGCCGCGCCCCATGGCGTCTTCCCGAGTCGTGGAGACGACCGCTGGGTCGCGATCACCGTGTTCGGCGACGACGACTGGTCGCGCTTCGTCGAGGCCCTGGGCACTCCCGCCTGGTCCCGCGACCCGAGGTTCGCCAGCCAGGCGCTCCGGCACCAGCACCAGGACGAGCTGGACAGCCATGTCGCCGAATGGACGCGATCGAGGACCGCATCCGAGGCGATGGAGATCCTCCAAACCGCTGGCGTCGCTGCCGGAGCGGCCCAGGACGCGTCCGACGTCAACGAGCGCGACCCCCAGCTCGCCTCACGCGGCACCTTCTTCGAGCTCGACCACCCGGTCATCGGCGAGGCGCGCTTCGAGGGCACGCCCATCGCCTTCGGCCGCACGGAGCAGCACACCTGGCGCTCGGCGCCGCTGCTCGGCGAGGACAACCACTACGTGTTCGGTGACGTGCTCGGCCTGCCGGCCGACGAGATCGCCGGGCTCGAGGCCGAAGGAGTCATCTGATGTGGGACGGGCCAACGGGTGAGCTGACCTACAGCGGGCTGAAGGTCGTCGAGTTGGCCGAGGGTCTCCAGGGCGAGATCGTCGGGAAGCTGCTCGCCGATCAGGGCGCCGAGGTCATCAAGGTGGAGCCACCGGATGGATCGGCTGGACGCCACGTCGGGCCGTATGCCGACGGGCACGACGGTGACCCCGACTTCAGCCTCCACTTCTGGACCTACAACACCGGGAAGCGAAGCGTCGTCATCGACTCTGCGACCGACGAGGGCCGGGTCCGGCGGGCGAGCCTGATCGCGGATGCAGATGTGCTCATCACGAGCGCAGGCCCGCGCGACCTCGCCGGCCAGGGCATCGACCTCGAGGAACTGGTCGCTCGGCAGCCCGAGCTCATCGCCCTGTCCGTGTCGCCGTTCGGCCTCACCGGGCCGTGGGCGGACCGGCACACGTCGGACCTCGTGGCGCTGGCGGCAGGTGGAATCCTGATGAGCTGCGGCTACGACGACCACTCGATCCCCCCCGTGCGTCCGGGCGGCAACCAGGCCTTCCAGATGGCCGCGAGCTTCGGCCACTCCGGGCTGCTGCTCGCACTGATCGAGCGGCAGCACACCGGCCGAGGCCAGGTCGTCGACGTCTCGATGCACGAGGCCGTCGCTGTGAGCGGCGAGCTCGCCAACCCCTACTGGTTCTACCCTCGGGTCCTGCTGGAGCGGCAGACCTGCCGGCACGCCCAGCCCTCCCCGACCCAGCCGGCGCTCTTCGAGTGCGCGGACGGGGTCCAGGTGTACTTCGCGCTGATCCTCAGCGATGCCCGGACGTGGCAGACCCTGGTTGCGTGGCTCGCGTCGGTGGGGCTCGACCTGGATCTCGGGGACGAGAAGTACCTGTCCCTGGCCTATCGACAGGAGCACTTCTCCCACATCCAGACGATCATGGAGTCGTTCTTCCTCATCCAGGACTCGGCCACCGTCTACCGCGAGGCGCAGCAGCGTGGCCTGCCCCTCGGCCCCGTGCTGGCGCCGGAGCAGCTGCTCGAGGACGAACACCTCCGGGAGCGTGGGTACTTCGTCCCTGTCGAGATGCCGGGTGGTGAGCGGCACCTGTTCCCCGGTGCACCCTTCCGGTTCTCCTTCGGGACCGGCGCGCCTGCGGCACCACCGCGGCTCGGCGCCCACACGTCCGAGCTCCTCGGCGAAGAGGCAGGAGCAGTGGTGTGAGCAGGTACGACTGGGTGCCGGACCAGTGCGCCATCGTCGGCATCGGGACGACGGCGTTCACGAGGGAGTCCGGCGTCAGTGTGACGGCGTTGGCCGCGCAGGCAGCGCTCAAGGCGATCGCCGACGCTGGCCTTGAGCCGTCCGACATCGACGGCCTGGTGCGCAGCGACTACGACCAGACCTCCCAGGTGGCACTCGCTGATGCGCTGGGCATCGACGACATCTCCTACTGGGGCCAGACCGGCCCGGGTGGTTCGGGGCCGAGCGGCATGGTGGGACAGGCAGTGGCCGCCATCACCTCTGGCCAGGCGACCCACGTGCTCGTCTACCGGGCCCTCAACGGCCGTTCCGGACGCCGCCTCGGCAAGGGCGTCTCGGTGACGGGTGGCGTCGGGGGCGAGTCCACCTACCTCGAGCTCTTCTCGCCGTACGGTGTCACCTCGCCCGGCCAGTTCTTCGCGATGCTGGCGCGACGCCACATGAGCGAGCACGGGCTCACCGAGCAGGCCCTGGCCGAGATCGCCCTGGTCAGTCGCAAGCGTGCCAACGCCAACCCGGCTGCCCAGATGTACGGGCGGGACCTGTCCCGTGACGACTACTTCAGTGCTCGTCTGATCTCGGACCCCTTGCGGCTGTTCGACTTCTGCCTTGAGACGGACGGGGCGGCAGCCGTCGTCGTCACCACGACGGAGCGTGCTCGCGACCTCGCGCAGCGGCCGGCGCTGATCCGATCCGTGGCCCAGGGCACCGGCGTGCGCGTGGGTCCCGGGCAGATGTACCCCGTGCTCATGGGGGAGTCCCTCGACCACCTGCCGTCCCGGAGCACAGCCCAGCGGCTCTACGAGCGGGCCGGGCTGACACCGGGTGACGTCGACGTCGCCCAGATCTACGACTGCTTCACGGTGACCGTCTACCTCCAGCTCGCCGACTACGGGTTCTGCAAGCCGGACGAGGTCTCGGCCTACATCGAGGGAGGCGGGCTCGACCTCGGCGGCCCGATCCCGATCAACACGGCCGGTGGCCAGCTCTCCGAGGGATACATCC
The DNA here is from genome assembly GCF_040414665.1 of Intrasporangium sp. GTDB lineage: Bacteria > Actinomycetota > Actinomycetes > Actinomycetales > Dermatophilaceae > Intrasporangium. The sequence goes on from NZ_JBEDUL010000011.1 coordinate 26,223, forward strand.
ACGGCATGAACCACGTCGTCGAAGGCGTCCGGCAGATCCGGGGGACGTCGACCTCGCAGGTGCCCGGCGCCGAGGTGTCCCTGGTGACCTCGGCCCCGCCCCCGGGCTCGAGCGCCTTGCTCCTGGTGGCGGCATGAGCGGCCGTCTCGGCGGGGAGGTGGGGCTGCGCCCCGTCACCGACGACGCCGACACCCGGGGCTTCTTCGAGGCGGCAAACCAGGGCCGCCTCGCGGTGCAGACCTGCAACGTCTGCGGCCACCAGCAGCAGCCACCACGACCGCGCTGCAGGTCCTGTCATGCCGCCGACCTCGGCTGGCAAGAGGTCCCCGGTGTCGGTGTGATCCACACCTGGACCGTGGTCGAGCACCAGATCAACGCACATTTCCCGACGCCCTACACCGTCGTCCTGGTCGACGTGGAGCCGCGCCCGGGGGAGCCCCCAGTGCGCTACCTCGGGCACCTGCCAGGTCGTCCACACCTTCGCATCGGTGACCCCGTCACGGTGACCTTCGTCGATCTCGGCGACGGCGTCACCATCCCGAACTGGGACCTGGCTGCGGGCGCCGCCCAACACGACACGACGGACATCGGGCCGGCCTGACGGCCCCGGACCAAGGAGGACCACGATGGCCTGGGATTTCCAGACCGACCCCGAGTACCAGGAGAAGCTCGACTGGGTCGAGCAGTTCGTCCGCGAGGAGGTCGAGCCGGCCGACCGGCTCTACGACCACCCGCTGGACATGAACGACCCCGTTCGCAACGCCATCATCAAGCCGCTCCAGGCACGCGTCCGCGAGCAGCAGCTGTGGGCCTGCCACCTGGGACCCGAGCTCGGGGGTCCCGGCTACGGACAGCTCAAGCTCGCGCTCCTCAACGAGCGCATCGGCACGACGCTCAGCGGGCCCGTGGTCTTCGGCACCCAGGCACCCGACTCCGGCAACGCCGAGGTGCTCGCCCACTTCGGCAGTGCCGATCTCAAGCGGCGGTACCTGGAGCCGTTGCTTGCAGGGGAGATCGCGTCCTGCTTCTCCATGACCGAGCCCACGGGCGGGTCCGACCCGACCTCGTTCCAGTGCCGGGCGGTCCGCGACGGTGACCACTACGTGGTGAACGGCGAGAAGTGGTTCTCCTCGAACGCGCGCTTCGCGACGTTCCTCGTGCTCATGGCCGTCACCGATCCCGACGCGCCCCGGCACCGCCGGGCATCGATGTTCATCGTGCCGGCTGACGCGCCGGGCATCGAGATCATCCGCAACGTCGGGGTGACCGGTCATGCCGGGCACGAGGGAACCCACGCTTACGTCCGCTACACCAACGTCCGGGTTCCCGTCGACCACCGCCTCGGCGAGGAGGGCGATGGGTTCAAGGTCGCGCAGGTGCGCCTCGGCGGCGGTCGGATCCACCACGCCATGCGGACCGTGGCGCTCGTGCGCAAGTCGCTGGACATGATGCTCGAGCGAGCGGTCTCCCGGGAGACCCGGGGCCAGCGCCTGGGCGACCTCCAGCTCGTCCAGGAGATGATCGCCGAGTCCTGGGTGCAGCTCGAGCAGTTCCGGCTGTTCGTCCTCCAGACGGCGTGGAAGATCGACCAGCTCAAGGACTACCGGCTGGTCATCAAGGACATCGCCGGCGTCAAGATCGCGATGCCCAAGGTGCTCCAGGACGTCGCGGGCCGAGCGCTGCAGCTGCACGGCTCGTTGGGCATCTCCACGGAGATGCCGTTCGGGAAGTACGTCCTCGAGAGCTTCCACATGGCGATCGCCGATGGCGCGACGGAGGTGCACAAGCAGTCGGTCGCCAAGCAGCTCCTCAAGGGTGTCGAGCCCGCTCCCGACCTGTTCCCCTCGCAGCACGCGCTTCGCCTCGACGCCGCCGCGCGGGCGAGGTACGCAGACGTGCTCGCTGAGGCCGAGGTCCTTCAGGGCCAGCCGGTTGGGGTTTGAGCCATGATCCTCGACGACGTCCAGGCCCTCGAGACCAGGGCAGACCTGAGCAGGCTCATCAGTGGGCTCTTCGAGAAGGTGTCGCCGGCGGCCACATTGGTCCAGCGCGCGGACGCGGCTGCCCTGGGCGAGATCGACCAGGCCCTCTGGGGTCGGATCAACGGTGAGATCGGCGTGGTCGGCCTCACGGTGCCGGAAGGACTCGGCGGAGCCGGAGCCACCGTCGCCGAGTCGGCCGTCGTGCTCGAGCAGATCGGCAGGAGGGCCGCAGCGATTCCCTTCCTGGGGTCGTTCCTGGCCGTGGAGGCCCTCGTCCGAGGCGGCGATACCCGGGCGCAGGAGCGCTGGCTCAGCGATCTGTTGCAGGGCGACGCCCGGGGAGCCGTTGCCTTGGCCGCAGGCCTGAGCGCCCAGCGTCGCGGCGACCTCTGGACCGTCACCGGGAGCGTCGACCTCGTGATCGACGGTTTCGGAGCCGACGTCCTCGTCGTGCCTGCCTTGACCCCGGAGGGCCCACGTTGGCTAGCGGTCGACCTTGCGGGAGTGGAGCGCACCCGTCGGGAGGTCTTGGACCTGACCCGGGAGCTTGCGTCCCTCGTGATGAGCGAGGCCCCCGGCGTGGAGATCGCCGAAGGCGGCCGCTTCGCCGACCTCGAGGCCTATCTCGAGAGCCTGGCCGTCCTGGCCCTCAGCGTCGAGCAGCTGGGCGTCGCCGAGCAGGCTCTCGAGGACGCGCTCGCCTACGCGAGGGTGCGTGAGCAGTTCGGCCGCACCATCGGCTCGTTCCAGGCGGTCAAGCACCTCCTCGCCGACATGGCGACAGAGGCCGACCTGGCCCGATCGCTCGTCGAGCATGCCATCTGGGCCTGCGTCGCCAACCCGTCGGACTTCTCCGAAGCGGCGTCGCTGGCCATGCTGGGCGCCTCGCGCGCTGCTGTCATCATCACCGGCGAGAACGTGCAGGTGCACGGCGGCATCGGCTTCAGCTGGGAACACCCCGCTCACCTGTACTTCCGCAAGGCACGCAGCAACGAGGTCCTCCTCGGCTCCCGAGCGACGCTCTCGGACCGCGTCCTTGCGGCACACGGGGTGCCACGATGAGCGGCTCGCACCCGCTGCCTGACCGCGTCGTGGTCGTCGGCGCCGGTCTTGCCGGAGGCAGGACCTGCACGGCGCTGCGGGCGGCCGGCTTCGCCGGTGACGTGATCCTGGTCGGAGCGGAGGACCACGCACCCTACGACCGGCCCCCGCTGAGCAAGGCGGTGCTCACTCAGGGTGCCGACCCGGACCTGGGGCTCGACCTGGTCGGTCAGGGCGTCAAGCTGCAGCTCGGTGTTGCGGCCACGGGAATCGACCTCGCCGCCAAGGTGCTCACCACCGAGACCGGCCCCATCTCCTACGACGCCCTCGTCCTGGCGACGGGGCTGCAGCCGATTCGCTTGCCGGGCAACGGTCCCCAAGTGACGCTGCGCACGATCGAGGACGCGAGGCACCTGCGTGGCTGCCTGGTTCCGGGCGCCCGGGTCGCCGTGATCGGGGCCGGGTGGATCGGCGCCGAGGTCGCGACGGCAGCTCTCGGGCTCGGCTGCGAGGTCACCTGTCTCGACAGCGCGTCCGCCCCCCTCGCTGGGCCGCTCGGGGAGCGCGTGGGTTCGATGTTCCTTCCCTGGTGGGACGGGGTCGACCTGCGCCTGGGGACCCGGATCCGCGAGGTCGGAGCCCACGGTCCAGTCCTCGCCGACGGCGAGCTGATCGCGGCAGATGTCGTCCTCACCGCTGTGGGTGCGCGGGCCCAGACCGGCTGGCTCGCGTCAGCGGGCCTCGAGGTGACGGATGCCGGCGTGGCCGTGGGCGCGGACCACCGCACCAGCGACCCCCACGTGTATGCGGTCGGTGACATTGCCTCTCGCTGGTCGGACCGGTTGGGCCGGCGTGTGCACAACGGGCACTGGGACGAGGCGGCGTCAGGACCGGCGGCCGTGGCCGCATCGATCCTGGGGCTGCCGCCCAAGCCCGAGGACGTGCCCTACTTCTGGTCAGGCCAGTTCGGCCGCAAGCTCCAGTACGTCGGCCAGCACGACGAGGCCGACGTGGTCGTCGTTCGGCAGCACGAGGACCCTGACAAATGGGCCGTGGCCTGGCTGGACGCCATGGGCCGGCTCACGGCACATCTGTCGGTGGGCTATCCCCGCTCGCTGGTGCAGGCCAGAGCGGCCATCGCCGACGGCCGGCTCGTCGATCCAGACAGGTGCCGCGACCTGGGCCAACCCCTGTGAGCCAGCCGCCTCGTCGGCCAATCCCACCGGAGAAAGATGGTGAATCCTTGACCGCCCCAACCACCGAGGTCCTGAGCCGCGTGGTCATCCGTTTCGCGGGTGACTCGGGCGACGGCATGCAGCTGACGGGTGAGCGATTCACCAGCCAGGCCGCGCTGCTCGGCAACGACCTGGCGACGATGCCGGCGTTCCCGGCCGAGATCCGTGCCCCCCGCGGAACCCTGGCCGGAGTGTCGTCCTTCCAGATCCAGATCGCCGACCACGACATCCTCACCCCCGGCGACCAACCCGATGTGCTGGTCGCCATGAACCCGGCGGCCCTGAAGGCGAACCTGGGCGACCTCCCGCTCGGGGGCATCCTCATCGTGAACTCTGACGAGTTCACCTCCCGGAATCTCGCCAAGGTCGGCTATGCCGCCGACCTGCTCGACAACGACGAGCTCGACTCGTGGACAGTGCAGGTCGTCCCGATGACGACCCTGTCGGTGGCCGCCGCGGCGCCCGCACAGGTGAGCAAGAAGGACGCCGAGCGGGCCAAGAACATGTTCGCCCTCGGTCTGCTCTGCTGGATGTACGGCCGCTCGACCGACGAGGTCGAGACCTTCGTCGCTCGGAAGTTCGCCCGTGCGCCGCAGATCGCCGAGGCCAACCGTCTCGCGTTCCGCGCGGGCTGGAACTACGGCGAGACGACCGAGGCCTTCGCGACACAGTACGAGGTCGCACCCGCGGCGCTACTACGCGGGACGTACCGTCAGATCTCGGGTAACCGGGCGCTCGCCTACGGCCTCGTCGCCGCGAGTCAGCTGTCCGGTCTGCCCCTGGTGCTCGGGAGCTACCCCATCACCCCCGCGTCGGACATCCTCCATGAGCTGAGCCGTCTCGGATCACTCGGCGTCTCGACCATCCAGGCCGAGGACGAGATCGCTGCCGTGAGCACGGCCATCGGCGCATCGCTCGGGGGCGCGCTCGGGGTTACGTCCACATCCGGCCCCGGACTCGCGCTGAAGGCCGAAGCGATCGGCCTGGCGGTCATGACAGAGCTGCCACTCGTCGTCGTCGACGTGCAGCGAGGAGGCCCCTCCACGGGGCTGCCCACTCGGACCGAGCAGTCGGACCTGCTCCAGGCGGTCTACGGCCGCAACGGCGAGTCTCCCGTCGCAGTGGTGGCAGCCAGCTCGCCCGCGGACTGTTTCGACACGGCGGTCGAGGCTGCCCGGATCGCCGTGACCTATCGCACCCCAGTCATCGTGCTGTCGGACGGCGCCATCGCCAATGGAGCAGAGCCGTGGCGGATCCCGGACCTCGACGACCTTCCGCGGATCGATCCCGACTACGTGGCGGAACTGGCCGAGGGCGAGACCTACCAGCCCTACGCGAGAGATCCCGAGACCCTCGCCCGGGCGATGACCGTCCCGGGGACACCGGGCCTCACCCACCGGATCGGGGGTCTCGAGAAGGCGAACGGCTCGGGTGCCGTGTCGTACGACGGTCGCAACCACGACCTCATGGTGCGGCTGCGGCACGAGCGCATCGCGCGGATCTCCGTTCCACCTGCGTTGGCGGATGACCCGGACGGGGACAGCGAGCTGCTCGTGGTCGGTTGGGGGAGTACGTCGGGCCCCATCGGCGAGGCCTGCCGCAAGCTGCGCGCCGCTGGCGTCTCCGTCGCGCATCTGCAGCTGCGTCACCTGAATCCCTTCCCCGCCAACCTGGGGGAGGTGCTGAGGTCCTACCCCACCGTCGTCGCACCGGAGATGAACCTCGGCCAGCTGGCCACGATGCTGAGGGCTCGCTACCTCGTCGACGTGCGCTCGGTCACCAAGGTGCGAGGCGAGGTCTTCACGTCCGAGGAGCTCTACGACGCCTTCCGCAGTGCACTCAACGGGACCCTGAGCCAGCAGGAGGCCGAGAAGGTCTCCATGGCCCTTGATCGGGTCGTCCCGCGCCACCGAGTTCTCGAGGAGCAGCTCTCATGACCGCGCCAACGGTTCCCGTACTTGACCTGCCGCTCACAGCGACCTCCCTCGTGCCGAGCGCGCAGTCACGGCAGACGGCCAAGGACTTCGCGAGCGACCAAGAGGTCCGGTGGTGCCCGGGCTGCGGGGACTACGCCATCCTCGCGGCAGTGAAGGGCTTCCTGCCCACCATGGGAATCAAGCGGGAGAACCTCGTCTTCGTCTCGGGCATCGGGTGCTCGTCGCGGTTCCCCTACTACCTCGACACGTACGGGCTGCACTCGATCCACGGTCGAGCGCCCGCGATCGCCACTGGCCTCGCCGTCGCGCGTCCCGACCTGTCGGTCTGGGTCGTCACCGGAGACGGGGATGCGCTCTCGATCGGGGGCAATCACCTGATCCACGCCCTGCGACGCAACGTCAACATTACGATCCTGCTCTTCAACAACAGGATCTACGGCCTGACGAAGGGCCAGTACTCGCCGACCTCGGAGCTCGGCAAGATCACGAAGTCGACGCCCAACGGCTCCGTCGACCAGCCGTTCAACCCGCTCGCCGTGGCGCTGGGGGCGGAGGCGTCCTTCGTGGCACGGGCCCTCGACAGTGACCGTGCCGGGCTCACCGCGGTTCTCGAGGAGGCGGCGGCATATCGCGGGTCCGCTCTGGTGGAGATCTATCAGGACTGCCCCATCTTCAACGACGGATCCTTCGACGTGCTGCGCAAGGACGGTGCGGACGCCCGACTGATCCCGCTGCGTCATGGCCAACCGGTCGTGTTCGGTGCGGACGGCGAGAAGTGTGTGGTTCGCCGCGATCTGCGGCTCGAGGTTGCCGAGACGGACGCAGTGGACCCCGCCGAGATCGTCGTCCACGACGCGCTCAGCGATGACCCCGAGTACGCCTATGCTCTGGCTCGGCTCTCGGACCAGGACCTCGAGCACGTCGTCACCGGAGTGTTCCGGGCCACCTCGCGACCGGTGTATGACGACCTCGTCAGGTCCCAGGTGTCCGGCCCGCGTCCGGGCACCCCGGACGGGTTGGCGGCGACACAGACTCTACTTACCGGCAGCGACACATGGACTGTGTGACAGTCGACGAGGACATGACGTGATGACCGTGGGACGCCTTGGGACGAAGGACGGCGAGCGATGACTGGCAAGAAGGAGACTGGCGGCGTGGCGACGAAGTCGGCCAAGGTCGCGAACGGCAGAGCGAATGGCGGAAAGCGGGAGAACGGCAAGCCCGCGGACGCGTCAAGGGTCCCGGAAGGCATACCGATTGCCGCCGGCGGATCAGTCCTCAGGCCACTCAAGGCGTCCGAGGTCGTCGCCCGCGCGGTCGTTCGCACGATCCGGGCAGAAGGGCTCCAGCCGGGAGACCACCTTCCCTCCGAGGCGGAGATGCTCAAGCAGTACGAAGTGAGCAGGGAGTCGTTGCGGGAGGGGCTGCGGCTGCTCGAGGTCCAGGGGATGATCAGCATCCGACGCGGCCCCGGCGGCGGCCCGGTCGTCGGCACCGTCGACTCCGCGAACCTGGGTCGCATGGAGGCGCTCTTCTACCACCTGGCCGGTGCCACCTACGACGAGCTCTTCGACGCCTGGGTCCTGGCCGAGTCGACGCTGGCCAGGATGGCCGCGGCCAACCCTGACAACGAGACGAGGCAGGCAGCCGTGGCGCCCTATCTGCAGGGCGATGTGGAGGAAGCGGACCACGCCGACCTCGAGGTGTACATGTCCGGGCACGAGGGCTTCCACGGCGTGGTGGCTGCGCTGGCCGGGAATCGCGTCCTCCAGCTGACCTTCCGTGCCTACGGTCAGCTCGTGGCCCATCACCTGGCCACGGTCGGTGACGTGCGCGTCATCCACCAGTCACTCGTCGAGGACCATCTCAAGCTGGCCCAGGCCATCTTCGATGGCGACGCCGAAACGGCCGCGTCCCTCATGGAGGCGCACCTGACCCGCGTGATCGCTGTCAACCGAGCGGAGCTCGGCGTGTTGCTCGAAGGCACCGTCGAGTGGTTGTGACACCCCCGGTTGCTGCTCCTCGCTGAACCCGCGTCGGTCGTCGACCGACACCGCCCAGCCTGAACCCGAGGATGCCGTATGCCGCTGAGCTGGCTCGGCTGGTCATGCCGGGTTACGCAGGGCTGCCCGACATCAGGATCCATCCGTGCAGACAGGGCCCGGTGCAGGTCTTGCGCAATTCCTCATGAGGAATTAGTGTGGCTGCATTGCCACTATCCGTCACTGGAAGGACGAGGATGAGCGAGGCCGTCGATGTTGACGACGTCGTGGGCACACCTGACTCAGACGTTGCTGCCGTGCGTGCCGGTGAGGAGCTCGACTGGCCGGCGCTGGAGGCGTTCCTTCGCGAGCAGCTGCCCGACCTGTCGGGGCCCTTCAGCGTCAAGCAGTTCCCCCGAGGCTCGGCGAACCTGACCTACCGAGTGACCATCGGAAACACCCACCTCGTGGTCCGCCGGCCACCATTCGGTGCCTTGGCGGCGGGTGGCCACGACATGTCGCGCGAGCATCGGGTGCTCGCGCGGCTGCACCGGGCCTACAACCGAGCGCCGCAGTCGTACCTGCACTGTGACGACCCGACCGTGATCGGGGCGGAGTTCTTCGTCGTCGAGTACCGCCAGGGCTACGTCGTGTGGGACCACGTCCAGACCGAGATCTCCGACGAGCCGGATGCCTCGGTGCGTGTCGGACTCGCGGTCATCGACGCGCTGGCCGACCTGCACGAGGTGGACCCGGCCGCCTGCGGCCTGCAGGATCTCGGGCGTCCGGACGGGTTCCTGGAGCGTCAGGTGGCTGGCTGGACCCGCAGATGGCAGGCGGTGTCGGAGTACTCCACGCTGCCCGATGCGGCCGCGACCTCAGCACTCGTGGACGAGGTCGGGGCGCGACTGGCGAGGACCCAGCCGAGGAGCCAGCGGGCCGGAATCGTGCACAACGACTTCAAGATCGACAACTGTCAGTTCGCGGCTGGTGACGCGGACCGTGTGGTGTCCGTCTTCGACTGGGACATGGCCACCACCGGCGACACCCTCGCGGACCTTGGCACCCTGCTCAGTCACTGGCCGGACCGTGGCCTCCCGGCCGACGACGTCAATGCCTTCATCGCAGCGAGCGCAACGCGCGCGCTGGATCTCCCATCCCGCGCCGACGTCATCGCCCGCTATGCCAGGACGAGTGCGCTGGACCTCGCGAACATCGCTTGGTACGAGGCCTTCGGCTGTTGGCGCACCGTCGTCATCCTGCAGCAGCTCTACGCCCGCCACGTCCGCGGCCAGACGTCCGACGAACGGATGGCGCAGCGCGGCCTCATGGTTGCCCCGTTGGCTCGGCGAGCCCTGGCCCTCTTGGGCGGCACTCCATGAACGTCTCCCCTTTCCCAGGCAAGACCTTGCCGACCTTGACTCGAGGAGCAACAACATGAAGACCGGTAGCCGGGCACTCAGTGCCGTCTGCGACACCGAGGTGGTGGTGATCAAGGGCGCCGACGTCCCACTCGCCTGCGGCGGATCGCCCATGGTCACGACCCGCGACGGTGTGCAGGGCGCAATTCAGGCCGGCCATGATGGCGGAACCGTCCTCGGCAAGCGCTACACCCACGAGGGTTCCGGACTCCAGGTCCTGTGCGTCAAGCCTGGGGCCGGCAGCCTGAGCGTCAACGGTGAGCGACTCATCGAGCTCGCAGCCAAGCAGCTGCCGTCCTCGGACTGACGGGAGAGGAGCGCATGAACACCACGATGCTGCTCAGCATGGTCACCCAGGTGAACCCGGACCGGGTGGCCGTGACGTCAGGTGGTCAGGACTGGACGTACGCCCGACTTGCCGAGCGGGCAGCGGAGTTCGCCGCGCTGATCCAAGCGGAGCGACTCTCCGCCGTTGCCTACCTTGGGGAGAACTCGCCGGAGGCGATGGCGCTCTTCTTCGGCTGCTCGATGGCCGGCGCATCGTACGTCCCAGTCAACTACCGGTGGACCGACGTGCAGCTTGCCGAGGCGCTCAGCCGAATCGCGAACCTCGGAGTGGTCGCGGACGAGCCGTCCGCGGCACGGGTCGCCCGACTCGACAACGTGCTGGTGCTGGGCGAGCCGGCCGGGCCTGCCCTCGACGAGGCGGTCGAGACGGACAGCGAGTTCCCCGCAGTGCTCCTGTTCACCAGCGGGACGAGCGGCACACCGAAGACTGCCGTGCTGCGCAACCGTCACCTGGTCGGTTACGTCGTCAACACGGTCGAGTTCCTCAACGCCGCGCCGGACGAGGCCATCCTCGTCTCGGTTCCGCCCTACCACATCGCCGCGGTCAGCTCGATGACAACGTCCGTGTTTGCCGGGCGACGAATTGTCCTGATGCCTTCGTTCGAACCGCAAGACTGGGTTGACACCGTGCGCCGGGAAGGGGTGACCCAGGCCATGGTCGTCCCGACGATGCTCAACCGAGTCCTCGACGTCCTTGAGGCGGAAGGGGGCTCGCTGCCGGAGCTGCGCCACCTGTCCTACGGCGGCGGCCGGATGCCGGTGCCGGTCATCGAACGAGCGATGAGGCTGCTGCCGAGCGTTGACCTCGTGAATGCCTACGGCCTCACCGAGACGAGCTCCACGATCACGCTGCTCAGCCCCGAGGACCATCGAGAAGCGGCCGCGAGCACTGTGTCTGGTGTCCGGGCGAGACTCGGCTCGGTCGGGCGGGCCCTGCCATCGGTCGAGATCGAGATCCGGGACGAGGGCGGTCAGGTCGTCGGGCCAGGGGTGGCGGGCGAGATCTGGGTGCGCGGCGAGCAGGTGTCGGGGGAGTACCTTTCCCACTCTGCCCTCGATGACACGGGATGGTACGCAACGCGGGACCGGGGCCACCTCGACGAGGCGGGCTTCCTTTTCCTGCACGGCCGTGCTGACGATGTCATCGTGCGCGGTGGCGAGAACATCGCCCCTGCAGAGGTGGAGGACCGACTGCATCTCCACCCTTCCGTCGAGGAGGTCGCCGTTGTCGGTGTCCCGGACGCGGACTGGGGGGAGCGCATCGAGGCGTTCATCGTGCCCACTCCGGGGGCGGTCGTGGTTGAGGACGAGCTGCGCGAATGGGTCCGCTCGGGTCTCCGGTCGACACGAGTGCCCGAGGTCATCCACTGGCGCACCGACCTTCCCTACAACGAGACGGGCAAGCTGCTGCGCCGCGAGCTGAAGGCGCTGCGCGTCCGCGAGCTCGCAGCGGATGTTCCGAGCTGATGACCAGCGGGTCCTGAGAGGCCTCGAAAGGAGACCGTGAAATGGGGATCAGCGACAACCGGGTGGTCATCGTGACCGGAGCTGCGTCAGGTATCGGGCGCGCGCACGCCCTCGAGTTCGCTCGGCAGGGTGCGAACGTCGTGGTCAACGACATCGCCCCCACCGATGGTGTTGTCAAGGAGATCGAGGACCTGGGCGGAGTCGCCGTGTCGAGCCGGCACGACATCTCGGAATGGGACGGCGCCGAGGAACTCGTCGCAGCCACCGTGGCGCATTTCGGAGATCTGCACACGGTGGTGAACAACGCCGGGATCCTGCGCGACGGGATGCTCGTCACCATGGACCTCGAGAAGTGGGATGCGGTGGTGAAGGTGCATCTGCGCGGAACATTCTGCGTGACCCACCATGCAGCCGCGCACTGGCGAGAGCGGCACAAGGCGGGCTCGCCGACCCCCGCACCGCGGGTGGTGAACACCACCTCGCCGTCGGGACTCTTCGGCAATATCGGACAGTCCAACTATGGCGCGGCAAAGGCCGGCATAGCCGGGTTCACGGTCATCGTCGCGGACGAGCTCGCCCGCCTCGGAGTGGGTGTCAATGCGATCGCCCCGACGGCCCTGACGGACATGACGGCGGGACTCGACGCCTACGTCTCCGCCGTCCGCGACGCGAGCGACAAGGCCGGGTTCGACGTCGGCTCGCCGGACAACATCGCACCTCTCGTGGTGTGGCTCGGGTCCCCGGACAGTGAGGGAATCACCGGCCGCGTCTTCACGATCAAGGGTGCTGAGCTGGGAGTCGCCGAGACCTGGGTCAAGGGGCCGACGGCGGTGCGGGAAGACGGTCGCTGGGAGGTCGAGGACGTCGACCGGATCTTGCCGCACCTGGTCGCCCAGGCGCGACCCAACAGCACGATCTCGGGGGTACCGCGGGCATGACCACAGCATTGTCGTCCGTCGCATGCCGGGTGTTCGAAGGGCTGGGCGCGTTTCGGGCGCAGGTCGGGCAGGAGCTCGGCGTCAGCGACTGGTTCGAGGTCGGCCAGGATCGGATTGACGCCTTCGCCGACGTCACCGAGGACTGGCAGTGGATCCACGTCGATGGGGACAGGGCCGCCCTCGGACCATTCGGAAGCACCATCGCTCACGGGTATCTGACACTGGCCTTGGTGCCCGTCTTGGGGAGCCAGATCTTCCGCATCGATGGCCCGCGCATGGCGGTGAACTACGGCGTGAACAAGGTCCGGTTTCCGCAGCCTGTCAAGGCCGGCTCGCGAATCCGGGCGAGGGCGACACTCATCTCGGTCGAGGACGGCGCCGTGGGTGTTCAGGCCGTGATCCGCTACGTAGTGGAGATCGAGGGGCAGGAGAAGCCCGCCTGCGTCGCGGAGACCGTGCGCGTCATCGTGCCCTGACCGGCCTGCCTATGACGTCGTCGCCACCGGACGTCCGTCGGCTAGCACCAGTCTGACCAGCGAGGACTCCGGGTGTGCGAGGGCCTCGCTGAGCGGGACCGAGAGAAGGCACAGGTCGGCGTCAGCTCCCGTCTCGACGCGCCTTGATGGTCCGCCCGGGTCCTCTGGGGCAGTGAGGTATCCCCTCAGGGCGACGTCGGCAGTGACGCGTTCGTCCGGCGCGATAGCAGTCCCGTCCCGGGTCTGTCGGTCTCGTGCGGACCTGATCACCTGCCATGGGTCGGCCTCGCCGAAGGGCGCGTCGCTCGATGGTGCAACGAGCACGCCAGCCCTGACGAGACTCGCCCACGGATAGAGATGAGGCAGGTCGTCGGCGTCCACGTCCTGCAGGTAGACGTCGCCTCGGGTCCGGAGCAGGTCGGGCTGGGTGACCACGGTGAGCCCGAGACGCGCGAGCTCTGCTTCGACGCCAGTTGGAACGACTGATGCGTGCTCGATCCGGTCGCCTCGGGTGCTGCCGAGGTCACTCAGTACTGCAAGGGTCAGAATGAGCGATTCCCTTGTGACGCAATGGACTGCGACGGGGGAGCGGGCCTGCGCCATGCCGCCGGGATCAACCATGGCGCGAAGCTTGTCATACGTTGGCAGGTCGTGGTCCCTCAGGAGCAGCTTGCGTGGGCCAACGCTGATTCTTGACGTCCCATCGGCTGGCCTGGCCCCGCCGAGGAGATGCATGCGCAGCGGCGTGGCTGCGCCGAGAAGGTCGACTGCTCGCTCGTCCAAGCCCGGCGTGGCGTCGGTGACCCCCGTGATCCCGAGCCCGAACAGTCCGTCGGCCACGGCGGCGAGGTCTGCGTCCTGGAGCGCAGTCTGGTCGGGTAGGGCGCGAGCGAGGCGCTCGTCGTAGCGCCAAAGGCGCCCGTTCGGAGTCCCATCGTGGTCTCTCTCGACATCGGCCGAGTCATCCAGGACGGCTGATATGAGTCGGAGGGCCGCGGAGTTGAGGACCCACAGGGCCCCGCTGCGGTGTTGGATCCGCACGGGCCGGTCGGGAACCCAGGCGTCGAGGACCCGCCGCTCGAGTGCCCCCGCCACCGACTCGTGGTAGCCCACGCCGCGGATCCAGGATTCTTCGGCTGGGGCGGAACGCAACTCACGCTCCAGCTCCTCAGCGGTTCTCACGTGCGGCGGGCCGGCCTGGACCGATCGGCGAGCCGCAGCCATCGCCAAGAGGTGGAGGTGGTGGTCGTGCAGCCCCGGGAGCAGAGCGCCTCCCCGGCCCTCTACCAGCTCGTCTTCGCCTCTCTCCAAGTTCGCACCGGTTTCCACGATTCGCCCCTGGCGGACTCGGACGTCCAGACGTCGCCCGAGCACCTCGACATCCGAGAGGAGCAGGTTGGCACGCTCCACATCCGGTGTGGTCATGGGACATCCCGGGACGTGTGCGC
>NZ_JBEDUL010000012.1:0-20118 GCF_040414665.1 Intrasporangium sp.
GCCGCGCGTCACTTTCTTCCAGAGGAAGGGCGAGAGCCGGTAGCCGACGATGCGATCCAACACGCGGCGCGCCTGCTGCGCATCCACGAGATGCATGTCAATCGCGCGGGGGCTGGCGATTGCCTGCCGCACGGCATCCTGCGTGATTTCGTGGAAGGTGACGCGATGCACCGGCTTGTCCTTCGCGGGCGTGGTCGCCTTGACGACGTGCCATGCGATGGCCTCACCCTCGCGGTCGGGGTCCGTCGCGAGATAGACGGCGCTCGCATTCTTGATCGCGGATTTGAGCTGCTTGACGGTATCCGTCTTGTCCTCGGTGACCACGTACGTCGGCGCGAAATCGTGCTCGATGTCAATGCCGATGCCGCGATCCGGCAGATCGCGCACATGTCCCATCGAGGCGCGTACCGCGTAGCCAGCGCCGAGATACTTCGTGATCGTCTTCGCCTTCGCGGGCGACTCGACAATGACGAGCTTGCGCCCCTTACCGGCAGCCATGGTCCACCTGAGTCTTCCTGCTCCCACGTGCAGCGGATTCGTCGCTGCTCCGACGTGGATGCGGACCGACCGTAACAGCCCGTGTCAAGATCCGTTCGCACCACCCGGATCTCCAGTGTGCACAATCGGTCCATGGCCAGCGGATCCACCCCACGCGCACCCGCCGACGTCCTCGTCCACCTGCGCCGGGCCCGCGACCACATGGACCGCCACTACGCGGAGCCCATCGACCTCGACACGCTCGCGGGCATCGCCGGGGTGAGCAAGTACCACTTTCTCCGGCTGTTCCGCACGACGTACGGTCGCACGCCGGCGGCTTATCTCTCCGAACGACGGGTCGAGCGGGCGCAGGACCTGCTCCGAACCTCCAATCTCACCGTCACCGAGGTCTGCTTCGCCGTGGGGTTCTCGAGCCTCGGCTCGTTCAGCAGCCGGTTCAGTGCAGTGACCGGGGAGACACCGAGGGACTTCCAGAAGAGGTACGCAGCGACCGGCGCCCCGCGGATCCCCGGCTGCTACGTGTTCATGTGGGGCCTCGCCGAACGGCGACCTCCCCAGCCCGACGGCTCCGCAATCCAGGAGAAGCCGGGACCGTCACCGCTCCCCTAGCGTCGGGGACATGATCACGAACGTATCCATTGTCAGCGTCTGGGTCAGGGACCTGGACGAGTCCCTCGCCTTCTACACCGACGTCCTCGGCTTCGAGAAGGGCGACGACGTCCAGCTGGGGCCGGACTACCGCTGGCTGACCGTCCGCCACCCCGAGCAGCCGGAGCTCAACCTCCACCTCACCACCCCCGGCGCGCCGCTGTCATCGGAGCTCGTCGAGGCGATGCGGCGCGCCCAGGCCGACGGTGGCCTCCCGGGCGTCGGCCTCACCGTCGACGACTGCCACAAGACGTGCGAGGAACTGCGCGCCAAGGGCGTCGAGTTCCTCCAGGAGCCGGCCGACCGCCCCTACGGCATCGAGGCCCTGATCCGGGACAACTCCGGGAACTGGCTCGTCCTCGTCGAGCCCAAGGAGCTCGACCCCAAAGACCTGAGTGAAGCCGACCTCGGCTGACCCGAGAGCTCCGTCAGGTGGCGGGCCAGAAGATCTGGGTCCGCCACGTGGCGGGGTCTGGCTCCTGCTCCGGGTCGCTGAGGTAGACCTCCCACATGTCGCTCGAGGGGGTGAGCCCCTGTTCCTTCATGAAGGCGACGACCTCTTCATAGGTCTGCGGGAGCGTGTCGTACGGCCCGACGTGCGTGGCTTCCACGACCCGGCCCGCGGGCAGCGAGCTCGCCGTCACGCCGTCGACGTCGGCGATCGGCCCGTCCACGGGGAACCCGGCCTCGACGTCGACCGCATCGGTCGGCATGCCGTGGTAGAGCGAGAACGGCGGCCCGGTTGGATGGTGGCCCTGGGCCTGCGCAGCCGCCATGGCCTGCGTCAAGGCCCGTCCGAAGAACTGCGGGAGGTCGTGCACGGGCACCCGCTCCCGCACGACGGCAGTCGTCTGCTCCTGGTGCTCGGTCATCCTGATCTCGGTCATGCCCCCACGTTCCACGCCGCCTCGTGGGACCACCAGGGCCGAACGGCCCAGAGTTCCGCCCCATCCCGGTTCGAGGTATCGGTTCGCTCCCGAGAGCGAGTCCGAACCTCGAACCGAACACCTCGAATCGGTCAAGGGGAATGAACGCAGGCCTCACCCGGGTTGACTGTGATAGTTTACTTGTCAACCATCTGAGGAGCCTCCCATGCCTGCACCCCTGATCTATCTCAGCCACGGCGCGCCGCCGCTTGCCGACGACACCCGATGGACGCGCGAGCTCGCCGACTGGTCCGCGACGCTCGAGAAGCCGAAGAACGTCCTCATGGTCTCGGCCCACTGGGAGGACGCCCCGACGACGCTCGGCTCGACGACGGGCGCACCGCTCGTCTACGACTTCTGGGGCTTCCCGCAGAAGTACTACGAGGTCACCTACGACGCACCCGCGGCGCCCGACCTCGCCGACGACGTGACGAGGCTGCTCACCGCTCCCGGCCAGGCGAGCTCGACCCCCGTCCACCGGGACGAGTCGCGCGGGCTGGACCACGGGGCCTACGTCCCGCTCAAGGAGATGTTCCCTGAGGCGGACGTCCCGGTCCTGCAGATGTCGATGCCGACGCTCGACCCGCGCGGCCTCTTCGAGATCGGCCGCAAGCTCGCACCGCTCCGCGACCAGGGCACGCTCATCGTCGGCTCCGGGTTCACGACGCACAACCTGCGCTGGTTCAACCCGCGCGCCGGCGCCGATGCTGCACCGCCGATGGCGAGCGCCGAGTTCGACCACTGGGCCCAGGAGGCGATGAAGCAGCAGGACGTCGACAGCATCCTCGACTTCCTCGTCAAGGCTCCGGCTGCCCGCGAGGCGCATCCGCGGACCGAGCACTTCGCGCCGCTCTTCGTCACCTTGGGGGCGGCCTACGCGTCCGGCGGTCTCGACAACAAGAGCGTGATCGAGGGCTTCTGGTTCGGCCTGTCGAAGAGGTCCTGGCAGTTCAACTGAACTGGGAACTACCGGCCCCATCCCACCGTTGACATGACTGTGGGTGTCCCACGCACGCGGCCGCAGCGCGGAACCTCCCCTGACTCCAGCGCTGCGGTCGCCCCCAGCCGCCCTCCTTGCGGGGGCGGCCGGGGTCACTCTCGGGGCGGAACCGGGGAAATCCCCCGCACGTCCCAGACGGGCGCCACGTAGAGTGGCTAACGCCCATCCAGCCGTATGCCGCTGGGCGGGCCCACGGACGTCGGCCGCGTCGAGCACGTGGCCGGGACATAGGGGAAGGACCCGTTCGAGATGAGTGACCAGCCCGCTGCCCAGCAGGCACCGGCCATGGCGAGCCAGTCGCAGACCGCGCCTGCCCCTCTGGAGCCCCCGGTGACCGAGTCGCACCTGACTCTCACTCCCCCGCCCGCCGTGGGCGCCGTCTCGGAGACATCGGCGCCGAAGATGGCCCCGGCCGTGCCCGAGGCCGTGCTTCCCGGGCTGGACTCGAAGGTCGACCAGTACCTGGGCTCGCTGCTCAAGGCCGCGACGAAGTCCCCCGAGTGGGAGGCCAAGGCTGCGGACGTGCGGAGCATGGGGACCGATGAGATCCGCTTCGCGGCCGAGTCGTCCAACCGGATGCTCCAGATGCCGGTCAAGGCGCTCAACGAGGGATCGCTGTCCCAGGGGTCCAAGGTCGGGCAGACGCTGCTCGACCTGCGCCGCACCGTCGAGGACCTCGACCCGTCGCAGGCCGCGGGAGCCAAGAAGTTCCTCGGCATGATCCCCTTCGGCGACCGGATCACCGACTACTTCCGCAAGTACCAGTCGGCACAGTCACACCTCAACGGCATCCTCCACTCGCTCCAGTCCGGGCAGGACGAGCTGCAGAAGGACAACATCGCGCTCAACCTCGAGAAGAAGGCGCTGTGGGAGTCGATGGGTCGGCTCAACCAGTACGTCTACGTCGCGGAGCGCCTCGACGCGAAGCTGGCCGCCCAGGTGGCGACCCTCGACACGACCGACCCCGAGAAGGCGAAGGCGCTGCGCGAGGACGTCCTGTTCTATGTCCGCCAGAAGCACCAGGACCTGCTGACGCAGCTCGCGGTGTCGATCCAGAACTACCTCGCGATCGACATCATCATCAAGAACAACATCGAGCTCATCAAGGGCGTCGACCGGGCCACGACGACCACCGTGTCCGCCCTGCGCACCGCGGTCATCGTCGCCCAGGCCCTCAACAACCAGCAGCTCGTCCTCGACCAGATCACCGCGCTCAACACGACGACCTCCGGCCTCATCGAGCGCACGTCCGAGCTCCTCAAGACGAACTCGGCGCGCATCCAGGAGCAGTCGGCCAGCTCGACGATCAACATCGAGTCGCTCCAGAAGGCCTTCGCCAACATCTACGAGACGATGGACACCATCGACCAGTTCAAGGTGCGCGCCCTCGACAACATGGCCGCGACGATCGGCGCCCTCGAGAACGAGGTGACCAAGTCCCGCAGCTACCTCGAGCGGGTCGCCGCCCAGGACGCCCGACGTGCGGCAGGCGCCGCTCCCGGGGCCCTCGACCTCGGGCCGGGCAGCATCTGACACCGGCGACGTTGGACATGGTGGGAGGGGCGAGGCCGAGCACGAAGGGAACATGAGCCGTGGGGATCCGATCGTGGTTCGGGTTGGACAGGCCCGAGGCACCGGAGCCGCCCACATCGGCGCCGCCGGGGCCGCCGACGACCGAGCAGCTGCTCGGCGCCCTCGACGCGGTCGAGACGCAGGCCCGCGAGGGCAGGGTGCCCGGGGTGGTCCTCTCACGCCTGACGCGAGTGACCCGGGTCGTTCGCGAGTCGATCCCTCGGCTCGAGCGCCTCGGCGTCGGTAGCTCCCAGGGCTACAGCGTCATGGCCACCGCGACCGACTACCTGCCCGTGGCGATCGGGAACTACCTCAGACTCCCCCGCGACTGGGCCGACACGCGCCCGATCGCTGCGGGCAAGAGCTCGGTCATGCTGCTCGTCGACCAGCTCGACCTGCTGGGCGCGACGATGGACAAGGTCGCCGATGCCATCAACCGCTCCGACGCGGAAGCGATCATCGTCCATGGCGCCTTCCTCGAGGAGAAGTTCGGCCATGCGTCGACCGGGGGTTCCCTCGGCCTCGGCGCGCCCGACCCCACGCCGGATCCCGGCTCGACCCCCATCACCGGCCCGCTGTCGCCGCCGGAGTGACCCGTGACCCTCCACCGCACCGCACCAAGCCCACCAACCCAGCCCACGACCCAATCGAAAGAACAGGAATCGGGCGCAAAACCTGTTCACTCGATCACCTTCCACAATCAAGAGAACAGCAATCGGGCCGAAAGCTGTTCTTTCGATCGATGTACTTCCCGACCCGAGCCCAGGGGGCTGTGAGAGATGACGACTGCTGAGTCCGCGCTCGCCGAGAGCATCGACGCGCTCGTCGACGTCGCGCGCCTCGCGGGGATCGACCCCGGCACGGCCCGTGACGAGGGGCTACGGGTCGCAGCCGCCCTCGCGGAGTCGGTGCCGGGTGCCCCACACGAATGGGCGGCCGTCGCCCTGCCCGCGGTGACGGACCTCGCGACGATCAACGAGGCCTTCTTCGACGCGGCTTCCAAGGGGCGCCGTTGGCGGCACTCCCCGACCGACCTGCTCGCGTCCCTCGCAGCGGCGGACCACGACCTCGCCGGAGACTACGCCGAGGCCCTCACCGATATCGCCTCGGACGCCGTCATGCTGGGCACGGCGCCGATCTGGGTCATCGCCAACGCGACCGCGGCGAGCGCCACCTACCTCGCCGCCGCGAACCGGGCACCGGCACCAGTCAGCCCGCCGACGGGCCCACTGCTCGGCACGGACTTCTCGACCGGGCTCCCGCCGTTGCCCCCGGGCGTCGGGACCGACGCCGTCCTGCGCGAGTGGGGCTACGTCCGCGCCCCCGGCCACGCGGAACCGGGGGGGTCGAGCGGGAGCGAGCCCAGCGGCATACGGCCTGGTGGGGAACCCGCTGCGCCACAGGAGAACTCAGCGGAGGCACCTGCCGCGGAAGCGGAGGCCACGGAGCCCGCCGAACCGGAGAAGTCGGTCGAGGAGCTGCTCGACGAGCTCGACGCGATGATCGGGCTCGACCGGGTCAAGAAGGAGATCCACCGTCAGGTCGCGCTCCTCAAGGTCGAGAAGATGCGCGTCGAGGCCGGGCTGCGGGCGATGCGGATGAGCCGGCACCTCATCTTCGTCGGCAACCCCGGCACGGGGAAGACGACGGTCGCGCGACTCGTCGGCGCGATCTACAAGGCGCTCGGGCTGCTCCCCAAGGGCCAGCTCATCGAGGTCGACCGCTCCGAGCTCGTGGCCGGATACGTCGGGCAGACGGCGATGAAGACGGCCGAGGTCTGCGCCACGGCGGTCGGGGGCGTCCTGTTCATCGACGAGGCCTATGGGCTCACCGGCGACCAGTTCGCGCAGGAGGCCGTCAACACGCTCGTCAAGGAGATGGAGGACCATCGCGAGGACCTCGTCGTCATCGTCGCCGGGTACCCGGAGCCGATGGTGCACTTCATCGCGCAGAACCCCGGGCTCGCCAGCCGTTTCACGACGACGATCGAGTTCGACGACTACAGCGACGACGAGCTGCTCGCGATCCTCGACTCCATCGCGGACAACAGCGACTACGAGCTCAGCGAGGACGCGCGGCGCCGGGTGCGCATGACGCTCGAGGCCACGCCACGCACCCCTGCCTTCGGCAACGGCAGGTTCGTGCGCAACCTCTTCGAGCACTCGGTGGGGCGGCACGCCTGGCGGCTTCAGGACGCCGTGGATCCAAGTCTCGAGGACCTGCGTCTACTCACGGAGGACGATGTCAGGGAGCAGTCGGAGGAGGATCAGGAGTCTCCGGGGGGCGACCCGGATGGTTCCTCCGAGATCGTTCCGGCAGGCTCCGAGCAGGATCTGCCAACCGACCTGCCGACCGATGAGGAGCAGAGATGACCAGCGGACCGACGACCCCCCTCCCGGTCGCGCCGCCGACCAGCTCGCGCACGCCGCTGCCCCCGCCCTCGGCGGCTCCCGCCACCGCCCCCGGCACCTCCGCGACTGCGTCGGCCGCACCCGCGACGATCCGTGGCTCCGGGCAGACGCTCCAGTCGGCGTTCACCGGTCTCTTCCAGGGCACTCCGGGGCGGATGCGCCTGCTCGGGATCCTCGGAGTCATCGCCGCCCTGCTCCTCGGCGGCGCCGCGGCCAACGCGATCCTCGCATCCGAGGCGGCGGCCGAGCGGGCCGCCACCACCACCGAGCAGGTCGTGCGGATGCAGTCGATCCAGGTCGATCTCCTGCGCGCCGACGCCCTCGCGACGAACGCCTTCCTCGTCGGGGGCCTCGAGACCGCCGACGCCAGGGCGCAGTACGACGCCGCGATGGCTGCCGTTGCCCGCAACATCGCCGCTGGGGCCGCTGCCCAGCCCGCCGACGCGAAGGCGCTCGGCACCCTCGCCGAGAAGGTCCAGGACTACGGCGCGCTCGTCGAGCAGGCGCGGTCCAACAACCGCCTCGGTCTCCCCGTGGGCGCGCGCTACCTCACCGAGGCGAGCGCCTCGCTCCGCGCCTCGGCCATCCCGGTCGTCGCCCAGATCGTCGACACGAACGAGGCACGGGCCCAGAAGGAGTTCGACCGGTCCAACTCGAGCATCCAGCTCCTGGCCGGCGTCGCCGCGCTCATCGTCCTCGTCCTCATCGCCGTCTGGCTCGCACGGCGCACCCACCGCTACCTCAACCCGTCCCTGACCGGGGGCGTGATCCTGCTCGTCGTGGGCCTGATCGTCGCCGGGACGACGATCGGCAAGATCGGCACGACGACCGCGCAGGTGGCCTCCGGGGACTACAAGCGGGCGGTCGACCTCGCCCACGTGCGCACCGCCGCCAACGACGCGCGGGCCAACGAGAGCCTCACGCTGGTCCAGCGTGGGAGCGGCCAGGCCTACGAGGACGCGTGGGTGGCCAACGACAAGACCGTGCGGGAAACCCTGGCGGGGGTGGGCGACTCTTCGGACCTCACCAACGGCTGGGACGCCTACGCGACGGCGCACAAGCAGATTCGCGCCCTCGACGACGACGGACAGTGGGAGCAGGCGGTCGAGCTCGCGACCACCCAGGAGGCCAGCGGCGCCACAGCGGCCTTCAACGCCTTCGACGAGCAGGTGACGCAGGAGCGCGATGCCGCGAGCAAGAGTGCCATCGACCAGCTCGGTGCCCTCGGCGGCGGCAGCACGGTATGGGCAGTGCTCATCGCCATCGTGTCGCTCATCGCCTCGTGGCTCATCGTCCGAGGCATCGGACAGCGGATCAAGGAGTACCGATGAAGACCCTGTCCCATCGACGCCGCCAGGGCCCGCTCGCCCTGGTGATCGCCGTGGCTGGAGCCCTCGCCCTCTCCGGCTGCACTGGCGTGACGTATGCGGAGACCCCGCTGCCACCGCCCCCGGTCGCGTCGTCGACGACTCCGTCCACCTCCAAACCACCGGTGAAGTGCAACAACCCGACGCAGTCGTACGACCCCCTGCCGTCCATCCCGTCTTCCGGCGACATCACGGACGAGTCCGTGCGCCGCATCCTCGACCGCGGCCACCTCGTCGTCGGGGTCTCTGCGGACACCTTCCTCTTCGGGGCCAGGGATCCACTCACGAACCAGATCGAGGGGTTCGACATCGACCTGGCCAAGGCGGTCGCCAAGAGCCTCTTCGGGAGCGAGTCGAAGCTGCAGCTGCGCGTCATCACGGCTGCCGACCGCATCCCCCTGCTCCAGAAGCGCGAGGTCGACATGGTGGCCCGCAACATGACGATGAACTGCGCGCGCTGGCAGGACGTCGCGTTCTCCACCGAGTACTACCACTCCGGGCAGAAGCTGCTCGTCGCCAGGGACCCGAGCGGCAAGGTCCCCAACACGAGGATCGAGGACCTCAAGGGCAAGAAGGTGTGTGCGCCGCGCGGCACGTCGACCCTCGAGAAGCTGAACACCGTCAGTGGGGTCGAGCCCGTCCCGGCGGCGGACCACACGGGATGCCTCGTGCTCTTCCAGCAGGGCAAGGCCGATGCCATCACCGGCGACGACATCGTCCTCGCCGGGCTTGCTGCGCAGGATCCCTACACCGTCGTGTCGTCGGCTCCCGCCATCACCGACGAGCCCTACGGCCTCGCCTTCAACAAGGACGACGTCTACCTCACCCGCTACGTCAACCGGCTGCTCGCCGACCTCAAGGCTGACGGCGGATGGAAGGCGATCTACAACCGGTGGCTCGCCGGTCCGCTGGGGCCGGCTCCGGCGCCGCCCGCCGCCGTGTACGGAAGAGGCGGCTGATGACGCTGTCCGGTGCGGTTCCGCCGCCTCCGACGCCCGGTGGCGCCGGCAGGGTCGGCGGGCCGTTGAGTGGCATCGTGCCTCCTCCCAGTCCGCCCGCCACAGCCAACCGAGCCAGCGGTGCTCCCACGTCCGCAACCCTTGGCGGTGGGGGCCAGTCCTCCCCCGCCGGGTTCGCCGCGCCCACTGCGCCGGGCAGCCTCGGCGTGCCGGTTCACGCCGCCGAGGCCCAGGGCTACCTCTCGGCGCTGCGCCAGTGGGTCGCGCAGCGTCGAGCCGACCTCGGCGAGGTCGACTCCGCGATCCTGCGGCTCTCGCCCTCGGAGCAGACCGCCATCACGACCGACCTCACGGTCGCGCTGACCTTCTGGAAGGCGATCAACGACCGGCTCACGCTGCTGGAAACGACCTTCGACGGGGGGCGCGTCGGTCCCAAGGAGGCAGAGCGGCTCTCGACGCTCATCCATGGTCGGCTCGACTCCAACACCTCCGAACACCTCTCCTTGCCGGCGAGCGGCTCGCTCGCGGTCAGCCTCCCCGAGGCGTGCCGCCTGCTCGACTCCCTGACCCGGACGCTGCAGGCGAGGGCATCCCTCGCGCCCGGCGCCGCCGAGGCGTCGCAGCGCATCACCGTGCTGCGTGCCGCCGCCGAGCGGGTGCGTGACCAGCTGCCCCTCGTCCCGGTGGGAGCGGAGCGCGACGCGGCCGCGGAGCACCTCGTCCGCATCGACCGCCGTGTTGCCGATCTCGTCGAACGCGCACGCCGTGGCGCTGACGTCGGCGGCATCATCGGCCCGCTGGAGATCGACCTCGCGACGCTCGAGCGCGACCTCATCGTGGCGGCGGCCGAGCGCGCCAACGCGGCCCACGACCGGGCCAACACCATGCAGCAGGTGGAGGAGCTCGATGCGCGGGCGGCGGCGATCCGGGCGCTCGAGCGCCAGTGCCTCGAAGCCGTCACACCGGCCCCCCACCTGGCCATCCCCAATGTCCGCGCGCTCGGTCCCGTCCCGCAGGGCGCCAAGGAGGTCACCGCCTACCGTCAGCGCCTCGAGCGGGTCGCCCGCGCGCTCGACCTCGCCCACGAGACGTATGCCGCTGCCCTGGCTGAGCGCGACGAGGTCGTCGGGCTCGCCGGAGCCGTCGCAGCCATGCTCGACGCGCGGCTGTCCGCGAAGCGGCTCGATGACGAGGCGCAGTCCGACGTCGAGGCCCTGCGCTCGCGGCTCGACGCGGTGCTGGTCCAGACCCCCATGCCGACCGCACGAGCGAGGGCGCTCGCCGCCGCCTACCAGTCCTACGTCGAAGCCGTGACGCGCCCGCCGTCCCGTCCAGGAAGGGCCCACCCGTGACCAGCCCAACACCCACGACCACCGCCCTCAAGTGCGCCGAGCCCGGATGCACCGGCACCATCGTCGACGGCTACTGCGACACCTGCGGCATGGCGCCCGCTGACGCAGGGGCGTCGGCTACCTCGAGCGGGTCGGCTATCCCCAGCGGGTCGGCTGCCGCCAGTGGTTCGGCCGTTGCGCCCCCCGCTCCGGCCGACCCGGACGCCGCACTCGCCACCGTGCCGGACGGCACCCGCTGTGCCCAGCCCGGCTGCACCGGAACGATCGACGACGGCTACTGCAACGTGTGCGGCACACCGGCCCACCAGGAGGAGCTCGTCCAGGTCGTCGACTCCACGGCGGTCCGGCCGGCCGGTATCGGTCCCGAGCTGTCGACCCGCTCGGCGGCCTCGAGCATGCTCGCCTCGGCCGCCCTCGGCTCGAAACGCGCCCGCCAGACCGGGTCCGTCGCCACGCGGCGGACCGGGAGCTCGCAGCGCCTCCGCAGCGCCCGGCTCGGTGGCGGCATCACCACCGTCCGGCCTGCACCGACGATCGACGCGGAGAAGGCCCTGCTCACGGACCCCGTCGTGCCAGAGGCCAAGCGGTTCTGCCCCAAGTGCGGGGAGCCCGTCGGCCGCAGCCGGGACGGGCAGCCCGGTCGGACGACCGGCTTCTGCGCCAACTGCCGTCACCCCTTCTCGTTCGACCCGAAGCTGCGACCGGGCGACCTCGTGGCCGGCCAGTACGAGGTCGCCGGGTGCCTCGCCCACGGCGGTCTCGGGTGGATCTACCTCGCCAAGGACAAGAACGTGTCCGACCGCTGGGTCGTGCTCAAGGGCCTGCTGAACTCGGCCGACCCCGACGCCCTCGCGGCGGCGATCGCCGAGCAGCGGTTCCTCGCGCAGGTGTCGCACCCGAGCATCGTCGAGATCTACAACTTCGTGACGCACGACGATGCCGGGTACATCGTCATGGAGTACGTCGGCGGCACGTCGCTCAAGTCGATCCTCAAGCAGCGGATGCAGAAGGCGGGGTTCTACGATCCCCTGCCGGTGGACCAGGCCCTCGCCTACATCCTCGAGATCCTCCCGGCCTTCCAGTACCTCCACGACCTCGGGCTCGCGTACTGCGACTTCAAGCCGGACAACATCATCCAGGTCGGCGACGAAGTCAAGCTCATCGACCTGGGCGGAGTCCGCCGGATCGACGACGAGGACTCCGCGATCTTCGGAACCGTGGGCTACCAGGCACCGGAGGTGGCCGAGCTCGGCACGTCCGTCGCATCCGACATCTACACGATCGGCCGCACGCTCGTCGTGCTCACCATGGAGTTCCGCGGCTACCAGTCGACCTATCTGGGCAGCCTGCCGCCGCAGGACTCCAGCCCGATCTTCCAGAAGTACGACTCCTTCTACCGGCTCGTCTCGAAGGCCTGCGCGCCCAGCCGGGACGACCGATTCGTCTCCGCGGACGAGCTGCGCTCGCAGATGATCGGCGTGCTGCGCGAGGTCGTCGCCATCGACCGCGGCTCGGGCGCGGCCACGACGACGGTGGGGTCGCTCCTCTTCGACGCCCCCACACCGGGCGACGAGCCCGACGACTGGCGCAACCTGCCGAACCTGCGGCGCGACCCGCACGACCCGCAGACGAACTGGCTCCACGCCGTCACCGGCAGCCCGGAGCAGCGCCTCGTGGTCCTGCGCGAGGCGCCGGCCAGGACCGCAGAGGTGCTGCTCGACCTGGCCCGCACGGCCCTCAGCGTGGGACAGCGCGACCTCGCCGAGAGGTCCGCGAGCGAGCTGCTGACGAATGACCCGTGGGAGTGGCGCGCCGTCTGGATCCAGGGCCTTGCCGCCCTCGAGCGCGGCGACGCGAAATCGGCCCAGGCCGCGTTCAACGCCGTCTACGGGCAGGTCCCGGGCGAGCTCGCACCGAAGCTCGCCCTTGCTCACGCGAGCGAGCGAGCCGGTGACGACGCGGTCGCCGAGAACCTCTACATCGCGTGCGCGCGGACCGACTCGACGTACGTGCCGATGGCGGCGTTCGGCCTGGCCCGGATCCGCGCCGCCCGCGGAGACGTCGACGGGGCGGTGGCCGCCTACAAGCTCGTCCCGACCCAGTCCAGTGCCTACCGGACGGCCCGGGCCGGGCTCGCCGAGCTGCTGGCCCGCGCCAACCGCGGCCTGCCGGACCTCGCCGAGGCCCTGCGTACGCTGAGCGACACGTCCCTCACGGCGCGCCGCCGGGCCGAGGTGACGACGCACATCTACCGCGAAGCGCTCGACAACGTGCGCAAGGGCGGCGCGAACCCGGACGTCCACCTCGGGACGTACCGGGCCACCGAGCCGGGTCTGCGCGTCGGCCTCGAGCAGGCCCTCCGGGAGCTCGCCAGCCGCACCCCCGACACCGCCGAGCGCGTCGTGCTCGTCGACGAAGCCAACACCATCCGACCCTGGAGCCTCTGGTGACCGATGCCCCCCTGCCGACCTCCCCGGCACACCCCACGGTCGCCGGCGCCACGGCCACCTGCCCGGCCTGCGGCACCCCCCACGCTGCTGACGCCAGCTTCTGTGAGGCCTGTGGAGCCGACCTGGCACCCAGGTCGGCGGCGGCGGGGGCGAGCTCAGCGGCATACGACCCGGTGATGTCCCCAGCCACCCCGCAGACGGCACCTCCCGGCGAGGAGTCACCTCTCGATGTGGGCTGGACGGGACCCGTTGCCAGCGCTGCAACGCCGACCGAGCCCACGGAGCCCACCGAGCAGCTCTGCCAGGTGTGCGGTCAGGGACGGATCGTCGACGGCTACTGCGACCACTGCGGCTCGCCGCCCCCCGACCCGCGCAACCACTACGTCGAGGCGCCCGCGGCCTGGGTCGGCGGCGTGTGCGACATCGGCAAGCGGCACGCGCGCAACGAGGACGCCATGGCGCTCAGCGCGACCGAAGCGGCGGGCAGCCGAGCCGTGCTCGTCGTCTGCGACGGCGTCTCGATGGCCACCGACTCGCACATCGCCTCGCTGGCCGCGGCCCGGGCCGCACGCGCGGTCCTCGACCAGCCCCTACCCAGGGGAGCGGGGACGCCGGACGCCTGGGCAGCGGCGGCCGCCAGGGCGCTCACCACGGCCGTGGCCACGGCCAACGACGCCGTGCGGGACGCCATCGACGGCGAGGTCGAGAACCCACCGTCGTGCACGATCGCTGCCGCAGTGATCGAGGACGGCGTCGTCGTGACCGGCAACGTCGGCGACAGTCGGGTCTACTGGCTGCCCGACGGCACGGAGCCGCCGCGACAGCTCGGTCAGGACGACTCGTACGCCCACGAGCAGATCCGCGCCGGCGTGCCACGCGAGGCCGCGGAGAACGGCCCGCAGGCCCACTCGATCACCCGCTGGCTCGGCACCGACGCGCCCGACGACCTCGCGCCCCACCTGACGACGCTCTCGGCCGATGAGGCGGCAGCCGGTTGGCTCGTCGTGTGCTCTGACGGGCTGTGGAACTACTGCTCGGCCGCGGAGGACATGCACGTGCTCGTGCACAACATGGTCGAGCAGGTCGGCGCGGCCGACCCGACCGCCGTGGCCCAGGCGCTCGTCGACTTCGCCAACGAACAGGGCGGTCGCGACAACATCACGGTTGCCCTTGCTCGACTCGCTGGGCAAGGATCACAGGAGACGACAGGCGCGGTGGTGGCCGCGTCAGAGGAAGGTGACCCGATCGATGGCTGACTTCACCGCCGAGGTGTTCCAGAACGAGTTCCTCCCCGACGGGGGGACCGACGTGCACGCGATCGTGCGCATCACGTCGACTGGCGCCTCGACCACCGGGTCGGTCGGCGTCGTCGACCCGAACTCTGCTGCAGAGGTCATCCTCATCGACACGTCCGGCTCGATGGGCCGGCGCGGTGTGATGGAGGCCGGTCACGCCGCCAAGGCCGCCCTCAACGAGATCGTCGACGGGACGCTGTTCGCCGTCGTCTCCGGCAACGGGACCGCGCAGATCGTCTACCCGTACGCCCACCAGGGCGCCCTGGCCGTCATGTCGTCGCAGACCCGGACCGAGGCCCATCGCGCCGTCGAGGGGCTGCGGGCCCAGGGCGGCACCGCCATGGGCACCTGGCTGACGCTCGCCCGGCAGATCTTCGAGACCGTGCCGTACGTGACGAAGAGGCACGCGATCCTGCTCACCGACGGCGTCAACGAGGGTGAGACGCCGGCCTCGCTGCAAGCCGCGATCCAGTCCTGCATCGGCGTCTTCCAGTGCGATGCCCGCGGCGTCGGGGACCAGTGGCGCGTCGACGAGGTGCGCGCCATCTCCTCGGCACTGCTCGGCTCGGTCGACCTGATCCCGGAGCCCGAGGCGATGGCGGCCGAGTTCCAGTCGATGATGCGGGCGTCGATGGCGCGGGGCGTCGCGAGCGCCGAGCTGCGCGTGTGGGCTCCCCAGGGTGCCGAGCTGCTCTTCGTGCGGCAGGTGTCGCCGACGCTCGAGGACCTCACGGGGCGCCGCACCTCCGTCAACGCGCTGACCGGCGCCTATCCGACGGGCGCGTGGTCCGACGAGAGCCGCGACTACCACGTGGCCGTTCGGCTCCCGGCGCGCACCCTCGGGCAGGAGCAGCTGGCGGCGCGGGTGTCGCTGGCGCTCGGCGAGGAGCCGGTGGCGCAGGGGCTCGTCAAGGCCAAGTGGAGCAATGACGACGCCCTGACGACCCGGATCGACCCGGCCGTCGCGGCCTACACCGGCCAGGCGGAGCTCGCCCAGGTCATCCGAGAAGGCTTGGCCGCCAAGGCCGCCGGCCACGACGAGGTCGCGACCGCCAAGCTCGGCCGCGCCGTGCAGCTCGCCGACCAGACCGGCAACGACGAGATGACGACGCGCCTGAAGAAGGTGGTCGAGATCGACGACGCGGACACCGGCACGGTCCGCCTGAAGAAGAGCGCGTCCAAGATCGACGAGATGTCCCTCGACACGGCGTCGACGAAGACGAGCAGGGTGCGCCGATGACGGTCACGTGTCCGAACGGCCACCAGTCCCGGGCCGACGACTACTGCGACGTGTGCGGGTCGCCGATCGAGGCATCGTCGGCTGGGTCGGGTGTCGCGGCCTCCTCCTCTGGCGGTGTCGGCACCACGGGGTCGTATGCCGCTGAGCCGGCTCCCGCACCCACGCCCGGTGCCGCTCCGGCTGGGTCCGCCGATGGGTCGGTTGCGGCGGAGGAGCCGGAGTCGCTCGAGTGCCCCAACTGCACGGCGCAGAACCCGCCCGGCGCCCTCTTCTGCGAGGCCTGCGGCTACGACTTCACGACCGGGGCGATGCCGCGGGTGGCCGGCGAGGCGGCGCCGCCTGCCCAGTCAACGGAAGGCGTCCCGGGGGATCTCGGGGATCTCGGGGATCTCGGGGATCTCGAGGACTCGCAGCAGCCGTCGAGTGTGCAGAACGCGCCCGGTGCCCCCACGTCGAGTGTGCAGAACGCGTCGGCCGAGGCCACGTCGTTCGACTGGCTCGCCGAGGTGTGGATCGACCCGGACTGGTATCGGACCCAGGAGGTCGAGGACCCGTGCCCGTCCCCAGGGCTGCCCATCATCATCCCGCTCCGCTCGCGCAGCGTCCTGATGGGCCGGGTCAGCCAGAGCCGCAACACGCACCCCGAGATCGACCTGTCGTCGGACCCCGGGGTGAGCCGACGCCATGCGCAGCTCACGACTGACGGCACCCGGTGGTTCGTCGAGGACCTCGGCAGCTCCAACGGCACCTTCGTCGGCGCGGCGGCGGGCCCCCTGCCGGACGACCCGATCGCGGTCGGCCCGAAGACCGAGCTGGACGACGACGACCGCCTCTATGTCGGCGCGTGGAGCCGCGTGGTCGTGCGCCGGGCAACGCCTGACGAGGTCGAGGCCTACGCCTGACCGACGCAACACGCCCGGCTCCTCAGTACTCCCCCTGTAGCAGCAGGGTGGACCTCGAAAGCGCCGGGCGTGTTGCGCATCCCTCGAGGAAACTTGAACTTCTAGTGAACCAGCGCGCCATTCCGGCTCTCGGCGACCTAAGGTGTGCCCTGTGACGGAACGGTCTCCCCTCCCGGACCCCGTCGACACGCCGCAGACCATCGTCGTGACGGGCGTCATGGCCGCCGGCAAGTCGACTGTCTCCCAACTCCTTGCCGAACGCTTCAGCAGGGCGGTTCACCTACGAGGCGACGAGTTCCGCCGCGTCGTCGTCAGCGGCCGCGTCGACATGTCACCGCACGGCGATCCCGAGGCGGAGCGCCAGCTCGCGCTGCGGCACCGGCTCGCTGCCCACACCGCCAACATGTACGCCGAGGCCGGCTTCACCGTCGTCGTCCAGGACCTCTTCGTGGGTGCCAGCCTCGAGCCCTTCCTGGCGCAGCTGCGCGGCCCGGTGAGCCTGGTCATGCTCGCTCCTGACGTGTCGACCGTCATGCGCCGCGAGGCAGAGCGCACCAAGACCGGTTATGGCGAGCTGTGGTCCATCCGCGACTTCGACCACAAGGTGCGGACCGAGACACCCAAGATCGGGCTCTGGCTCGACAGCTCGCAGCAGACTCCCGACGAGACCGTCGACGAGATCATCCGGCGCCTCCCCGAGGCAGGGATCCGCTGAATGGTGACGCAGTTGACCATCGGCCAGGTCGCGGAGCGCACGGGAATCGCCACCTCGGCGCTGCGCTACTGGGAGGCCCTCGGCCTGATCTCGTCCGTCCGCACCTCGGGCAACCAGCGGCGGTACGAGCGCCCGATGATCCGGCGCGTGTCCTTCATCCGCGCCGCCCAGCGGGTGGGCCTGTCCCTGGACGAGATCAAGGAGGCCCTGGCGACCCTCCCGGACTCCCGGACGCCGACGGCGCGGGACTGGGAGCGGCTGTCTGCGGCGTGGCGAGAGCGTCTCGACGAGCAGATCCGGCGTATCGAACGGCTGAGGGACCGGCTCGACGGCTGCATCGGCTGCGGTTGCCTCAGCCTGACGACGTGCGCCCTGAACAACCCCCAGGACGAGCTCGCCAGGCTCGGCCCGGGACCACACCGCCTCGAGCCGTAGCCCTCCTGGCCCCAGGCACCGCAACACGCCCGGCACCTCGAAAGGCGCCAGTGAAATATCAGGGGTGAGTCACGAGGTTCCGGGCGTGTTGCGGTGTTGGGCTGCCAGGCGGGCGCGGTCCCTCCGGAGCAGCAGCCACAGCACGACGAGCGGCACGACCAGCCCCCCGATTCCGAGGATGAGGAAGCGGCCCAGACCATCCAGGTGCTCGACGAGCCACGAGAAGTTCTGGCCGAAGAACCCGGTCACGAAGGTCAGGGGCAGGAAGATCGTGGCGAGCACGGTCAGGCGCTCGACCGTCTCGCCCTGGCGGATCCCGAGGCGCGTCTGCTCGACCGAGATGACAGCCATGTTCGCCTCGAGGATGGTGGCGAGCAGGTCCCGCTGCGCAGCCACCTCGTCGCT
This sequence comes from Intrasporangium sp., assembly GCF_040414665.1. Classification (GTDB taxonomy): domain Bacteria; phylum Actinomycetota; class Actinomycetes; order Actinomycetales; family Dermatophilaceae; genus Intrasporangium. The sequence continues at coordinate 18,176 of NZ_JBEDUL010000012.1, forward strand.
GATCAGGCGCAGGTAGTCGTGCACGTCGTGGAAGTACGGCGCGAGCGGACCCTCGCGGTTGGCCCGTTCGATGGTCGTCAGCACGGTCAGCAGCGGGTGGACGGCGCGGTGGAAGTTGGTGACCTCGCGGCGCAGGAAGTAGATCCGCTCGGTCGGCGCCGCCTCGCCGGCGAAGACGGTGCCCTCCACCTCCTCGATGTCCCGTTCGAGCTCGGCGACGACGGGGCCATAGCTCTTGATGACCTGGTCGAGGATGGCCCAGAGGACCGCCGGGCTGCCCTCCGCCAGCAGTTGCGGATGCGCCTCGAGGTTGGTGCGCGCTGAGTGCAGCTCGCTCGCCACGCCCTGCCGGACCGTGATGACGAAGGTCGGCGCGATGAAGGCGCTGATCTCGCCGAAGTCGACCTCTTCCCGGTCGTCGTCGTAGCGCGCCGTGCGGAGGATGACGAGCTCGACGTCCTGGCCGTACTGCTCGACCTTGGGGCGCAGGTGGAAGCTCTTGACGTCCTCGACGGCCAGCTCGTGCAGCCCGAAGCTCTCGCGGATGTCTTCCAGCTCCTCGGGGACGGGCTCGAAGGTGCCCAACCAAGCGAACCCGTCGCTGCCATCGCGGTGGAGTGCGGCCGCCTGTTCGAGGGTGAGCGCCCCCTCCTGCTGGCGGCGACCGTCACGGTACAGAGCACAGTCGATGATCATGGCGCCTCCACGTCTCGGTGTCTGCCCAGTCTCCCGCGCCACCCCATGCGCAACACGCCCGGCACCACAGAAGTCACCCCGGAAATTCCCGGGGTGAGTTCTGTGGTGCCGGGCGTGTTGCGGGGCCTGGGGCGCGTCGCGGGGGGGTCAGTCGGCGAGGGCCGAGTGCAGGGCACGCCAGTCGATGCCCTGGGGTGCCCGGTCGACGATGGTCTGGAGCAACCCGAGCCGAGCCGCCCGCAGCTCCGGCTCCTGCGCCATGACGAGCACCTCGTCGAAGAACCGCTCGAGCGCCGGCACGGCCTGGGTCGCGGCAGCCGCCCACTCGGGCAGTGTGCCACTCGCGAGATCGGGCAGTGCGGCCACCTTCTCGTGGAGCGCGCGCTCCGCGTCCTCCCGCAGCAAGGAGGTGTCGTATGCCGCTGGGCTCCCTTCCGGGACAATGCGGGTGATGCGTTGGGTGGCCTCCACGAGCTTCGGGAAGCCGTCCCGACCACGGACCGTCTCGATGTCCCGCAGGACCGCCTCGGCCTTCCCGGGCGAGCCGGCGAGCGGCTGCACCGCCCCCGCGAGCATCGACGGCACCCCCTCCTCGCGCAGCTGCTGACCGAAGCGACCGGTGACGAACTCGGCGGCGTCGGCGATCGACTCGGCGCTCACCTCGAGCCCCTGTTGACGGAGCTGGTCGGCCGCCGCACGCAGTCCCTGTTCCACGGAGATCGCAGAGAGCGTCGGCTGCGAGCGGAGGATCCCGATGACACCGAGCGCCGCGCGACGCAGCGCGAAGGGGTCCGACGACCCGGTCGGCTTCGCGCCGAGGGCGAACATCGCCATGAGCAGGTCGAACCGGTCGGCCAGCGCGAGCAACGCCCCCGGACGCGACTCCGGCAGCGCCCCGCCGGCGGTCCGCGGCTGCTCCATCTCGTACAGCGCGGCAGCGACCTCGGGTGTCTCGCCGGCCCTGAGGGCGTACTCCCGCGCCATGTAGCCCGCGAGGCTGGACAGCTCGACGACCATCTGCGACGCGAGGTCGAACTTGGCCAGCTCGCTCGCCCGGGACAGCGTCTCGCCCTCCGACGCGTCGAGCGACACATGCTCGGCGAGCGCCGCGGCGACGTCCCGGATCCGGTCGGCGCGGTCGGCCATCGACCCGACCCGCTCCTCGAAGGTGAGCTTCGCGATGCCGGCGCGCAGGTCGGCGAGCGGCACCTTGAGGTCGGCGGCGTAGAAGAACGCCGCGTCCTCGT
>NZ_JBEDUL010000013.1:0-19082 GCF_040414665.1 Intrasporangium sp.
CAGCAGGACAACCTGGACGAGGAGCTGACCGTCCGTGACAACCTCATCATGTACGGCCGCTACTTCGGGTTGCCGTACTCCTACCTGCGGGCGAAGGCCGACGAGCTGCTCGAGTTCGCGCAGCTGACCGACCGGGGCAAGGAGAAGGTCGGCGCGTTGTCCGGTGGGATGAAGCGGCGGCTCACCATCGCCCGGTCCCTCGTCAACGAGCCGAAGGTGCTGCTCCTCGACGAGCCGACGACCGGCCTCGACCCGCAGGCGCGGCACGTTCTCTGGGACCGGCTCTTCCGGCTCAAGGAGGTCGGTGTCACGCTCGTCGTGACGACCCACTTCATGGACGAGGCCGAGCAGCTGTGCGACCGGCTCGTCGTCATCGACCGGGGCCGGATCATGGCCGAGGGCACGCCGCGCCAGCTCATTCGGGAGCACTCGACGCGGGAGGTGCTCGAGGTCCGCTTCGGGGCCGACCGCAACGCGGCGGTGGTCGCGCAGCTCGAGGACATCGGCAGCCGCATCGAGGTCCTGCCCGACCGGATCCTCGTCTACGCCGACGATGGCGAGGCCGCCCTCGAGGCGGTCGCCGCGCGTGGCCTCAACCCGATCACCTCGCTGGTGCGCCGGTCGTCGCTCGAGGACGTCTTCCTGCGCCTGACGGGTCGGAGCCTCGTTGACTGAGCACACTGCGATCGCTGACCTCGGCCGGCTCGCCGCCTCGGGGCGGGTGCCGTCCCCCGAGGTCCTGGCCCGGCGTGCCCGGCGCTGGGGCTGGTGGTTCTACGTCGAGGGGTGGCTGCGCGGGGCGAAAGCCTGGGCCGTCTCCCTGCTCGTCTACATGGTCCTCATGCCGCTGTTCTACCTGGCGGCCCTCGGCCTCGGCCTCGGCAACCTCGTCGACAGCGGGGCGGGGTCTGTGGACGGCGTCCCGTACCTCGTGTTCGTCGGTCCCGCCCTGCTCGTCAACACCGTCGTCATGTCGGTGGGGGGCGAGCTGACCTACCCGGTCATGGCCGGCTTCAAGTGGCAGCGCCTGTACTACGGGCCGCACGCCACGCCGCTCACACCCGAGCAGATCGCCGTCGGCCAGCTTGCCGGCGTGCTCCTCCGTTTCGTCGTGCAGGCGGCGATCTTCCTGGGCTTCCTGCTCGCCTTCGATGCGGCACCCAGCGGCTGGGCCTGGCTCAGCGTGCCGGTCGCCGTGCTCACCGCGGCTGCCTTCGGCGCACCCCTGCAAGCCTTTGCGGCGAGCCTCGAGGACGAGGGCTACCAGTTCGCGTTCGTGCAGCGCTTCGTCATCATGCCCATGTTCCTGTTCGCCGGGACCTTCTTCCCCCTCTCGGTGATGCCGGTGTGGCTGCAGTGGATCGGGTGGGTGTCGCCCGTGTGGCACGGCACGCAGCTGGCCCGGCAGGCGACCTACGGAGCGGTCGAGCCGCTGTGGCTCACGGTGACGCACCTTGCGGTGCTCGTCGCCATGACAGGGCTGGGTGTGGCCCTCGGGCGACGGATCTACGCGAGGAGGCTGGGGCGATGACCACGGAGGCTCGCGACCGGTACGCGGCGCGGCTCGACGGGCTCTACGGCCGCAACGCCAAGGCGGTCATCGAGCGCGGCTTCCGGGTCATGAAGGGCCAGAACTGGGGCGTCATCGTCTCGGGGTTCTTCGAGCCGGTCTTCTTCCTGCTCGCCATGGGGTTCGGGCTGGGAGGTCTGGTCGGGACGGTCACGGGACCGAACGGCGAACCGATCGAGTACGCCGCGTTCATCGCTCCCGCCCTCCTCGCGACGTCCGCGATGAACGGGGCGATCTACGACTCGACGTGGAACGTCTTCTTCAAGCTGCGCTTCGCCCGGCTCTACCAGGCCATGCTCCAGACGTCCCTCGGCCCCATGGACGTGGCCATGGGGGAGATCTTCATCGCCCTCTTCCGAGGCTTCCTCTACGCCGTCGGCTTCATGGTCGTCATGCTCGTCATGGGCCTGATCACCTCGCCATGGGCGGTGCTCATGATCCCCGTCGCGCTGCTCATCGCCGTCGGCTTCGCCAGTCTCGGCATGGCCGTGACGAGCTACCTCAAGAGCTTCCAGCAGATGGACCTCGTGCAGATCGCTCTGCTGCCGATGTTCCTCTTCTCGTCCACCCTCTTCCCCATCGACGTCTTCCCGACGGCGATCCAGTGGTTCGTCCAGGCAATGCCCCTGTGGCACGGGGTCGAGCTGATGCGCCACCTGGCGGTCGGACACCTCGAGGCTGCGACCGCCGGACACGCCCTGTACTTCGTCGTCATGTCCGTGCTCGGAGTCTGGTTCACCGCGAGCCGGCTGCGTGCTCTCTTCCTGCGCTGAGACGGGTCCACGTGTGGCCTATGGGTAGTGCACCCGGTTCGTCGCCGGCAGGGCGAGGAACTCGCCGTAGCGTGCGGCCGCGTCATCGAGCACCTGCTGCTCACGAGCCGAGAGGTCGCGATGTGGGGACAGCTCGAAGACCACCCGCGTCGGTGTGACGGTGCGCTTCATCCCGGCGACGAGCTGTGCCTCGACCAGCGCCATCCCGATCGTGTTCTCCCGCTGCCGCGGCACGACACCACGGGCATCGAGCACCCAGCGCGAGTCCTGGTAGCCGCGGTAGGTCTCGTCCAGCAGCTGCAGCAGGTGAGCAGGCGGCTGGCCGGGACCGGTGGGTGGCTCGCCCGGTCCGTGCCAGTACGTCCGTCCGTCGTGCTCGAAGCAGTCCAGCTGGTCCCGGACCGCGTCGAGCCCGCGCCGGACGTCGGTCACGGTCAGGGTGGCCCAGTAGGCGAGGTCCTTCACCGTCGCGGGGCCGTGACCCGTGAAGTAGCGCAGGGCCAACCGGGCCAGGGCCGCGTCGCGATCGAACGCCTCCGGCTCGACCCGGGAACCGACGCGGTCGAGGTACGTGGCGTACGTGTGCTCACCGTCACGGGGTCGACCACTGATGGCGAGACGGTGCAGCTCGAGGTGCGCCATCAGCAACATCACCAGGCGACCGGTGACTCGCTCCGCCAGGTGCGGCAGCCGGGCGCACAAGGCCGCGCTTATCTCATCGCGCGTCCGATCCGGAGAGGCCGTCACATAGTCGAGGGTGGCGTCCGCGAGGTGCTCCACCTCCTGCATCGCCAGGCCGAGGTCGCCCAACAACTGGACGTCGACGACCTTGAACAGGCGCGGACCGGTCAGGGCCAGCAGCCAGTCGATGTCGTCGCGTGCGGCGTAGTGCCAGGTCGGGCGGAGCACATGGGTGCGGACGACCTGTCCAGAGGCGAGGAGACCAGCGAGATCACCGGGGTTCGGCGACGTCGTCCGGCTGGCGACTGCCCACGCGGACTGGCTGGGGTTCTCGGCCTGCACGGCGAGCAGCGTGTCGAGAACGGCGCTCGCGGAGTCAGCATGGGGCGTCGTGAGGAGCTGGTTCGACAGGCGCCACCGGGCAATCGCAGCATCGTCCATCCCGCCAGTATGGTGATGGCCCGCTTCGGGGACAGTGCACGCCTCGCCTACGCTGGAGGTGTGACTCCGCAGCCCGCCCGCATCCCCAACTACAAGCGCTTCCTGCTCACGGGCGGGTTCATCGGACTGGCCGTGGGCATCTGGTTCGGCCTGCGTGAACCGGGGGGCCCGAGCTACCACGAGACGGCGGAGTACTCCATGGGCACTGCCGTGTTGTTCCTCGCCGCGCTCGGGGCCTTCCTCGGGGCTGGACTGGCCGGGCTCATCGCGATCTTCCTGGACCGCTCCGGGCGCGACACGTAGCCGGCGTCCCTGAAGCATCTGAGCAGGGATGCGCCTCTTCGTCGCCATCGTCCCCCCAGACGAGGTCCTCGATGACCTCGCCGACCGTGTCGATCCTCGGCGGCTCGCCGACGAGGAGGGCGGCTCCGACCTGCGTTGGACCGACCGGCACCAGTGGCACATCACCCTGGCCTTTCTCGCCGACGTCGCGGACTGGCGCCTGGACGACCTGACCGCCGCGGTCGAGACAACGGCGGCCCGCCATCATTCGCCCGTGCTGCGGCTCGCCGGGGCTGGGGCGTTCCCGAATCCCTACGCGGCCCGGGTGCTCTACACGGGGGTGGAGCAGGTCCGTGGTGACCTGGGGAGGCTCGCGAGCGGCATACGGACGGCGTGCAACGGGGCCGGGGCCGCGCCGGGCGGCACCCGCTTCCACCCGCACGTCACGCTGGGGCGCTTCCGCCGGCCGACCGAGGCGACCCGCTGGATCCGGGCGTTCGACGCGCACGAGGGACCGGTCTGGCAGGCCACGGAGGTCACCCTGGTCGAGTCGCATCTTGGCCAGGGACGGGGGCACCGTCCGCGCTATGAGGTGGTCGCGACGGCGCCTCTCGGGTGACGCGGGCCGGGCGCGTGGGCAGGCCTGGCCCGTGGGTGTGGGAGAATCGGGCAGTGGCACGCGGCGACGGTCGACTGACCCATGATCTGCTTCACGGGGAGAAGGGACCCCAGGACGCGTGTGGCGTCTTCGGTGTGTGGGCGCCCGGTGAGGAGGTCGCCAAGCTGACCTACTTCGGGCTCTACGCACTGCAGCACCGCGGTCAGGAGTCCGCGGGGATTGCCACCTCCGACGGCGAGAAGATCCTCGTCTACAAGGACATGGGCCTCGTGTCGCAGGTGTTCGACGAGGCCGCCCTCACCTCCCTGCGCGGCCACATCGCGATCGGTCACACGCGCTACTCGACCACCGGCGGCTCGACGTGGGAGAACGCGCAGCCCACGCTCGGTGGCTCAGCCGGCCGGACCATCGCGCTCGGGCACAACGGCAACCTCATCAACACCGCCGAGCTGCGGGCGATGGTCGATGAGCACTTCGGGGACAGCCGGGTCACCGGTGAGCTGGCCCGCGGCAACACGTCCGACACCGCTCTGGTCACGACTCTCCTCTCGGCAGATCCCGAGAAGACCCCTGAGGAGGCGGCGCTCGAGCTCTTCCCACAGCTGCGCGGGGCCTTCTGCTTCGTGTTCATGGACGAGCACACGCTGTATGCGGCGCGTGACCCGTGGGGGGTCCGCCCGCTCGCGCTCGGCCGGCTCGAGCGCGGTTGGGTCGTCGCGTCCGAGACAGCCGCCCTGCAGACGATCGGGGCGTCAGTGGTCCGCGAGATCGAGCCCGGCGAGCTCATCGCGATCGACGAGGACGGCCTGCGCTCGCACCGCTTCGCCGAACCGCAGCCGAAGGGTTGTGTCTTCGAGTACGTCTACCTCGCCCGGCCCGACGCGGTGATCCGGGGCCGGGTCGTGCACGAGGCACGCGTCGAGATGGGACGGTCGCTGGCCAGGGAGCACCCGGTCGACGCCGACCTCGTCATCGGGGTGCCCGAGTCCGGCGTCCCCGCGGCCGTCGGTTATTCGCAGGAGTCGGGGATCCCCTTCGGGCAGGGCTTCGTCAAGAACGCCTACGTCGGACGGACCTTCATCCAGCCGTCGCAGACACTGCGCCAGCTCGGCATCCGGCTCAAGCTCAACGCGCTCGAGCACACCATCCGGGGCAAGCGGCTCGTCGTCGTCGATGACTCCATCGTCCGTGGCAACACCCAGCGCGCCCAGATCCGGATGCTCCGCGAGGCCGGAGCCGCCGAGGTCCACGTGCGGATCTCCTCGCCGCCCGTCCAGTGGCCGTGCTTCTACGGGATCGACTTCGCGACGCGGGCTGAGCTCATCGCGACCGGCTTGGGGGTCGAGGAGATCCGGGCCTCGATCGGTGCGGACTCCCTCGGCTACATCTCGGAAGCAGGCATGATCGCCGCCACGGACCAGCCGCCCGAGCAGTTGTGCACCGCCTGCTTCACGGGTCGCTACCCGATCGACCTGCCCGAGGACGGCCACATCGGCAAGCACGTCCTCGAGACCCTGCCGCTCACCGTCCGCACCGGCCACGACCGGTCCGTGGACGTCGACGTCGAGGGCGTGCCGATCGGCGTCGGCACCGGCGGTTCCGGAGCCCTCGACCACCCCTGACCCCCGCTGACCCCTCCCCCCTCCGGTTCGAGGTATTCCGTCGCTCCCGAGAGCGAGTCCGTACCTCGATCCGAATACCTCGAACCGTCAGGCGGCGGTGGAGCTGGACGGAGTCTCACCCAGGCCGCGTGCCACCTGGTCCATGAATGCGTCCTCCTGCAGGCGCAGCCCAACCAGGTCGATGCGCAGGACCTTGTCCTCTCGCAAGGTGACCTCGTTGCGGCTGAGATTGTCGGCGCTCACCTGAAGCCCCTCGCGGTGCTGGACGCCATCGATCTCGACCACGAGGGAGCGTCCCTCCCAGCGGACGTCGAGGTACATACGGCCGCGCTCTCCCTCGACCAGTGCCTGTCGCGTCGGCTCGGGCAGGCCGCGCACACGGCAGAGCTTGGCGAAGTCGAGCTCTCCCAGCGATTGAACGCCATCGTGGATGTAGCCGACCACGTCCTTGATGAACTTCCGCCGCTTGCGGCCCCGGAGCCGCTTGGACCAGGAGTGCAGCTGCTCGGGCGTCGCGAGTCGCTGCTGGACGGTCATGAGCAGGATCAGCGCCGCCTGCCGGTCGGACACGGCCCAATAGGCAGCCCGAAGAGCGGCTACCGCTGGTCTGGTCCGCGGGATGCCCGCTCCCACCAGCTCATCGGGGAGTCGGCGGATCACCTTGTGGAGTTTGCACCCGGGCACCTTCTTGACGGTGCACCGATGCACGACGGACACGTGGATCGTCTCGTCCGTGTAGTGCTTCAGACCCGCCGCTTGGAGAGCCGTGACGCCATCGAGGGCAGCAATGTCACGACCGGTCTCCCACACGGCTGACCATCGCAGGCCCTCGAGCGAGACGGCTCCGGTGGTTGGTGCCACGGTCTGGGTGCCGAGCACTTGCCAACGGCCGGCCTCGGCCTCGTGGCGGACGTCGTCGTGGGTCACCCCGATCTCGCTCAGCTTCCACCGGGAGATGACACCGTCTGTCTCGGCGGCGACAGCTGCGACCCGTTCCCGCCGCAGACGCGCCCGCTCCGAGCGGTTCGGAGTCGAAGTCTCGGCCAGCGGGTCTGGTGGCGTGCTCGATGGGGTCGGCATGGCCGCACCGTGGCCGATCTCGTCAACCTGACGTCGACATCGGCGACCTTCTGTGGATGGCCTCGAGCGGGCCGAAGGGGATGTGCACGCCCGGTTCGAGGTATTCGGGTCGAGGTTGCAAGTCGCTCTCGAGAGCGAGCCGATACCTCGAACCGGGGGAAGGGGTGGGGAGGGACGGGGTGAGCGGAAGGGGGAGGGGTGGGAGCGGCGGTAGGGTGGGTGCAGTGACGAGCGAGCCGCAGCCCCCCATCACGTACGCCACTGCCGGAGTCGACGTCGAGGCGGGGGACCGGGCCGTCGAGCTGATGAAGGAGTCCGTCCGGCGGGCGACGCGCCCCGAGGTTCTGGGTGGGCTCGGTGGGTTCGCCGGGATGTTCGACGCGAGCGCGATCGCGCGAATGACCCGCCCCGTCCTTGCCACGAGCACGGACGGCGTGGGAACCAAGGTCGCCATCGCCCAGGCCCTGGACCGGCACGACACGATCGGCTTCGACCTCGTCGGCATGGTCGTCGACGACATCGTCGTGTGCGGGGCCGAGCCGCTGTTCATGACCGACTACATCGCCACGGGCAAGGTCGTTCCTGAGCGGATTGCTGCCATCGTCGGCGGAATCGCCCGGGCCTGCGTGGAGGCCGGTGTCGCTCTTGTCGGCGGTGAGACCGCGGAGCACCCCGGGCTGCTCGAGCCGGACGAGTACGACGTCGCCGGCGCCGCGACCGGAGTCGTCGAGCACGCGGACGTCCTCGGTCCCCATCGAGTTCGTGCGGGTGACGTCGTCGTGGCCCTCGCCAGCAGCGGGCTGCACAGCAACGGCTACAGCTTGGTCCGCCGCGTCATTGCCTCAGCGGGCTGGCAGCTCGATCGCCACGTCGACGAGTTCGGCCGGACGCTCGGTGAGGAGCTCCTCGAGCCGACCCGGGTCTACACCAAACCGCTCCTGTCACTCATCCATGACGCAGATGTCGAGGTCCATGCCCTCAGCCACGTGACGGGCGGTGGGCTCGCAGCGAACCTGGCTCGGGTGCTCCCCCCGGGGCTGTTGGCCCGCATCGACCGATCGACCTGGACTCCGCCCGCAGTCTTCCGGACGATCCAGGACCTCGGCCGGGTGCCGCAGGCGGATCTCGAGCGCACGCTGAACCAGGGCGTCGGCTTCGTCGCCGTGCTTCCCCAGCCACATGCGGACCGCGCCATCGAGCTGAGCCAGCTCAGCGGCATACCGGCATGGCGTGTCGGCGAGGTGAGCACCGAGGCGGGTGCAATCCTCGACCCCGGCGCGGAGCTCGTCCGGGGTGCCAAGGGCGTCGCCGGCGGCGCCGTCCAGGTCGTGGGGCAGCACCCCAGGACCTGAACGGGCAGCCGTCATCGTGGGTCGGGCTGACGCCCGACGCACGAGGTGTGCAAGAAAGCGGGCGGCTCAGCGCTCGCCCGCTGCCCACTTTCCGTACTCGTCGTAGTCGTCCTCGTCAGGCCGCGACGTGTCGTCACGGTCTGCACCAGAAGACTCGCGGTGCAGCTCTCGCTCCAGCGCGCTCAAGTCCGTGTCTGGCGTGTAGTACTTGAGCTGCCGTGCGACCTTGGTCTGCTTGGCTTTGGCTCGGCCGCGCCCCATGGCGTGACCCCCTCGTGCGTCGTGCCGGGACGGCATCGCTCGGCGGAGGGCCCTCTCAAGCCCTCCGTCGTCCGCGTAGCGGCCCCGGGAATGTGTGTGTTCTCGTGGTGCTAACGCTACATGAGCCACGCAAATCCTGCTCCACCGGCACACCTTGGCCCGGGACCCGGCTGGGGGGCGGAATGAGAGGGAAAGCGGGTTTGCCCAATCTGCTACCAGCCCATAGTGCAGGGGCCTAACCTTGCTCCATTGAGCCCTTGAGGGCCAAGCGTGGTGTCGCCGAACTGAGCGACTGGGTGGTGGGGAAATGACCATGACAACACAGGATCGGCATGAGACCGAGAAGCTGTTGACGCCGGCCGAAGTTGCCGCGCTCTTCAGAGTCGACCCAAAGACCGTCACTCGATGGGCCAAGGCCGGCAAGCTCACCTCGATCCGGACTCTCGGCGGGCACCGCCGGTACCGCGAGTCCGAGGTCCGGGCACTCCTGGGCGGCCACTGAGCGCACGCCGAGGTGTCAGGGGTAGGGCAGCTGGCGGCTGTCACGGGCAGTAGCGCCCAGGTGTTGTCCGTCGGGGACTGCGGGGCTTCGGCATGCCTCGATGGTGCCGCGGCATAGTGTCCGGAGCTGGGCTGTCGGCGGGTGACCGTACGGTTTGCCCATGACCTCCACGCCAGAAATCACCGCGATCACCCTCGGAGTGCGTGACGTCGAGCGGTCGCGCCGCTTCTACGTCGACGGGCTCGGCTTCCGTCAGGTCCTCGAGATCCCTGGGGACATCGCCTTCGTCCAGTGCGCCCCCGGCCAGCTGCTCGCCCTCTGGGACGTGGAGCAGATGCCGACGGAGTACGGCGACGTGGCCCATGGATCCGCGGCCCCACCTGTCTCGCTCGGCCACAACGTCGACGGCCCGACCGCGTGCAGGAGCTGTATGCCGCTGCGCTGGCGGCCGGGGCGACCGCCGTCACCGAGCCGGCCGAGCGGGAGTGGGGTGGGGTGAGCGCCTGCGTGGCCGACCCGGACGGCTTCCGTTGGGACTTCGTCTGGAATCGGGAATTCCGGGTGGACGATGACGGAACGGTCCGTCTGGGTGGTGATGCCTGACGGGCCGGGCAACCCGCCACGCGTCAGTGCGACTGGACGGTTGGCTGTCGACCCGGTCGTTGACCGGGTCGGCGCGTCAGCGCACGCGGCCGACGACGTACGCCGAGGTCCAGATCGTCGACAGCTGGACTCTTTGGCCGGGCCGGGGAGCGTGCCAGATCCTGCCCGAGCCGGCGTAGATACCGACGTGGTAGGCCCGGCCGCCACTCATGAAGAAGATGAGGTCACCGGCCTGCTTGGACGACTTGGCGAGCCAGATCGAGGCGCGGCGTTGGGCATCCGCCGTACGGGGTATGTAGCGGCCGATCCTGGTCTTGTACACGTAGTAGACCAGGCCGGAGCAGTCGAAGGCAGACGGGCCGGCTGCACCCCACCGGTAGGGATCGCCCTTCTGCGCGGCGGCGATGCGGACGGCGAGCTGTCGGGTCGACCAGGAGACGGCTATGGGCTGGGTCCTGATCGTGACTGGGCCCGCGGCTGTTGAGTTCTCGGTGGTGGTCGCCCGAGCGGTGCCGGGCGAGGACGGTGGCGCTCCAAGGGTGCCGAGAGCAAGGGCGGCGGCTAGCAGGGGCGCGAACAGCAATGAGCGCGCGGCAGCGCCGCGCACGGAGGTCGTGCTTGACATGGGTGGTCCTCCCACGCCTTCGAGGTGAGCTGTCGGGTTCGGACGGAAGTGGCCCGGCCACACCAGTGGCTTCACCCCAAGGCCGGTCGCACCCCGAGAAGCAACTCGGCCGAAAATGGTTCCCCCGCTCCTGCCCGCGGATTATTGATCCCAGCGGCGGGCAGGATTCGGCGGCCGTGGGTCACCCGGCAAGGCGGGTGAGATATGGACCTTCCGACGCTAACGATCCGATCACCTTCGCGCAAGACATGTGGCGCCAACCGCACCACATACGATATAGGGCCGCAGCGCGTCCGGGCTCGATCTGTGGGCTGTTCAAGGCTCGGTCGAGTACTCGGTCGATGACCGGTCGACCCCTCAGTTGACGACCGCCGAGCGGCGCTCCAGGAGCACGACGTCGCGCCACCGCCCATCGAGCTGAGCGACTCGCTGCCGCACCCCCACCTCGCGGAACCCGAGACGTCGATGCAGGGCCAGGCTGGCGACGTTCTCGGGGAAGACGCCGGACTGGATCGTCCAGATCCCGGCCGCCTCGGTTGAGGCGATGAGCGTCTCGAGCAGGGCCCGCCCCACGCCACGCCCGCGTGCTCGCGGATCGACGTAGACCGAGTGCTCGACGACGCCCGCATACGCCCGCCGGGACGACACGGGAGTCACCGCGATCCAGCCGAGCACGACGCCGTCGTCGTCGAGGGCGACGAACCGGTGCCCCGAAAGCCGGGACGCATCGAACTCGGCCCACGTCGGCGCCTCGGTCTCGAAGGTCGCCAGCCGGCCGTCGATTCCCAGCTGGTAGATGCGAATGACGTCGTCGGCGTGGCGGGCCGTCAGCGCCGTGATCCGCACGGCACCCAGACTAGCGCCGCTGTCGGGTGGCCCGAGTCAGTGGCCGAGAGCGCGGAGCTCGAGTCTGGTCGCGAGGCGCGTCACGGGGTCGGCGAGGTCGAGGTCGACGATCTCGGGCAGCTTCTGCATCCGGTAGCGCAGTGTGTTGGGGTGGATGTGGAGCAAGGTCGCGGCCGTCCGCGGCTCCCCGGGATGGTCGAGCCAGGCAGCGAGGGTGGCCGCATAGTGCGTGCCGTGTTCTGCATCGTGGGCCTGCAGGTCGGGCACGGGGCCGGGCGACCGATAAGCCCGTATGCCGCTCACTGCCCTCTCGCACGTCACCTCGGCCCAGGCCTCCTCCACCGCCACCGCGCTCTGTGGCAGTCGGCCGGCGATGGCGAGGCGGTGCACTTCCAGCGCCTCGTGGCGAGAACGCGCGAGCTGCGGAAGCTGGCGCACGACACTGCCCGCCGAGGCACGGACTGCGGGCCGCGTCTGGACGAGGTCTGCCACGGCGGCACGAAGCCAGGTCCACGTGCCGGGGGCCGCTCGCGACTCCTGGTCCTCGTCTGAGTCGCCATCCCTCACGAGGGCCATCACGTCGTCGTCGAGCAGGGCGAGCAGGGGCCGCCGCCAGGAGAGTCGCCGACAGGCGGACTCCCACGCGTCCAGCTGGTTCTCCGGGTCGAGGGCGGGGTCGCCTGCCAGCGCGACGACGCGCCACGGCGGGGCGGGCAGCCACCCCTCCGCCTCGGACACGTTGCCCGAGAGCAGGTCGCGCAACCGGTCAGCGGCGACTCGCCGGGCCAGGTCCGCCTCCGAGCGCAGCCGCAGCAGGTGGAGAGCCACGACGGACGCCGTCTGCGTCAGCGACCGGATCGTCTCGGCGGGAGGCGGCTCGTCGACGACTGCCCAGATGGAGCCCAACCACTCGTCCGCGGCCCGGACGGGAATGACGAGCCGGGCCTGCAGCTGGCTGTCGGCCGGGACGAAGAAGGGGTCGCTCGAGCGGGCCAGGCGCCGGAAGACCCCCCGACCGCGCAAGCTCGTCAAGATCGCGTCCGGAACCTTCCTGCCCACGATCGTGGAGAGCCGGACCGGGTCGGCGACGTCCTGTCGAGACGAGTAGGCAAGGACGCGCGACTGGGTGTCCTCGATGGTGACGGGCGCCTCGACGAGGGCGGCGCACGCGTCGGCGAGAGCGAAGAGGTCGTCGTGGACGGGTCCGTCGCTCCGCGTTGAGGTCCCCGTCGCGGCGCGGTCCAGGATGCCGCGGAGCAGCCACACGACGTGAGCCCAGGAGGCGTGGTCGGCGAGCTCCACAAGGGGTTGGCCGAGGCGGAGCGCGGCCCCGCGGACATCCCGGCGCCGAGCCAGTCCGCGCCGGACGACGACACCGCCGCTCCCGACCCGCCGGGCGGCTTCGATCAGTGAGATCGCAGCCTCCGGGGACTCGATGCCCACGCCGAGCAGCAGGTCGCCCGCTTGGCCGAAGACTCCAGATGCGGGCTCGGCCAGCGTGATGTCGTCCACCTCGGGTCCAGGGGCCTCGACGGCGAGGCGGAGCAGGCCGCCGCCGAGCGCGCCGACAACATCGGCGAGCGAAAGACCACGAGGGCTGGTTGCCTTGGGCTGGGACATGGCTCCATGTTGGTCGAGCCATTGGTGCTCGGGCAACAGCTGACGCGGTGAGTCTTGTGTTCACGCCACCATGGGTCCACGTCTCGCATGCAGAACCATGGGATGTATGGCATCCGTCACCCCCTCTGGTCTTCCCGTCCCTGAGCGCGTCGCCGTGGTCGGCGCCGGGATGGTCGGCCTCGCCACCGCCTGGTTCCTCCAGGAGCGCGGTGTCGAGGTCACCGTCATCGAGCGGGACGGCGTGGCCGCCGGCTCATCCTGGGGCAACGCCGGCTGGCTGACTCCGGGCATCGCGACGCCGCTGCCTGAGCCGGCCGTCCTCAAGTACGGCCTCCGGGCCGTCCTGAGCCCGAGCTCCCCGGTCTACGTGCCGCCCAGTGCGAACGCCAACTTCCTCAAGTTCGTCGCCGGGTTCACCCGCCACTCCACGATGAAGGCGTGGAAGAAGGCGATGGGCTCGCTCGTGCCGATCAACGACCTGTCGCTGGCGAGCTTCGACCTGCTCAAGGCGGGCGGTGTCGACGCCGACACCTTCGAGGCGAAGTCGTTCACAGCTGCGTACCGCACCGCCAAGGAGCGCACCACCCTCCTCGAGGAGATCGAGCACATCCACGCGCAGGGCGGCGACATCACGTTCGACGTCCTCACCGGCGACGAGGCCCGAGCGATCGAGCCGGCCCTCTCCGACGCCATCGGCGCCGCGATCGTGCTCCACGGCCAGCGCTTCATCGATCCGGGCGCCTATGTCGCTGCCCTCGGTGACGCGGTCATCGCGCGCGGCGGCAAGATGCTCATCGGTGGAGCCGTGACTGGCCTGCGCGACTCCGGGCGTGGCGTCGTCGTCGAGACCGAGACCGGCGCGGCCGAGGAGTACGACCAGGTCGTCATCGCCACGGGTGCCTGGCTGGGCCGGCTCGCCCGACAGTTCGGGGTGAAGAAGGTCGTCCAGGCCGGTCGTGGCTACTCGTTCTCCGTCGAGGTCGAGGACCTGCCGAACGGCCCCGTGTACTTCCCCGCGGCACGCGTCGCCTGCACACCGGTCGGAGACCGTCTCCGCGTGGCAGGGATGATGGAGTTCCGCCAGCCCGAGGCGGCCCTCGACCCGCGCCGGATCAAGGCGATCGTCGAGAGCGCCCGCCCCCTCCTCAAGGGCGCGGACCTCGACAACCGCCACGACGAGTGGGTCGGCTCCCGTCCTTGCACCGTCGACGGACTTCCGCTCATCGGTGCGACCGGGTCACCGCGCGTCTTCGTCGCGGGCGGGCATGGCATGTGGGGCATCACCCTCGGCCCGGTCACGGGTCGCCTGCTCGCCGAGCAGATGGTGACCGGCAAGACGCCCGCCGAGCTGCGTCCGTTCAACCCGCTGCGCTGAACCCGAGTTGACTCGTCCCCCAACCCGCCCGCGGTTCGTGCGCGGGCGGGAGGCTGGGAGGTCACAGTCGTGTGGGACCGAGCTCAGCGGCATACGGCATGGGTTGTTCAACGTGACTGACTCGGTGGAAACCCACCGACTGCCGTCGCCTGCTCACGCACCGCCTGCCACTGCCCACCGCGCTGCTCGTAGAGCATGAGGTGCCACGTCTCGTGGACGACGTGGCCTTGGCCAGGAGTGACGACGTCGATCTTTGACGCGTACCAGAGCGTCGCCGCCGCCCCATGCACCCGAACCTCGATGTCCGAGATCGGCTCGAAGGCCTGGTAGTCGAGATCTCCGGTCCTGATGAGATCGACGTACTCGGCGCGGGTCAGCACGACGCCAGGCGGCGGAACCAGCTCGAAGTCTGCGGCGTGGAGTCGCTCGATGACCGCCAGGTCTGCGTCGACCAGTGCGCTCAGGCGCTGGCGCTCGAGCTGCTGCAGGGCGCCAGCAGTCGCCGCTTCGCGTGTGGTGTCCGCCCCAGAGCCCTTGGTCTCAGCCTGCGATCCGGAACACGCCTGGGTGAGTCCAAGGACGCACAGGGCGACGAACCCGATGGCGAGCTGGACCAGCCTGACCCTCGTCGGACTGCGCTCGGTGTTGTCGCGTGATCCCATGGCCGGCCCCTCTCCCCAGTGGCCTGGTCCCTTCACGGTGGAGCGCGGTCGTCGCCGATGCAATCCCAGAAAGCTGGGATGCCGCCTACCATGTGAGGATGTCGACGACGCGACAGCGTGATCGTTGTCGGGAGCGACTCGAGGGGATGAGTCGCTCGGACATGAGCGTCGACTCCTTCCGGAACGAGGCCGTCCTCGAGCTGCGGTCGATCATCGGATTCGACCGCTGGTGTTGGTCGCTCGGCGATCCGGACACGTTGGTTCCCGGGTGTGGGGTCGCCGATCACGACTACGGGCCTGCCCTGGCTCGGGCGCTGGAGCTGGAGTTCGGGGGGCAGGACGTCGCGACGAAGGACGCCATCGCGCGTCGGGCGCGGCCGGTGGGGACCCTGAGCAATGACACCCACGGCGACCTGGCGCGTTCAGCCCGCTGGGACGAGGTACTGCGGCCCGTCGGCATCGGCGACACAGCGATCGTCGCGTGCCGCGACGCCCACGGCTGTTGGGGCTGGTTCGACGCCCATCGAGACCGGTCGGACGAGCCGTTCGTGGACGACGACCTCATGCTGCTGGCGGACGTGGCGCCGACGCTGGCCCTGCCCCTCCGGCGCGACCTCGCGCGGTCGCGCGAACCGCGCGAGGTCGACTCCCCGCCGTCAGGCACGCTGGTGCTGAGCCTGGATCTGCGACTGCTGAGTCACACGGAACCGGCGCGCCGATGGCTGGACCTGCTCCCGGCAGCGCAGCTGTTCGCGAGCTGGGGGATGCTGCCTGCACCGCTGTACCCGGTTGCCACGCTGGCCCGAGAAGGTGCCAGCCAGCGCGCCCGGACCCTGGTCTGCGCGACGAACGGCACGTGGGTCAGGATCGAGGCTGCACCGCTGATGGGCACGGGTGGCGACATCGCCGTCACCATCCGGTCCGCAACACCGGCAGAGACCCTCGACGTCCTGTCGCGGGCACGCGGTCTCACCGGACGCGAGCGAGAGCTGGTCGCCCTCCTCGTGGGCGGACTGGACACGTCCGCCATCAGCAGGCGGCTCTCCATCTCGCAGTACACCGTCCAGGACCACCTCAAGTCCGTCTTCGCCAAGACCGGCGTGCGGAGTCGGAGGGAGCTGGTCGCCGCGCTGAGCGGCGGTGGCCTCGTCCCCGGCCACGGACCCAACGGCCACGTCGACGGAGACTGAGCTCAGCGGCATACGGCATGAAGGTGCTTGCTGTGCAACGGTGCTCAGGTCCGGCTCGCGGGAACCTTGTTGACCGTGCACACGAACGACTTCACGATGCCGGTGTCCACGGCGTCGCCGGCGCTGATCGCCGCCATGACCTCGTCGAGGGCGTCGAGCACGCCGTTGTGGTCGAGGTCGCCCGAGGCGAGCGCGGAGTCGTACCCGTTGGGCAGTGTGACGGCGTGGACCTGCCACCGGCCGCCGTTGAAGTCGCGGTAGCCGGGGGCGCTCTCGGCGACACTGCGCTGGGCCGCGCCGAAGCTGTAGATGGCGTCGAAGCTCCGGTCCGGGGCGCCGGTGCCCGACAGGTCCGTCGGCGTGGCCACGGTGCGGTAGAGAACGTGGTCGACGTAGAACGCAGGTCCGCTGACGCCGGCGCTCGCCGGTCCGGCACCGCCGATCGCGAGGCCCGCAGTGGCTGCTAGGGCGGCCGTCGTGCCGAGAATTCGCTTGATGTGCATTCGATTTCACCTCCGTCGAGCCAGCCGGGCGGCTGGTCCCCTCGATTCAACGGCGGCGGCCTCGCGGACTCCATGATCGCCTCGTTACCCGGTCCTTACGTGGTCGTGACAGGGACGCCTGGGGCCCTTGGATGCGCTTCCTCGCGGCTGGTGCAGCCCTATCCTGAGGACGTGCCTCGGGTGCTCGTGATCGACGACGACTCGACGGTCGCAGACGTCGTGGCCGCCTACCTCGAGCGCGCCGGCATGGACGTCGATGTCGTGGGCGACGGCGTCGCCGGGCTGGCGGTCGCGAGGGACCATCGACCGGACGTCGTCCTGCTGGACCTCATGCTGCCCGGGCCCGATGGACTCGAGGTGTGCCGGCAGCTGCGCCTCGTCCATCCGGGGCTGCCGGTCATCATGGTCACCGCCCGCGGTGAAGAGCCGGATCGGGTCCTCGGCCTGCAGATCGGTGCGGACGACTACGTGACCAAGCCGTTCAGCCCGCGGGAGCTCGTCCTGCGAGTCCAGTCCCTGCTGCGCCGCGTGGAGCACGCTGCCGGGGCGCAGGCGGACGGCGCAGACGCGGCACCGCCCGAGCTCGTCGACGGTGACCTCGTGGTCGACCGTGCCGGTCATCGCATTCGGCTCGGTGGGCGTGAGCTGGCCCTGACGACAAGGGAGTTCGATCTGCTTGGCTGGTTCGTCGCCCATCCGGGCCAGGTGTTCACGCGCGCCCAGCTGATGTCTGCGGTGTGGGGCTGGGAGTTCGGCGACGAGTCCACGGTGACCGTCCACGTCCGACGGGTCCGGGAGAAGATCGAGGCCGACCCGGGCCGGCCAAGCCGGCTGGTCACTGTCTTCGGCGTCGGCTACCGGTGGGACCCGGCAACTCCCTTGGAGGGCGACCCGCATGGGGGCTGAGCTGCAAGCCGTCCTCGTGTCGGCGGGCGTGGCGACGCTGGTCGGAGGCGCGGGCGCCGTCATCGTGCTGCTCCTCACGCGCGAGCCCTCCGTGCGCACCGTGGCGCGTGCCGCGCTGGCCGCACCCGTCATCGTGGTGCTCGCGGTCGCAGCCGGGATCTACGCGAGTGCTCGGGCCATGCTCCTGTCCGAGCACGACTCCCGCCTCGTGCTGCTCGGCCTGCTGGCTGCCTTCCCCGTCGCCCTCGTGACGGGCTGGATCATCGCGCGGCACGTCCAGGACCTGGGCCGGACGCTCGCAGAGGCCGAGTCGGCACGGCGGCGAGAGCTCGAGGTGGAGGAGCGCCGGCGTGAGCTCGTCGCCTGGCTTTCCCATGACCTGCGGACCCCTCTGGCCGGCATCGGTGCGCTGGCCGAAGCCCTCGAGGACGGTGTCGCGGACGATCCAGCAGACGCCTTCGCGAGGCTGCGTCACGAGGTCGGCCGCATGAGCGACATGGTCGACGACCTGCTCGACCTGTCGCGGATCCACGCGGGAGACGTCGCCCGGCACCGACAGCCAGTGAGCCTGAGCGACCTCGTGTCCGACGTCGTCGCATCGGCCCAGCCCGTGGCGGCGGCCTCGGGCGTGGCGCTGTCCGGGACGACGGGAGGCCCCGTCGTCGCGTCAGTCGATGCGAGGGAGCTGACGCGAGTGGTCGAGAACCTCGTCTCGAACGCCTTGCGGCACACGCCTGCCGGTGGCTCCGTCCAGGTTTCTGTGGGGGAGTGCGACGGCCGGCGGATCGTCGCGGTCCAGGACGGCTGCGGGGGCATCCCAGAGGAGCTCCTGCCGCGCCTGTTCGAGCCGGCCTTCCGGGGGACGGCTGCCCGCACGCCGCGCGGGTCCGAGGGAGCCGGCCTGGGCCTTGCCATCGTGAATGGAATCATTGCGGCCCATGGCGGCTCGGTGTCGGTGCGAAACCACGGGGCTGGGTGTCGTTTCGAGGTGTCACTGCCGGACGCCTGACGGGTCGCGGGCGCTGCCGGACGCCTGACGGGTCGCGGGCGTCGCGGGCGCGCCGACCTACGCTGCGGTCAGGGCCGCCGAGCCGAACGCCACGTTGAAGCGGTCGCACCAGATGACGACCGAGGTGAGGCCGTGCAGGTCGACTCCGTCTGGGAGGCGGTAGTTCTGGTTACCGTTGGTGCCCTTGAGGGGCCCGAGGCGAACGTAGCGACCATCGTCGTAGCGTCCCCAGTCGCGGCGGCCGGCCGGCTGGTCGGTGAGCCAGACGTGGACGTCGGGACCGTCGCTCGTCGAGAAGTCCTCGAGCCGCAGGACCACCGATCCGTCAGGCAGCGCGAGCACGCGGGCGCGTCCGGAGGTCGGGTGCTCGCCATCGATGAAGGTGCCGGTGGCGAGCGTTCGCTGTTCCGGATCGGGCACTGTGCTGGGGGACCTCGGCGACGTGACGCCCTTGCCCGGCTCTGCGGAGGACGACGGCGTGACCATCGGGAGCGCTTCGTCAACCGTGCTGCGCGTCAGGAGCCGCCACGGCTGGAAGAGTGCCGCGGCGACCACAGCCA
>NZ_JBEDUL010000014.1:0-15642 GCF_040414665.1 Intrasporangium sp.
CCAGCTCGCTTCCCGACGGAGACCCCGCCCCCGCGTCGGGTGAGCTCCCGAGCTCGGCCCTGGCGGGCCTCGCCGGCGCAGACCTGGGCATCTACGTCCACGTGCCGTTCTGCCGGGTCCGGTGCGGCTACTGCGACTTCAACACCTACACGCTGACCGAGCTCGCCGCCCGGGACCGGTCCGGCCCCTCGATCGGCCTCGACAGCTACGCCGATGCCGCGCTCGCGGAGCTCGACCTCGCGCGCAGGGTGCTGGGCGAGGGAGCCCCGCAGGTTTCGACAGTCTTCGTCGGTGGTGGGACTCCGACGATGCTGAGGTCACGTGACCTCGTGAGGGTACTCAGCGGCATACGGACTCGTTGTGGACTCGCACCCGGCGCGGAGGTCACGACGGAGGCCAACCCGGACTCCGTGACGCCGGTCTCGCTCGCGGAGCTGGCGGCAGGGGGGTTCACGCGCGTCTCGTTGGGCATGCAGTCCGCGGTGCCGCACGTGCTCGCGACGCTCGAGAGGACCCACGACCCCGACAACGTCGCACGCGCGGTGGACGCGGTGCGCGCAAGCGGGATGCAGGTCAGCGTCGACCTCATCTACGGGACGCCGGGGGAGTCGCTCGACGACTGGCGGCGCAGCCTCGACGTGGCCGTCGCGCTGGAGCCGGACCACATCTCCGCCTACGCGCTCGTCGTCGAGGACGGGACCAAGCTGGCCGCGCAGGTGCGGCGCGGCCAGGTCCCGATGCCCGAGGACGACGACGAGGCGGACAAGTACGAGATCGCCGACGAGGTGCTGTCGGCGGCCGGCTACGACTGGTACGAGGTGAGCAACTGGGCTCGGTCGGAGCAGGCTCGCTGCCGGCACAACGTCGCCTACTGGTCGGGGGCCAACTGGTGGGGGATCGGTCCGGGTGCGCACAGCCACGTCGGCGGCGTGCGCTGGTGGAACGTCAAGCACCCCGCGGCGTACGCGGCCCGGCTGGCGGCAGGGCAGTCGCCGGCACACGGCCGGGAGACCCTGACCCGGGAGCAGCGCTACGACGAGACTGTGCTGCTCGGCACACGGATCATCGAGGGACTTCCGGTCGATTACCTGCGAGTATCAGGACGTGCGGCCGTTGCGGGCCTGATCGCCGACGGGCTGGTTGACGGGCCCACGGCGGTGGGCGGCGGCCGGGTCGTGCTGACGCGACAGGGCCGGTTGCTCGCCGACACGGTCGTGCACCGACTGATTGCGTGACGAGGAGCAGGATGACCCAGACGATCCGCCCACCAGAGGCCCAGGCAGACGGCCGCGACCAGCTCGACGCCGCTCTTCTCCTCCATGAGCTGAGAGGCGTCTTCGGCACCGGCATGACCAAGCCGCTCGCCTGGCGGACGGCGCAGCTGACGGGGCTGCGTCGCATGCTCTCGGAGCAGGAGGCCGCCTTCGTCGAGGCGCTCGACGCCGATCTCGGGAAGCACTCGGCCGAGTCGTGGATCACCGAGCTCGGGTACACGTCCAACGAGATCACCCACGTCCTCAAGGAGCTGAAGTCCTGGACCCGCCCTCGGTCGGCCCCGCTCCCGCTCTGGATGCGGCCGGCTCGCGCCAAGGTGGTGCGCGAACCCCTGGGCGTCGTGCTCGTCATCAGCCCGTGGAACTACCCGGTCCAGCTCGCCCTCGCCCCCCTCGCCGGAGCGCTCGCGGCCGGCAACGCGGTGGTCCTCAAGCCGAGCGAGGTGGCGCCGGCGACGTCGGCCACGTTGGCTCGGCTGCTGCCGCGTTACGTCGACCCGGCTGCGGTCCGCGTGGTCGAAGGTGGCGTCCCCGAGACGACCGAGCTGCTCACCCAGCCGTGGGACCACATCTTCTTCACCGGCAACGGCACCGTGGGACGGGTCGTCCTCGAAGCGGCGGCTCGCCACCTGACACCGGTGACGCTCGAGCTCGGCGGCAAGTCGCCCGCGTTTGTCGACGAAGGAGTCGACCTCGACACGGCCGCGCGCCGCATCGTGTGGGGCAAGTACACCAATGCCGGGCAGACCTGCGTGGCGCCGGACTACGTCATCGCCACCCGGCGTGTGCTGGACGCGCTGAAGCCATTGCTGGACAAGGCGATCCGCGACTTCTACGGCGAGGACCCCTCGCAGTCGGACGCCTACGGCCGGATCGTCAACGAGCGCCACTTCGGTCGGATCTCCCGCCTCATCACGGAGGAGCACGTGGCACGGGGAGGTGGGACGGACTCCGAGTCCCGCTACATCGAGCCGACCGTGCTCGACGGGGTCGACGGTGACCACCTCGCCATGCAGGAGGAGATCTTCGGACCGATCCTGCCCCTCATCGAGGTCAGCGGGGTCGACGCGGCGGTCGAGTTCATCGGCGCCCGGGACAAGCCGCTCGCCCTCTACGTGTTCACCTCCCGCGGCGAGACGAAGCGCCGGTTCATCCGGGACACGTCATCGGGCGCCCTGACCTTCAACGCGCCGTTGGTCCACATGGGGGCGCCATCGCTGCCGTTCGGCGGCGTCGGTGCGAGCGGGATGGGCAAGTACCACGGGGAGGAGTCGATCGCGATCTTCAGCCACGCCAAGCCGGTCCTGGACGTGCCCGCGAAGCCCGACCTGCTCGCGGCCGTCTACCCGCCGTTCACGTCGATCAAGGAGACGCTCGTGCGGCGCTTCATCGCGCCTCCACGTCGGTGACGAAGTCGATCAGCTCCTCGACGCTCGCCAGCAGGGCCGGCTCGAGGTCGGCGTAGGTGCGCACGGTGCCGAGGATCTGCTTCCACGCCCGGGCGATGTCGGCCTGGGTCTCGTGGGGCCAGCCGAGGGCTGCACAGATGCCCTGCTTCCAGGACGTCCCGCGCGGGATGACGGGCCACTGCTCCCAGCCCAGGCGCGCAGGCCGCACCGACTGCCAGACGTCGACGTAGGGGTGCCCAAGGATCTTCACGTGGTCCTTGAGCCCGGGGAGGGCCTGCGCCTGGGCCACGATCCGGGCCTCCTTGGTGCCCGGCACGAGGTGGTCGACGAGCACGCCGAGCCGCCGGCCCGGCCCCGGCTGGAAATCGACGACGATGCCGGCCAGGTCGTCGACCCCGTCCATCATCTCGACGACGACCCCCTCGATGCGCAGGTCGTCGCCCCACACCTTCTCGACGAGCTCGGCGTCGTGCCGACCCTCGACGTAGATCCGTGAGCCGCTTGCGACCCGTGCCGCTGCGCCCTGCACGGCAACGGAGCCGCTCGCCGTGCGGGACTGAGCCTGCCGGGCGGCGTCCAGCGCGGCCGAGGCGGCCGCGACAGGCTTGGTCAGCGTGACCGGCTTGCCGTCGACGAGGAACCCCGGTCCCAGGGGGAAGGCCTTGACCCGCCCGCGACGGTCCTCGAGCGTGACGACGTGCATGCCGCCCGCCTTCTCCACCCGCACGACCGCGCCGACCCAGCCCGTCTCGACCTCCTCGACAACGAGGCCGGGCTCGGCGGGCGCGTCGACCGAGCGCCCGCGCCGGGGGGCGCGCCAGTCGCCGGACAGGACGTCAGAGCCGTAACGATCGTGGTGCGACACGATCATGGAGCGTATGCCGCTGGGCTCACTCCCAGCGGCATCGCCACGCGGGTGCCCCACCCCTCTCCGTCGAATGTGCAGTTCGCGCCCGGCTGGCCCCTCGTCGACTGTGCAGTTCGCGCCGGGGCTGGGTCCTCGTCGAGTGTGCACTTCCCGCCACTGGGGATGCCGGCGCGGAGTGCACACTCGAGCGCCGGATGCCGGCGCGGAGTGCACACTCGACGAAGGGGCGGGAGGGCTGGGATGCGCGTGCGGCTGGGACTGAGCTCAGCGGCATACGGCATGGTGGTGTGAGCGTGTGACGGAGGGCGACCCACGACGTAGACTTGGCACTCGACCAACGAGAGTGCCAGCGGGAGGTGCGGAATGAGCGAGGAGCGCAAGCTCATGGTGCTCCGCGCCATCGTGCAGGACTACGTGCAGACCTCCGAACCGGTGGGCAGCAAGGCGCTCGTCGACCGGCACCACCTCGGCGTCTCTGCCGCGACCGTGCGCAACGACATGGCCCAGCTCGAGGAGGAGGGGCTGATCCACGCGCCCCACACCTCCGCCGGCCGGGTGCCCACCGATGCCGGGTATCGGGTCTTCGTCGACCGGCTGAGCCAGATCAAGCCGCTCAGCGCAGGGGAACGGCGGGCCATCAGCCAGTTCCTCGAGGGAGCGGTTGACCTCGACGACGTCGTGGACCGGACCGTGCGCCTGCTTGCGGGGCTGACGCGTCAGGTCGCCGTCATGCAGTACCCGTCCCTGACGCGGTCCACGGTCCGGCACATCGAGCTCGTCCCGATCGGCGTCACGCACCTGATGGTCGTCCTCATCGTCAACACCGGACGCGTCGAGCAGCGGGTCGTCGAGGTCCGCTCCCTGCCCACCGGCAGCACGGGTGAGCAGCTCGTCGCCCGACTGCGGGCCTCGCTCAACGAGGTGGCGGCGGGAGTGCCCTTCACGGTTGCCGCGACGGAGCTGCGCCACCTCGTGGAGGACGCCCCCGCTGAGGAGCGCCCCGTCGTCGAGGCCATCGTGTCGGCCCTCAGCGATGCCCTCGTCGAGGAGCGGGAGGAGCGGGTCGTGCTCGCCGGTCAGGCGAACCTGGCCCGCCCCGGTGGTGACTTCGCGACGTCGATCGGCCCGATCCTGGAGGCGCTCGAGGAGCACGTGGTGCTGCTGCGCCTGCTCGGGCAGCTCGGTGACGACCCGGATGCGCTCTCGGTCCGGATCGGCTCGGAGAACCCGGTCACGGGACTCCAGAAGACCTCGCTCGTCTCGATGGGGTACGGGTCCGGTCTGGAGCGCGTGGCCAGCCTCGGCGTGCTCGGACCGACTCGCATGGACTACCCCACGACCATGGCCTCGGTCAGGGCCGTTGCCCGGTATGTCTCGCAGATCCTCGACGAGAACCACACGGGATGACCGTTCGTTTGGATGAGGTGACCCAGCGCCCCGCCCGGCGCGGCACCATGGAAGTCGACTGACCGACCACCACCCCGACCACCGACACACGACCTGGACGCCAAGACGAAGATGACAGGAACCACCCGCTTGAACGACTACTACGCCGTCCTCGGTGTCTCCCGCGACGCAAGTCAGGAGGAGATCAAGAAGGCCTACCGTCGGCTCGCCCGCAAGCTGCACCCCGACGTCAACCCCGGGCCGGAGGCCGAGGAGGAGTTCAAGCGCGTCTCCCAGGCGTACGACGTCCTCTCCGACCCGGACAAGCGTCGGTCGTTCGACCTGGGCGCCGACCCGTTCGCCGCGGCCGGTGCGGGCTTCGGCACGGGGCCAGGCTTCTCGTTCAGCGATGTCATGGACGCCTTCTTCGGGGCGGGCGCGACGACCGGCACCCGCGGGCCGCGTCCTCGGGTGCAGCGGGGCCAGGATGCGCTTGTCCGGCTCGACATCGACCTCGCCAAGGCGGTTTTCGGCTCCGAGGAGGAGCTGACCCTCGACACCGCCATCGGCTGCAAGCGCTGCGACGGCGACGGAGCCGAGCCCGGCACTGGCCGCCAGACCTGCCCGATCTGTCGGGGTCGCGGCGAGATCCAGCAGGTCCAGCGCAGCTTCCTCGGCCAGGTCATGACGTCGCGGCCGTGCGTCAACTGCCAGGGCTACGGCTCCACCTTGACCGACCCCTGCCACGACTGCTCCGGCGACGGCCGGGTCCGCACCCGTCGCACGCTCAAGCTCAAGGTGCCCGCCGGCGTCGACACGGGCACCCGGATCCAGCTGACCGGCGAGGGCGAGGTCGGGCCCGGCAACGGACCGCAGGGCGACCTCTACGTCGAGATCCGCGTCCTCGCCCACGACACCTACACCCGCCGCGGCGACGACCTGCACTGCGTCATCGAGCTGCCCATGGCGGCCGCCGCGCTCGGCACGACGCTCAAGCTGTCGACCTTCGACGGGATGCAGGACCTCGAGATCAAGCCCGGCACCCAGAGCGGTGACGTCAACACGCTCCGCAGCCTCGGGGTCACGCACCTGCGCCACGGCGGACGTGGCGACCTGCTCGTCCACACGACCGTCGTGACGCCGACCAGGCTCACGGAGGAGCAGGAGGACCTGCTCCGGCAGTTCGCCGCCATGCGCGGCGAGGAGCGGCCCGAGGGCCGGCTGACGCCCAACAAGGGACTGTTCGGCAAGATCCGGGACGCCTTCAAGGAGAAGTGAGGGTCGCGTGACCCATCAGCTGTTCCTCGGCGACCGGGCCAGGCTCGCTGGGGCCACGGCCGGTGCGACCATCGTCCTCGACGGTGACGAGGGGCGGCACGCGGCGACGGTCGTCCGGGTCCGGGTGGGGGAGCGCTACTTTGTCGCCGACGGGGTCGGTCGTCGGGTCCTCGCCGAGGCGGAGCAGGTCGACAGGACCTCGGTGCAGGGCAAGGTCCTCGACGTCGTCGACGAGCCGGAGCCAGCCGTGCGGTTCGTTCTCGTCCAGGCCCTAGCCAAGGGCGATCGCGACGAACAGGCGATCGAGGCGGCGACCGAGCTCGGCATCGACGAGGTAGTGCCGTGGGCAGCCGAGCGCTCGATCGTCGTGTGGCGAGGCGACCGCGCCGCCAAGTCCCTGGCGAAGTGGGCCTCCGTGGTGACCCGGGCGTCCAAGCAGTCCCGACGAGCCCGTATGCCGCTCACCTCCTCCCCGGTCGACCTCCCTTCGCTGGTCGGCCGGGTTGGCACGTCTGCGCTGACCCTCCTTCTCCATGAGAACGCCAGCGAGCCGCTCGCCGGGGTCGAGGTGCCGGAGTCGGGCGATGTGCTCGTCGTCGTCGGGCCGGAGGGCGGGATCTCGGACCGCGAGCTGGCGGCTCTTCAGGGAGCGGGTGCACGGGCCGTGCGGCTCGGTCCGACGATCCTGCGCTCCTCGTCCGCTGGGCCGGCCGCGCTGGCGGTGCTCAACGCCAGGTCGCGCTGGCGTTAGCCCATGGGCGAGACGATCGAGTGTGCAACTTCTGCGCTACCAGCCTGTGTCACCGTTGGCAGGGTCGGCAGAAGTTGCACACTCGATCACTGCAATGGGGCAGTCAGCCGACGGTGAAGGACTTCGTGTCGACGTGGGGCCCGCCACCCTCAGCGCCACCGGACGGGTCCTCCGTCGACATGGTGATGACGTACTCACCGGCGGGCAGCCTCCGCTCGAACGCGAACTGTCCGAAGCCGCCGGTGCCGGTCCCGCCCGTGGCGTTGCCCTGCGCCACCACGCTGCCGTCGTGCCGCGTGACCTGCCACAGGAAGTTCGCCTCGAACGACGTACCGAACCCGCTGAACCGAACCGGTCCGGCCGGCAGCTCCTGCCCCTCCGTCGGGGCGAGCACCCAGACATGCGACTGCACCTCTGCCTGTGGTGCCCGCGCCATCGGCTCGCCGAGTCGCACGACTCCCCAGGCGTCGGCCGGTTTCCCGTCGATGAGGATCGTCACGGTCCGGGCGGGAATCCCGGCAACCTGAGCCGCAGCGGTCGCCGTGTAGACGAGCTGTTGGACCGCCCGCGCGGCGACTTCGCTGCCGACGTCCTGCCCCGAGATGGCATCGGCCGAGAGGTCCACGGTGAGCGCGTCACCCCGGCGCGTGACGTCCACGCGGGAAGCGGGCCGCCAGGGCGAGAAGTAGTCAGGGTCGAGCGGCTCCATCGCCGTCATGGCCGTCACCGCGGAGTCGACCGAGCCGCCGGTGTCCGGCACCGTGCGGAACTCTCGGAACAACCGCGGCGCCCCGCCCGTGTCTCCGATCCAGTACACCGGTGTGCCGTCGATCGATCCCTGTCCGGGCGGGCCCGTCGTCGGGGCGCTCGTCGACGGCGGGACGATCGGGGGGACCGAGGCGTTCGGCGATGAGGGGACTGGCGATGTCGGGGTTGGCCGAGGGGATGTGGCGGTCGTCTGCGTCGTCGGCTGCGACGGAGCCGGCGGAGGGGTGCCTGCACGCCCGGCGAGCCAGAGGGTCCCCCCGGCCACGAGCGCCACCGCAGCCGCCGCCGCGAGAATGGACCAGCGCTGCTGTGGGGACGGGCGCTGGCCTCCCGCCGGGCCCGCCTCGTGGGCGGCGGAGAGGATCGCGTCGAGGCGCTCTCCGGGCTGGATGGACCGCGCGTCGGCGACCAGCGCCTCGCGCAGTCCTGTCTCGACGTTCCGCAGCTCCGAACCGCTCAACGCAACCCCACCATCATGCTCTTCACCGGGGTCGGTCCGTCGACGGCTGTCGTCGGGGTTCATGACTGCTCCACCTCTGGATTGACGGGCTGCTGAGGGTCACGCCGGGGCATGCCCTGCCGGAGCGAGCTGAGACCCCGGTGGGCGTGGGCCTTGACCGAGCCCGGAGCGATCCCGAGCGCTTCCGCGATCTGTGCCTCGGACAGGTCGGCGTAGTAACGGAGCACGAGGACCTCTCGCTGACGGGCGGGGAGGCCGCGCAGCGCTTCGATCATCGCGCCGCGCTCGGCCGCGTGGAGCACCTGCGTCTCGGCGCTGTCGGCGCTCCGCCGGCCCGGAAGCTCCGCAGCGCCGGCCTCCCGGGACTGGTGCCGGTCGACGACGACCTGGTGGCGTTGTACCGAGCGGCAGGTGTTGACAACGGCGGTCTGGAGGTAGCCCACGGCGCCGCCGGTCTGGCGGATGGAGCGCCAGTTGCGATGCGTCGCCACGAAGGCGTCCTGCACCGCGTCCTCGGCGGCACCCTGGTCATGGAGGAGCAACCACGCCAGCCGCACGAGCCGGTGCCAGTGCGCGGCGTAGAGCTCCGTGATCGCCCGGTCGGGATCGTCAGGAAGGTCGGACGGGGACGCGCCCGCTCGGGGAGAGCGCTGGTCACCCCCCGACGACGCGCGATCCTCGGCATCGTGCCAAGTCGCAG
The DNA here is from genome assembly GCF_040414665.1 of Intrasporangium sp. GTDB lineage: Bacteria > Actinomycetota > Actinomycetes > Actinomycetales > Dermatophilaceae > Intrasporangium. The sequence goes on from NZ_JBEDUL010000014.1 coordinate 8,895, forward strand.
CCATGCCCCACGTTCTCACGATGAGGGGACGCCTAGGTGCGTGGTTCGGTTGACATCCTTAGGGTGGCGACCATGACCGCCAACCCAGGGCAGGACAACTGCCTCTTCTGCAAGATCATCGCCGGCGAGATCCCCTCCGACCGGGTTGCCGAGAGCGAGCGGGCCGTCGCCTTCCGCGACATCAACCCGGCTGCTCCCGTGCACGTGCTCGTCGTGCCGAGACGCCATGAGCCGACCATCGGGGCGCTGGCGGCCGCCTCCCCAGCGGACCTCGAGGCGCTGTTCGAGCTCGTCGCCGAGGTCGCCGCCAAGGAGGGCGTCGCCGAGCACCACCGGCTCGTGTTCAACACCGGCACCGACGCCGGCCAGACGATCTTCCACGCCCACGCCCACGTCCTGGGCGGCAAGACCTTCACGGAGCGCTGATGCCGGACGAGAACCCGGCGGGCAAGCCGCTCGGCGACGAGAGCCCCGACCGGCCCGAGGGCCAGGCCACCGACACGAGCCCCAAGGTCGCGACGGGCAACGAACCCGACGGCAAGGCGCCTGAGCCGCCCGAGCCGAAGGACGACCTGGTCACAACCCATCACCAGCTCCGCGTCGGCCGGCGCAGGCTGGCCTACACCGCGACGGCCGGGCGGGTCGTGCTGCGCGAGGAGGAGCACAAGGACGGCACCTTCAGGGGCAACAAGGCGCGCGCCGAGATCTCGATGACCACCTACACCCTCGATGGCGCGGACCCTCGCACCCGACCGGTGGTCTTCGCCTTCAACGGCGGTCCAGGCAGCTCGAGCGTCTGGCTCCACCTGGGCCTGCTCGGACCGCGCCGCGTGGTCATGGGTGACGTCGGCCAGCTCGAGCCGCCGCCCTACGGGCTCGCAGACAACCCCGAGTCCCTCCTCACGGTCGCGGACCTCGTCTTCATCGACCCGATGTCGACCGGCTGGTCCCGGGCCGTCGAGGGCGGCAAGCCGGGCGAGTACCACGGCTACCAACGCGACATCGAGCACGTCGGCGAGCTCATCCGGCTCTGGACGTCCCGCAACAAGCGCTGGATGTCGCCGAAATTCGTCGCGGGGGAGTCCTACGGCACGCTTCGCGGAGCCGCCCTCGCCGCTCACCTGCAGGATCGCTACGGGATGTACCTCAACGGGCTGATCCTCATCAGCAGCGTTCTCGACCTGTCGTCGATCGACTTCGAGAAGCAGCGCAACGACCGCGCGCACGCGCTCTACCTGCCGACGTACGCCGCCATCGCGCACTACCACGGCAAGCACGGGCGGCGCTCCTTGCGCTCGGTCCTCCAAGAAGCGGAGGCGTATGCCGCTCGCGACCTTCCGTGGGCCCTGTCCCAAGGTGCCCGGCTGAGTCCCGAAGACCGTGCCACGGCCGTCTCCACGTTGGCCCGCCTCTCCGGCCTGTCGGAGGACTACATCGACCGGTGCGACCTGCGGATCGAGCACTGGCGGTACTTCACCGAGCTGCTCCGTGACGAGCGGCTGTCCGTGGGGCGGCTCGACGCCCGGTTCACCGGACCGGCCGCCAGCGCCATCGCCGAGAACATGGACGCCGACCCCTCCCACGACGCGATCATGGGCCCGTACGCCGCGGCGTGGAACCACTACGTCCGAGAGGACCTCGGCTATACCTCCGACCTGCACTACGAGCAGATCACCTCGCGGGTCATGCCGTGGTCGTTCAAGGACTTCGAGGGTCGGCCTGTGGACGTCTCGGACCGTCTGGAGCGTGCGATGCGCCAGAACCCGCATCTGCGGGTCCACGTCTCCTACGGCTACTACGACGGCGCGACGCCCCACTTCGCTGCCGAGGACGTCTTCGCCAAGCTCCGGCTGCCGCAGTCCCTCCGGGCCAACATCGAGCATGCCTACTACGAGGCCGGCCACATGATGTACGTCCACGAGCCGTCGCGGGTCCAGCAGAGCCGCGACCTCGCTGATTTCGTGGTGAGGTCGTCGGGTTCGCCCACGTAGACTCGGACCCACGATGACTGACGCCGATGATCCGTTCGATACCGACCTTCCCATCACGGCGGATCCCCGGGAGCCCCACCGGCTGACCAGGGAGATGCCGCCGCCGATCGAGATGGTGTCCCTGCTCGGTCCGCGCGACGAGCTGCTGCGCACCATGGAACGTCAGTTCCCGCTGGTCGACACCCACGTCCGCGGCAACGAGATGACCTTCCAGGGCCCGTCAGGCGAGCTCGAGATCATCGACCGGCTCCTCGACGAGCTCCTCGTCATCGTGGACGCCGGCCAGCCGCTTAACCGCGACGCCGTCGAGCGCTCGATCTCGATGCTCCGCGACCAGACGGCAGAGCGGCCGGCCGATGTCCTGACGATGAACATCATCAGCCACCGCGGCCGCACCGTCCGGCCGAAGACGTTGAACCAGAAGCGCTACGTCGACGCCATCGACAAGCACACGATCGTCTTCGGCATCGGTCCCGCCGGCACCGGCAAGACCTACCTGGCCATGGCCAAGGCGGTGGCGGCCCTGCAGGCGAACCAGGTCGACCGCATCATCCTCACCAGGCCCGCGGTCGAGGCCGGCGAGCGGCTCGGCTTCCTGCCGGGCACGCTCAACGAGAAGATCGACCCCTACCTCCGCCCCCTCTACGACGCGCTCCACGACATGCTCGCGCCGGAGACGATCCCGAAACTCATGGCGTCCGGGACGATCGAGGTCGCCCCGCTGGCCTATATGCGTGGCAGAACGTTGAATTCTGCATTCATCATCCTCGACGAGGCCCAGAACACGTCGATGGAGCAGATGAAGATGTTCCTGACGCGGCTGGGCTTCGGGTCCAAGATGGTCGTCACCGGCGACATCACCCAGGTCGACCTGCCGGGAGGCACGCGGTCCGGGCTCCGGGTGGTCCGCGACATCCTCACCGACATCGAGGACATCCACTTCGCCGAGCTGACCTCCAGCGACGTCGTCCGGCACCGGCTCGTCAGTGCCATCGTCGACGCCTACGACCGGGAGGACGCCCGCGAGCGGCGCCGCGCCACCCGTTCGACGAAGGAGGCGGGCGCGGACCGCGCTCGCAAGCGTCAGCCGGCTCAGCGGCATACGGCATCGTCTGTCGTGGAAGCGCCCGCCGCGCAGGAAGACCAAGCATGAGCATCGACGTCCTCAACGAGACCGACGAAGCGGTCGACGAGCTCGAGCTGCTGGGCTGCGCCCGGTACGTCATGGAGCAGATGCGCGTGCACCCGCAGGCCGATCTCTGCATCAAGCTCGTCGACGAGCCGGCCATGGCGGTGCTCCACGAGCAGTGGATGGACCTGCCCGGGCCGACCGACGTCATGAGCTTCCCGATGGACGAGCTGCGACCGGGCAAGGAGGGCCAGGAGCCGGAGGAGGGCACCCTCGGCGACATCGTGCTCTGCCCGTCGGTGGCCGCGCGTCAGGCAGGCGAGGCCGGGCACGCGCCGATCGAGGAGATGCTCCTGCTGACGACGCACGGGATCCTGCACCTGCTCGGCTACGACCACGCCGAGCCGGAGGAGGAGCGCGAGATGTTCGAGCTCCAGCGGCAGCTGCTGCTGACCTATCTCGCCACCCGTAACAGACCGGTCGACTGAGGGCCGAGCCCATGTTCCTGCAACTGGTCATCCCGGCCCTCATCAGCATCGTCGTCGCCTTCCTCCTTTCGGCCGCCGAGGCAGCGATCTTCCGGATGTCGCGCGTGCGCGCCCAGGAGCTCTACGACGAGGGACGTTCCGGCGCGAAGTCCCTGCGGACGGTCGTCGCCGAGTCGCCGCCCTACATCTCCGTCATTGCGTTCGTCCGAGTCGTCGCGGAGGCGACCACGGCGGTCCTCGTCACCCTCGCCGTGGCCGAGGCAGCGGACTCGCTCGTCAAGGCGCTGTTCCTCAGCATCGCGATCATGGCGGTCGTCTCGTTCGTCATCGTCGGGGTCTCGCCGCGCACCCTGGGGCGGCAGAACTTCGAGGCCGTCGCCCTGTGGAGCGCCCCGTTCGCGGTGGGCCTGCACCGGGTGCTCGGCCCGCTGGCAAGGCTGCTCGTCGTCCTCGGCAACGCCGTCACGCCCGGCAAGGGCTATCGCGACGGCCCCTTCCAGACCGAGTCGGAGCTGCGCGACCTGCTCGACCGGGCCGGCGAGACCGAGGTCATCGAGGCCGAGGAGCGCGAGATGATCCACTCCGTCTTCGAGCTCGGTGACACGGTGGCGCGTGCCGTCATGGTCCCGCGCACCGACATGGTCGTCATCGAGCACGACAAGGCATTGCGCAGCGCCATGTCTCTCTTCCTGCGGTCCGGTTTCTCCCGCATCCCTGTCGTCGGCGAGGACACGGACGACATTCTCGGCCTGCTCTACTTCAAGGACGTCGCCCGTCGGCTCAACGCGGCCCCCGAGGACGCTCGCCAGCCGGTGACCGTCGTGATGCGGCCGATGCACTTCATCCCCGAGAGCAAGCCCGTCGACGACCTGCTGCGGGAGATGCAGCACGAGCAGAACCACTTCGCCATCGTCGTCGACGAGTACGGCGGCACCGCCGGCCTCGTGACGATCGAGGACATCATCGAGGAGATCGTCGGCGAGATCGCGGACGAGCACGATCGCGAGTCGCCGGGCGTGGAGGCCCTCGAGAACGGGAGCCTGCGCGTGCCCGCGTCGCTGGACATCGACGACCTCGCTGAGATCTTCGACGTCACGATCGACGAGGAGGACGTCGACACGGTCGGCGGCTTGCTCACCAAGGTCATTGGCAGGGTCCCCATTGTCGGCTCCTCCGGCACCGTGTCGGGCCTCACCCTGACTGCCGAGCGGATGGCCGGCCGCCGTCACCGGGTGGCGTCGGTCATCGTGCACCGCGCCACACCGGAGGAGGCCGAGGCCGCCCTGGCGCCCGAGACGGAGGATGCCCATGGGCACTCACGATCCTGACGTGAGACGGACGAGCGGAGGTGGCTCGGCTCCCAACTCTCAGGAGGGGTACCGGGCTGGGTTCGCCTGCCTCATCGGTCGGCCCAATGCCGGCAAGTCGACCCTGACCAACGCCCTCGTCGGACAGAAGGTCGCCATCACGAGCTCGAAGCCGCAGACGACCCGGCACACGATCAGGGGCGTCGCGACGACGCAGACGGCACAGCTGATCCTCGTGGACACCCCCGGCCTGCACAAGCCGCGCACCCTGCTCGGCGAACGCCTCAACGACCTCGTCCGCGAGACGCTCCTCGAGGTCGACGTCATCGGCTTCTGCCTGCCGGCGGACCAGCGGATCGGCCCCGGGGACACGTTCATCGCCAACGAGCTGGCGGAGCTGCGCCGCATTCGCCGCCGCCGCCCGGTCGTCGCCATTGCCACCAAGAGCGACACCGTCGACCGGGACCGTCTCGCCGAGCACCTCATCGCCATCGACCGGCTCGGGGACTGGGACGCGATCATCCCGTGCTCGGCCGTGTCTGGCGAGCAGGTCGAGGAGGTGCGCAACGTCCTGTCGTCCTACCTCCCGGAGTCGCCGCAGCTCTACCCCGACGGGGTCCTCACCGACGAGCCGGAGGCCGTCATGATCGCCGAGCTCGTCCGCGAGGCAGCCCTCGAGGGCGTGCGCGACGAGCTGCCGCACTCGCTCGCTGTCGTCGTCGAGGAGATGGTCCAGCGCGAAGGGCGTCCGGAGGACAACCCGCTGCTCGACGTGCGCGTCAACGTCTTCGTCGAGCGGCCGAGCCAGAAGGCGATCGTCATCGGCCGCGGCGGCTCACGCCTGCGCGAGGTGGGCACGAACTCTCGCAAGGCCATCGAGGCGCTGCTCGGCCAGAGGGTGTTCCTCGACCTCCACGTCAAGGTGGCCAAGGACTGGCAGCGCGACCCGAAACAGCTGCAGCGGCTCGGTTTCTGACGTCAAGCCGCACCGGCCCGGGCCGACGGACTACCACGGAGAGGCTCGGGGCGCTGTCTGCGTGCTCAGGCGTGGCCGCAGCGGAGAGGTCGCGGTAGTCCGTCGGCTCGCCAAGGCTGAGCGGTGGGAGCGCTGTCGACCTAGACTCGGGGGCAGGAGGCAGCCATGAGCGTTCAGCCTGACCATGAGCTCGAGATCCTCGAGTACGACCAGACAGTGCCACCGCGTCCCGAAGAGGTCATAGCGGACGCGACGAGGACGAGCTACGACCTGCCTGAGGCGGGAGCCGCCGCCAGCCCGGAGCCTGCGAACTGAGGGTCACGCTTGGACGCGTCCCGATGCTCGTTGCCTCGTCCTCGGGTCGCCCGCTGGCGCTGCGGCAGCTGGACCACGACGACGCCAGCGAGGATGACCAGGCCACCGGCCACCTGAACCGGTGACATCGTCTCCCCATAGACAAGGGCCACGGCTCCTGCCGCGACGAGCGGCTCGATGCTCGAGAGGATGCCGCCGGTCCCGGCCCCGACGCGGGTGATGCCACGCTGGTGGAGCAGCATCGCGAGGACCGTCCCGACGACGACGTAGGTGACGACCCAGCCGAGCACCACGGGGTCGGGCTCCAGCGCGAGCGGCTGCCCGGACGCCACAGTGAAGATCGTGACCGAGGCGAGCGCCGACGTGGCCACGATCGCCATGAGCAGGGACACGTCGGCGTCGACGGGCAGTGACGAGGCGACGATGGTGTAGACCGCATAGGTCACCGCTGCGGTGAGGGCGAGTCCGATCCCCAGGGGCGAGACCGCCGAGAAGCCGCCGAGCCCGAGGAGCAGGAGCATCCCGGCACCGGAGCAGGCCAG
>NZ_JBEDUL010000015.1:0-28986 GCF_040414665.1 Intrasporangium sp.
CCCATGCTTCTACAGCCACCCGAGCAACGTGGCGCTTTCGCCAAACGACCGGTTCGTGTGGGAGTGCGGGCCGGTGCAACGGCCCCGGGAGCGGGAGCTGCCCCAGACGGTGGTTACTCTGGAGGGCCCCCCACGTCGGCCGGCGTGGGGCATTTCAGCGTTGCCCAGGGAGCGGTCCACCCATGAGTCTCACCGCCGTCTTCGAGGCCTGGACGCAGGCCCCGGACGTCCGTCGCGTCCTTGCCGAGGCCGGGCGCAGCCGGCTCGTCGACATCTCGTCGAGCGACGGCGCCAACCCGTTCCTCATCGCCGCCATCGCCCGTGCCTCACGCCCGTCGACGCCGCTCCTCGTCATCACGGCGACCACCCGGGAGGCGGAGGACCTGCAGGCCGCCCTCGGCGGCCTGCTCCCGACCGAGGAGGTTGTCGTCTTCCCCAGCTGGGAGACGCTGCCCCATGAGCGACTGTCCCCCCGCAGCGACACGGTCGGCCGACGTCTCGCCGTGCTTCGCCGCATCGTCCATCCGGACCCCGACGACTCGGTCTACGGCCCGCTCTCGGTGGTCATCGCGCCTGTCCGCGCGGCGCTCCAGCCGCTCACGAAAGGGCTCGGCGACCTCGAGCCGGTCAGCCTCCGCGCGGGCGACGAGCACCCGCTCGAGGAAGTCGTCGACGCCTTGTCGGCCGCTGCCTACACGAGGACCGACCTCGTCGAGCGCCGGGGTGAGTTCGCCGTCCGAGGCGGCATCCTCGACGTCTTCCCACCGACCGAGGAGCATCCGGTCAGAGTCGAGTTCTGGGGGGACACGGTCGAGGAGATCCGCTGGTTCAAGGTGGCCGACCAGCGCAGCCTCGAGGTCGCCGCACACGGGCTGTGGGCGCCCCCCTGTCGGGAGGTGCTGCTCACCGAGGACGTCCGCGGCCGCGCCCGCGAGCTCGCCCAGCAGCTGCCCGGCGTCTCCGAGATGCTCACCAAGGTCTCCGAGGGCATCGCAGTCGAGGGCATGGAGTCCCTGGCCCCAGCGCTCGTCGATGGCATGGAGCCGTTGCTCGACGTCCTGCCGAAGGAATCGATCGTGCTGCTCAGCGACCCCGAGCGCATTCGGACCCGCGCCCACGACCTCGTCGCGACGAGCCAGGAGTTCCTCGAGGCGAGCTGGTCCAACGCGGCCGCCGGCAACCAGGTGCCCGTCGACCTCGAATCGGTCCTGGGAACGGCCTCCTACTGGACCATCGCCCAGCTCCGCGCCCACGCCGCCGCCTCCGGCCGGCCCTGGTGGACCCTGACCCCTTTCGCCGCCGACACCGACCTCGTCATCGAGGACGACGACGTCGATGCCCGGCTCACCGTCGCGACGAGCGAGCCGGAGGCGTTCCGCGGGGACACCGAGCGCGCGGTCGAGCATCTCCGTGACCGCACGGCGGCTGGCTGGCGCGTCGCCGTCGTGACGGAGGGGCCGGGTCTTGCCAAGCGCATCGAGGAGGTGCTGCGCGAGCACGAGGTCCGCGTCGAACCGCTCACCGACTCACTGACCCCCGGGACGGTCAGCGTGACCACCGGTTCCCTCGGCCGCGGCTTCGTCCACGAGCCCGAGCGCTTCGAGCTGCTGACCGATACCGACCTGACCGGCCAGGCCGGTACCGGCCCGTCCACCAAGGACATGCGTCGCATGCCCTCCAGACGCCGCAACCAGGTCGACCCGCTCCAGCTGCGTCCCGGCGACTTCGTCGTCCACGAGCAGCACGGGGTCGGACGCTTCGTCGAGATGATGCAGCGCACGGTCCAGGGCGCCACCCGCGAGTACCTCGTCATCGAGTACGCCGCCAGCAAGCGGGGCCAACCGGGTGACCGCCTCTACGTCCCGACCGACCAGCTCGACCAGGTGACCAAGTACGTCGGTGGCGAGGAGCCGACGCTCAACAAGATGGGCGGCTCCGACTGGACCAAGACGAAGTCGCGAGCGAAACGATACGTCAAGCAGATTGCCGCCGACCTCATCCGGCTCTACAGCGCCCGTCAGGCGACCAAGGGGCACGCCTTCGGCGCCGACACGCCGTGGCAGCGCGAGCTCGAGGAGGCCTTCGCCTACGTCGAGACGCCGGACCAGCTCTCGAGCATCGACGAGGTCAAGGCCGACATGGAGAAGCAGGTTCCGATGGACCGGCTCATCTCCGGTGACGTCGGCTACGGCAAGACGGAGATCGCCGTTCGCGCGGCCTTCAAGGCGATCCAGGACGGCAAGCAGGTCGGCATCCTCGTGCCGACGACGCTCCTCGTCAGCCAGCACTTCCAGACGTTCTCGGAGCGATACGCCCAGTTCCCCGTCAAGGTCAAGGCGCTCTCCCGGTTCCAGTCGGACAAGGAGGCCAAGGAGGTCGTCGACGGCCTGGCGGACGGGACGGTCGACATCGTCATCGGCACCCACCGGCTCCTCGGCAAGGACATCCGCTTCAAGGACCTCGGCCTCGTTGTCGTCGACGAGGAGCAGCGCTTCGGTGTCGAGCACAAGGAGCTGCTCAAGACGATGCGGACTGCGGTCGACGTGCTGTCGATGTCCGCCACGCCGATCCCGCGTACGCTCGAGATGGCCGTCACCGGGATCCGCGAGATGTCCACTCTGGCAACGCCGCCGGAGGAGCGCCATCCCATCCTCACCTTCGTCGGTGCCTATGACGAGAAGCAGATCACCGCGGCCATCCGCAGAGAGCTGCTCCGGGAGGGCCAGGTCTTCTTCATCCACAACAAGGTCAGCAGCATCGAGAAGGCGGCCTCCCGCCTGCGCGAGCTCGTCCCCGAGGCGCGGATCGCGACGGCCCACGGCAAGATGGGCGAGCACCGCCTCGAGCAGGTCGTCGAGGACTTCTGGCAGAAGCGCTTCGATGTCCTCGTCTGCACGACCATCGTCGAGACCGGTCTCGACATCTCGAACGCCAACACCCTCATCGTCGAGCGTGCCGACATGCTCGGTCTTTCGCAGCTGCACCAGCTCCGGGGCCGAGTCGGGCGCGGGCGCGAGCGGGCCTATGCCTACTTCCTGTACCCCCCGGAGAAGCCGCTGACGGAGACGGCGCACGACCGGCTGCGCACCATCGCGAGCCACACCGACCTGGGTGCCGGGATGCAGGTCGCGATGAAGGACCTCGAGATCCGCGGCGCCGGCAACCTGCTCGGCGGTGAGCAGTCCGGGCACATCGCCGGCGTCGGCTTCGACCTCTATGTGCGGCTCATCGGCGAGGCCGTCGCCGACTTCCGGGGCGACGCCGACGAGGCGCCCGCCGAGATCAAGATCGAGCTGCCCGTCGACGCCCATCTGCCGCACGACTACGTGCCGGGGGAGCGGCTGCGCCTCGAGGCGTACAAGAAGCTCGCGACCGTGGAGAGCCAGGAGGCGGTCGACGAGATCGGGGCCGAGCTGCGCGACCGCTACGGCCCGCCGCCCCAGCCGGTCGACAACCTCCTCGAGGTGGCCCGCCTGCGGGTCGTCGCGCGCAGGGCCCGGATCGGCGACATCGGGGTCCAGGGCAAGTACGTCCGCTTCGGCCCCGTCAAGGACCTCCGCGAGAGCCAGCAGCTGCGCCTCATGCGGCTCTACCCCGGGACGATCGTCAAGGAGGCGCTCGGCACGATCCTCGTCCCGGTGCCGACGACGGCCCGGGTGGGGGGCAAGCCGCTGCGCGACCTCGAGGTCGTCGCGTGGGCGCGGCAGCTCATCACCGCAGTGCTGCTCGATGACATCGCCGCTGCAGCCGGGGTGGCCTCGGCCGCCTCGAGCGCACCGTAAGATGTCACCCGGGTCCGCCAGAGGAGGAGTTCAGTGAAGGCAACGTCAGTCCGCGCCCGTTCATCGAAGCGCGTCGCAGCGGCCGCCCTCGTGGTGCTCAGTGCCGTCACCGTGCTCGCGGGCTGTGGCTTCGAGACGAGGCAGCAGGGCGCCGCCGTCGTGAACGGCGAGGTGATCCACGAGGACCAGGTCGAGGAGACCGCGCGGCAGCTGCAGGAGGCCAAGTTCAACTTCCCGGAGAACATCGTCGTCACGGCCCTCGTTGCCTCGCCCCTGCTCCACGAAGCCCTCAGCCAGTCAGGCGGCTGGCAGCCGGACGCGACCGCTGCGAGCGCCATTGCCGCGATTCCGGATGCGACCGACACGACGAAGGAGTTCATCAACACCGTCGCCCTGCTCCAGTCGGGTCAGATGACCACCCAGGACGTCGCACGCTACCGCGAGAGCCTCGACAAGGCCAAGATCAGCGTGAACCCACGGTTCGGCGAGCTGGTCCGCTCCGAGCAGCCTCCGGTCTTCTTCACCATTGGCCAGCAGCGGCCCAACTGGATCCTCGCACCGGGCGGTGAGTGAAGCGACGGAGGAGATCGTCCGCGACGAACGGCGCATCGTCCTTCTCCTGTCGACGCCCCGGGTTGCCCCGGGCGTGCTCACTCGTGATGCGTGGGCCGCCTTGTCCGGCGCCCGGCAGGTGTGGGCGGCACCGGACGAGCCACAGGCCGAGTCGATTGCCGAGGCGGGCGTCGAGGTCGTGACCCGCGACCGATCGGACGTGCCCTCGCTCGCTCGTGCCCTCGTCAACGCCGCAGCCGCCGGCCCGGCCGTGTGGATCGGCTCCGCCGATGGGGACCCTGGTCTCAACGAGGCGATCGCCACCGAGGTCAGCAGGCTGCCCGAGCCCCCGGACGTCGAGGTCCTCGTCGGCTCTTTCGACCTGCCGGGGGCACGCCTGCTCGACGTGGTCGCGGTCATGGACCGGCTGCGGTCCCCGGGCGGCTGCCCGTGGGATGCCCAGCAGACCCACGAGAGCCTCGTCCCCTACCTGCTCGAGGAAGCCCACGAGGCGATCGAGGCCCTCGAGTCCGGCGACCCCGACCACATGCGCGAGGAGCTGGGTGACCTGCTCCTGCAGATCGCCTTCCAGTCCCGCGTTGCTGAGGAGCACCCGAGCGCACCGTTCGACATCGACGACGTCGCAGGCGGCCTTGTCGAGAAGCTCGTCCGTCGGCACCCCCACGTCTTCGCCGACGTCGATGCGCAGACGCCCGACGCCGTCGAGGCCAACTGGGAGACGATCAAGGCGGCCGAGAAGGAGCACCGCAACCATCCCCTCGAGGGGGTGCCCGTCAGCCTTCCCGCCCTCGCCCGCGCAGAGAAGTACGTCAGCCGGCTCGAGCGGAACGGCCGCGCGGACCTGCTCGACCTCGCCGAGTCAGCCGGCGGCCTCGGCGCGGAGCTGCTGGCGCTCGTGCGGCGGGCCAAGGCCTCAGGCGTGGACGCCGAGGCGGCCCTCCGCGAGACGCTGCGCCGGCTCGCCGAGGCGAGCGAGAGCCAAGCGAGACGCGACTGAGCTTGCGCACGAGGCGAGCTCAGCGGCATACGCCGAATTCTTTTGATGCCGTATGCCGCTGGGCTTGCCGGGCGGCCACCACTCAGTACGCGCCCGCTGAGCTGAACACGGCCCGCACCGTCTTCATGACGATGGACAGGTCCTGGACGATCGACCAGTTGTCGACGTAGTAGAGGTCCAGGCGCACCGTGTCGTCCCACGAGAGGTCACTCCGCCCGGACACCTGCCACAGGCCGGTCATGCCGGGGCGGACGTGCAGACGGCGCTGGACGTCGGCTGAGTAACGCCTGACCTCAGCGGGCAGGGCCGGTCGAGGCCCGACCAGGCTCATGTCGCCGCCGATCACGTTGATCAGCTGGGGCAGTTCGTCGATCGAGTACCGGCGGATGAAGCGGCCGACGCGAGTGATCCGCGGATCCTGCTGGGCCTTGAAGAGCACGCCGTCGGCGTTCTGGTTCAGGTGCGTGACGGCAGACAGACGCGCCTCGGCGTCAACCACCATGCTGCGGAACTTGAGGCACTCGAACAGCTGGCCGTCTCTGCCGACCCTGATCTGCCGGAACAGGATTGGGCCACCGTCCTGCAGTCTGATGGCAACCGCCACGGCCAGCATGAACGGTCCGAGAATGACGAGGCCCAGGGCCGCACCGATCGCGTCGAAGGCGCGCTTCAGACCGCGGCTGGCCCCGAGACTCTGCGGTGGCTCGATATGGACGAGGGGAAGACCCCCGACGGGACGCATCATCACGCGGCCGGACGAGATGTCGCTGAGGCTCGGCACGACGGCCATCTGCACGTGATGGCCCTCGAGGTCCCAGGCGATCCGCCGGAAGTCCGTCGACGACTTCAGGGCGCCCTCGGTGAAGACGACGAGGTCGGCGGCGTTCTCGCGTGTCGCCAGTGCGGTCTCGGTGCTGAGGCCCACCACCGGCACTCCTCGCGGGGTCGCCCCGAGCACGTCGGAGGGTGGCAGCAGGGCGCCGATGATCCGGTAGCCCAGCCACGACTCGCGGTCGAGAACCGCCGCGACCTCGTCGACATGCTGTGCCGACCCTGCGATGAGCACTTTCGTCACGAGGTAGCCGCGCAGGTGGAGGCGATGGACGATTCGGCGAGCCGTCCACCGCCACAGCAGCAGCAGCGGGACGCCGACGACGAAGAGGAGCACGAAGAATCCGCGCGAGAGGTTGAACTTCGTGAGGTAGCTGATGATGCCGATCGCCCCGCCCGTGAAGGCGGCCGCCACGAGGACCTTGGCGTACTCGGTCGTCCCGACACCCAGGTGTCCGGACCGGTACGTGCCGACGGCGAGGTTGACGAGCATCCAGCCGAGCACGACCCAGGGACCGACCGATTGGGCCACCTCACTCACATCGGCGGACTCGCGGAAGATGTCGAGTCGGTACCTGCCGATGGCGGCGAGGGTGGTGGCCACGACGATGATGGCGAGGTCGCCGCCCGCGATGGCCAGCTGGAAGAGCCGGATGCTCTTGGTTCGCTCGGTGCGCGGCTGCACGACCGGTCTCGCGGCAACAGCGAGCATCCGCAAGTCAGTCTCGTGTACGGACTGGACCATGTTCCAGAAATCTCCCCACCCCTGGCGCTATGCGCCTGCCCTGTCTGGACGCACGTCCCCCGCGACGACACTAAGAGTATGACCCGACCGTGTGACGACGCGCGGCAGAACCGCGAAATGGACTGCCGGGTCGCTCATCGAGCGGTGCAGGGCAACGGGCTACGCTCGGGACGTACGCGCCAGACCGGTTCGACCGACCACAGGAGCAACAGTGGCCACCATTGAGGAGATAGGCGCCCGCGAGATCCTCGACTCGCGCGGCAACCCGACCGTCGAGGTCGAGATTCGCCTCGACGACGGGACATTCGCCCGGGCGGCCGTGCCGTCCGGCGCCTCGACCGGGGCCTTCGAGGCCTCCGAGCGCCGCGACGGCGACAAGGGGCGCTACCTCGGCAAGGGGGTCGAGCAGGCCGTGGACGCCGTCATCGAGCAGATCAACCCCGGCCTCGTCGGCTTCGATGCAAGCGAGCAGCGGCTCGTCGACGCGGAGATGAAGGCTCTCGACGGCACCGCCAACAAGGAGAACCTCGGCGCCAACGCGATCCTCGGCGTGTCCCTCGCCGTTGCCCACGCCGCGGCCGAGTCGGCTGGTCTCCCGCTCTTCCGCTACGTCGGCGGCCCGAACGCACACGTCCTTCCCGTGCCGATGATGAACATCCTCAACGGTGGCTCGCACGCCGACACCAACGTCGACATCCAGGAGTTCATGGTCGCCCCGATCGGAGCGCCGACCTTCCGGGAGGCGCTGCGCTGGGGGACCGAGGTCTACCACTCGCTCAAGAAGGTGCTGCACGACCGCGGCCTGGCCACCGGCCTCGGCGACGAGGGAGGCTTCGCGCCGAACCTCGACTCCAACCGCGCGGCTCTCGACATCATCGTCGAGGCGATCACCGCCGCCGGATACGTGCCGGGCAAGGACGTCGCACTGGCTCTCGACGTCGCCGCGTCGGAGTTCCACAAGGACGGCTCCTACGAGTTCGAAGGGGCGGCCAAGTCGGCCGACGAGATGATCGACTACTACGCCGGCCTCGTCGACGCCTATCCGCTCGTCTCCATCGAAGACCCGCTCAACGAGGAGGACTGGGACGGCTGGAAGGCCATCACCGAGCGCCTCGGTGACCGGGTCCAGCTCGTCGGCGACGACTTGTTCGTCACCAACCCGGAGCGCCTCGCCCGGGGCATCGCGACGGGCACCGCGAACGCGCTGCTCGTCAAGGTCAACCAGATCGGCACGCTCACCGAGACGCTCGACGCCGTGGCGCTGGCCCAGAGCAACGGCTACCGCTGCATGATGAGCCACCGGTCCGGTGAGACCGAAGACGTCACGATCGCCGACCTCGCCGTCGCGACGAACTGCGGCCAGATCAAGACCGGCGCGCCGGCGCGCTCCGAACGGGTCGCCAAGTACAACCAGCTGCTGCGCATCGAAGAGGAGCTGGACGACGCCGGCGTCTACGCGGGGGCCGGCGCCTTCCCGCGCTTCGACGCGTCCAGGCCTGAGGGCTGAGCCGGACCGGCCCACCGACGTGGAGGCCTGATGCCAGACCGCACCAACCGCACCCCGTCCCGCTCGGGTGGCAACGACCGCCAGCGGACCCCACGGGCCCGTCGCGGGCCCGCGGGCGGGGGGCGGCCGCGCCAGGGATCCACACGCACCCCCGGCCGCCCCAGGCAGGGCAGTGAGCGACCCGCGCACGCAGCCCGCGCGCGCACCAGATCGCCCGAGCCCCCGTCCCAGTCGACGACGTGGGTGCGCGGCGCGATCCTGCTCGGCATCGTCGTCATGCTCGCGGTGACCCTCGTGCCGACCCTTCGCTCGGTCATCCAGCAGAGCAACGACACGGTCGCCCTGCAGGAGAGGGTGGCGCGGCAGCGGGCCACTGTGGAAGAGCTGACGAAGGAGGCGGCCCTGTGGAAGGACCCGAGGTACATCGAGGAGCAGGCCCGAGAGCGATTGCGCTTCGTGCGCGTCGGTGACAGGGCCTACTCCGTCACCGGTCTCGAGGGCCAGCGCAGCCAGCAGCAGTCTGGGGAGCCGGTCGTGGCGGCGCCGATGGCCAACGAGTCGGCGCCGTGGTACGGCAAGGTGTGGCAGTCCATCCAGATCGCCGACCGACCCACCGCGGGGCTGTCCCGATGACGGGACCGGAGCCGGCTCCCGACGCCAACCAGCGTGCCGTCGACCCTGCTGACCTCGTCTGCGTCGAGCGGCAGCTCGGACGACCCCCTCGCGGCGTGGCCGAGGTCGCCCATCGCTGTTTCTGCGGCGAGCCGGACGTCGTGCGGACCGAGCCGCGTCTGCCGGACGGCACGCCCTTCCCCACGACGTACTACGCCACCTGCCCCCGGCTCACCGGTGCGATCAGCACGCTCGAGACCGAGGGCGTCATGAAGGAGATGACGGCCCGCCTCGCCGATGACGGGGAGCTGCGCGCTGCCTACGAGCAGGCCCACCAGCACTACCTGGCCAAACGGTCCGAGCTCGGCGAGGTCCCCGAGATCGCGGGCGTGTCGGCGGGCGGGATGCCGACCCGGGTCAAGTGCCTGCACGTCCTCGTCGCGCACTCCCTCGCCGCTGGACGTGGGGTCAACCCGCTCGGTGACGAGGCGCTCGCGATGCTCCCCGACTGGTGGGTGCCGACGTCGTGCGCCGCGATCCACGCGACGGAGGACGCGGCGGCCGATCGTGGGGACAACGCCCGTGGGTGACGACCTCGTGCGGGTCGGAGCCGTGGACTGCGGCACGAACTCCATCCGCCTCCTCGTCGCGGACATCGACCCTGCGACGAGGGCGCTGGCCGACGTGCGGCGCCGGATGGAGATCGTGCGCCTGGGGCACGGAGTCGACCGCACCGGTGTCATCTCCGACGAGTCGATGCAGCGCACGCTGGACATGACGAGGACGTATGCCGCTGAGTGCCGTCAGCTCGGCGCGTCCCGTGTGCGTTTCGTGGCGACCTCGGCGTCACGCGACGCGCGCAACGCGACGACGTTCGTCGAGGGCGTCCGATCCGCCTTCCACGAGCTATGGGGTGCCGACGTCGTCCCGGAGGTCGTCAGCGGGGACGAGGAGGCGAGCCTGTCGTTCAGCGGAGCGACCGGCGGCCTGGCTGGGCTCGGGGTGGCCGGTCCCTATCTCGTGGTCGACATCGGCGGCGGGTCAACCGAGTTCGTGCTGGGCACCGACCGGCTCGAGGCGGCCAGGTCAGTTGACGTCGGCTGTGTGCGGATGACCGAGCGGCACCTCCACACGGACCCACCGAGCCCGGAGGAGATTGCGGCCGCCACCGCCGACGTCGATCGCGCCATCGACGAAGCGGCGGCCGCTGTCCCGCTGTCCGAGGCACGCGCGCTCGTCGGTCTCGCCGGAAGTGTCACGACGATCACCGCGCACGCGCTGCGACTGCCCCGTTACGACCCGGAGGCGATCCATCTGTCGCAGCTGCCGGTCGAGCGGCTGACCGACGCGTGCACGGAGCTGTTGGGCATGTCGCGGGCCGAGCGCGCGGCACTGCCGTACATGCATCCGGGCCGGGTGGACGTCATCGGCGCCGGAGCACTCGTCTGGCGGCGGATCATCGAGCGCGTCTCCGAAGCGGCGGGGGTGGCCGAAGCCATCACGTCCGAGCACGACATCCTCGACGGGATCGCCCTGTCCATCGCCTGACCGGGCGCTGCACCACGACCCGCATGAATGCCGGCCGCCAAGGCCCACTCGGATCCTGCTCCGCGAGGCGGAGCAAGATACGAGCGCGCGGCGGGATGTGCGTTTTGAGGATTCGCGGGGGAGCGCGGGGACTCGGATTCTGCTCCGCGAGGCGGAGCAGGATATGAGTCGACCCCGAAAGCCAGTACCCCCGCAGGGATTCGAACCCTGACTTGGGCGATTTTAAGTCGCCTGCCTCTGCCGGTTGGGCTACGGGGGCGGAGCCCTCAGTATGCCGCCCCGCACGGTCACGGTTCCGTCTCGTCCCGGCGCCAACCGCTGTCCCGGGAACTCCGACTGACACCTCGAACGCTTAGGGTAGTGACAAGTCGCCACGCCCATCGAGGGGCACGTGGCCCCAGGTGCTGGGGAGGCACGAACACATGGCAGGTGGAAACCCGGTCTTCGACCGGATCGACAAGCAGCTGCAGCAGGAGCGGTACGCCGGCTTCGGCGAGCCGCAGCGCGGGCGGCAGCAGGGCCCCATGGGGTCAACGCAGGCGGCCACCTCCGGCTACGCCGTGCAGGACGCCGTGACGGCCGAGCAGCTCAACGACCTCTACGCGCGTCAGGCCGCCGGACCCGTCGACACGGGTCGCGTGACGCTCGACGACGTCATCATCAAGAGCCTCGTGCTCTTCGTCATCACGCTCGCCGGCGCCGGCGTGTCCTGGTTCATGGTGGACTCCAACCCGAACCTCGTGTCACCGCTGTGGCTCGGCGGCATGTTCGGCACGCTGATCCTCGGCTTCGCGATGATGTTCATGAAGAACATCCCGACGCCGCTCTACTTCGTCTACGCCGCGGTCCAGGGCGTCTTCGTCGGCGCGTTCAGCTACTTCCTCGCCTCGGCCTACGGCGCCGACCTCGTGCTCACGGCCGTCGTCGCCACGCTGTGCGTGTTCGTGGCCATGTACGCGGGATACGCGACCGGCCTGATCAAGGTGACCGAGAAGTCCCGGCGCATCTTCATCTTCATGATCGCCGGCTACGCCCTCTTCTCGATCATCCAGGTGGTCCTCCTGATGACGGGCGTCATCGACGGCTGGGGCTTCGGCGGCAGCGGTGCGATTGGCATCGGCCTCAGCCTCCTCGGTGTGGGCCTCGCGTCCTACTCGCTCGCGGTCGACTTCGACTCGATCGACAACGCCGTCCGCCTGGGCGCGCCGCAGAAGTACTCGTGGCTGCTCGCGCACGGCCTCATCGTCACGCTCGTCTGGCTCTACATCGAGATCGCCCGCCTCCTCGCGCGACTGCGCGACGGGTGACGATCCGGCCGTGAGGTCGCCTGTTCCGCAGGAGGTCTCCGACGAGCTACGGCGCGTGGTCGAGAGGTGGCGTCAGCTGCCGCTCGACCACGCGCTTTCTCGTATGCCGCTGACCTCGGCACTCGTTCAGCGGCTCGCTGACCGTGTCGCCGGGTTGCGCGGCACGCCGGCCCAGCGGGTGCCCGACCTCGGTCCCGCAACGGTGATGGACCAGCTGACGGTCATGGTCTACGACCTCTTCGCCACCCAGCCCGACGCGGAGGTCGGGGGCATCGTGACTGAGCTGAGCGGCATACGACACAGCCTCTGACGCAAGAATCGAGTGTGCACTTTCTGCCCTGTCGCGCGCTGCCCGAACGCACGTGTGATGGCAGAAAGTGCACACTCGATTCTGTTGTCAGCTGAGGCGCTCGAAGATGACCGCCATGCCCTGGCCGCCGCCGACGCACATCGTCTCGAGGCCGAACTGCTCGTCCCGGTCCCGGAGGGCGTTGATGATCGTCCCGGTGATGCGTGCACCGGTGGCCCCGAAGGGGTGGCCGATCGCGATGGCGCCGCCATTGACGTTGAGCTTGTCGTAGTCCATGCCGATCTGGTCGGCCGACCCGATGACCTGCGCCGCGAACGCCTCGTTGATCTCGTAGAGGTCCATGTCGCCGATCGACATGCCCGCCCGCTTGAGCGCGAGGCCCACGGCGTCCACCGGCCCGAGGCCCATGATCTCGGGGGACAGGGCGGTCGCCGCGGTCGAGACGACGCGGGCGAGCGGCTCGAGGCCGAGCTCCTTGGCCTTCGTGTCGCTCATGACGACCAGGGCCGCTGCGCCGTCGTTGAGCGGGCAGCAGTTGCCGGCGGTGACGGTGCCGTTCTCCCGGAAGACCGGGTTGAGCGCCTGGACCGCCTCGAAGGTGACGCCCGGGCGGGGGCCGTCGTCCTTGGTCACGACCGTGCCGTCCGGCGTGGTGATCGGCGCGATCTCCCAGTCGAAGAAGCCACGCTTGATGGCGGCCTCGGCGCGGTTCTGCGAGATGACCCCCCACTCGTCCTGCCGGTCGCGGCCGATGCCGTAGGCGGTGGCGACGTTCTCGGCCGTCTGCCCCATGGCGATGTAGACGTCGGGCAGCTCGCCGTCCTCGCGGGGGTCGTGCCACTTCTCGTTCGTCTCCGCGGTGCGCTTCGTGCGGTCCTGAGCGGCATCAAACTTGGGGTTGCGGTCGTTCTCACTGGCGCCGCCGGCGCCGGCGAACCCGACGTACTGCGACACGCACTCGACGCCGGCCGAGACGAAGATGTCGCCCTCGCCGGCCTTGATCGCGTGGAAAGCCATCCGCGTCGTCTGCGCGGAGCTCGCGCAGAACCGGTTGACCGTGGCGCCCGGCGTGCCGTCCAGGTCGAGGAGCGTCGCGACGACCTTGGCCATGTTGGACCCGTGCCGGTGCGACGGCTCCGCGCAGCCGAGGTAGATGTCCTCGATGAGGGACTTGTCGAGCGCGGGAATCTTGTCGAGCGCCGCCTGGATGACGGTGGCGGCCAGGTCGTCGGGGCGCACGTCCTTCAGCGAGCCCTTGAAGGCGCGCCCGAACGGCGAGCGGGCGGTCGAGACGATGACGGCTTCGGTCACGATGTCCTCCTGCGGACGGCTGTGTCTGCGGGCGCCCGGAGGTAAGCGGGCGCTCAGTTCCTCCCGATGGTATGCCGCTGGGCTGGGTCCGCGACACCCGCACCCCTATGGCGTGCGTCTCGTCCCCGCCCGGCCCTCGCCCGCGATCGACTGAACAGCTTTCGAGGCCCCGGGTTAGGGTGAGCAGCGATGAGCGCGACGATCCCACCCTCCTTTCGCACCCGCGTCGCGGCAGTTGCCGGCGCTGGCCTGCTGGGTGTCCTCGCCGCCTGCACGACGTCCACCGCGCCTCCGGCCGCGTCGACGGTGTCGTCCGCGGAGACAGCCACGCAGGGCGTGCCGACTCCCAGCGCGGCCGACATCCTCGAGAAGGCCAGGGCGAACGCGGTCAGTGCGACGTCGGCAGCGTTCACCGGCCGGATCGACCAGGGCGGCACCGAGCTGGTCATCGACTTCAAGGGCACGAGCGACGGCTCGAGCGCCGACGTCACGCTGCAGGTCCAGGACAAGGGCAAGGTGCGGGTCATCTCGGCGGCCGAGCAGGTGTACCTCCAGGGCGATGCGCAGTTCTGGAAGTCCCAGGGCCTGCCCTCACCGCCCGCCGCGGACAAGTTCGTCAAGGCACCGGTCGCGGCGGACGAGCTGACCCAGCAGCTAAGCCTCAACTCCTTCCTCGACGAGGCGTTCAACGCGGTGACGCCGTCGCAGCTGTCCGACGCCGTGGGTTCCGAGTCGGTCGGCGGGGTCGACGCCTGGGTGCTCACCGACGCCAAGGGCCGGGCCGAGGGCGCCCTCTACGTGTCGAAGGCGAAGTTCGAGATCGTCCGCTTCACGGGCTCGTCGACGAGTCCCGCTGAACTGAACTTCTCGCGGTGGAACGAGGACCTGGGAATCAAGGCGCCCCCGTCGGATCAGGTCGCGGCCCTGGGCTGACCGGCTTCGGCCGCCCCCTCTTCGTCGAGTGTGCACTTCGCGCCGCCCTCTCTTCGTCGAGTGTGCACTTCGCGCCGCCCCCTCTTCGTCGAGTGTGCACTTCGCGCCGGGGTCGGCGGCGCGAAGTGCACACTCGACCGGAAGGCCGGCAGTGCTGGGACTGTGCGGGGGCGCGCGTGGGGCCAGCGGCAGACTGCCTGAAGGGGGGACGATTGACGGGACCGAAGCCGTCAAGCCCGGCGCCCCACGCACGGACCGCGCCGGACGTCCCGTCACTTCTCCCCTGTACTGCAGGGAGTGCACAGTCGACGGAGAGGAGCGGCGCGAACTGCACACTCGACGCTGGGGCCGGCCGGATCAGGGTTGGCGCGCGGTCCCCGGATCCGTCTCCCCAACACCGGCCTTGACCGGCTCGTCCTCGCGCACCGGGTCGGCTTGCGGGACCGCGACGGTCGGCCGGAGCCGGCGACGGATCATCGCCCAGCGGCCGTGGACACCTCGTGCCTGGCCGCCCACCTCGGCGGGAGCGACCTCGGTGCCCGGGTTGGCCACCGCGCGGCTCGCCGCGACGGCCACCGGCCCGACCCCCTCGCCACGCCACGGGCTCGGCTGCGTCGGTGCGCTCCGCTCGCCGAACAGGTCGAGCGCTGCGCTCACCGTGGGCAGCAGGGCGGCGGCCACCCGCGCGTAGCCGGCCGGACTCGGATGGAACCGGTCCTTGCTGAACATCACGTGCGGCTCCGCCGAGAAGGCCTCGCTGAGCAGGTCCCCGACCGACACGGCGCGCCCGCCGGCCTCGACCACGGCCACGGTCTGGGCGGCCGCGAGGTCTCGCGACCACCGCCGCGCGAAGTAGCGCAGGGGCTGGTGCAGCGGCTCGATCGCACCCAGGTCGGGGCAGGTGGCCACGACGACCTCCGCGCCGGCGTCGCGCAGCCGCTGGACGGCCATCTCGAGGTGTCGGACGGCCAGTGAGCGCTCGATCCGGTGCGTCACGTCGTTGGCGCCGATGGAGATGACGGCGATGTCGGGGTCGGCGACCCGCTCGAGCGCCCGGTCGACCTGGCCGCCGAGGTGGGGCGACTCGGCGCCGATGACCGCGACGTTGGTCAGCTCGACCGGGCGACCGCTGAAGGCGGCCACGCCGTTCGCGATGGTTGCCCCGATCGTCTGTCTCGCGTGCTCCGCGCCCATGCCCGCGCCCGTCGAGTCGCCCAGCACGAGGAGGCGGATCGGCGCTCCGTGGCCGAAGCCATAGGTCCCTTCGTCGTCCGGTGCCCCGGCGAAGTGCTGACCCATGATCAAGCGGGCCATCAGCGCCTCGATCCGGAGCAGGCCGTAGCCGGCCAGCCCAAGGGCACCCAGCCCCGCGGCGCCCACACCGCCGCCGAAAGCCGCGGTCTGGGCGATCTTCCGAGCGCGTCGTGCGCGGCTCATGCAGAACCCCCTCGTGGTGGAGTGAACCCCAGGAGAACCCGGTATCACCGTAACGTGTGGTGCTGACGGGGAATGCCCACCCCGCAAGGCCGGAAGGGCGGGGGCGAGCGCGAGCAAGCTCAGCGGCATACCTGCCCGTCCTGAGGATGACAGCGCGACCTAGGATGATCCGGTGAAGTACGCAGAGCACATCTCCGACCTCGTCGGCAACACGCCCCTCGTCAAGCTCAACTCGGTCGTCGAGGACGCGGGCGTCAGGTGCACCGTGCTGGCCAAGATCGAGTACTTCAACCCGGGCGGCTCGGTCAAGGACCGGATCGCGCTGCGCATGATCGAGACGGCCGAGAGGGAGGGGCTGCTTCGGCCCGGCGGCACCATCGTCGAGCCGACGAGCGGCAACACCGGTGTCGGGCTCGCGCTCATCGCCCAGCGGCGCGGCTACACGTGCATCTTCGTCTGCCCCGACAAGGTCAGCCAGGACAAGCAGGACGTGCTCAAGGCGTACGGAGCGCAGGTCGTCGTGTGCCCGACCTCGGTCGCGCCCGACCACCCCGACTCCTACTACAGCGTCTCGGACCGGCTCGTGAAGGAGATCGACGGCGCCTGGAAGCCCAACCAGTACTACAACCCCGAGGGTCCCAACAGCCACTATGCGACGACCGGCCCGGAGATCTGGAGCGACACCGACGGGCGCGTGACCCACTTCATCGCCGGCGCCGGGACCGGCGGCACGATCAGCGGCACCGGGCGGTACCTCAAGGAGGTGTCCGGGGGTGCGGTGCGGATCATCGCCGCCGATCCGGAGGGCTCGGTCTACAGCGGCGGCACCGGGCGGCCCTACCTTGTCGAGGGGGTCGGTGAGGACTTCTGGCCAGGCGCCTACGACCCCTCGGTCGTCGACGAGGTCATCGCCGTGTCCGACGCCGACTCGTTCGAGATGACGCGGCGACTCGCCCGCGAAGAGGGCCTGCTCGTGGGCGGCTCCTGCGGGATGGCCGTCGTCGCGGCGCTCCGTGCCGCGAAGGACCTCCCGGAGGACGCCGTCGTCGTCGTGCTCCTGCCGGACTCGGGACGCGGCTACATGTCCAAGATCTTCAACGACGAGTGGATGTCGTCCTACGGCTTCCTCCACGACCACGACGAGCAGACCGTCGGCCAGGTGCTGCGCACCAAGTCCGGCGAGATGCCGGCGCTCGTCCACACCCACCCCAACGAGACGATCCGCGACGCGGTCCACATCCTGCGCGAGTTCGGGGTCTCGCAGATGCCGGTCGTCAAGGCGGAGCCGCCGGTCATGTCCGGTGAGGTGGCCGGGTCGGTCAGCGAGCGGGCGCTCATGGAGGCGCTCTTCACCGGCCAGGCGCACCTGTTCGACTCCGTGGAGAAGCACATGGAGCCCGGCCTGCCCCTCGTCGGCTCCGGCGAGCCGGTCGGCGCGGCCCGTGACGAGCTCGAGAAGTCGGACGCGATCCTCGTCGTCGAGGACGGCAAGCCGGTTGGCGTGCTGACCCGGGCCGACCTGCTCGGCTTCCTCGCCGACTGACCCGAGAGGCAAAAGAGAGCAAGCCGTATGCCGCTGGGCTCGCTCCCAGCGCCGCGTCCCGTGGGTGCCAGCCCCCCACTCGTCGAGTGTGCAGTTGGCGCCGGGCCCGGTCCAGTCGAGTGTGCACTCGGCGCCCTCGGGACCTTTGCCTCTGCCTCCGTCCGGCCAGGACTCGGACCGTTGAGGGATGAGTACCACGGTCAAGACCCTTCAGGGGGAGCTCCGCGGAAGCGTCGTCGACGGCGTCCACGTGTTCCTCGGCGTTCCCTATGCCGCGCCGCCCTTCGGTGCGAACCGTCTCATGCCACCGCGGCCGGTCGAGCCGTGGTCCGGCATCCGCGACGCCACGTCGCTCGGCCCGGAGCCGCCACAGATCACGCCGCCGACCTCGGGCGGGTCCGCAGCAGGCGCGAAGGAGGACTGGGAGGAGGTCAGCGCGGCCTTTGCGGCGATCGAGCGGGCCGCGGCGTCCGAGGACTGCCTCAATCTCAACGTCTGGACACCCGACCCCGACGCGGTCCGGTTGCCGGTCATGGTCTGGATCCAGGGCGGCATGTTCGAGATCAGCTCCACCGCGGCCTACGACGGCCGCAACTTCGCCAGGGACGGCGTCGTCTGCGTCGCCCTCAACTGGCGACCGGGCGCCGAGGGCTTCCTGCACCTCGCTGACGGCATCGCCAACGTCGGTCTGCTGGACCAGGTCGCGGCCCTCGAGTGGATCCGCGACAACATCGCGTCGTTCGGTGGCGACCCCGACAACGTGACGGTGTTCGGCGAGTCGGCTGGGGCGATGAGCATCGGCGTCCTGCTGGCCATGCCGCGGGCGGAGGGGCTGTTCCGCAGGGCCATCCTCCAGAGTGGTGCGGCTCACCACGTGACACCGGCCGAGGACGCCCTGCGCATCGCCGGCTATCTGGCCGACCGGCTCGGCGTGCCCACGGACCGCCACGCGATGGCGGCGGTCAGCCTCGACCGGTTCATCGCGGCGCAGGCCGAGCTCAAGCAGGACCTGATGACGAACCCGGACCCGGACCGCTGGGGGGCGGGAGTCGTGGCGAGCAACCTGCCGTGGGCGCCCGCCGTCGACGGTGTCGTCGTGCCGGGCCCGCCCATCGAGCGGATCAGGGCCGGATCAAGCGGCCACGTCGACGTCCTGATCGGGACGAACACGGACGACTGGCGGCTCTGGCTCGTGGCGAGTGGGGCGATCGCGCAGGTCACCGACGACCTGCTCACGGGCCCGGTCGTGGACTATGGCTACCAGTCGCTCGGTGCCTATGGGCTCGAGGCGACGGAGGCCTTGGCGGCCTACCGGGCCAGGTACCCGGACCTCATGCCGGGCGACCTGCTCGCCACCGTACAGACCGACTGGTGGATGCGGGTGCCGGCGCTGTTGCTCGCCGACGGCCGGTTGCAGGGTAGCGTTCCTGCGCGCACCTACATGTACGAGTTCGCTTGGCCCGCACCGGGCCTCGGGGCCGTCCATGCGCTCGAGGTGCCCTTCGTCTTCGACCTCGCCCGGCCTGACGTACCCCTCTTCGGTGGGCTCGTCGGCCCGGAGCCGCCCCAAGAACTCGCCCGGGCCATGCACGCGGCGTGGATCGCCTTTGCGACGAGCGGGGACCCGGGGTGGCCGGCCTACGACCTGTCCCGGAGGGCGACGATGCGTTTCGACCTCAGTCCCGCGGTCGTCGATGACCCAAGGCACTGGGAGCGCGACTTCTGGAAGGACCGGCGTTGAGCGAGTACACCGTCCGCCCCATCCCACGGGAACGGCGACCAGTCCTCGACCGGCTGTGGAGCGCAAGCCGGAAGGCGCAGGTGCATGCGCTGCTGGAACTCGACGTGACCAACGCGCGTGAGCTCATCGGCCATGCCGAGCCGAAGGTGTCGTGGACCGGGTTCGTCATCAGCACGGTGGGCCGTGCCGTCGCCCGCCACCCCGAGGTGAACGCGCGCCGGGCCGGCAACCAGGTCCTCTACTTCGACCGCGTCGACGTGGGGGCGACCGTCGAGCGGCAGTGGGAGGGCAACGCGGTGCTCGACGTCGTCGTGGTCCGCGACGCTGACCGCTTGTCGGCTGCCCACGTCACCGAGGTCCTGGCGCGGGCGAAGCACGGCCCGCCCCAGGCGGAGCGTCGGGGCGGGCTGACCGCGCAGCTGCTGCGCCTGCCCGGCCCCATCCGTCGAGCCGGCATCCGCATGCTCGCGACCAGCCCCCGGGCGTCCGCGACCTTCGGCCCGGCGGTCGGCGTCACCTCGCTCGGCATGTTCACGCGCGGATGGGGCTGGGCGATCCCGCTCGCGCCGCTGACCCTGATCGCCACGGTCGGCGGCGTCGCCGAGCGACCGGTCGTCCACGACGGCGTCATCCAAGCCAGGGCCATGCTGCCGCTGACCGTCACCTTCGACCACGCGGTGGTCGACGGAGCACCGGCCGCTCGGTTCATCGACACCCTCCGGGAGCTGACCGAGACCGCCGCCGCGCTCGACGATGTCCGGACCTCTCATCAGTCGACATCCGTCTGACCGAGCTGCTGGCGGTCACATTCGTCCCGACTGGCGGGTCGATGGAGTGGCGCCCCCACCGTGGGGCCGCCGCCGTCGAAAGGACTGCCTCATGAGCACCACCGCAACGATCGTCATCGTCTTCGCCGCCCTCTGGATCGGGTTCTCGGCCTACTCGGTGTTCACGCACCAGCCCTGGGTTGTCGACAGCTTCGTGGCCTACGGCGTGCCGCGCCCTGCCTGGCCCTGGCTCGGCACGGCAAAGCTGCTCGGCGCCCTTGGACTGATCGTGGGACTCTGGGTGCCAAGCGTGGGCATGGCGGCTGCGGCCGCGCTCGTCCTGTACTTCATCGGCGCGCTCATCACCGTGCTTCACGCGCGGGCGTGGTCCCACGTGCCGTTCCCGCTGCTCTACCTGGCACCGGCTGCTGCGGCGGGCCTGTTCATCGCGCAGGGATGAGCCGCCGCGGGAGTCAACCCTTGAGGGCGGCCTTCTTCGCCTTCTTGTACTCGCGCACCTTGACGCGCGAGTCATCGTCCACCACGTCCGCGATCGAGCGATGGCCCGGCTGGCCGTAGTCGCCCGTCGCCTCTTGCCAGCCGGGCGGCGCCACGCCGAACCGCTTGGCCAGCAGCGCCGCGAAGATCTTCGCCTTCTGGTCGCCGAAGCCGGGCAGGCCAGCGATGCGCCTGACCAGCTCGGCTCCGGACTCGGCGCCGGCCCAGATGGTGGCGGCGTCGCCGTCCCACTCGTCGACGATCGCCTGGCACAGCTGCTGGGTGCGCTGGGCCATGGACCCAGGGAAGCGGTGCAGTGCGGGCGGCGTGCGGAAGTACTCCAGCAGCGTCTCCGGCGGAAGCGCCGCGATGGCGGCCGCGTCGAGATGATCGGCGCCCATCCGCTCGGCCAGGACGCTCGGGCTCGTGAACGCCTTCTCCATCGGGATCTGCTGGTCGAGCTGCATGCCGAGCAGGAGCGCGAGTGGGTCTCGCTCGAGCAGTGCATTGCCTTCGTCGGTCGTCGCAAGGTGCAGTGCCATGACCACCATCTTGTCGTATGCCGCTGAGCTCGCACCCGCACGCCCGCTCGCACCCAGCCCTCCCGCACCCCGCAACACACCGAGCAGTGGCGAACCCCCTGCGGCAATAACCGCCTGAGGTTCGCCGCTGCTCGGTGTGTTGCGGTGGGTCAGGGACGGTGTCGGTCGGTGTCCACCCAGATCGCCGCGCCGGGCGTGACCCTGCTGGCTCCGGACGTGAGAGAGGCCGTGGCTCCGGTCAGGGCTTCGAGCGCGTCCGGGTCGACGGCGACCTGGATCCGTACGCCGGCGGTCAGGTAGTCGACGCCGAGGACGTCGGTGCCGGGCCTACCCCGGAGGGCGTGCTCGACCCGAGGGCCGTCGGCGTGGCCCACATCGACTGTCGCCTGGAGTCGCAGCTCGCGCGTGACGAGAGTCGCGGCGTCGAGTCCAGCGCCCACCGCATCGCCGTAGGCCCTGATGAGGCCCCCGGTTCCCAGCAGGACACCGCCGAACCACCGCGTCACGACCGCGACGACATCGCTGACCTCACGCCCTCGCAGGACCTCGAGCATCGGCGCGCCCGCGGTCCCGGATGGCTCGCCATCGTCGTTGCTGCGCTGGATCGTGCCATCGGGCCCGAGAACGAACGCGGTGCAGTGGTGTCGGGCATCGCGGCTTCCCGAGCGGACCGACTCGATGAACTCGCGGGCCGCCTCCTCTGTCTCCACGCGCTCCAGGTCACAGATGAACCGCGACCTCCGCACCTCGATCTCGGCACTGGACCGACCCGCGATGGTCAGGTAGGAGCGGAGCGAGCTCAGCGGCATACCCTTTCATCGGCAGGGACAGCGGGACGCCACGAGTATGCCCGTCGGCGCGAAAGGACACGAATGGACTCCCAGCCAGCGCACGGTCCCGTGCACGGCCCGGTGGACCCCGACGTCACACCCGATGACGTCCGGACGAGCGAGGCCGACCACGCGCTCGTGCGCGACCGTCTCGACGTGCTCGGGGTCATCGCGGCAGGCGGGGCACTCGGTGCGGCGGCGCGGTTCGCGGCCGGTGAGCTGTGGCAGCCCGCATCCGACGGTGTCCCGTGGACGACCTTGGGCATCAACGTGATCGGCTCCTGCTTGCTCGGTTTGCTCATGTTCTATGTGACGGACGTGTGGCCGCCGCGGCGGTACGTCCGGCCGTTCCTCGGCGTCGGGGTGCTCGGGGGGTTCACGACGTTCTCGACCTATGCGCTCGAGACTCGGAGGTTGCTGTCGCAGGGACAGGCGGGCGTCGCTCTCGCCTATCTCGTCGGGACCCTCGTGCTCGCGCTCGGCGCCGTGGTGGCGGGCGCGCTCCTGGGACGCGCCCTGACCCGGACCCGGAGGGTGGGGCCGTGACGCTCGTGCTCGTGCTGATCGGCGGGGCCGTGGGGGCGCCGCTTCGGTATGTGACGGACCTGGCGGTGCAGCGGTGGCACGGGGGCCGCTTCCCTTGGGGGACGCTCGTGGTCAACGTCTGCGGCTCGCTGCTGCTCGGGGCCCTGCTCGGCGCCGCGGCGCCCGGGCCGTCTGACGTGGCGTCCATTGAGCTCCTCGCCCTCGCGGCGACGGGCTTCTGCGGGGCCCTGACGACCTACTCGACGTTCAGCTTCGAGACGGTTCGCCTCATCGAGGACGGTGCCATCGCGGCGGCCGTCGGCAACGTGCTCCTGAGCCTTGGCTGCGGGCTCGGGGCGGGCGCCCTCGGCTGGGGGCTGGCGCAGGCGGTGGCCTGAGCCTCGGTCTGGTCAGCCTCTCAGTGGCCGCGGAAGGCCTCCTCGAGCCACCAGGAGGGCTGGTCACCGCGGACCTTGGCGTCGATGAGCAAGGGAGTGTCGCGCGGGCCCTCGACCCACGCCCGGACGGCGTCCAGATCGCTGGCGGTCCGGACCGTCACTCCGGTGAAGCCGTGGCCGCGCGCGACCGCAGCGATGTCCGTCTCCGGGAAGGTGACGATCTCCAGGGGATGCCCGCTCGGCGCGAAATGGTGGACCTCCGCCCCGTAGGCCTCGTCGTTGTAGACCGCGACGACCATCGGCAGGCCGAGGCGACGGACCGTGTCGAGCTCGGCCACGCTCATCATGAGGCCCCCGTCGCCGACCGCAGCGATGGGAAGCCGTTCAGGTTGCGCCAACGCCGCCCCGATCGTCGTGGACAGGCCCAGCCCGATCGACTGGAACGCCTGGGTGAAGCAGAAGCCCCGCTCGTCCGGAACCTGGAGGAACATGCTCGGGTAGCCCATGAAGTTCCCGGAGTCCACGCCGACGACACGCTGCGCAGGCAGCAGGTCGTCCAGGGCGATGGTCAGGGTGCGCGGGTCGATCTGATCAGCAGTGCTCCGGTCCTCGAACGGCACGTCGCGCCAGGCCAGCTCACGGGCGAGGCGTGCTGCGAGCTCCGGAGACCGGTATCCCGCGCGGCTGGCGCCCCCGGCCCCGAGGTCCTCCTCGAGGAGCGCCTCGTCCACGGCTGCGGCCGTCAGTGCGACATCGCCGTGGACTCCGAAGGTCAGCTCACGATGCGCCCCCAGCGAATCCGCCATGTCGTCAACCTGCACCACCGTGGCGCCGGGCGCGATCAGGGCGCCGTGCCGCATGGTCCACATGTTCAGGGCACAGCCCCACCCGACGATGAGGTCGGCGCCGCGGATCAGCTCGGCCGCCAGCGGGGAGGCGAACCCGCCCGACACGTCCAGCGAGAACGGCTCCCCGGCGAAGAGGCCCTTGGCCACGGCGGACGTGGCCAGCAGGGCGCCCGAGCGCTCGCCGAGCGCGATGAGTGCGTCGCGGGCAGCATGCGACCGCGCCCCGCGGCCGGCGACGAAGACGGGTCTCGACGCAGCCGACAGCGCAGCAGCCAGGCGCTCGACCGCACGGGGCGACGGCGTGGGCGGCGCTGGCGCGGACGGCAGCTCGATCGTTTCGGTCAGCTGCCCTTCCGGTAGCTCGAGGGCCTGGACCTCGAGGGGTAGGTTGAGCACCACGGTGGCGCGCTGGTGCACCGCTGTTGCGACCGCCTCAACCGTGTCGGCCACGGCGGTCTCGGCCGACGCCACCCGCCGCGCCACCGCGCCCACGGCCGCGGCCAAACCGAACTGGTCGACGTAGAAGTTCGATCGGGGCTGCGTCGCCTCGGCGGTGACCACGAGGAGCGGCGTCCGTGACTTGGCCGCCTCCGCGATCCCTGTCATCGCGTTGGTGAGGCCACACCCCTGGTGCACGGTCAGCGCAGCGGGCCGTCCGGCCGTGCGCGCGTAGGCATCGGCCATCGTCGCGCCGCCGCCCTCGTGCCGGCTCGCGACGAACCGGGCTCCGGCGGCCACCATCGCGTTGGTCACGTGGAAGTTGCCGGATCCCACGACGCCGAAGACCCGGTCGACGCCGGAGGCGACCAGCGCTCGCCCCACCGCCTCGGCGACGAGCACGACTCAGTCCTCGACGAGGGCGAGCACCCGGACCGGTGACCCCGAGCCACCGACGATCCTGAGCGGCGACGCGACGACGACCGCACCGACGGGGGGTAGCTGGTCGAGGTTCTGCAGCTGCGCGAGGCCGTACTTGCCGGCGCCCAGGAGGAACGAGTGGCACGGGAACGCCGGCTCGAACGAGTGCGCGGCACCGGCATCGGTCCCCACGGTCTCGACGCCGATGCCCTGGAGCGGCGACTCCTCAGCCACCCAACGGGCGCAGTCGACGGACATCCCCGGGCTCGTCGGCCCGGTGTCCGTCCGGTTGATCATCTCCTCCTGCGTGACCCGGCCCGACCATCCGGTGCGGCAGAGCAGCCAGCCACCCTGCGGCAGCGGACCGTGCTCGGCAGCGAAGGCCTCGATGTCGTCGACCTCGATGAGGAAGTTCGGGTTCTCCTCGACCCGCGCCGTGACGTCGAGGACGACGGCAGGCGCCACGAACGCCCCGACCGGAACAGTCGCGATGTCATCCCGGTCCTTGCCGCTCACCCAGTGGATCGGCGCGTCGAAGTGGGTCCCCGTGTGCTCGCCGGTGTGGAAGTTGTTCCAGTACCACGCCGGTCCACGGTCGTCGTAGCGGCTGATCTCCTCGAGCTCGAACCGGGCTGTCTGACCCAGCTCCGGCGGCAGCTCGAGCAGTGGCGTCTCGCTCGAGAGGGGTGCGGTGAGGTCGATGACCCGGACGGAGCCCGCGGCAAGTGCGGCAGTGAGATCTGACAGGACGGGCATGTGTGAGGCTCCTCGTTGAGCAGTTCTGCGCCGCAGCGGCGCTCGTTCCCCGACCGTAGGGCCAACCGGAGACAGTGCCAACCCCCAGAGCTGCGCCTGGCCGACTACGTTCCCGGCGTACCTGCGTAGCGCGCGAGGACGATGTCCACGATCTCCGTCGCTGGCGGTTGCGTGGGGACCAGGAGAGGCGGCGTCACGACGTCGGCGCCGCAGCTGAGCGCGAGGTCGGCGAAGTACCCGGGTGCCAGCAGGTAGGTGGCCACCACGACCCGTTCGCCCCGCTCGCGTGCCCAGGTGACCGCTGCCTCCAGACGCGGCTCCGCCGCCGAGAGGTATGCCGCTGAGCTCGCTCTGCCGATGAGGTGACCGAGCGCTTCGGCCACGTCTCGACAGTCCTCGACCGCCCGTGTGTCCGAGCTCCCGGCCGCGGCGAGGAAGACCGTGTCGTCGTCTCGCAGGCCAGCGTCGTGGAGCCGGGTCGCGAGCAGGTGTGCGAGGCGTGGGTCGGGGCCGAGCGCGGCGGCGACCGTGGAGTTGGGATGGCCGGCGACTGCCTCGGCCAGGTCGACGTAGACGTGGTAGCCCGCCGAGAGCAGCAGCGGGACCACCCGGGCCGGCTCACCAGCGAGGTTCTCGAGCACCTCGGTGATCCGCGGCTCCTCGACGTCGACGTACGCCGCCCGCACGTCGAGGTCTGGGCGCCGCGCTGCGACTGCGGCGACGAGGCCCGCCACGGCGGCCTGCCCCTCGGGCGAGCTCGTCCCATGCGAGCAGGCGATGAGGACAGGAGGCACGGGTCAACTCTGGCACGCGACCTGTCCTACTCGGTGAGGCGGCCGCGCCCTCGCTTGAGCTCGGAGCGGGAGCGCTTCGCCTGCAAGCGGCGCTCCTGTGACCCGCGAGTGGGTCTCGTGGCCCGCCGCTGGGCCGGCGCTGGGGTCGCCGCCTCGCCCAGGATCTCGGCGAGCCGTTCGCGGGCCGCCCGACGATTCGCCAGCTGGGTGCGGTGCTCGCTCGCGGAGACGGTGATGCGTCCATCGACGAGACGGCCCCGCAGTCGCTCGAGCATCCGGGCACGCATCGGCTCCGGGATGCTGCTCGACGTCGCCAGATCGAAGGTCAGCTCCACGCGAGAGTCGGTGGTGTTGACGCCTTGGCCACCCGGGCCGGAGCTGCGCGAGAACCGCTCCTCCAGCTCGGCCTCAGGCACGACAACGCTGCCGCTGACGGCGAGGCCGGCTAAGCCGTGCGGAGCCTTGACCACGCCTCCATGACACCACGGGTAGGGCGAATCGGCTCACGTCACGACGGCGAGCGCGAAGCCATCCCACCCCTTGACGCCGACGGTCTGGATCGCCGTCGCTTCGAGCCGCGGATTCCGCGCCATCTCCTCGAGGCCGGCCCGCACGCCCAGGGCATCGAGATCCGCCGAGTCGAGGTCGGCGACGGCGCCGTCCCAGATGGCGTTGTCGAGGATGACGACGGTCCCTGGCCGCCCGAGCCGGACAGCCCATCGCACGTAGTCCGCGGTGCTCTTCTTGTCCGCGTCGATGAAGACGAGGTCGAAGGGCCCGAGCCCGTCCGACTCGACCGTCGGGAGCGTGTCGAGGGCCCTGCCCACCCGAACATCGACGCGGTCGGCGACGCCGGCCCGCTCGAGGTTGGCGCGGGCAACCTCAGCGTGGTGCGGCGCGAACTCCAGCGTCACGACCCGGCCCTGCGGACCCACGGCGCGGGCGAGCCAGATCGTGCTGTAGCCGCCGAGGGTGCCGATCTCGAGCACGGCCCGGGCACCGGCGAGACGCGCGAGGAGATGGAGCAGCTTGCCCTGGTTGGGCGCCACGTCGATGGCGGGGAGCCCGGCGGTGGCATTGGCCTCGTGGACCGCTCGGAGGTCGTCGTCCTCGGGGACGAGCAGGTCGCTGATGTAGGAGTCGACGGCTTCCCAGGCTGGATCGCTCATGGCCTCCACTGTGCCACTGGAGCGCGCCGCGAGCGGCGGCAGCGCAGCGAGGCGCACGACGGGAATGCCGCACGGCGAAATTCTGCACCCGAAGTGTTACGTCGTCGGGCTGGGGGCCCGGCTGGGTGGGATGTTCGGGTTGAGGTGGAAGATGTTGTCCGGGTCCCAGTGGTCCTTGAGGGCTCGAAGGCGGGCGAGCTTCGCGGGTGGGTAGGCACGCTGGACCCCGTTGAGACCGTCGTCGCTGAGGGTGTTGACGTAGACACCGCTGGCGAGGACCCCGACCCGAGCCGCGCCCTCGCGAACGAGCGCTTTGCGCCCCTCGTCCTCGGCCGGATCACTCCAGCGGGTCGCGGCGACGTACTCGAACGCCGTTGCCCGATGGGAGAAGGCCGTCGCATCGTCGGGCACGTCGGCGATGGCTCCGCCGTACGCCTGGAGGCTGGCGCCCACCTTCGAGTCGTGAGCAAGGAACGCCTCGATCGCGGCGTCGGACAGCTCGTCCAGGTAATGCCCCTTGACGTAGCTCCGGAAGGTATGGCCGCGAGTGGTGTCATCGCGGCTCTGCAGCTCGAGGTAGGAGAGCTCGACGAGCCGTTCGGCCGATGGTCTGCCCAGTGCAGCGAGGGCCCGCGCATGCTCGCGTCCGGCATCAGGCTCACCGACCCAGACGAAGCCCAGGGTCACGACCCCGCCAGTGACCAGCGCCGCGTAGGTCGCAGCTCGCGGGGCAGTGGCCGCGAGGTCCCGCCAGGCCGCCACCGCGGGAGCGGCTCCGGGGACGGGGAAGTCGAGCTCGACGCTGACGGCCCGAGTGCCCGTCCGGTGGAGCTCGAACTCGAACTCGGTCACGACCCCGAAGTTCCCACCGCCGCCACGCAGCCCCCAGTAGAGGTCCGGGTTCTCGTCCGTCGAAGCGCGCACAGATTGACCCTCCGCCGTCACGACCTCGAAGGAGACGACATTGTCGCAGGCCAGCCCACGTTGCCGGGCGAGCCAGCCCATGCCTCCTCCGAGCGTCAGGCCGCCAACACCGGTGTGCGACACGTTGCCAGCCGTGGTGGCGAGGCCGTGCGCCTGGGACGCGACATCAAGGGCCCGGAGCAGAGCCCCACCCTGGACCCAGGCCCGACGCCGCTGCGGGTCGACGCGGACGTCACCCATCGGCGTGAGGTCGATCATGAGGCCGTCGGCCGGGACGCTGTGGCCGGCCATGCTGTGACCGCCACACCGCACTCCGATCACGAGGTCCTGCGCCCTCGCTCTGTCGATGGCAGCGGCGACGTCGGCCGCGTCGCGGCACCGCCAGATCTCACGGGGACGCCGGTCGAACATCGCGTTCCAGATCGCACGGGCATCGTCATAGCCGGCGTCGGCCGGCCCGAGCACCTGTGGAAGGTCACGTTGTGTCCCGGCTGTGCTCATCGCTGCTCCAATTCGGCGTGAGGCTGGTTGTCGACGGCGCGCTCGGTCGTCCACGGTGCCACTGCAGGTAGATCGGGACCAAGGTTTTTTCGGTGCCTCATGACGAGCCGACCGCCGTCGGAATGTCCACACGCGGCTTGGGCTGGGACACGTTTGTCTCCGGTCCGGACGGTCGGCCCTCTGGACGCCATCCCAGACCAACTGCCCTGAGCATCGTCCATGGCTGTGGATGGCGCAGCGCTTCGACATGCGTGGCGCGCCAGACTGTGTGACGATCTGGGACGAATCGACACGAAGATGTTGAGGGGGATCGCGCGTGCGCGCTCGAAGGACCTCATGGATGCCGTATGCCGCTGGGCTCGCTACCGCTCTCCTGCTGAGTGGCTGTGGTGGCACGGA
>NZ_JBEDUL010000016.1:0-16263 GCF_040414665.1 Intrasporangium sp.
CTGGAGCGCAGCTCGGTCGCACGGATCCGCCCGGCGTCGTGCAGGGCGAGTGCGTCAGCCCACATCTGGGCGCGCAGCCGGCCCTTGTGCCCGGCGGGCCGCATCGGCTGGTCCTCCGTCATCGGGCCCTCGACGCGGCCGTAGCCGTAGAGGTTGCCGATGATGACAAGTCCGGCGCCGGACGTCTCGGCGGCCGAGAGCAGCGCCGCGGCAACGGGTGGCCAGTCGGTGTCCCAGGTCGTGTAGCTGGGCGGGTTGAGCGCGTTGATGATGCTCGTGGCTCCGGACGCGAGGGAGACGAGACGGCTCTCGTCCCTGACGTCGGCCGCGACGACCCGCACGGCATCTGGATCGGTGGTCTCCCACGGGCGGTCGGTCACCCGGCCCGAGCGGGACACGATGGTGACGGTGTGGCCGAGGGCGACGAGCTCGGCGGTGGTGGCGCGGCCGACGCCGCCGGCGCCGAGGACGAGGTGGTGGGACATGATGAACCCTCTCAATAAGTGAGCACTGCTCTCGAATCCAGTATGCGCCCGCCGAACAGAGATATCAAGAGCAGTGCTCACATATTTCTCAGGACTGTGGCAGGCTGGCGACATGGGTGTACGTCAGGAGCGCCGGGCGGCGATCGAGGCAGACATCATCCGGGTAGCCCGCCAACACCTGGCGACGTACGGCGCGGCCGGGCTCAGCCTCCGATCCGTCGCCAAGGAGCTCGGCATGGTCTCCTCCGGTATCTACCGGTATGTCGCGAGCCGCGACGACCTGCTGACGCGCCTCATCGTCAGGGCCTACACGTCGCTGGCCGAGGCGGCCGCTTCCGCCCACTCGGCCGTTCCAGCGGAGGACCTCGACGGGCGGTGGAATGCGATCGGTCGCGCCATGCGGGAGTGGGCCCTGGCCAACCCGCACGACTTCGCCTTGATCTACGGGTCACCGGTGCCCGACTATGCCGCACCGGGGGAGCTGACCATCGGGCCCGGCACTGCCGTCCAAGGCATGCTCGTCCGTCTGCTCGACGACGCGGCGCGCGCTGGACGCCTGCCGGACCCTGCCCCCGACGGCCTTCCCGGCCGTGCAGTCGGCGACCTGCTCACCGACGACCTGTTTGCCGGGCTCGAGGTTGATGCCCAGTCCTTGGCCCGTGGACTCTCCGCCTGGACCCTGCTCTTGGGAGCAGTGACGAGCGAGCTCTTTCACCAGCTCGGCCCGATCGACGACCCGGGGGCGCTGTTCGAATGGCATTTGGCTCGAGCGCGTGACCTGGTGCTCCGGCCCGCGGCCGACCGGCCCCAACCATCCACAGTGCAATCCACAGCTGTGTACACAACGAGACCATCCGGTGATCCCGGTGGCGCGTAGGCCGGAATCGCTTTTCCACTGCTGTGGATAACTCTGTGGAGGGCTGTGCTCGCCGTTCTCCACAGGAGCGATGTGGACAAACCGGTGTGAAACGTCACTGGCTGCGCGTTATCCACACGCAACTGTGGACAACTGTGGACAGGAGGGCGCAGCCTGCGGAAAACAGACACCCGTCCTGTGGTCGGTGTGTGCACCGCCGTTGGGCCGTCCACAGCCCCCTCGGCGCAGGTGCCTGGTCACCCACAGCAGACCCACAGGGCGCCACGCCGCCCGGCCTGCGCTGACGTCCGTTGTCCACATCGTCCACAGCACCTACGACTATGACGAGACCCCAGACAAGGTAAGGAACCCCGAGTACAGCGGTCCGACCTCACGGGCAGCTGTGCGAAGCGCGCACCGACCGTCAGCCCTGTGGTGCACAATCACCTGCACGGGCTAATGTCTGAGCCCCCGCTGTTGTCTGACCCCTATGTCCATCGTCGCGAAGTGAGTCCGTCGTGAAGTTCCGCGTTGAGCGAGACGTTCTGGCCGAGGCAGTGACCTGGGTTGCCCGGGGCCTGCCTGCCCGGCCTCCCGTGCCGGTGCTGGCGGGCGTCATGCTCGAGGCGTTCGACGACGGCAGCCTCATGTTGTCCGCCTTCGACTACGAGGTCTCGGCGCGCATCACCGTGCCGGCTGACGTCGCGGAGGCGGGACAGGTGCTCGTCCTCGGACGTCTGCTCGCCGACATCTCTCGCAACCTGCCGGCCAGGCCGGTCGACGTCAGCACGGACGGCGCCAAGGTCAACGTGACGTGTGGGTCCTCGCGGTTCAGCCTGCGCGAGATGCCGGTCAGTGACTACCCCACCCTGCCCGCCGCCCCGGCGGCGAGCGGGACCATTGCCGGGGACCTGTTCACGCAGGCCGTCGCTCAGGTGGCGGTCGCCGCCGACCGCGGCGACACCCTGCCGATCCTCACCGGCGTGCGCATGGAGATCGACGGCGACAAGGTCGTGCTTCTCGCCACCGACCGTTACCGCCTCGCGATGCGGGAGCTGACCTGGACGCCCGCGACCCCGGACGCCAACCACGTCGCCCTGATCCCGGCGAGGCAGCTCTCCGAGACCGCCAAGGCGCTGGGTGCGTCCGGCTCGGTCGAGCTCGCTTTCGGAGGGGGCGGGGACGGGCTCATCGGCTTCGAGGCCGGTCAGCGCCAGGCCACGACCCGCCTGCTCGACGGTGAGTACCCCAAGGTCACCTCGATCTTCCCCACCTCCGTGGACACCGAGGCGATCATCGAGACCGCTGCGCTCGAGGAGGCCGTCAAACGCGTCGCACTCGTGGCCGAGCGGAACACTCCGGTCCTGCTCAAGTTCACCGACGGGCAGGTCGCGATCGAGGCCGGCACCGGGGATGACGCCCAGGCGAGCGAGGCCGTCGAGGCGATCCTCCACGGCCCCGAGATCCAGATCGCGTTCAACCCGCAGTACCTCCTCGACGGCCTGCACGCGGTGGGCCAGCCCTGGAGCCGTCTCTCCTTCACCCAGCCGAGCAGGCCGGCGGTCCTCACGGGACAGCCCGAGGCCGAGAGCGAGACCAACTCGTCGTACCGCTACGTCCTCATGCCGGTGCGGTTCGCCAGCTGACCCCAGGGCGGGCGGACTGCTGCTGGCGTCGGAAGCGAGCCCAGCGGCATACGACACAGGCAGGTTTGGGTAGGTGACCCGGGAACGACACCTGGCGGTGGCGGCGACTACCCTCACAGCATCAGGGCCCCGGATGGAAGGCACTCGATATGCAGCTCGGTCTCATCGGTCTCGGCAGGATGGGCGGCAACATGCGCGAGCGGCTCCGCGGCGCCGGCCACGAGGTCATCGGCTACGACCGCAACCCAGACGTGTCCGACGTCCCGGCGCTCGATGCGATGGTCGAGGCCTTGGCCGCGCCGCGCGTCGTGTGGGTCATGGTCCCATCTGGTGACCCGACCCGAGACACCGTTGCCCGGCTGGCCGAGCTGCTCGAGGCCGACGACCTCGTCATCGACGGCGGCAACTCGAGGTTCACCGACGACTTCGAGAACGCCAAGCTCTTGGCTGACAAGGGGATCGGCTACGTCGACTGCGGTGTCTCAGGTGGGGTCTGGGGACTGGAGAACGGCTATGGCCTCATGTGCGGTGGCGACGACAAGTGGGTGGAGCGGGCCATGCCGATCTTCGACGCGCTGCGGCCCGAGGGGCCACGCGAGGAGGGCTTCGTCCACGCGGGCGAGGTGGGGGCCGGGCACTACGCCAAGATGGTCCACAACGGCATCGAGTACGGCCTCATGCACGCCTACGCGGAGGGCTACGAGCTGCTCGAGGCGAAGGACATCGTCACGGACGTGGTGGGCACCTTCAAGGCATGGAGCCGTGGGACGGTGGTGCGCTCCTGGCTGCTCGACCTCATGGTCGACGCCCTCGAGGAGAAGCCCCATCTCAAGGACGTGTCCGACTACACCCATGACTCGGGTGAGGGCCGCTGGACCGTCGAGGAGGCCCTCGCCCTGGGTGTCCCGATGCCGGTCATCTCGGCGTCCCTCTTCGCTCGCTTCGCCTCTCGACAGGAGACGTCGCCCGCGATGCAGGCGGTCGCCGCGCTGCGTGGCCAGTTCGGCGGGCACCAGGTCATGACGATCGCCGAGGGTGACGCGCTGCGCGAGGGCAAGGTTCCGCCGGAGCCGAGCAAGCGCGAGAAGGTGTCGCACGACGTGCGCTCCTTCGAGGCCAAGGGCGATGCCAGCTCCAGGGCATTCGAGAAGGCGTCCCAGGCCAACGTCGATGCGGCGCAGGACGCCGTCGACAAGGGCGCCCCGCCCGCGACGGAGCCGACGGACCAGGCGCACACGGAGCTCGGCACAGAGCGCTCGAAACGCTCGAAGCACCCCGACTGAGCGGGCGTGCACGTCAGACACCTGACCCTGAAGGACTTCCGCAGCTATCCCAGCGCCGATGTCGCACTGTCTCCCGGAGTCACGACGCTCATCGGGTTGAACGGCCAGGGCAAGACGAACCTCGTCGAGGCGATCGGCTATCTCGCGACGCTCGGGTCGCACCGGGTGGCAACGGACCAGCCACTCGTCCGGTTCGGTGCCAGTCAGGCCATCATTCGCGGTGCCAT
Organism: Intrasporangium sp.; assembly: GCF_040414665.1. Classification (GTDB taxonomy): domain Bacteria; phylum Actinomycetota; class Actinomycetes; order Actinomycetales; family Dermatophilaceae; genus Intrasporangium. The sequence continues at coordinate 4,498 of NZ_JBEDUL010000016.1, forward strand.
CGTGCGCGACGGGCGCGAGACGATGGTCGAGCTCGAGATCACCCCGGGTCGATCGAACCGAGCGCGGCTCGGGCGCGCCCCGGTCGCCCGGCCGCGCGATGTCCTCGGCACCGTGCGCACCGTCCTGTTCGCGCCCGAGGACCTGGCCCTCGTCAAGGGGGATCCCTCCGAGCGACGGCGCTTCCTCGACGAGCTGCTCGTCCAGCGCCAGCCCCGCTGGGCCGGCGTCCGGTCCGACTACGACAAGATCCTCCGGCAGCGCAATGCCCTGCTGAAGTCCGCGGCACCGGTGCTGCGCCGGTCCGGTCGGAGATCGGGAGGCCCGCGTCCGGGCGAGCCGCCGATCGAGGAGGCGCGGGACTCGGCGCTGCACACCCTCGACGTGTGGAGCGAGCACCTCTCGACGGTCGGTGCCCAGCTGCTCTACGCCCGCCTCCGACTGCTGCGCGACCTGCTGCCCGACCTGGGGGCGAGCTACGACGCCGTGTCGGCCAGCAACGCCCGGGCGACGGCCCGGTACAAGAGCTCGCTCCACGAGGAGGTCTCCGCCCACGTCACCGAGCGCATCGCCGCAGGGGAGGTGCCCGAGATCGACCAGCTCCGGCAGACGATGCTCGACAGCCTCGCCGCGCTTCGGGCGGCAGAGATCGAGCGAGGCGTGAGCCTCGTCGGTCCCCATCGTGACGACGTCGTCCTCACCCTCGGCGACCTCCCGGCCAAGGGCTACGCCAGCCATGGTGAGTCGTGGAGCTTCGCCCTCGGGCTCAAGCTCGCGGCGTACCGGCTGCTCGCCCGCGACCTCGGCGACGACCCCGTGCTCGTCCTCGACGACGTCTTCGCAGAGCTGGACTCCGGTCGCCGCGAGCGGTTGGCCGAGCTCATCGGCGACTGCGAGCAGGTGCTCATCACGGCGGCGGTTGGCGCGGACGTGCCGGTCCGGCTGCGCCAGCAGGGGCAGACCTTCCAGGTCGAGCTCGGCCAGTTGCTGCCGGCGTCGCCCCAGGCGTCGATACAGGTGTCGTCGTTCGTGCCGCAGGAGGTCCCGCAAGACGTCCCGCAAGACGTGCCGCTCGGATCCTCGGCGCGGGATGATGTGAGCGATGCCTGACGAGCTCGATCCCGCGCAGCCGCTGGAGCCACCGGGCGATGACACCCGCATGGCCGATGCCGCCTCCGCCGCGCTGGCCCGGGCCCGGGCGGCCGCGCGTGATCGTGGCTTGCGGCCCGGGATGAAGCCGCGCCGGCGACTGCGTCCCGACGGCGACCAGACGAGGTCCGGCGCCGGCCGCGATGGCCGGGACCCGACGCTGCTCGGCGAGCAGCTCGATCGGCTCCTGATCGACCGTGGCTGGAAGGTCGATGTCGCAGTCGGGTCGGTCATGGGGCGGTGGGCCGAGATCGTCGGGCCGGACATCGCGGCCCACGTGGAGCCGGTCACCTTCACCGAAGGGGTTCTCACCGTCCGCGCCGACTCCACGGCCTGGGCCACCCAGATGAAGCTGCTGGCATCGTCGGTACTGGCCCGCGTGGAGGAGGAGATCGGGGCGGGTGCGGTCAGCAAGCTCAAGGTGCTCGGCCCTGCCTCACCCACCTGGTCCCGGGGCCGGCACCGCTCCCCGGACTCCCGGGGTCCGCGCGACACCTACGGCTGACCCCGCAACACACCGAGCAGTCGCCAAGCGCCGGCGGTTATTTCCGGGCCCCATTGGCGACTGCTCGGTGTGTTGCGGGTGGAGGGGTGGAAAGCTCGTGCCTCGGCAGGCCGCTGTCGGTGATTCGGCGCAGGATGGGGCCATGGACCCTGCGACCCGGTGCTCGATCGTCCCGCCCTTCATGCTCGAGGCCCTGGCGCAGAGCGACGACCCCGTCGTCGCCGAGGCGGCCAGCGATGCCCTGGCCCATGACGAGCACTTCCGCTACTCGCGCCGGGCCGGTGGGCGGCTCGCCGCGCCGAGGCACGACGTCAACGAGCCCGGCCCGCCCGTTCCGACCCCGCCAGCACCAGCACCGCCGACCGAGCCCGAGCCAACCGAGCCGGGCCCCCCGACTCCCCCGGGGCCGAAACGGACCATCGGTGATGCCAAGGGCCGGCGCACCACCCCGGGCGAGACGGTGCGTGCCGAGGGCGACCCAGCCACGGGCGATCCCGCAGTGGACGAGGCCTACGAGGGACTCGGCGCGACCTGGGACCTGTGGTCAGCGGCATACGACCGAAACTCCCTGGACGGCAAGGGCATGCCGCTGCTCGGGACCGTCCACTACGGCGAGAAGTACGACAACGCGTTCTGGGACGGCCGGCAGATGGTGTTCGGCGACGGCGACGGGGTCGTCTTCGACCGGTTCACCAAGTCCCTCGACGTCATCGGCCACGAGCTCGCACACGGGGTCACCGAGCACACGGCGGGGCTGCTCTACCAAGGGCAGCCGGGCGCGCTCAACGAGTCGATCTCGGACGTCTTCGGGGTGCTCGTCAAGCAGTTCACCATGGGCCAGACGGCGGCAGAGGCGGACTGGCTGGTCGGCGCTGAGCTGCTCCTGCCCGGTGTCCACGGTCGGGCGCTGCGCGACATGCATCATCCCGGCACGGCCTACGACGACCCCAATCTGGGCAAGGATCCGCAGCCGGCGCACATGGACGACTACGTCGTGACGGACAGCGACTTCGGCGGCGTGCACATCAACTCCGGTATCCCCAACCGCGCCTTCGTCCTCGCCGCGCTCGCCATCGGTGGTCACGCCTGGGAGGACGCCGGCGCGCTCTGGTACGCGGCGCTCACGGGCGAGGGGATTCGCGCGGACTGCGACTTCGCCACCTTCGCCGGGCTCACCATCGCGGCGGCGGCGGACCGGCACGGCTACGGCTCCGTCCAGCACTCCGCTGTGCGCGCCGCCTGGGAGGAGGTCGGTTTGGCTGTGCCCGGGGAGGAGCCCGCGCCCGCACCGGCCCAGGAGGAGGCCCCCGGCCCGCCCAGCGGTCCGGCACACGGCGAGGTCCCCGGCGTGGACGCGGAGCTGCTCGTCCGTCGCACCGGTGGTTTCACGGGGCTGGTCCGCGAGCGCCGGGTCGCGATCGGTGACCTGCCGGAGCGCGATGCCCGCGACTGGCAGCACCTCCTGGCCGCGCCGACGCTCCAACAGATTGCCGCGATCCCGAGCGGTGACCACCCCGACGCGTTCTGCTACGACGTCGCGTGCGCGCAGGTCGACGTGGACGTCACCGTGGCGGAGCCGCATCTGCCGGAGGCGATCCACCAGCTCTTCGAGCGCACCCTCTCGGACCGCTGAGCAGATCATTCCGTATGCCGCTGAGCTCGCCCGGTGCCCCCGGCGGGCTCACGGTCGGCTCAGTTCTCCGACAGGACGTACGGCGGGTGGTCAGCGGGGTCGTAGGGCCCTGGGTTCGGCGCGACGGCCGGTGCGACAACCTCGCACGATCCTTCGAGCGTGCAGGTGGACAGCGCCCACCTGCCCTGGCCCGTGGAGTGCTGCACGGTGAGCTTGCCGCTCGTCCCATCCATCGCGAACGACTGGCCGGACGCGACCTGGAGCACGACCGCCGCGTCGTCGGTCCGGATGACGACGACGGGTTGGTAGCGGAACGTGCCGTCCGGGTTGAGCCATTCGTGGCCCACCCCGTCCACGTGCCCGAGAGCCAGCAGGTAGGAGCCGTCCCGCGAGAAGGCCGTGATGCGGAGCGGGTGACACAGGCGCCACAACGGTCGCAGCTCCTGCAGGTCCCACAGCTCCTGACACTGCTGCTCCGACTGCTTGAGACCAGGCGGGGTGACCAGGGCGAGCTGTCGCGCCGCGTTGACGGCGGCGATCTTGGCGTCGAGGCCGGTCGTCGTGGTGCCTGTGACGTCCCACTTCACCGAGGCGAACCGGTTGTTGCGCTCGGCTGCATAGGCCGTCGTTCCGATGAGACCAACGGCCTCGTAGCCGCCCGGCGCGCCGTCGACCGCGCAGTCGCAGCTCGCGGCCGAGAGGTGGTTGAGGCGCTTGCCGGTGGCGTCGTAGTAGCCCAGGTCCCCCGCCTCGTCCGAGGCGAGGAAGTGCGTGCCGTCGTCCGAGACCTTCGCCGTGGAAACAGCGGCGAGACGCTTGAGCTCCCTGCCGCCGGCGTCGAACACGAACAGCACCGGTTGGAAGTCGACCTGGCCGCCAACGAGGATGCCCCCGTCGGCAAGGCGTGCAACGAAGGTCGCCGTACCCACGTCAGGCAGGCGAACGGTGCGGCTGCCATCACGGAGCTTGCCGTCGACGACGTAGGCGACCGGGCTGCTTCCCGTCACGCGGCCGGTGGTCGGATCGGCGATGACGGAGCCGTCGGCGCCCTTCGCCGTGATCGTCGGGGTCGTCTGCGGCTTCGGTGAGCTGGTCGTCGGCGATGGGCTCGGAACCGGCACGGTGAAGACGACCGTTGGGCTCTGGGTCGCCGGGATCTGGCTGGCGCGGCTCGATCCGAGCAGGTTCCACCCGATCGGGACGGCAACCGCGATGGCCAGCGCCCCGGCCGCGACGGCGGTCGTCAGCTGCCGGCGGCGGTTGACCCGGTCGCGGGCGATGGCACGCTCGGCGAGGTCCCCTGTGACGTGCACGCCCTGCCCGCGTTCGTCGAACACGGCCTTGAGCCGGGGGTCCGGGCTGCTCATGCTGGGGCCTCGCTCATCTTCAGACGCATGGCCGCCAAGGCGCGGCTCGTGTGGCTCTTGACGGTTCCGAGGGAGCAGCCGAGGATCTGAGCGGTCTGCGCCTCGGTCAGGTCCTCGTAGTAGCGCAGCACGAGCACCGCCCGCTGCTGCCGTGGCAGGGCCTGCACGTGCCGCCACAGGTCGAGCGACTCGGCGGCGTCGACCGCCGCGGGTGGTGCCGGAGGGTCGTGCACCTCGAGGACGTGGCTGGAGGCCGAATCCGCGCGGCGCACGATCCGGCGCCAGCGGCTGTTGCGCTCGTTGATGAGGATCCGGCGCACATAGGCGTCCGGTTGCTCCACCCCGCGCACCCGCTCCCAGTTGCGGTAACACTTCGCCAAGGCGTTCTGGAGCAGGTCCTCGGCCGCGTCCCGGTCCCCGGTGAGCAGATAGGCAAGGCGCGCCAGGGCCTGCTCGCGGGCCTTGACGTAATCAGTGAAGTCGGCCGTTCGAGCCGCGTCGTCCATGAGCGCTCCCCTGTTCTGGCGCACCACGGTTGTGGAGGTCACACCCCTTCCAACCCCGCGAGGTGGTCAACAGGTTGTCACGCAGCGCTGCGGATGTCGCCCGAGTTGGCCCCACCCCGCAACACGCCCGGATATCGTCTGCTCACCCCTGTGGCAACAGGGTCGAGCACTGCATTACCGGGCGTGTTGCGTTGTTTGATGGATCGGCCACTGGGCCGCTGGGAGGGCCGGTCGTGATCCTCCCCCCGGAATCCGGGGTCTTCGGGCGGGAAAATGGCCGTCCCGGGCCGCTGAGGGGCACTTTCTGCTCCCGCGGACCCGTTAGAATAGCGGGGTAGCGGCTCGGCGTGGACGTCGAGCCGCCCGCATGAAGTTCTACGAGGAGAGACGTGTCAGACGCCGCGGAGACGACGACAGCCGACAGCACCAACCACCCACTCGTCGACAATCGTCCCAACGGGGTCGACTATGACGCCAGCGCGATCACCGTGCTCGAGGGCCTCGAGGCCGTGCGCAAGCGCCCCGGCATGTACATCGGCTCGACCGGTGAGCGGGGCCTGCACCACCTCGTCTACGAGATCGTCGACAACTCCGTCGACGAGGCGCTCGCCGGCTACGCCGACACCATCGACGTCACGCTCCTCGCTGACGGTGGCGTCCGGGTCAAGGACAACGGTCGCGGCATCCCGACCGACATCCATCCGGTGGAGAGGATCAGCGCCGTCGAGCTCGTGCTGACCCAGCTGCACGCCGGGGGGAAGTTCGGTGGCGGTGGCTACAAGGTCTCCGGTGGCCTGCACGGCGTCGGGTCCTCCGTCGTCAACGCGCTGTCGAAGACCCTCAAGGTCGCGGTGCGGCAGAAGGGCTACGTCCACCGGATGAGCTTCACCATGGGCGTGCCAGACGGTCCCCTCCGCCAGGAGGAGGCGACCGACGAGACCGGCACGACGATCACCTTCTGGCCCAACCCGGACATCTTCGAGTCGGTCCACTTCGACTTCGAGACGCTGCGGGCCCGGTTCCAGCAGTACGCGTTCCTCAACAAGGGCCTGACCATCAACCTCGTCGACGAGCGCATCGACCAGACCGAGGACGACGCGCTCGACCTCGACGGGGCGTCTGACGACGTGACCGACGTCGTCGAGGAGGGCGACAACGGGCACGACGTCCCCGAGGCCGAGAAGCGGACGCTCAAGGCCAAGAAGGTGTCGTACCGCTACGACGGGGGCCTCATCGACTACGTCCACCACCTCAACTCCTCCAAGCGGAGCGAGCCGGTGCACCCAGAGGTCATCTCGATCGAGGTCGAGGACAAGGCCCGGTCGATGTCGCTGGAGCTGGCCATGCAGTGGACCAGCGCCTACAGCGAGTCGGTGCACACCTACGCCAACACCATCAACACGCACGAGGGCGGCACCCACGAGGAGGGGTTCCGGGCGGCGATGACCAAGCTCATCAACGACTTCGCCCGTCGACAGAACCTGCTCAAGGACAAGGACGAGAACCTCACCGGCGACGACGTGCGCGAGGGCCTCACGGCAGTGATCTCGGTCAAGCTCGGCGAGCCGCAGTTCGAGGGGCAGACCAAGACGAAGCTCGGCAACTCGAAGGTGAAGGGCTTTGTCCAGCGTGCCGTCACGGACGAGTTGGGCGACTGGCTCGAGCGGCACCCGAACGAGGGCAAGGACATCGTCCGCAAGTCGATCCAGGCCGCGGCTGCGCGGATGGCGGCCCGGAAGGCTCGCGAGGCGACCCGGCGCAAGGGCCTGCTCGAGTCCGGCGGGCTGCCCGGCAAGCTCAAGGACTGCCAGAGCAAGGACCCGAGCATCTCCGAGGTGTTCATCGTCGAGGGCGACTCGGCCGGCGGCTCGGCGACCCAGGCGCGCAACCCCTACACCCAGGCGATCCTGCCCATCCGAGGCAAGATCCTCAACGTCGAGAAGGCGCGGATCGACAAGATCCTCGCGAACCACGAGGTCCAGGCCCTGATCTCGGCGTTCGGCACGGGCATCGGCGAGGACTTCGACCTCAGCAGGGCCCGCTACCACAAGATCATCCTCATGGCCGACGCCGACGTCGACGGCATGCACATCCGGACGCTGCTGCTGACGCTTCTCTTCCGGTTCATGCGCCCCCTCATCGAGGCCGGCTACGTCTACCTGGCCCAGCCGCCCCTGTTCCGGCTCCGGTGGAGCAACGCACCGCACCAGTTCGCCTACTCCGACCGCGAGCGCGACGGCCTCAGGGAGCTCGGTGAGGCCAAGGGCTGGCGGCTGCCGAAGGACAACCCGATCCAGCGCTACAAGGGCCTCGGCGAGATGAACTACGGCGAGCTCGGGGAGACGACCATGGACCCGGAGACCCGGACCCTGCTCCAGGTGACCCTCGACGATGCCGCCAAGGCCGACGAGGTCTTCGCGGTGCTCATGGGCGAGGACGTCGAGTCCCGACGGACCTTCATCCAGAAGAACGCGCGGGACGTGAACTTCCTCGACATTTAGACCCAACCGTCGAGTGTGCAGTTCCTGCGCTGGGTGCCCAAGGGAACGCAAGTGCGGTAGGGCAGGAACTGCGCACTCGACGAGAGGCGAGCCCAGCGGCATACGGCCAATTGGTTGAAACCAACGGAACGACAAGGGAACTGACGTGAGTGACGATCTGCCCCCCATCGACGGCAACGAACCTCCTGAGGAGGACTTCAGCCACGAGCAGGGCACGGCGCCCGTCGCGCGGGAGCCCGGCCAGCACGACCGGGTCGAGCCGATCGACCTCAACACCGAGATGCAGCGCTCGTACATCGAGTACGCCATGTCGGTCATCGTGTCGCGTGCGCTGCCGGACGTCCGCGACGGGCTCAAGCCGGTGCACCGGCGCATCGTCTACGCGATGTACGACGGGGGCTACCGGCCCGACCGCGGCTACAACAAGTGCGCGCGTGTCGTCGGCGACGTCATGGGTCACTACCACCCGCACGGTGACTCGGCGATCTATGACGCACTCGTCCGGCTCGTGCAGGACTGGTCGATGCGCTACCCGCTCGTCGACGGCCAGGGCAACTTCGGGTCGCGCGGCAACGACGGTGCGGCAGCGGCGCGGTACACCGAGTGCCGGATGGCCCAGATCGCCATGGAGATGGTGCGGGACATCGAGCAGGACACCGTCGACTTCGTCCCGAACTATGACGGCAAGACGATGCAACCGTCCGTCCTGCCCAGTCGCTTCCCCAACCTGCTCGTCAACGGCTCCGCCGGCATCGCGGTCGGCATGGCGACGCAGATCCCGCCGCACAACCTGCGGGAGGTGGCCGAGGGGGCGCAGTACTACCTGCGCAACCCGTACATCTCACGTGAGGAGCTGCTCGAGGCCCTCCTCGGGATCATCAAGGGTCCCGACTTCCCGACGGGCTCGCTCATCATGGGTCACCGCGGCATCGAGGACGCCTATCGCACGGGGCGTGGCTCGATCATCATGCGGGCCGTCGTCAACGTCGAGGAGATCAGGAACCGGCAGTGCCTCGTCGTCACCGAGCTGCCCTACCAGGTCAACCCGGACCAGCTCGCGGTCAAGATCGCCGACCTCGTCAAGGACGGCAAGGTCGGCGGCATCGCCGACATCGCGGATGAGACGTCAGGGCGCACCGGCCTGCGGATCGTCATCACGCTCAAGCGTGACGCCGTTGCCAAGGTGGTGCTCAACAACCTCTACAAGCACACCCAGCTGCAGACGAACTTCGGCGCGAACATGCTCGCGCTCGTCGACGACGTGCCGCGGACGCTGCCGCTCGACGGCTTCATCCGCCACTGGGTCGAGCACCAGATCGAGGTCATCAGGCGGCGCACCGAGTTCCGGCTGCGCAAGGCCGAGGCCGAGATCCACCTGTTGCGCGGCTACCTCAAGGCCCTCGACATGCTCGACGAGGTCATCGCGCTGATCCGTGGGTCGCGCACCGTCGAGGAGGCCCGAGACGGCCTGATCGGCCTGCTCGACATCGACGCCGACCAGGCGCAGGCGATCCTCAACATGCAGCTGCGCCGACTCGCCGCCCTGGAGCGGGAGCGGATCCAGCAGCAGCACGACGAGCTCCAGGCCCTCATCGACGAGTACCGCGCGATCCTCGCCTCGGTCGACCGCCAGCGCCAGATCGTGTCCGAGGAGCTGCAGGCGATCGTCGACAAGTACGGCGACGACCGGCGCACGGAGATCGTCCCCTTCGACGGCGACATGTCGATGGAGGACCTCATCCCCGAAGAGGACGTCGTCGTCACGATCACGCGAGGTGGCTACGCCAAGCGGACGCGGACCGACCTCTACCGGTCCCAGCGCCGCGGCGGCAAGGGCGTCAAGGGTGCCCAGCTGCGCGGGGAGGATGTCGTCGAGCACTTCTTCACGACGACGACGCACCACTGGCTGCTCTTCTTCACCAACCTCGGCCGGGTCTACCGGGCCAAGGCGTATGAGCTGCCGGAGGGCAGTCGAGACAGCAAGGGCCAGCACGTGGCCAACCTGCTCGCGTTCCAGCCGGGCGAGCAGATCGCGCAGGTCCTCGCGATCCAGGACTACGAGGCGGCCGACTACCTCGTGCTGGCGACGCGGGCCGGCCTCGTCAAGAAGACGCGGCTGCGCGACTACGACTCGAACCGCTCCGGAGGGCTGATCGCGATCAACCTCCGCGATGGCGACGAGCTCGTCGGGGCCCGCCTCGTGGCTCCGGCGGACGACCTGCTCCTCGTGTCGCGCAAGGGAATGTCGGTGCGCTTCACGGCGACCGACTCGGCCCTGCGGCCGATGGGGCGGTCGACCTCCGGTGTGACGGGGATGCGTTTCAAGGGCGATGACACCCTCCTGTCGATGTCGCGGGTGCCCGAGGGGGCGCAGATCGACGTCTTCGTCGTCTTCGAGAACGGCCTCGCCAAGCGGACCGCAGTGTCCGAGTATCGAGTGCAGGGCCGCGGTGGGTACGGGATCCAGGTGGCGAAGCTGTCCGAGAAGGGTGGTGATCTCGTCGGGGCCCTCACCGTGACGGCCAACGACGAGGTCATGGTGGTCATGGAGAAGGGCAAGATCGTCCGCTCCCGGGTCGACGAGGTCCGCCACACGAGCCGCAGCACTCAGGGCGTCAAGTTCGCGACGCCGGACCCCGGCGACTCGATCGTCGCTGTGGCACGCAACGCGGAGTCCGTCTCCGAGGAGGAGCTGGAGGAGGTCGGCGACCTCGAAGGCACCGCACCGACGGCGCCGATCGTTACGGTTCCGAGCACCGATGGCGTACCGTCGGACAAAAGCGAGCAGGGGACGACCCAGTCGTCGGACGGCGACAGTGGAGGTGACGAATGAGCACGCCCAGCTCTGAGGGCTACGGCACGAGCGGATACGGCGGCTCGGGCCCCACGGGGACGTCGACCGGGTCGGGCACCTCGAGTGGGTACTCGGGTGACTACTACGGCAACTCATCAGGCTACGGCTCGGGCTCCACGTCGGGACCCGGGGAGGCCACGCTGTCACGAGGGGCGATCACCTCCCGCACTGGGCCGATCCGTCCCGTGGGCGCCCAGCCAACCGCGAGGTCGACGCCTGCCGCGAGTCCTTCCCCGACGCAGACCTCCGCGACGCGGACCAGGGAGGGGAGTCGCAAGTCGAAGGGCCCGCGCCGGGTCCGGCTGGCCGTCGCGCGGGTCGACCCGTGGTCGGTGATGAAGTTGAGCTTCCTGCTCTCCGTCGCCATCGGCATCGCCGGGGTCATCCTCACCGCCGTGCTGTGGATGATCCTGTCGACGATGAACGTCTTCGCCGACATCGAGGGCGTCCTCCAGTCGCTCCAGACGGCCGGGGGTGCCGACAACTTCTCGATCCTCGACTACGTCGGGTTCGGTCGGGTCGTGTCCCTCTCGATCGTCATCGGCGTCATCGACGTCATCCTCATGACGGCCATCGCCACGGTCATGGCCTTCCTCTACAACATCTGCTCGGCGCTCGTCGGCGGCATCCAGCTGACCCTCACCGACGACTGAGCCGTGCTGGTTCCGGGCGTGCGCGCGGGTGCCGGCACAGCGGCATACGGCATGGGTCTGGCCGTTTTGGTGGTCCCGTGGCGCATCCGGTAACGTTTGCCCTCGCGTCAGGGATTCGGACTCCGCGTGCGACCCTGTCTGCCAGAGGGTGACGATGGGCCTATAGCTCAGACGGTTAGAGCGCTTCCCTGATAAGGAAGAGGTCGGAGGTTCAAGTCCTCCTAGGCCCACCATCACCAGCCGTCACGAGAGGAACAGCATGATCAAGCGTCTTGCCCTCATCGGCGCAGCCGTGGCCGGCATTGTCTTCGTTCGCAACAAGGTCCGTCAGCAGCAGGCCGAGCAGGACCTGTGGAACCAGGCCACCGACGACGTGGCTGCCGAGACTCCTCCTGCCTCGCCGGCTCCGACGCCCGCCGCACCTGCCCCAGCACCGGCTCCGGCCGCTGACACGGACACGACTGCGGCAACGTCCTGACAAACCCCCGGGGCCTGGTCGCCCCACACGGGGCCATGGCGCAATTGGTAGCGCACCTGCTTTGCAAGCAGGGGGTTAGGGGTTCGAGTCCCCTTGGCTCCACCACAGGTCAGAGGCCCTTT
>NZ_JBEDUL010000017.1:0-41103 GCF_040414665.1 Intrasporangium sp.
GGTACTACCAGATCGCGCGCTGCTACCGCGACGAGGACTTCCGCGCCGACCGTCAGCCGGAGTTCACCCAGCTCGACATCGAGATGAGCTTCGTCGACCAGGACGACATCATCGCGCTGTCTGAGGAGATCCTCGTCGCGCTGTGGCGGCTGGCCGGCCACGAGCTGAGCACGCCGATCCCCCGGATCACGTACGAGGAGGCGATGCGCCGGTTCGGCACCGACAAGCCGGACCTGCGGCTCGGACTCGAGCTGGTCGAGTGCACCGAGTACTTCAGGGAGACGCCGTTCCGGGTCTTCCAGGCCGAGTACGTCGGTGCGGTCGTGATGCCGGGTGGTGCGAGCCAGCCGCGCAAGCAGCTCGACGCCTGGCAGGAGTGGGCCAAGCAGCGGGGCGCGCGCGGTCTCGCATACGTCCTCGTGGGCGAGGACGGCGAGCTCGGTGGCCCGGTGGCCAAGAACCTCACCGATGGCGAGCGGGCCGGCCTCGCCGGGCACGTCGGAGCCCAGCCGGGCGACTGCATCTTCTTCGCGGCCGGTGCGACCAAGTCCTCCCGCGCGCTGCTGGGCGCGGCTCGCCTCGAGATCGGGCGGCGCTGCGGACTCGTCGACGAGGACGCGTGGAGCTTCCTCTGGGTCGTCGACGCACCGCTCTTCGAGCCCGCCGCGGAGGCCACCGCCTCGGGGGACATCGCGCTCGGCTACAGCGCGTGGACGGCCGTGCACCACGCGTTCACGTCCCCGAAGAAGGAGTACGAGGACACCTTCGACCAGGACCCCGGGTCCGCGCTGGCCTACGCCTACGACCTCGTCTGCAACGGCAACGAGATCGGCGGCGGCTCCATCCGTATCCACCGTCGTGACGTCCAGGAGCGGGTCTTCGACGTCATGGGAATCGGCCACGAGGAGGCGCAGGAGAAGTTCGGCTTCCTCCTCGACGCGTTCCAGTACGGCGCCCCTCCGCACGGCGGCATCGCGTTCGGCTGGGACCGGATCGTCTCGCTCCTCGCGCGGACGGAGTCGATCCGCGACGTCATCGCCTTCCCGAAGTCCGGTGGTGGGTTCGACCCGCTCACCGGCGCGCCCGCACCGATCACGCCTGAGCAGCGGAAGGAAGCGGGGGTCGACGCCACCCCCGAGCCGTCGACGGCACGGGTCTGACGACCCGACCACAGCAGGAGGTATGCCGCTGAGCTCGCCGAGCTCAGCGGCATACCTCCGCACGGGGCTGGGCCTGCCGACCCCGCAACACGCCCGGCTCCTCGAAACGTCCCCTGTGGCTACCGTGGTGAGTTTCGAGGTGCCGGGCGTGTTGCCGTGGCGAGGCGTCGGCTCGACCACACGTGGTCCTCGCCGTAGCCGAGCCCGTGGTAGAGCCGCCGGGCCACGTCGTTGTCGGAGTACATCCCCAGGGTGCAGACGCCGTGCGCACGGACCGCCTCGCGGGTCAGGCGCGCCGTGACGGCAAGCCCCAGCCCGGTGCCGCGCTGGTCTGCCCGGACGGTGATCCCCTCGAGGATCGGGGTGCCGGCGAGGGTCTCGTCGCGGACGCCGCAGGCGACCAGCGCGCCGTCGGCGTCCCGAACCCCCACCCAATGCTGCCCCGGGGTCTCGAAGGGGCGGGCATCCGTGCGGGCGTTGGCCACCTCGAGAAGGGCGCGGATGTCCTCCTCGTCGGCCGCGTCGAGGTCGACGACGCGATCCTCGCGGGGGACCGGAGGAGGATCGGCCGAGGTACACATCCACTCCCAGTCACCCCCGACCTCGGTGAGCGGTACGACCCCGGCGAAGGCCGGGAAGGCGGTCCGGTCCACGGTGGCGTGGAGGAGTCGAGGGTCGTCGAAGAAGCGCCGGTCGACGAGGTCGGCCGCGAGCTGCTCGACGTCGTCCGGCTGCCCCATGACGACGAGGCCGAGGCGGCGAGTGTGGGTCCGTCGCGGGACGATGACGGCGGTGCCGAGCGACCAGCCGGGGCTCTCGAGGGGGTCGGGCAGGTCGTGGCGGACGAAGGCGTCACCGCTGGTTGCAGCCAGCAGCTCGGCGTTGGTCGTGAGGCGGCTGGAACGCACCCGTTGGGACCGGCCGGTCATGCGTCGCTCATTCCCTGATCCCGAAGCGGTGGTGCAGGCGGCGCAGCGGTGCCGGAGCCCACCAGTTCCAGCGGCCGAGAACGGTCATCGTCGCAGGCACGAGGAGCATTCGGACGATGGTGGCGTCGATGGCCACCGCGGCAACGAGGGCCACCCCCATCTGCTTGATGATGAGGATGTCCCCGGCGATGAACCCGGCGAAGACGATGATGATGAGCAGCGCGGCGGAGGTGATGATCCGCCCCGTCCGCTGCAGGCCGAGAGAAACGGCTCGGTCGCTGGGCGCACCTGCGCGGTACTCCTCCGTGATGCGGGAAAGGAGGAACACCTCGTAGTCCATCGACAGGCCGAAGCCGAACGCGAGGACGAGGAAAGGCACCATCGACTCGACCGCGCCCACTGAGGTGAAGTTGAGCGGCCCCTCCAGGTTCCCGTCCTGGAAGATCCAGACGACGACCCCGAGCGCGGCGCCGAGCGAGATGACGTTGAGGAGCAGGGCCTTGACGGGGATGACGACCGAGCCGGTCATGAGGAAGAGCAGGACGAACGTGCCGAGCACGACGAGACCCACGGCATACGGGGCACCCCGGCTCATCGAGTCGAGGAAGTCGAGCTGCCCGGATGCCTGACCGGTGACCCACGTCTCGAAGCCGGGCTTCAGGCCTGAGATCGTCGTGACGAGGTCCTGGGCCTCGTCCGAGGCCGGGGGCCCATCGACGTGGAAGGCGGCGAGCTGGTAGTCCGTCCCTAGCGGTCGGACGGTGAGGTCGGTGACCCCCGGTTCATGACGCAGCGGCTCGAGGGCCGCCCTCACTGCCGCGGTGTCGGCGGAGCGGGCGACAACGGTCACCTCGGGTGCCGCGAGGTCCGGGTAGTCGCTGCGCAGGGTGTCGAAGAAGACCCGTTGTGGCGCGGTCACGGGAAGCAGCTCGGTGCCCGACGCGGTGAGGCGCATGGTGAGCGTCGGCAGCGCCGCTGCGACGAGGACGACCAGGCCCGTCAGGATGACGACGACGGGACGGCGCTGCACGACGACCGCGAGCCGGGAGAAGAGACCATGGTCCTCGACTGCACGGGATGCCTTGCGGCTCAGGCGATTGGCGCCGAGCACGGCGAGTGCGGGCACCAGGGTGACGGCCACCACCATGGCCACGAGCACGACGCTGACGCCGGCGAGGCCGATGGCCCGCATGATCTCCGCCTCGAAGATGAGCAGACCGGACAAGGCGATCGCGACCGTGATGCCGGAGAAGAGGACGGTCCGACCGGCGGTCGCCACGGTCCGCTCAGCGGCGAGGACGGCCTTTTCACGCGTCGGGGAGTGGCTGGGCGCGATCGCGGCCAGCTCCTCGCGGAACCGGTTGACGGTGAGCAGCCCGTAGTCGATCGAGAGGCCGAGCCCGAGCAGCGTCACGATGTTGACGACCGTCGCGTCGAGATCGAGGGCGTGCGAGAAGGCGAAGAGCGACAGGAGGGCTCCGCCAATGGAGATGATCGCGCCAGCAATCGGCATCCCGGCGGCGACGAAGCCCCCGAAGACGAAGAACATGACGAGGAACGTCAGCGGGAGCGCGATGCCCTCGCCGCGCACGAGATCGCGCTCGATCGTGCCGGTGACCGCCTTGAGCACGTGGTGGTAGCTGCCCACCGAGCCGGTCGCGCCCGGGACAGCCTTCGCCACGTCGGCCAGACGTGCTTCCACCGCCGATCGCGCCGTGTCGCGCTCGCTGCCGCTGAGTCCCTCATCGAGGTCGACGATCGTGAGGGAGCGACCGGACTGCGGCGTGCCGCCAGCGAGGAGGGGCCGGACCTCGGGGTCATCGAGCCCTGTGGGGGAGAGCAGCGGTGACCGCACCGCTGCGACCCCCGGGACGTCCATGAGGCGCGCCGAGGCAGCGGCCGCGGCCGCGACGGCCCGGCGGTCTCCCAACGGAGCCCCGGCGACCTGGAGCATCACGTTGTCCAGGGAGGGCTCGACCGACTCGATGATGTCCCGTGCCGTCTGGGACTGGCCGGGGACCCGGGGCTCACCCGACGTCAGCCGCTTGAACAAGGACTCCCCGGTGACGCCGCCCACCGCGACGGCGAAGCAGAGGACGGCGGCGGCGACCCACCCGGCGACCCACCACAGGGGGTGCTGCCCGGTATGGCGTCCGAGCCGCGCGAGGAACGTCCGGCTCGCGGTCGGGAACTCTGGCCCGGGCGCTGTCATCGAGGTGGATCCTTCGCGCACGCCAGATAGCCTTCCACAGTGACCACGGACGACCTCTTCGGTGCCGCATCAGCGGCCGAGCGTGAGGGGCTGCCGGCCTCGGCGGGTGGTGCCCCGCTGGCCGCGCGGATGCGGCCTCGCTCGCTCGACGAGGTCCGGGG
This sequence comes from Intrasporangium sp., assembly GCF_040414665.1. Classification (GTDB taxonomy): domain Bacteria; phylum Actinomycetota; class Actinomycetes; order Actinomycetales; family Dermatophilaceae; genus Intrasporangium. The sequence continues at coordinate 4,463 of NZ_JBEDUL010000017.1, forward strand.
ACAGCAGGCGGTGCTCCGCCCGGGAAGCCCACTCCGGCGCCTCATCGAGGGCAGCGGAGGCGCGGCAGGCCCCCTCTCGGCGATCATCTGGGGCCCTCCCGGGACCGGCAAGACGACGCTCGCCCACCTCGTCGCGACAGCGACGGATCGGCGCTTCGTCGAGCTGTCCGCCGTGACGGCCGGGGTCAAGGACGTGCGCGCAGTCATGGAGTCCGCCATCCGGGAACGTGATCTCTACGGCCGCCAGACGGTGCTCTTCCTGGACGAGATCCACCGGTTCACCAAGGCGCAGCAGGACGCACTGTTGCCCGGTGTCGAGAACCGGACCGTCATCCTCGTCGCTGCGACCACCGAGAACCCGTCCTTCAGCATCATTGCTCCCCTCTTGTCCCGCTCCGTGCTGGTGACCCTGAAGCCCCTGTCCGACACGGACATCCGCGAGGTCGTGGAGTCCGCGCTGTCTGACGAGCGAGGATTGGCCGGAGCGCACACGCTGGACGCAGCCGCCATGGACCACGTGGTGCGGACATCGGGCGGCGACGCCCGCCGCGCCCTGACCTCCCTGGAAGCCGGGGCGGGGGTTGCCCTCGACGCGCAGCCGGCCGGGCGCAGCGACGACTCGCCCGTCCCCATCACCCTTGCCCACGTGGAGCAGGCGATCGCACACGCGGCCGTCCGCTATGACCGGGCCGGCGACCAGCACTACGACGTGGCCAGCGCACTCATCAAGTCCATGCGGGGCAGTGATGTCGATGCGGCTCTGCACTACCTCGCCCGCATGCTCGAAGCGGGCGAAGACCCGCGCTTCATCGCCCGACGAGTCGTCATCGCGGCGAGCGAGGACATCGGGATGGCGGACCCCACGGCCCTGCAGACGGCCGTCGCCGCCATGCATGCCGTGGTCCAGATCGGGATGCCCGAGGCGCGGATCATCCTGGCGCAGGCCGTGGTCCACAACGCGCTGGCGCCGAAGTCGAACGCCGCCTACAACGGGATCAACGCCGCGGTGGCAGACGTTCGGGCGGGCCGGGGCGGTGCGGTGCCACCGCACCTGCGCGGGAGCGGCTATGCCGGCGCGGAGCGGCTGGGGCACGGAGCCGGCTACGTCTACGCCCACGACGAGCCGGACGCCGTGGCCCGGCAGCGGTACCTACCTGACGACCTCGACGGCCAGACCGCGTACTACGTGCCGACGGACCGCGGTTTCGAGGAGCGCCTCAGGGGCCGGATGGAGTGGTTGCGGGAGCGGCTGGGCCAGTGAGGCGGGAGCCGGCCACCACCCTTTCTGCCCGGTTCGGTGCGGTAGCCGGCACAGCGGCATACGAGTGAAGGTGGCCGGGTCACGAGGCAACGGCCCAACGAGGTATCCCGCTTGTCGGCTAGGGTTGTAGGTCATGGATGGGTGCGAGATGACCGGCCCGTTGGCATCGGGCCGACTGGGTGCGCGAGCCGTCCGGTGGGCACGAGCTCTCCGGGGGTCAGTCACGCGCGCGTGAGCAAACGTGAGCAGTGCTGATCCCGCCCCGACCTCATCCACCCCACCAGCAAGGACCACACCATCATGGAAACCGCCGAGATCAGGCGACGCTGGCTCGCCTTCTTCGAGAGCCGGGGCCATAGCGTCGTCCCCAGCGCGCCGCTCGTCCACGACGACCCCAACCTCCTGTTCGTCAACGCCGGGATGGTGCCGTTCAAGCCGTACTTCCTCGGTCAGGAGACGCCGCCGTTCACTCGCGCGACGAGCGTGCAGAAGTGCGTGCGAACCCTCGACATCGAGGAGGTCGGCAAGACGACCCGACACGGCACCTTCTTCCAGATGAACGGCAACTTCAGCTTCGGCGACTACTTCAAGGAGGGCGCCATCGAGCTCGCCTGGGAGCTCGTGACGAGGCCGCAGCACGACGGGGGGTACGGGTTCGACGAGAAGGACCTCTACGCCTCCGTCTACCACGAGGACGACGAGGCGATCGCGCTCTGGAAGCGGGTCGCGGGACTCCCTGACGACCGCATCGTGCGCCTGGGGAAGAAGGACAACTACTGGAACATGGGCGTCGCCGGGCCGGGCGGACCGTGCTCCGAGATCCTCATCGACCGCGGCCCCGAGTTCGGCGCGGACCGTGACTGGGAGGCGGGCGACCGGTACCTCGAGTTCTGGAACCTCGTGTTCATGCAGGACGACCTGTCCGCGGTCCGGGCCAAGGACGACTTCGACATCGCCGGCCCCCTGCCGAAGCGCAACATCGACACCGGCATGGGACTCGAGCGGGTCGCCTACCTGCTCCAAGGCGTCGACAACCTCTACGAGATCGACGAGGTGTTCCCCGTCATCGCGGCCGCCGAGGAGCTGTCAGGGCGCCGCTACGGGGCCGACCTCGAGGACGACATCAGGTTCCGGGTCGTCGCGGACCACGTGCGCTCCGCGCTCATGCTCATCGGCGACGGCGTCACGCCGGGCAATGAGGGCCGGGGCTACGTGCTGCGCCGGCTCATCCGGCGCGCGGTCCGCTCGATGCGCCTGCTCGGCGTGGACGTCCCGACTCTCGAGCACCTGCTGCCCGTGAGCAAGGACCAGATGCGCGCCTCCTATCCCGAGCTCGAGACCGGCTTCGCCCGGATCAGCCAGGTCGCCTACGCGGAGGAGGACGCCTTCCACCGGACGCTGAGCGCGGGCACGACGATCCTCGACGTCGCCGTGGCCCGGGCCAAGTCCAGCGGGTCGGGGACCCTCGGCGGCACCGAGGCGTTCCAGCTGCATGACACGTACGGCTTCCCGATCGACCTCACCCTCGAGATGGCGGCCGAGCAGGGCCTCAACGTCGACGAGGCTGGCTTCAGGCGGCTCATGGCCGAGCAGCGGGACCGGGCCAAGGCCGACGCGAAGGCCAAGAAGATGACGCACGGCGACGTGTCCGTCTACCGCCGGCTGGCGGACCAGCTCGGTCGAGAGGTCGAGTTCACCGGCTACGACGAGGTGGTCTCCGAGGCCCGAGTTCGCGGCCTCATCCACGAGGGCGAGCTGGTCGAGTCCGTGAGCGCGGGTGACGAGGTCGAGATCGTGCTCGACCGCACCCCCCTCTATGCCGAGGCCGGTGGGCAGCTGGCCGACCACGGGCGGATCCGCCTCGCGGGCGGTGCGCTCATCGAGGTGCGGGACGTCCAGAAGCCGGTGAACGGCCTCATCGTCCATCGCGCGACGGTCCTCGAGGGGGAGGCGGTCACGGGCGTCGAGGCCGAGGCGGCCGTCGACGTGGCGAGGCGTCGGTCGGTCTCGCGCGCGCACACCGCGACGCACATGGTCCACCAGGCCCTACGGGAGGAGCTCGGCGACACGGCGACGCAGGCCGGCTCCGAGAACTCGCCGGGCCGACTGCGCTTCGACTTCAAGGCGCAGAGCTCGGTGCCGCACGAGGCGATGGCTGACATCGAGGCCAAGGTCAACGCGGTCCTGCTCGACGACCTGCCCGTCATGGCCGACGTCATGTCGCTCGACGAGGCCCGGCGGATGGGTGCGTTGGCGCTGTTCGGCGAGAAGTACGGCGACCGGGTCCGGGTCGTCTCCATCGGCGAGTGGTCCCGGGAGCTCTGCGGTGGTACCCACGCCCTGCGGGTCGGCCAGCTCGGCGTCGTCAAGCTGCTCGGCGAGGCGTCGATCGGCTCCGGTGTGCGACGGGTCGAGGCCCTCGTGGGCTCGGATGCGTATCACTACCTGGCCCGCGAGGCGGCGATCGTCGGCCAGCTCACCGACCAGCTCAAGGTCCGCAAGGAAGAGCTGCCCGACCGGATCGCGAGCATCCTCACCAAGCTCAAGGAAGCCGAGAAGGAGATCGCAGCGGTCAAGCAGGCCCAGGTCCTCGGTGCGGCGCCCGGGCTCGTCGCCTCGGCTCGCGACTTCGGCGGCGTGACGTTCGTCAGCCACGACGCGGGAGCGGACGTCACGGCCGACGACCTGCGCGGCCTCGTCCTCGACGTGCGCCGCCGCCTCGGGAACGACCGGCCATCGCTCGTCTCCATGGCGGGTGTCGCCAACGGCCGACCCATCGTCGTCGTCGCGACCAACGAGCGCGCTCGGGAGATCGGCCTCAAGGCCGGTGTCTTCGTCAAGACCGCCGCACAGCTCCTCGGGGGCGGCGGCGGCGGCAAGGACGACATCGCCCAGGGCGGCGGTACCGACCCCTCGATGGTCTCGACCGCACTCGGCGCCGTCGAGGAGCAGCTCCGCCAGCGAGGCGCGTGACCGTGGGCGTCCGAGCCGGTGTGCGGATCGGTGTCGACGTGGGCAACGCTCGCGTCGGCGTCGCCGCCTCCGACCCTTCGGGCACGTTCGCTCACCCCGTCGAGACGTTGTCCAGGGACGAGCGCGACGGCGCCGATGTCGAGGCGATCGCTGCCCTCGTGACCGCGCGGGCCGCACTCGAGGTCGTCGTCGGTCTCCCGAGGCTGCTGTCCGGCCAGGAGGGCACGGCGGCCCGGATCGCTCGGGATTATGCCGGCCAGCTCGCCGCCCGGGTTGCTCCCGTGCCGGTGCGGCTCATCGACGAGCGCTTGACCACGGTGGCGGCACACAAGAGACTGCACGACAGCGGTGTGCCGGGTCGGGGACAACGGTCCGTCGTCGACCAGGCTGCCGCCGTGCTGATCCTCCAGTCGGCCCTCGATGCGGAAGCCTCGTCGGGCAGGCCTTCGGGCGAGATCGTCTCGCTCGGCAAAGCACGGAAGAAGGAACGTCGACGATGAAGGACCATCTCGAGGCGTCCATCTTCGGTGACCACGACGAGTCCCGCGAGGTCCAGGGCCACACGGACGAGCAGGTCCCACCGCCGCCACCGCCGCGGACCCGCCGAGAGGCGAAGGAAGCCGAGCTCGCCGCGCAACGCGCGGCCAAGCGGCGGCGGACCTCGCCCCGAAGCAAGCCCTCCGTGCTGCGCCGTCTTGCCGTCATCGTGCTTGCCCTGGCCATCGTCGGTGGTGGAGTGGCCATCGCCTACACCTACCTGCGACCGGTCGTCGTGGGGTTCTTCGAGCCGAACGACTATCCCGGTCCGGGCTCGGGCTCGGTACGCGTCACCGTGGCCCACGGTGCCGGTGGATCGGCCATCGCGACAGCCCTCGTGGAGCAGGACGTCGTCAAGACGACGAAGGCGTTCATCGAGGCGGCCAAGGATGATCCGAAGAGTGCCGGCATCCAGCCCGGTGTCTACGAGATGCGCTCCCAGATGAGTGCAACCGACGCACTCGCCGTCCTCGTCGACCCGGCCAACCGCATCGTCACCAAAGTCGTGGTGCCGGAGGGGAAGTGGGCCAAGGAGGTCTATCCCATCCTGTCCGCTGCGACAGGAATCCCGGTCGCCGACTACGCCAAGGCGGCCAAGGACGCCGCCGCGCTCGGGCTGCCGGCCTCGGCGAAGGGCAACGTCGAGGGATATCTCTTCCCGGCGAGCTACGAGTTCGAGCCGGACACCACGGCAGTCGACCACCTCCGCACGATGGTCGCCGAGTCGACGGAGCGCCTCGAGGCGCTCGGGGTGACTCCGGAGAAGATGGAGCGCACCATGATCGTGGCGAGTCTCGTCGAGGCGGAGGCGCGCTTCGCCGAGGACCGCCCGAAGGTCGCCCGGGTGGTCGAGAACCGGCTCGCCCAGAAGATGCCGCTCCAGTTCGACTCCACGGTCAACTATGCGATCGGCAAGCACGGCATCACCACGACCGATGAGGACCGGGCCAGCAAGAGCCCCTACAACACGTACCAGGTGACGGGCCTGCCGCCGGGGCCGATCGGCAACCCGGGCGAGAGCGCGATCCAAGCCGCAGCCCAGCCGGCTCCGGGCCCGTGGCTCTACTTCGTCACGGTCGACCCCACCAAGGGGACGACCAAGTTCGCCGTCACCTACGAGGAGCACCAGGCGAACGTCGCCGAGTTCCAGAAGTGGTGCCAGGCGAACAAGGGCCAGTGCTGAGCGTGGCGGCCGCGGCGTGAAGTGTGCGGTGTGGGGGTCGCCGATCGCGCATTCCCTCTCCCCGGTCCTGCACCTGGCCGCCTACGCGGCTCTCGGTCTGGACGACTGGACGTACGAGGCACGCGAGGTCGACGCACCGGGTTTCGACGGCGCGCTCGCGGGGCTCGACGACCAGTGGCGCGGACTCTCGCTGACGATGCCGCTCAAGGAGGTGGCTCTCCGCGCGGCCACCCGAGTCACGGCCACCGCGGCCGCCACCGGAGCCGCCAACACCCTTGTGCGGGAGCCAGCCGGCTGGACGGCCCACAACACCGACGTCATCGGCATCGCACGCGCCTTGCGCGACGCGGGCTGTCACGACACGACCCGAGCGTTGATCATCGGCAGCGGCGCCACGGCCCGCTCCGCCGTGGCCGCACTCGCCTCGTCCGGGACCCGCCACATCACCTTCATGGTGCGCGCCAGCGCGCGACCGGAGACGGTCGACCAGGCCCGTCGCGCCGGCATCACCGTCTCGGAGGTTTCGATGGGCACGTGGTCGCCGAGTGACGTCGTCATCAGCACCGTTCCCCCGGCCGCGGTGATCGGGCTCGGAGCCTTCCCGCGTCCCGATCGCGACGAGAGTCGGCGCGCGGTGCTGGACGTCGTCTACGGCGCCGGGCGCACGCCATTGCAGGCCGCGGCTGCGGCCGCCGGCTGGACGGTGCAGGACGGCACCGTCATGCTGCTGCACCAGGCGACCGAGCAGGTCTGCCTCATGACCGGGCGCCCGGCACCGCTCGAGGCCATGGCGGACGCGCTCGACCGCGAGCTCGCGAAGCGGAGGCGGCAGCGGCCCGGGGCCGAAGCGTGACCTGGGTCGACTTCCCACCGACGCCGTGGTGGTACGTCGCAGCCCTGTGCGTCGCGGGCGGCGGCGTCGGGTGGGTGCTTGGCACGCGTCTCGCGACCCTCGGCTACCGGCTGGACCACGAGACCGGTCCGGGCCCGCGCGCCGCGGTCTCGGTCGTGGCGGTGACGCTCGCGGTGTTGTGGGGCCTGCTCGCGTGGCGGTTCGGGCCCGCCTCCGAATACGCCCTCGCGCCGGCCTATCTCGGTTTCGCCACGGTCGGCATGGGCCTGGCCTGGGTCGACGTCGACGTCCACCGGCTGCCGCACGGCCTGACGCGACCTGCCTATCCCATGCTCGTCGGTCAGCTGGCCCTGGCGTCGTTGGCCTCCGGGGACTGGGCGGCCCTGCGCCGCGGCCTCGTCGCGGGCGCCGTGCTCTGGGGCATCTACTTCCTGCTGGCGCTCGTCGCCGCCCTGCTGCGCAGTGGCTTCGGCCTCGGAGACGTCACCCTCGCGGGGCTCATCGGCATCGCCACCGGCTACCTCTCGCCCTGGGCGCCCGTCATCGCGACCTATGCGGCGTTCCTCCTCTCCGGCCTCTACGGTCTGGGCCGGATCGTCCTGCGGCGGGGATCGCGCAAGGACCACATCGCCTTCGGCCCGTGGATGCTGGTCGGGGCCCTCCTCGGGCTCCTCGTCGAGATCCGCCCGCTCCTCTGATCCGCCGCCGACGCGGTGGCACCGGCCCAAGCGGTGACAACAGCCGAAGCGGGTACGGGTGTCCCGTCATGCATCCCGCCGACGAGAAGGGTCCGACAGGATGGCAGCGCAGAAGGTCGGCTACTTCGTCGGCAGCCTCGCCAAGGGCTCCATCAACCGGACGCTGTCGAAGGCGCTGATCCGGGTCGCTCCCCCGAACATGCAGTTCACCGAGATCCCCATCGGCAACCTCCCGCTGTACAGCTACGACTACGACGCCGACTACCCGCCCGAGGGCCGGGCACTCAAGGAGGCCATCGCCGGCGTCGACGCGGTTCTCTTCGTCAGCCCGGAGTACAACCGGTCCATCCCGGGAGCACTCAAGAACGCGATCGACTGGGCCAGTCGGCCCTGGGGCCAGAACTCCTTCGCCCGCAAGCCGTCCGCGGTCATCGGCGCCTCGATGGGCGCCATCGGGACGGCGGTCGCCCAGCAGAGCCTCAAGCAGGTGATGGCCTTCTGCAACAGCCCGCTCATGAACGCAGTCGAGGCCTACATCCACTTCAAGCCGGAGGACTACGGCGAGAACGGGGAGATCACCAACCCGGAGCTGGAGTCCTTCCTGCGGACCTACATGCAGGAGTTCCACGAGTTCATCGCCCGCGTTCTCACCGTCCTGCCGCCCGACGAGCTCTGAGCCGTCCCGGTCGGCGGGCGTGCCACCGGGCCGCCGCGAGACGCGTGGGAGGATCGTCCCATGCTGCGATGGTTGACGGCCGGTGAGTCGCACGGCCCCGCCCTCATGGCCGTGATCGAGGGCCTGCCGGCCGGTGTCGAGGTCACCGCCAAGAACGTCCAGGACGCCCTCGCCCGCAGGCGGCTCGGTTACGGTCGCGGCGCCCGGATGAAGTTCGAGCAGGACGAGGTGGAGTTCCTCGCCGGACTACGCCATGGGGTCTCGCTCGGTTCACCCATCGCCATTCGCATCGGCAACAGCGAGTGGCCCAAGTGGACCACGGTCATGAGCCCGGAACCCGTGAGCGAGGAGGCCCTCCTCGCCGCCGACGACGTCAACGCCGAGAAGGAGCTCGCGCGCAACAAGCCGTTGACGCGACCGCGGCCCGGCCACGCCGACCTCGTCGGCATGCAGAAGTACGGCCACACCGATGCCCGGCCGGTCCTCGAGCGAGCCTCCGCGCGCGAGACGGCGGCCCGGGTCGCACTCGGCGAGGTCGCGGCCAGGTTCCTCGAGCAGGCCTACGGCATCCGGCTCGTGTCGCACACCGTGTCCATCGGGACCGTGGCGGACCCCACCGGAGCCGTGCCGGACCCTGACGACGTCGAGCGCCTCGACGCCGATCCGGTCCGCGCCCTCTCGGCCGGTGCATCAGCGGCGATGGTGGCCGAGGTCGACGCGGCCCGCAAGGACGGCGACACGTTGGGCGGCGTCGTCGAGGTGGTCGCCTACGGGCTCCCCCCGGGCCTGGGCTCCCACGTCCACTGGGACCGCAAGCTCGACGCCCGCCTGGCCGCTGCCCTGATGAGCATCCAGGCCATCAAGGGCGTCGAGATCGGTGACGGCTTCGAGACGGCGCGTCGCCGCGGCTCGCAGGCGCACGACGAGATGGACCTCGTCGACGGTGTGATCAGCAGGCGCACCGGTCGAGCCGGCGGCACCGAGGGTGGCATGTCGACGGGCGAGCCGCTCCGGGTGCGTGCCGCGATGAAGCCGATCAGTACCGTCCCTCGGGCGTTGGCCACGGTCGACGTCGCGACGGGCGAGGCAGCCACCGCCATCCATCAGCGGTCCGACGTCTGTGCGGTCCCGGCGGCGGGGGTCGTCGCCGAGGCGATGGTCGCCCTCGTCCTTGCGGAGGCCTGCGTGGAGAAGTTCGGCGGCGACTCGGTCAGCGAGACGGCCCGCAACCACGACGCGTACCTCGCGGCGATCCCTGAGAGCCTGCGCACATGGTGACGGCGGCGAACCGGCCCCTCGTCGTCCTTGTCGGCCCGCCGGGCTCCGGCAAGACCACGGTGGGACGGGCTCTGTCCGCGCGACTCGGCGCGCCCCTGCACGACACCGACGCGGCCATCGAGGCGGGCGCCGGCAAGTCGATCTCGGACATCTTCGTCGATGACGGTGAGCCCGCCTTCAGGGACCTCGAGCGCGCGGAGGTGGCGCGGGTCCTTGCCGAGGAGACGGGGGTGGTGGCCCTGGGGGGCGGCGCCGTGATGGACCCGCAGACGGAGGCAGCCCTCGCCGGCCAGGTCGTCGTGTTCCTCGACGTCGCCATAGCCGACGCGAGCAAGCGCATCGGCTTCGACCGTTCGCGGCCGCTGCTCACCGTCAACCCGCGGGCGTCCTGGGTTGCCATGATGAACGCCCGCCGCGCGACCTACGAGCGCGTCGCAACCCACCGGGTCGACACGGCTGGTCGAGAGCCCGCTGACATCGCTGAGCAGATCGCCGGTCTGCTCGAGGCGGCCAGGGCATGAGCGACGTCACCGCCATCTCGGTCGGTGGCCGCTACGACGTACTCGTCGGCTCCGGGATCCTGTCACGCGTGACCGACCTGCTCGCCGACGGTGTCGAGCGCGTGCTCGTCGTCCACCCCCCGGCCCTCGCCGGCCTTGGCGCGCGGGTGGCCCGGACGCTCACCGACAAGGGGTATGCCGCTGAGCTCGCCGAGGTGCCCGACGCGGAGTCGGCCAAGACGTCCTCCGTCGCCGCCTCGCTCTGGAGCCGGCTCGGCGACGCGGGGTTCACGAGGAGCGACGCGATCGTCGGTGTCGGAGGGGGCACGGTCACCGACCTCGCTGGCTTCGTGGCGGCGACCTGGTTGCGTGGTGTCCAGGTCGTCCAGGTCCCGACCACCGTGCTCGGCATGGTCGATGCGGCAGTCGGGGGCAAGACCGGGATCAACACACCCGAGGGCAAGAACCTCGTCGGCGCCTTCCACGAGCCGGCCGGTGTGCTCTGTGACGTCGACGTCCTGACGACCTTGCCGGAGGCCGACCTCGCCGGTGGCCTCGCCGAGGTCATCAAGGCCGGTTTCATCGCGGACCCGGTCATCCTCGAGCTCGTCGAGTCCGATCCCCTCGCGGCCCGCCGGTACGACAACCCCCGCTTGCGTGAGCTCCTCGAGCGCTCGATCCAGGTCAAGGCCGATGTCGTGGCCGCGGACCTCAGGGAGAGCTGGCTGCGCGAGATCCTCAACTACGGGCACACGTTCGGGCACGCGATCGAGCAGGTCGAGGGCTACACCTGGCGCCACGGCGAGGCCGTCAGTGTCGGCATGGTGTACGCCGCCGAGCTCGCCCGGCTCTCCGGTCACCTCTCCGGCCCGGAGGGAGACGAGCTGGTGGCGCGGCACCGGATGGTCCTCGAGTCCGTCGGCCTCCCGACGACCTACCGGGGCGACCGCTGGGCCGCCCTCCTGCCGGTCATGCGGCGGGACAAGAAGTCCCGCGGCTCGACATTGCGCTTCGTCGTCCTCGACGGCCTGGCCCGGCCCGGCCGGCTCATCGGTCCCTCCGAAGAGGCGCTCCGTGAGGCCTACGCGCGGGTGTCGACGCGCTGACGCAGCCACACGCCATGCCGGCGTGCGTCGGCGCGCGAGCCCAGCGGCATACGCAATCTGCTTCTAGACTCCCGCCATGACGGCACCCACGGTCTTCGTCCTCTCGGGCCCCAACCTCAACCGGCTCGGCTCGCGGGAGCCGGACGTCTACGGGTCCGACACGCTCGACGACATCCACGCCGCCGTCCAGCGGGAGGCGCGGGACCTCGGTCTCATCGCCGACTGCCGGCAGACCAACCACGAGGGCGAGCTCATCGACTGGCTCCACGAGGCGGTCGACGAGCGGGCGGACGTCGTGCTCAATCCCGCTGCGTTCACGCACTACTCGTATGCGGTCCGCGACGCCTGCGCCATCGTGACCACGAGCGGCCGGTCCCTCGTCGAGGTGCACCTGTCCAATCCGGCTGCGCGAGAGGGGTTCCGGCACACCTCGGTCATCGCCCCCGTAGCGACCGGCACCATCGCCGGATTCGGCCTGCAGTCCTACCTGCTCGGGCTCCGGGCCCTGGTCTGAGCACACACGGAGAGCACAGGCGAGCCACATGACCGGCACCGTTCCGGCATCGAGGCTGCTGAGCACAACGGGGCCGACCACCAGCTGACGCCCCTGGAAGGAGGGCCGTGATGGAGGCATTCGAGGAGCCGGACCACCCGCAGGACCACGGGCTCGCGTTCGACGTGGCCACGCTTCTCGACCGCCGACGCGCCATGGCCCTGATGGGCGGCCTGGGACTGGCCGGTGCCCTCGCGGCGTGCACACCGGCCGATCCGGCGTCGCGGGCCGGCACCGCGACCTCCGCCACAGCTGCGGAGACGACGGCCGCGACGAATGGTGGCACGTCGGCCACCGGGGGCGCTGCGCTCGTCGAGGTGCCCGACGAGACGGCGGGACCGTTCCCCGGAGACGGGTCGAACGGCCAGGACGTCCTCGACGACTCGGGGATCGTGCGCTCGGACATCCGCGGCAGCTTCGGCACCTCCACTCGAGTGGCCGACGGTGTCCCCCTGACGATCCGGATCACGGTGAAGGACGCGGGCACGAGCCAGGCGCGGGTCGGAGCTGCCGTGTACGTCTGGCACTGCGACCGGGACGGCAACTACTCGATGTACTCGAGCGGGGCCGAGCAGGAGAACTACCTCCGTGGCGTCCAGGTGACCGATGCGACGGGGACGGTGACCTTCAGCTCCGTCTATCCCGGGTGCTACCCGGGGCGGTGGCCGCACGTGCACTTCGAGATCTATGAGGGCGTGGACGATGCGACGTCGAGCGGCCCCATCGTCAAGACCTCCCAGCTGGCGTTGCCCCAGGCCGCGTGTGAGGGGGTCTACGGGACCACCGGCTACGACGAGAGCCTCCGCAACCTGAGCGGCCTCTCCCCGGCGACCGACAACGTCTTCGGTGACGACGGCGGACGCCACCAGCTCGCGACGATGTCAGGCGACAACGACCAGGGCTGGACGGCGCACCTGACCATCGGCGTCTGACCGCGGGCGTCTGTGGCTCACCCCGCCAGAGCGGCGGGAAGGGGCTCGGAGTGAATCACGGTGAGCTCTGAGACGGCACGCGTGAGCACGACGTAGAGGCGGCGCAGGCCGGTTCGCTCGTCCGGCTCGGCGGCGGCGATCGCGGCTGGCTCGACCACGATGACCCGGTCGAACTCGAGGCCCTTGGCCACCGTTGCGGGAACGAGCTGCACCGGGTGGTCCGCGTCGTCGCCGCGGTCGACGTCGAGCCTGCCGTGGGCAATGCCACGCTCGTCGAGGGCTGCCCCGAGTCCGTCGACGAGCGGGTCCGGGGCGATGACGCCGGTCGACCCCGGCTCATCGACCCGTTCGGCCAGGAACTCGGCCAGGCGGTCCGCCACGTCACCCCGGCCAACGGGGTGGACCGCGAGCGAGCCCCGGTTGTCCCGGACCGACGTCGGGGGACCGAGGCCTTCGGAGATGTGCGGCAGCAGCCGGGCGGCGTAGTCGATGACGACTGCCGGGACGCGGAAGCCGCGGTCGAGCTCGACCAGGTCGTGGTCCGGCTTGCCCAGATGCGCCATCGCCTCGGCCCAGGACGTCGTTGCCCAGGGCGTCGTGCCCTGGGCGATGTCCCCGAGCACCGTCGCCGAACCCGTCGAGCACCGGCGACCCACCGCTCGCAGCTGCATGGGGGACAGGTCCTGGGCCTCGTCGAGGATCACGTGGCCGAGGCTCGGCGTGCGCGAGAGGAGGTCCGACAGCTCGTCCAGGAGGACGAGGTCCGCGGGCGTCCACCGTGCCGCCCCCTTGGTCCGGGCGGGCTTGTCCCAGGACAACAGCCGCTGCTCGTCGTCCGTCAGGATGTCGGCGGACGCGGCCGCGAGCGCCTCGGCATCGGCGAAGAGCGAGTGCAGGACGCCCGCGGGATCGAGGGTGGGCCAGACCGACGCGGCATAGCGTCTGACGGCCGAGGACCTGGCCACGGCGTCCTGGACCCGGTCGTCCGGGGCCTCCCCGGACGCCTCCATCGCCACGAGCACGTGATGGGCCAGCCGTTGCGGCAGGTGGCCCCGCGCCGCCTCGTACCGGATGTCGCGCGCCGTGAGCTCGTCGAGGACCTCCTGGACCTCATACGCGGGCACCCGCCACTTGCGAACCCCGCGGGGGACGATGAGGGGCTCGCTCGCCGGCCGGACCTGGGACCAGACCGCTCGCGCGAGCACCTGCGCCAAGCGCCCGTCGCCCTTGAGTGTCGCGACGTCCACGGGATCCTCGGCGCGCACGCGTGCGTGGGCGACGAGGGTCTCCATCGTGGCGTGGGCGACCCGGACCTCGCCGAGGGAGGGCAGAACGGCCCCGATGTGGTCGAGGAAGGCACGGTTGGGGCCGACCACGAGAACGCCTGAGCGGTCGAGTCGATGGCGGAACGAGTACAGCAGCCAGGCGGCCCGGTGCAGGCCCACGGCCGTCTTGCCCGTGCCGGGCGCACCCTGGACGCAGATCGTGGTCGCCACGTCCCCGCGGACGATCTCGTCCTGCTCCGGTTGGATCGTCGAGACGATGTCGCGCATGGGCCCGGTGCGCGGGCGCTCGATCTCGGCCGCGAGCAGGGCGCTGTGCCCATCACCGGAGGCCGCGTCGCCCATGAGCCACTCGTCCTCGATCGCCGTGAGCCGTCCGGCGTGGACGCCGAACCGACGTCGTCGCACGACATCCATCGGCTGCGCACGAGAGGCCCGGTAGAAGCCGGTCGAGATCGGCGCCCGCCAGTCGACGACCAGTGGGTCGCCCGCCGCGTCGGTGACGTGCCGGCGACCGATGTGGAAGTCCTCGGCCGGCAAGCCACGGGGGCGGGTGTCGATGCGACCGAAGAAGAGCGTCGTCTGCGGGTCGTCCTGGAGCGAGGCGATGCGCCGCGCCAGGACCCAGCCGAGCACCTCGCCGGAGACGGCATCGCTCGCCTTCGACGCGTCGAGCGCCTCGGCCGCCGCACGCATCCTGGCCAGCTCGGCGCGGGCTCGGTCGAGGTGCGCCTGCTCGGCTGCGAGGTCGGCGTCGAGCGACGGCACGGACACGATGCACCTACTCGGTCAGCTGCGATGGATGGGGCCGGACAGCGTACCGGGCGGCAGTCGCGGCGCGCACGTGCGATTCCTCGATCGTGCGACCGCGCCGTTAGACTTGCGCGGCACCTTCCCAGCCAACTCCTCCCACGTCCTGGGCGCCCTCGTGCAGGCGCACGCGTGACCCAGCCCAGCGGCATACGAAAGCGACTACTCACTGATGGCAACGACCAACGACCTGAAGAACGGCCTGGTGCTCAACCTCGACGGGCAGCTCTGGTCCGTCGTCGAGTTCCAGCACGTCAAGCCGGGCAAGGGCCCCGCCTTCGTGCGCACCAAGCTCAAGAACGTCGTGTCCGGCAAGACCGTCGACAAGACCTTCAACGCAGGCGTCAAGGTCGAGACGAGCAACGTCGACAAGCGGACGATGCAGTACCTCTACAAGGACGGCTCCGACTTCGTCTTCATGGACACCGACACGTACGACCAGATCCACGTCCCCGAGGCGACCGTCGGCAGCGCCGCCAACTACATGCTGGAGAACCAGAACGCCATCGTCGCGACGCACGAAGGCACCCCGCTCTACGTCGAGCTGCCGGCGTCGGTCGTCCTCGAGATCACCTTCACCGAGCCGGGCCTGCAGGGTGACCGTTCCACCGGCGGCACGAAGCCGGCCACGCTGGAGACGGGCGCGCAGATCCACGTCCCGCTCTTTCTCGAGACCGGCACCAAGGTCAAGGTCGACACTCGCGACGGGTCGTACCTCGGCCGCGTGAACGACTGATCGCCTTGGCCGCACGCACGAAGGCCCGGTCCCGAGCCCTCGACATCCTCTTCGAGGCGGACCAGCGCGGGCTCAACGCGGAGACGCTGCTCGACCAGCGCCTCGGCGACCCCGAGTCGCGCGTGGGCAACAACCCTTACACCGCCGAGCTGGTGCGGGGGGTCGTCGGGAAGTGGGCCGACATCAATGCAGCACTCACCGACTACAGCCAGGGCTGGACGCTCGAGCGGATGCCCGCCGTCGACCGCGCCATCCTGCGCCTCGGCGCCTGGGAAGTGCTCTTCAACGACGACATCCCCGACGCCGTCGCGATCTCGGAGGCGGTCGCGCTCGCGACCGAGCTGTCGACGGATGAGTCGCCCACCTTCGTCAACGGCCTGCTCGCCAGGCTGTCCGAGGTCAAGGCGACCATCATCTGACCGAAATCATGGCCACGGTCGCCTGACGTGGCGGCCGCCCGGCCGCACGATGGAGGAGTGAGCTCACGCCCGATCGCCGGTCCGCCCGTCGGCGCGCTCGATGCCGGCCGGGCCGAACAGGGTCAGTGGTCGGCCGCCGAGGCGCAGGATCGGTCGGCCGCCGAGGTGGTCGAGCGGATGGGAACGACGCCGCACGGGCTCGCCTCCGTGGAGGCGGCCCGACGGCTGGCGATCCTCGGCCCCAACGCGGTGCGCAACCACCGGGCCCAGTGGGGCGTCGTGCTGCTGCGACAGCTGCGCTCGCCACTTCTCGTGCTGCTCGTCGCTGCGGCGGTGACCTCGTTCTTCCTCGGCGAGCGCACCGACGCGGTCATCATCGCCGTCATCCTGACGGCCTCCGTGGGTCTTGGTTTCGTCAACGAGTACCGCGCCGCCGTCGCGGCGGAGGCGTTGCACTCGAGGATCCGGCACGTCGTCACCGTCGTCCGTGACGGAGCGCCGAGCCGGGTGGACGTGGCCGCCGTCGTCCCCGGGGACGCCGTCCACCTGCAGCTCGGCGAGGTCGTCCCCGCCGACCTGCGTCTGCTCTCGACGTTGGGACTCGAGTGCGACGAGTCAGTGATCAGCGGTGAGTCCCTGCCGGTCACCAAGGACGCCGACGCGATGCTGCCCTCCGGCGAGGGGATGCCGGGGAGCGGTGCAGGGAGCACGATCGCCTGGATGGGCACGGTCGTGTCCGCGGGAACAGGCACGGGAGTCGTCGTCGCGACTGGGGCAAGCACGCAGTTCGGCCAGATCGCGGTGGCGCTCGGGACCCGGCACGCGGAGACCGAGTTCCAGGTCGGACTGCGCAGGTTCTCCGGAATGCTCGTCGTCGTCGCCGCCGTCCTGACGACCTTTGTCCTCATCGCCAACCTCGCGCTGCATCGGCCGTTCATCGATGCAGTCCTCTTCTCCCTCGCCATCGCCGTGGGCATCACGCCGCAGCTGCTGCCAGCGATCGTGTCGGCCAGCCTCGCGGCGGGGTCGAGGGCCCTGGCCCAGCGGAAAGTGCTCGTCAAGAGGCTCGTGTGCATCGAGGACCTCGGCGACATCCAGGTCCTCATGACGGACAAGACCGGCACCCTCACCGAGGGTCGGATCAGCTTCATGCGCGCCGTTCCGGCGAGCGCGACGGGCACGCGGAGCGATGAGGTCGTCCGCCTCGGGATGCTCTGCAACAGCACTCCACCTGATGACGGAAGGGACGGCGGGGCTGGTGGACGCAGTGGCGGCCCAGCGGCATACGGCGGCGGTGACCCCCTGGACGTCGCCCTGTGGGAGTCGCCGCGCGCGGCGGGCCAGCTGGAGGCCGTGCGAGCCAGCGCCCGGGTGTCCACGCTCCCGTTCGACCACGTGCGACGGCGCGTATCGGTCGTCGTCGAGGAGGCCGGGCGTCGCTGGCTGGTGGCGAAGGGGGCGCCGGAGCAGGTGCTCGCAGCATGCACCGACGTCCCGGCCGGAGCAGCTGAGGCGTTGCGGCGCGAGTTCGAGGCCGGTGGCCGCGTGGTCGCCGTGGCTCGCCGGCCTTGGCCGGCCACGGTGGAGCCGACTCCGGACGACGAGAGCGGGCTCGAGCTGGTGGGCTACCTCGTGTTCCTCGACGCACCCAAGGCCACCGCGCGCGCCGCCCTGCGCCGTCTCGACGACCTCGGGGTGGACGTCAAGGTGATCACCGGCGACAACCCGCTCGTGGCCCAGGCCGTGTGCTCGGAGCTCGGTCTGCCGGGGCGGCGCGCCCTGACCGGCGACGAGATCGATGGGCTCGATGACAGCGGCCTCGCGGTCGCCGTCGCGGAAAGCGGCATCTTCGCGCGGGTCTCGCCCCAGCAGAAGGCTCGCATCGTGCGGGCCCAGCGGTCCCACGGCCTCGACGTGGCCTTCCTCGGTGACGGCGTCAACGACGCCCCGGCCATCCACGCGGCCGACATCGGCATCAGCGTCGACACGGCGACCGACGTCGCGAAGGACGCCGCAGACATCGTCCTGCTCGAGAAGGACCTCGGAGTGCTCGCCGAGGGGGTGGTCGAGGGCCGGCGGATCTTCGCCAACACCATCAAGTATGTCCTGATGGGCACCTCGAGCAGCTTCGGGAACATGGTCTCCGCGGCGGGTGCCTCGGCCGTCCTGCCATTCCTGCCGATGCTGCCCTCCCAGGTGCTCCTCAACAACCTGCTCTATGACGCGAGCCAGCTGGCGATTCCAGGAGACGCCGTCGACCCGGAGCAGCTGCACCGCCCGTCGCACTGGGACCTGCGGCTGATCAGGCGCTACATGTTCTTCTTCGGGCCGCTCAGCTCGATCTTCGACTTCGGCATGTTCGCACTGATGCTGTGGGGCTTCCACGCCTCGGAGTCGCTGTTCCAGACGGCGTGGTTCGTCGAGTCGCTCGCCACCCAGTCCCTCGTGGTCTTCGTGATCCGCACCCGGCGGACGCCCTTCTTCCGGAGCCGGCCGAGCGTCGGGTTGCTCGCGTCAGTCGTCGGGTGTGTCCTGCTGGGGGCCGTGCTGCCGTTCACGCCTCTCTCGACCGATCTCGGGTTCGTGCCACCCCCGGGCGGAGTGCTCGCGACGATCGTCGGACTGGTCATCACCTATCTCGTGCTCGCCGAGCTGACGAAGGGGCGGTTCTTCCGCCGGGTCGCCGCGGCACCGGCTCCCGAGCCCGCTCCCTCGGTGGCCCGGCCCCGCCGTGCTCCTGCTCGCCCCGCGGTCCCACATCCTCGTCGGGTCCATCGCCGGGCCGCGCGGTTCAGCGCTCCGAGGGCGGCACCGCAACGGGTGACCCTTCGCGTGAAGCGGTCGACGCGCCCCACTCCGTGAGCGTCGGACAACGCCTCCACGGCTAGGTTGGCGGGGTGACCGCGCACCTGCTCGTCGTCCACCACACGGCTTCGCCAGCGACCCGGGAGCTGCTCGAGGCGGTGCTCGAGGGCACGCGTGCGGACGGGATCGAGGGCGTGGAGGTCGACGTGCACCCGGCGCTCTCCGCGACCGCGAGCGACGTGCTTGCCGCTGACGGCGTGCTGCTGGGCACGCCGGCGAACATCGGCTACATGAGCGGGGCGATGAAGCACTTCTTCGACACCGTCTACTATCCCGTACTGGACGCGAAACCGGCTCTGCCGTATGGCTTTTGGGTCCATGGCAACAACGATGTCGAGGGCGCCCGACGATCGGTGGACTCGATCGCGGGCGCCCTCGGGTGGTCCCTCGCGGCAGCGCCGGTGCTCATCGTCGGGCCGGTGGGCCGGGAGGAGCGGGAGGCCGCCTACGAGCTCGGCGGCACACTGGCGGCCACACTCATGGAGTGAGCGGCTGGCGGGTCAGTCGGCCGGCAGCACGGCCCCGTCGGACCCGGTCCGCCTGAGGTAGTCCTTGGCGTCCTGCAGAGCGGGCGTTCGTGTGGGACCGGGCTCAGCGGCATACGGGATGGGCTGGGCCCGGCGTGCCCCTGAGACGTGAGCGGGTCCACGGCCCTGGGGCGGTTACACTCACCGGCGGAAGACATCCTTTAACCACCGTCCTGTGAGGCGGGGAAGGAGGTCCAGCGGCTGTGACCTGCCCTGACCTGAGTGCACCAGCCCCTTCGAGCACCCCTCCCGACGCGCGGGACGTCCTCACCGCCGACGAGATCTCCCGAGCGCTCCGGCGCATCGGCCACGAGGTCCTCGAGCGCAACAAAGGCGCCACAGGGCTCGTCCTGCTGGGGATCCCGTCTCGTGGCGTCCCCCTCGCACACCGGCTGGCCGCCGCGATCTCCGCGGTCGAGGGGACCGACGTCCCGGTCGGCCAGCTCGACATCACGCTCCACCGGGACGACCTGCGCCGCAACCCGGTCCGGGCAGCCGGGCGCACGGAGATCCCCGATGGAGGGATCGACGACCGGGTCGTCGTGCTCGTCGACGACGTCCTGTACTCCGGCCGGACCATCCGGGCTGCTCTCGATGCGCTGTCCGAGCTGGGTCGGCCGCGCGCGGTGCGCCTGGCCGTCCTCGTCGACCGGGGCCACCGCGAGCTGCCGATCCGGGCCGACCACGTGGGCAAGAACCTGCCGACCTCGCGGGATGAGCGGGTCCATGTGCGCATGGCCGAGGTCGACGGACTCGACGTCGTGCGCATCAGCGGGGGTGCGGGCCGATGACCAAGCACCTCATCTCGTCCGCCGACCTGACGCGTGCCGAGGTGGAGGACATCCTCGCCACCGCCGCATCGATGCACGACCTCCAGCGTCGGGAGGTCAAGAAGGTGCCCACGTTGCGGGGGCGGACCGTCATCAACTTCTTCTTCGAGGACTCGACCCGGACGCGGTCCTCGTTCGAGATCGCCGGCAAATGGATGTCGGCCGACACGATCAACCTGTCGGCCAAGGGATCCTCGACCTCCAAGGGCGAGAGCCTGCGGGACACGGCCATGACGATCGACGCGATGGCGGTTGACGCGCTCGTCATCCGACACAACGCCTCCGGCGCCTGCCACCAGGTCGCGCAGTGGGTGCGCTGCTCCGTCATCAACGCCGGCGACGGGACGCACGAGCACCCGACGCAGGCCCTGCTCGACGCCTACACCCTCCGGTCGCGCATGGGGGAGCTCGACGGCAGGCACGTCGTCATCGTCGGTGACCTCACCCACTCGCGCGTCTTCCGCAGCAACGTCATCACCCTGAAGACGCTGGGGGCGAGGGTCACCGTCGTGGCGCCACCGACGCTCATGCCGAGCGGAATCGCGGACTGGAGCGCGGCCGACGGCTTCGCCACCTCGTGGGACCTCGACGCGGTGCTCGAGGGCGCGGACCCCGTTGACGCCGTCATGATGCTCCGGGTCCAGCGCGAGCGGATGACCGGTGGCTACTTCCCGACACCGCGCGAGTACACCGTGGGATACGGGCTGACCGAGGAGCGGCTCGACCGACTCGTGTCACGCAACCCGGACGTGCTGGTGCTGCATCCCGGACCGATGAACCGGGGCCTCGAGATCGCCCCCGAGGCGGCCGACAGCGCCCAGTCCGTCGTGCTCGACCAGGTATCGGCCGGAGTCGCCGTGCGCATGGCCGTCCTCTACCACCTGCTGGCCGGCAGCGACGACGCTCCGATGACGCCTGCGGGAACCCTGTCCGTGACACCCGAAGGAGCCATGCGATGACCCGCCTGCTGGTCCGAGGAGCCCGCATCCTGGGCGGAGCAGGTGCGGACCTGCTCGTCGAGGACGGCATCATCCGCGAGGTCGGGTCGCTGGGAACGGTCGCCGCGGGTGTCGCGGTCGTCGACGCCGACGGTCTCGTCGCACTCCCCGGGCTCGTCGACCTGCACGTGCACCTGCGCGAGCCGGGTCGCGAGGACGCCGAGACCATAGCGACCGGGTCTGCCGCCGCGGCAGCCGGCGGGTTCACGGCCATCTTCGCCATGGCCAACACCAACCCGGTGACCGACACCGGCGAGGCAGCGGAGCGGGTGTTCGACCTGGGCCGGGCCAGTGGCCTCGTCGACGTCGTCCCGGTCGGAGCGGTGACCAAGGGCCTCGATGGCGCCGAGCTCGCGGAGCTCGGCCTCATGGCGCGATCTCGCGGGAGGGTGAGGGTCTTCTCCGACGACGGGCGGTGCGTCGAGGACGCGCGCATCATGCGGCGAGCACTCGAGTACATCAAGCCCTTCGACGGAGTCATCTCGCAGCATGCGCAGGACGTGCGCCTCGCCGACTCCTCGGCGTGCTGCCACGAGGGCGAGCTCTCCGGACGGCTCGGGCTGCCGGGATGGCCCGGTGTCGCCGAGGAGTCCATCGTCGCCCGCGACGTCATGCTCGCCCGCCACACCGGCTCACGGGTGCACGTCGCGCACGTCTCGACGGCCGGCACGGTTGAGGTGATCCGCTGGGCCAAGGCACAGGGGATCGACGTCACGGCGGAGGTGACGCCACATCACCTGGCGCTGACGACGGACCTGCTCGTCGGCTACGACCCCGTCTACAAGGTGAACCCACCGCTGCGCCCCACCGAGGACGTCGAGGCCCTTCGAGCCGGGCTGGTGGACGGCACGATCGACGCCATCGCGACCGACCACGCACCGCACGCCAGGCACGACAAGGAGCACGCCTTCGTCGACGCCGCCTTCGGGATGCTCGGGCTGGAGACGGCGCTCAACGTCGTCAGCGAGGTGTTCGTCCGCCCGGGCCTGCTCGACTGGGCTGGCGTCGCACGCGTCATGTCGACGGCGCCGGCGCGGATCGGTCGGCTCGCCGGGCAGGGCCGGCCTCTCGAGGCCGGCGCGCCGGCGAACCTCACCCTCGTGGACCCGGACCGCGAGGTCACCGTCGATGCTGCGGCCAGCCGGAGCCGCTCGCGCAACAACCCTTGGCACGGGCGCACCTTCCGGGGAGCCGTGCACACGACCATCCACCGGGGGACGGTCACCCACAGCACCGAGCAGACCGTGATGGAGAGCGCATCGTGACCCAGCAACCGACCACCCAGACCGGGCTCCAAGCGGTCGGGCGGTTCGATCGTGAGCCGGCCGTGCTCGTTCTCGAGGATGGGCGCGTCTTTCACGGCCTCTCCTACGGGGCGGTCGGCGAGACCCTGGGCGAGGCCGTCTTCTCGACGGGCATGACCGGCTATCAGGAGACGCTCACCGACCCGAGCTACCACCGGCAGGTCATCGTCATGACAGCGCCGCACGTCGGCAACACCGGGGTCAACGACGAGGACGGCGAGTCGCACCGCATCTGGGCCGCCGGCTATGTCGTGCGGGACCCTGCGCTGCGGTCGTCGAGCTGGCGGGCGACGCGCGAGCTCGAGGACGACCTGCGCGACCAGGGCGTCGTCGGCATCTGCGAGGTCGACACGCGGGCTCTCACCCGCCACCTGCGTGAGCGAGGCGCGATGCGCGTCGGCATCTTCAGCGGTCCCGCGGCCCAGCGTGCGGAGTCCGAGCAGCTCGACGTCGTGCGTGCCGCCCCCGCGATGGCTGGTTCCGCCCTCGCCCAGGAGGTGACGACGACAGGGCCGTACGTCGTCCCGGCCACGGGCGAGAGGCGGTTCACCGTGGCGGCGCTCGACCTCGGGATCAAGCAGATGACGCCGCAGCTGATGTCCGAGCGCGGGATCGAGGTGCACGTCCTGCCCGCGACGTCCTCCTTCGAGGACGTCCAGGCGGTGGGGGAGCACGGCCCGGACGGCGTGTTCTTCTCCAACGGGCCGGGCGACCCGGCAACAGCTGAGCCGGAGATCGCGCTGCTGCGCCAGGTCCTCGACGCCCGACTGCCCTTCTTCGGCATCTGTTTCGGCAACCAGCTGCTCGGGCGCGCTCTCGGCTTCGGGACCTACAAGCTCAAGTACGGTCACCGTGGCATCAACCAGCCGGTCATGGACCGGGCCACCGGCAAGGTCGAGGTCACCGCGCACAACCACGGCTTCGCGGTCGACGCACCGCTCGACGACGTGACTGTCACGCCCCACGGACGGGTCCGGGTCTCGCACGTCTGTCTCAACGATGACGTCGTCGAGGGGCTCGAGTGCCTCGACGTGCCCGCCTACTCGGTCCAGTACCACCCGGAGGCGGCCGCCGGGCCACACGATGCCGGTTACCTCTTCGACCGGTTCATCGAGCTGATGACCGAGACACCCACACCCGACCGGGATGAGCAGATCGAGGAGGCACCCTGATGCCCAAGCGCGACGACATCAAGAGCGTCCTCGTCATCGGCTCTGGACCGATCGTCATCGGCCAGGCGGTCGAGTTCGACTACTCCGGCACGCAGGCCTGCCGGGTGCTGCGCGACGAGGGCATCCGGGTCGTCCTCGTCAACAGCAATCCCGCGACGATTATGACGGACCCGGAGTTCGCCGACGCCACCTACGTGGAGCCGATCACCCCCGAGGTGGTCGAGGCGATCATCGCCAAGGAGCGGCCGGATGCGGTGCTCGCGACCCTCGGTGGGCAGACCGCCCTCAACTGCGCCGTCGCCCTCCATGAGAACGGGGTGCTCGAGACGTACAACTGCCCGCTCATCGGGGCCAATGTCGAGGCCATTCAGCTCGGCGAGGATCGCGAGAAGTTCAAGGGCGTCGTCGAGCGCTGCGGCGCCGAGTCGGCTCGCTCGGTCATCTGCCACACGATGGAGGAGTGCGTCGCCGCGGCAGAAGAGCTGAGCTACCCGGTCGTCGTCAGGCCGTCCTTCACCATGGGCGGCCTCGGGTCGGGCTTCGCGTACGACGAGGCCGACCTGCGTCGGATCGCCGGCGCCGGCCTGCAGTACTCACCGGTGACGGAGGTGCTCCTCGAGGAGTCGATCATCGGCTGGAAGGAGTACGAGCTCGAGGTCATGCGAGACCACCGGGACAACGTCGTGGTCGTCTGCTCCATCGAGAACCTCGACCCGATGGGCGTCCACACGGGCGACTCGATCACCGTCGCGCCCGCGCTGACCCTCACCGACCGCGAGTTCCAGCTCCTGCGCGACATCGGTATCGCCATCATCCGCGAGGTCGGCGTCGACACGGGCGGCTGCAACATCCAGTTCGCGGTCAACCCGGAGAACGGCCGGGTCATCGTCATCGAGATGAACCCGCGCGTGTCTCGCTCGAGCGCCCTTGCCTCGAAGGCGACCGGATTCCCGATCGCGAAGATCGCGGCCAAGATGGCCATCGGCTACACGCTCGACGAGGTGCCGAACGACATCACGAAGCAGACCCCGGCGTCCTTCGAGCCGACGCTCGACTACGTCGTCGTCAAGGTCCCTCGCTTCGCCTTCGAGAAGTTCCCGGCGGCAGACCCGACGCTGACGACGACGATGAAGTCTGTCGGAGAGGCGATGGCCATCGGACGCAACTTCACCGAGGCGCTGCAGAAGGCCCTGCGCTCGCTCGAGAAGAGGGACGCCACCTTCCACTGGTCCGGTGAGGTCACACCCGCTGCGGCCACCCGGATCCTCGACGAGGCAAGGATCCCCACCGACGGGCGGATCGTGCTGGTCCAGCAGGCGCTCCGAGGGGGGTGCAGCGTCGAGCAGGTGCACGAGGCGACCGGGATCGACCCGTGGTTCCTCGACCAGATCCAGCTCATCAACGAGGTCGCCGAGCACCTGGCCGCCGCGCCAACCCTGACACCGGACCTGCTTCGGCTCGTCAAGCGGCACGGCTTCAGCGACGCGCAGGTCGCCGCGCTGCGCGGCATGCCGGAGGCGGTCGTCCGCGGCGTGCGCCACGCTCTCGGCGTGCGGCCGGTCTACAAGACCGTCGACACGTGCGCCGCCGAGTTCGCCGCTCTGACGCCGTACCACTACTCGTCCTACGACGAGGAGACCGAGGTGGCACTCCGGGAGCGACCCGCCGTGATCATCCTCGGGTCCGGGCCGAACCGCATCGGCCAGGGTGTCGAGTTCGACTACTCGTGCGTCCATGCCTCCTTCGCGCTGCGCGACGCCGGCTATGACACGGTCATGGTCAACTGCAACCCCGAGACGGTCTCCACGGACTACGACACGAGCAGCCGCCTGTATTTCGAGCCGCTGACGCTCGAGGACGTCCTCGAGGTGATCCACGCGGAGACCCAGGCCGGGCCGATCGCGGGCGTCATCGTCCAGTTCGGCGGCCAGACCCCGCTCGCGCTCGCGCAGGCGCTCGCCGACGAGGGGGTGCCCATCGTGGGGACCTCGCCCGGCGCGATCCACCTCGCGGAGGACCGCGGCGCCTTCGGCCAGGTGCTCGCCCGCGCCGGCCTGGTCGCCCCGAAGCACGGCACGGCGTTCAGCCCGGACGACGCGCTGCTGGTGGCCCGCGAGATCGGCTACCCGGTGCTCGTCCGGCCGTCCTACGTGCTGGGCGGCCGAGGCATGGTCATCGTCTACGACGACGACTCCCTCGTCACCTACGTCGAGAAGGCCACCGAGGCGTCTCCCGAGCACCCGGTCCTCATCGACCGCTTCCTCGACGACGCGATCGAGATCGACGTCGACGCGCTCTTCGACGGTGTAGACCTCTATCTCGGCGGCATCATGGAGCATGTCGAGGAGGCCGGAGTCCACTCGGGAGACAGCGCCTGCACCTTGCCTCCCGCGACCTTGGGCGACGCCGAGCTGGAGCGGGTCCGGGTGGCAACCCGCAAGCTCGCAGAGGGTATCGACGTCCGCGGCCTGATGAACGTGCAGTTCGCGCTGGCGCAGGACATCCTCCACGTCATCGAGGCCAACCCACGCGCGTCCCGGACCGTGCCCTTCGTGTCCAAGGCGACTGGGGTCCCGCTCGCGCGGGCTGCCTCGCGCGTCATGCTCGGCGCGACGATCCGCGAGCTGCGCGAGGAGGGCCTCCTCCCGCGCACGGGGGACGGCGGTTCGCTGCCCGACCACGCACCGATCTCGTGCAAGGAGGCCGTGCTGCCGTTCAAGCGGTTCCGGACGCCGGAAGGGCTCGCGGTGGACTCCGTCCTCGGCCCCGAGATGCGATCGACCGGCGAGGTCATGGGAATCGACCGCGACTTCGGTGCCGCCTTCTCCAAGGCCCAGCTCGCGATCGGCGGCGGGCTACCCAAGAGCGGAGCGATCTTCGTCTCGGTGGCCAACAGGGACAAGCGAGCGATGCTCTTCCCCGTCAAGCGTCTCGTCGACCTGGGGTTCACGATCCTTGCGACGGCAGGCACCGCGGCGGTGCTCAAGCGCAACGGCATCGAGGCGACGCTCGTGCGCAAGCTGACAGAACGGACCAGGGAGCACGAGGGCGAGAAGTCGATCGTCGAGCTCATCCAGGGCGGCACGGTCCAGATGGTCGTCAACACCCCCTCCGGCCAGGACGCCAGGGCGGACGGCTACGCCATCCGCGCGGCCACGACGAGCGCGGACCTGCCGATCATCACGACCATCGCCACGCTCGCGGCCGCGGTCCTCGGCATCGAGTCCCACCTCACCGAGGAGATCCGGGTCAAGTCCCTCCAGGACCATGCCCGGGACCTCAACCTTCTCGGCGCCACACCTGACGCGGTCGAGCTGTCGGCATGACGACCGTGCCGACCGCGTTCGGGACCAGGCTCGGCGCCGCCATGGCGGCGGCCGGACCGCTCTGCGCCGGAATCGACCCGCACCGCTCGTTGGTGGAGGGGTGGGGCCTGACCTATGACGTCGCCGGGCTGGAACGGTTCGCCCTGACCTGCGTCGAGGCCTTCGCGGGGCGCGTCGCGGCGGTCAAGCCGCAGTCGGCGTTCTTCGAGGTCTTCGGCAGCCGGGGCGTGGCGGTCCTCGAGCGCGTCCTCACCGAGCTGCGGGAGGCCGACACGCTGACCATCCTCGACGCCAAGCGAGGCGACATCGGCTCGACGATGACCGCCTATGCCGAGGCGTACCTCGGAACGGAGGCAGCGGCGCCCGCCGACGCGCTCACGGTGAGTCCATACCTCGGCTACGAGTCGCTGCGGCCCGCGATCGACCTCGCCCACCGGACGGGGCGGGGGGTCTTCGTGCTGGCCCTCACGTCCAACCCCGAGGGCGCGGCCGTGCAGCACGCGCGGCGACGTGACGAGTCGGTGGCCGGCTCGATCGTCAGGGGCGCCGCCGGGGACAACCGGGCGGCCCGGTCCAGCGGACAGCTCGGCCATGTCGGCCTCGTCGTCGGGGCCACCGTCGGCAGCGCCGTCACGGACCTCGCCCTGGATCTGCGCGCGGCCGCGACGCCGATCCTCGCGCCCGGCTTCGGCGCGCAGGGCGGCGATGTCGCAGCCCTCGAGCACACGTTCGGACCGGCTCGCAGCCAGGTCCTCGCCGCATCGAGCCGCGACATCCTCGCAGCAGGTCCGGAACCGCACCGCCTCGTCGGCCGGCTGCAGCGCAGCATCGAGGAGCTCAGGGGCTGGGTCGACCGACCCACGGCGTTGGGTCACCTTGGGCTCCAAGCGCGCCCACACGTAACGACCCGGCAGGAGGGTGCCGCGTTGCATGAGCGCGGGCAAGGTCGCTAGGTTCGGCGCAGACCCAGTCACCGAATCGGCGAGACACCGCGCCCGCCCAGCGAGGAGAGTTCCCACCGTGGCCCTTCCACCGCTCACCCCCGAGGAGCGCGCCGCAGCCCTGGCGAAAGCCGCGGCCGCCCGCCGGGAGCGAGCAGCCGTCAAGAACCGCCTCAAGTACTCCAGCGGATCGCTGGCCGAGGTCATCGAGGACGGCAAGATCGACCCCGTCATCGGCAAGATGAAGGTGACCGAGCTGCTCGAGTCGATGCCCGGCGTGGGCCGCGTCCGGGCCAGGGCCATCATGGCCGAGGTGGGCATCGCCGAGTCCCGACGAGTCCGGGGGCTGGGCGCCAACCAGATCGCTGCGTTGCTGCACAAGTTCGAGCGGCCGTGACGCCGGCCTCCGGGACGGCGCCCCGCGAGCCGGGACGCCTCACCGTGCTGGCCGGACCGACAGCGGTGGGCAAGGGCACCATCGCCGCCTACGTCAGAACCCACTTCCCCGGTGTCTGGTTCTCCGTCTCCATGACGACCCGCACGCCGCGACCCGGTGAGGTGGACGGGGTCCACTACCACTTCGTCGACGACCAGGAGTTCGACCGGCTGGTCGCCGCCGGCGAGTTCCTCGAGCACGCGGTCGTCCACGGCGTCGCGCAGTACGGCACGCCGCGCGGGCCCGTCGAGCGGGCCATCCGGGAGGGGAAGGATGCCCTGCTCGAGATCGACCTGCAGGGAGCACGCCAGGTCAGGGAGACGTGGCCCGACGCCCTCTTCGTCTTCCTCGAGCCCCCCAGCTGGGAGGAGCTCGTCCGCAGGCTGGTGGGCCGGGGGACCGAGGACGAGGTGGAGCGCACCCGTCGGCTCGACACCGCGCGCGCGGAGCTGGCGGCCCAAGCGGAGTTCGACAAGGTCATCGTCAACGACGACGTTCGGCGGGCCAGCGAAGAACTCGTATCATTGATGAGATCAGGACGCTCCTGAGGCGGTCCTGCGCGTCTGGTGCGCCGCGACGACGGCACCGCTCGAGACGTCACCCGCAACGAACCCAAACGAAACGAGATCACCGTGTCCGGTACCAAGGCCGCTCCCATCGGCATCACCAACCCGCCGATCGACGACCTGCTGACCGCCGCCGACTCGAAGTACGCACTCGTCATCTACGCGGCCAAGCGCGCCCGCCAGATCAACGCGTACTACTCCCAGCTCCAGGAGGGCCTGCTCGACTACGTCGGCCCGCTCGTGGAGACGGAGGTCCACGAGAAGCCCCTGTCGATCAGCCTTCGCGAGATCAACGAGGGTCTGCTGACCTCCGAGCCGACCGAGGCCTGAGGAGGCCTCCGCCGATGCGGGTCGTCCTCGGTGTGAGCGGCGGCATCGCCGCCTACAAGGCGTGCTCACTGCTGCGGCTGTTCACCGAGAGCGGGCATGACGTCACCGTCGTCCCGACCGCGGCGGCGCTCAACTTCGTCGGGGCGCCGACCTGGGCGGCGCTGTCGGGCAAGCCGGTCAGCACCGATGTCTGGACGGATGTCCACGAGGTGCCCCACGTCCGCATCGGCCAGGCCGCCGACGTCGTCGTCGTCGCCCCAGCGACCGCCGACGTGCTCGCCAAGGCTGCCCACGGCCTCGCCGACGACCTGCTCACCAACACCCTGCTCACGGCGCGCTGCCCCGTCGTGCTCGCCCCGGCCATGCACACCGAGATGTGGCTCCACCCGGCGACGCAGGCCAACGTGGGCGCCCTGCGCGAGCGTGGCGTCCACGTCATCGACCCCGCAGAGGGTCGCCTGACGGGCAAGGACACCGGGGCCGGCCGCCTCCCGGAGCCGGACGAGCTGTATGCCGCGGTGCTCGCCATCGTGGGAGCGCGGGAGGGCGCCGACGGCGCCGGGTCCCCGGAAGCCGGCTCAGCGGCATACGACAGGAATGACCTGCAGGGCCGCAAGGTCGTCGTCTCGGCCGGAGGCACGCGTGAGCCGCTCGACCCCGTGCGCTACCTCGGGAACCGGTCGTCCGGCAAGCAGGGCCTCGCGATCGCCCGCGCCGCCGCGGCGCGCGGTGCCACGGTGACCCTCGTCGCGGCCAACGTCTCGCTCCCCATGCCCGACGGGGTGGCGGTCGTCCCCGTCGAGACGACCATCGAGCTGCAGGAGGCGGTGATGGCTGCGGCCGCAGGTGCCGACGTCGTCGTCATGGCCGCGGCCCCCGCGGACTTCCGCCCGGCGACCGCGAGCGACAGCAAGATCAAGAAGAACGACGACGGCGCAGGCCTGCGCCTCGAGCTCGTCGAGAATCCCGACATCGTCAAGGGACTCGTCGCCGAGCGCACGGAACGCGAGTCAGGGCACCCGGTCATCGTCAGCTTCGCCGCCGAGACGGGGGATGCGACCGGTTCGGTGCTCGACCACGCGCGGGCCAAGTTCGCCCGCAAGGGCAGCGACCTCCAGGTGACCAACGAGGTCGGCTACGGCTTGACCTTCGGGCAGGACGACAACACCGTGCACCTGCTGACCCGGGGCAGCGACGAGGTCCGCACGATCGGGCCGGCGTCGAAGGATGCCGTCGCCCACGCCGTGCTGGACGTTGTCGCCTCCCTGCTCCATCCCGGCGGCTAAACTCGCCGTCACCCGCACGCCACACAGTCAGGAAGCCCACGTGTCCGCACGCCTCTTCACGTCCGAGTCCGTCACCGAGGGACACCCGGACAAGATCTGCGACCAGATCAGTGACTCGATCCTCGATGCCATGCTCGCGGAGGACGCCCAGGCGCGTGTGGCCGTCGAGACGATGGTCACCACCGGGCTCGTCCACGTCGCCGGTGAGGTGTCCACCACGGGCTACGTGGAGATCCCGCGCATCGTCCGGGAGACGATTCTGCACGTCGGCTACGACGGGTCGCAGAAGGGCTTCGACGGCCGCACCTGTGGCGTCTCGGTGTCCATCGGCGCCCAGTCACCCGACATCGCGCAGGGCGTCGACACCGCCCACGAGAGCCGGCATGGCGGAGTCGACCCCATGGACAAGCAGGGCGCCGGCGACCAGGGGCTGATGTTCGGCTACGCGTGCGACGACACTCCCGAGCTGATGCCACTGCCGATCTTCCTCGCCCACCGCCTGGCGGAGCGCCTGACCCAGGTGCGCAAGAGCAACGAGCTCGCGTACCTGCGTCCCGATGGCAAGACCCAGGTGACCATCGCCTACGAAGGTGACAAGGCGGTCCGGCTCGACACGGTGGTGCTCTCGACCCAGCACGCTCCGGACGTGTCACTCGAGGGGATGCTCGAGCCGGACATCCGCGAGCGCGTCCTCACGCCGGTCCTCGAGGAGCTGCGCGCCGGGGGGAGCGACCTCGACGTCTCGGCCTACCGCACGCTGATCAACCCGACCGGTCGCTTCGAGATCGGCGGCCCCATGGGCGACGCCGGCCTGACGGGTCGCAAGATCATCGTCGACACCTACGGCGGGATGGCCCGGCACGGTGGTGGCGCCTTCTCGGGCAAGGACCCGAGCAAGGTCGACCGGTCCGGGGCCTACGCGATGCGGTGGGTGGCCAAGAACGTCGTTGCGGCGGGGCTCGCCCGCCGATGCGAGGTCCAGGTCGCCTATGCGATCGGCAAGGCCCAGCCGGTCGGGCTCTACATCGAGACGTTCGGCACGGAGACGGTGCCGGTCGACCGGATCCAGGACGCGATCGGCATGGTGTTCGACCTGCGCCCGGCTGCGATCGTCGACGCGCTCGACCTGCTGCGCCCGATCTACGCCCCGACGGCGGCGTACGGCCACTTCGGCCGGACCAAGGCGGACGGCGTGGACAACGCCTTCACGTGGGAGCGGACCGACCGCATCGAGGCCCTGCGGGCTGCTGTCGTCGCCTGACACTAGATTCGCCCCCGTGGGCGATGACACTGCTGCGCCGCGACCGGTGCGCCCCATCCCGGGCGGGCCGGTCGCGGCCGTGGTCGTCGACACGCCGCTCGCCCACCTGGACCGCGTCTTCGAGTACGCCGTCCCCGAGGAGCTGGCCGCGGCTGCCGTGCCGGGCGCTCGGGTGCGGGTGCGCTTCGCCGGACGGGACCTCGAGGGGTTCATCGTCGAGCGGCGCGCGGCGGCCGAGCACGAGGGGCGCCTGACGCCGCTGCGCAAGGTCGTCAGCCCGGAGCCCGTGCTCACGCCGGAGATCCTTGCCCTGTGCCGGGCGGTGGCCGATCGGTACGCCGGCACGCTCAGCGACGTCCTGCGCCTCGCCGTGCCCAAGCGCCATGCCACCGCAGAACGCAACCTTCCGCTCCTGCCGCCGACGGTGATTCCGTATGCCGCTGAGCCGGCTCGCGACGCGACGTCGAGTTCCGCGGGTGGCGGCGACGACGTCGGGCCATGGAGCGACTATCCGGCAGGCCCCGCCTGGCTGCGCCGCCTCGCGGCCGGTGAGGGACCGGCCGCGGCGTGGATGGCGCTGCCGACCCGGGGCAGCGACACCGACTGGCCGGAGGCGCTCGCGGTCGCGGTCCACGCTGCTCTTGCGGGTGGCCGCGGCGCGCTCGTCGTCGTCCCGGATCATCGCGACGTCGACCGGGTCGACACAGCCCTGGTCCGACGGCTCGGTCCCGGGCAGCACGTCAGGCTGACTGCGGACCAGGGCCCCCAGGCGCGCTACACAGCCTGGCTCAAGGTCCTGCGAGGGCACGTGCGGGTAGCGATCGGCACCCGCGCCGCGGCCTTCGCACCGGTCCGTGACCTCGGACTGGTCGTCTGCTGGGACGACGGCGACGACCTGTTGTCCGAGCCGCGGGCTCCCTACCACCACACCGGAGTCGTCCTCTCGCTGCGGGCCGAGCAGACGGGCGCGGCGCTGCTCTCCGGTGGCTTCGTCCGCAGCCTCCGGGTGGAGGCGGACGTCGAGGCGGGGCGCCTCGTCCCGGTCGTCGCCGACCACGACGCGGTCCGCTCTGCGGCGCCGCGGGTCGTCGTCGCGGGGGAGGGGCTCGACGAGGAGCGTGACGGGCCGGCCGCCCGGGCTCACCTGCCGTCAAGGGCCTGGCGCGTGGCCAAGGACGCCCTGCGGGACGGACCCGTCCTCGTCCAGGTCCCTCGACGCGGGTACCTGCCGGCGCTGAGCTGCGGGGAGTGCCGGTCGCCGGTGCGGTGCCCGCGCTGCCAAGGGCCGATGGGGCTACCCAGCGCCGGGAGCGGGCCCACGTGCCGGTGGTGCAGTGCCGGGCTCGGGCCGTCCGGCTTCGAGTGTCGCAGCTGCGGCTCTCGACGGCTGCGGGCTGCCGTCACCGGGGCGCGCCGGAGCGCCGAGGAGATCGGGCGTTCGCTGCCCGGCCATCCCGTGATCACGTCCGGTTCTGGAGAGGTGCACGGCTCGGTCGGGTCGGAGCCGGCGATCGTCCTCGCCACTCCGGGTGCCGAGCCGGTGGCCGACGAGGGGTACACGGCGGTGCTGCTCCTCGACGCCTGGGCGAGTCTCGACCTGCCAGTCCTCGACGCGCCCCTCGAGTCGCTCCGCCGCTGGATGGCGGCGGCGGCGCTGGTCCGTCCCGGCCGCACCGTCGTCCTCGCCGGCGCCCCGGAGGGCGTCACGCTGCCAGCAGTCGAGGCGCTCGTGCGCTGGGACCCCGGGTGGCTCGCCAGTCGCGAGCTGGGGGAGCGGCGCGAGCTCGGCCTGCCGCCAGCAGTGCGGATGGCGCAGCTTCGTGGCAGCCGAGCAGCCGTCGAGAGCGCACTGAGTCAGCTGCGCCTGCCTGCGGCGGCCCAGGTCCTCGGACCGCTGCCGCTCGAGGCGTGGTCCCGCAGCGGCGCCGGCCGCGGCGAGGTGGGCTCGGACGGTGACGCGGGGAGCTGGCATGCCCTCGTGCGTGCTCCCCTGGAGGCGACCGCCGAGCTGACGGACGCGCTCGCCGCGCTCAAGGCCGTCCGCTCGGCCCGCAAGGAGGCCGACGTCGTCGCGGTGCAGGTGGACCCGGTCGACGGCTGGTAGCCCTGCACGCCTCATGCTGGGCCGAACAGCTGTGTGGCGGCATGGCACAGTGGCGCCATGGACACCCGCGACCTCGACATCGTCCTCTACGGTGCAACCGGTTTCGTCGGCGCGCTGACGGCCCAGTACCTCTCGCGGCAGGCTGGGACAGCCCGCGTCGCGCTGGCCGCCCGGTCCCGCGCGCGACTCGAGTCCGTGCGGGCGCGACTCGACGAGCGGGCAAGCGACTGGGAGCTCATCGAGGTGGACGCGCGGGATGGCTCCGGACTGGACGCACTCGCGGCACGCACGCGCGTCCTGGCGACGACTGTCGGGCCGTACACCGTGCACGGCAAGGAGGTCGCCCGGGCCTGCGCCGAGGCAGGGACGCACTACGCAGACCTCACCGGAGAGGTGCTCTTCGTCCGCTGGACGATGGACACGCTGGCCGGACGAGCCGCCGAGACGGGTGCCCGACTCGTCCACGCCTGCGGCTACGACTCCGTCCCGTCGGACCTGGCGGTTCACCTGCTCGCCCGGCGTGCCGCCGAGGACGGCGAGGGCACCCTGGGGGACACCCGCCTCGCCGTCCGGACCGCGTCGGGCGGCTTCAGCGGTGGCACCGTCGACTCCGCCCGCCAACAGGCCATGCTCGTCCGGGAGCAGCCGGAGACCAGGCGCGTGCTCGCCGACCCCTACGCGCTCAGCCCGAGGCGCGCCCAGGAGCCGAGGAGTGCGTCCCGGCGTCCTGCGGGTCTCGCCGGGGTGCTCCGCAAGGTGATGCCCGTCGACCGGGACCCGGACAGCGGGCGCTGGAACGGGCCCTTCGTCATGGCCGGCTTCAACACGAGGGTCGTGCGCCTGTCCAACACCCTGACGGACTGGTCCTACGGACGGGACTTCCGCTATCGGGAGGTCGTCGACTTCGGCAAGGGACCGCTGTCGCCGCTGCTCGCTGCCGGCATGGCGATCGGGCTGACCGGTGGACTGGCCGGCCTGTCCTGGGCGCCCTCGCGCGCAGTCCTCGACCGGTTCCTGCCCAAGCCCGGCGAGGGCCCGAGCGAGCAGCAGCTGGCCACCGGCCGCTTCCTCATGGAGACGAGGACGACCACGACGACCGGAGCACGGTACGTCGCCCGCGTCGGAGCGCCGTACGACCCGGGCTACACGGGCACGGCGGTCATGCTCGGCGAGAGTGCGCTGGCTCTCGCCCTCGACGAGGACCGCCTCCCGCACCGTGCTGGAGTCCTGACGCCCGCCACGGCGATCGGGGACGTCCTCGTCGAGCGGTTGCGGGCGCACGGCTTCACGCTCGAGGTGGAGCGTCTTCCCTGAGAGCCGGCCCGAGTGCGCGACCTGGGTTGCCCCGCCCGGGTCGGCGCCCACTCTCTCGGTCGAGTGTGCAGTTGGCGTCACTTCGCAGGCCAACCCAGGGGGAGGGTGCGGCGCGGACTGCACAGTCGAGGAGGAACTGCTGCGGCCCGCTTCTTGTTCAGTCGATCGGGTTTGGCGGGCACACCTAGACTTGGCACAGCACCCGACCCTCGAGGACTGACACCTGTGGCGATCAAGGACATCCGCCTCTTCGGAGACCCGGTGCTGCGCACCCCGGCGGTCGAGGTGGTCGACTTCGACAAGGAGCTGCGGACGCTCGTCAAGGATCTCGAGGACACCATGCTCGATGCGCCCGGCGCCGGGCTGGCCGCCCCGCAGATCGGCGTCGGCCTCCGGGTCTTCACCTACTACGTCGACGAGGTCGTGGGGCACCTCGTCAACCCCGTGCTCGACCTCTCCGACGAGACCCAGGACGGACCCGAGGGGTGCCTCAGCATCCCGGGCGTCACCGTCGACACGAGGCGGGCCCTGTCCGTCGTCGCCAAGGGCCAGGACATGCACGGCGAGCCGGTGGTGCTCGAGGGCACGCAGCTGCTGGCCCGGGCGGTCCAGCACGAGACCGACCACCTCGACGGGATCCTCTTCGTCGACCGGCTCGACCCGCGGGCACGCAAGGAGGCCATGCGGGCGATCCGGGAGGCCGAGTGGTTCGGTGAGCCAGCGCCCACGGTGAAGGTCAGCCCCCACTCGACCTTCGGGCTGGGGATGTGACGTGCGGGTCGTCTTCGCGGGGACGCCCCGGGCGGCGCTGCCGAGCCTCGACGCCATTGCAGGGTCTCGGCACGAGCTCATCGCCGTCATCACCCGGCCCGACGCCCCGGCCGGCCGCGGTCGGCGCCTCGAGGCGTCCCCGGTCAGGGTGCGGGCGCAGGAGCTCGGACTCCCCGTCCTGACCCCCCACTCGGTCAAGGAGCCCGAGTTCCTCGACGAGCTGCGCCGGCTGGGCCCGGACGCCTGCCCCGTCGTGGCCTACGGCAACCTCATCCCGCAGGTCGTGCTGGACCTCCCACGACACGGGTGGATCAACCTGCACTTCTCGCTGCTTCCCGCGTGGCGGGGCGCTGCCCCCGTCCAGCACGCGATCATGGCTGGCGACGAGGTGACCGGCGCATCGACCTTCCGGCTCGAGCGTGGACTCGACACCGGCCCCGTCTACGGCGTCATGACCGAGGCGATCCGGCCGACCGACACGGCCGGTGACCTCCTCGACCGACTCGCCCAGGGCGGTGCCGGGCTGCTCGTCGCCACCCTCGACGGCATCGAACGCGGCGACCTCGTGGCCACGCCGCAGCGAGCCGACGGGGTCTCACATGCTCCCAAGCTCGAGGTCGCCGACGGCCGCGTTGTCTGGGCTCGGCCAGCGCGGGCCATCGACCGACTCGTCCGCGCCTGCACGCCGGCGCCCGGGGCCTGGACGACGTTCCGGGGCGAGCGACTCAAGCTCGCACCCCTCACCCTCGCTGCTCCCGACGAGGTCCCGGGTCACGGAACGCTCGAGCCCGCCACACTCCTCGTGACCAAAC
>NZ_JBEDUL010000018.1:0-11651 GCF_040414665.1 Intrasporangium sp.
GCGTCGGCCGGAGCATGTCCCAGCGCCTGCAGCGCGGCCATCGCCACTCGCCGGTGGCCCTCGCTCGTCATGTGGATCCGGTCGTCCGCCCACATCCGCCAGTCGCGAAGGGCATGCAGACCCCACTGGTCGATGACGTGGGCGCCGTGGTGCCGGGCGATCGACCAGATGTTCGCGGCATGGATGCCCGCCCGACCCCGGGTCGCCTTCACCAACGGAGCCTCCGCAGGGTCGACCGGGGTCGCCATGAGCACGTCCGCGCCGGTCGCCCGAATTCGCTTCACGGCGTCCTCCAGCCGAGACGCCAGAGCGTCGAGGTCCGCCTTGGGTCGCAGGATGTCGTTGCCACCGCCGACGATGCTGACGAGGTCGGGCTCCAGGGCCAGGGCCTTCTCGAGCTGCGGGCCCACGACGTCTGACAGCTTGCGCCCCCGAACCGCCAGGTTCGCGTAGCCGAACCCGAGCCCCGAGTTCTGCGCCAGCTCCGACAGGTGCGCCGCCAACCGGTCCGCCCACCCGGCGAACTCGCCGTGTGAGCCGTCGCCGACGATCAGCGGGTCGTCGTCGGACATGCCCTCGGTGAACGAGTCGCCGATGGCCACGTAACGGCTCCAGAGGCGTCGCTCACCTGCACCGGGCTCGGTCATGTCAGCCTCCAGTCGATCGGGGTGGCGCCCTGCCGGGCGAGGAGCTCGTTGGCCCTGCTGAACGGCCGCGACCCGAAGAACCCGGACCGTGCCGACAGGGGTGACGGATGGGCGCTCTCGATGCGCGGCACCTGTCCCAGCATCGGCGCGAGGGACTGGGCCTGGCGGCCCCACAGGATCGCGACCAACGGTCCACCGCGCGCGACCAGGCCTGAGATCGCCTGTGCCGTGACGGTCTCCCACCCTTTGCCCTGATGGCTCGCCGGCCGCCCGGGACAGACGGTCAGGACCCGGTTGAGCAGCATGACGCCGCGCTCGAACCACGGACTGAGGTCTCCGTTCGGCGGCGGCGGCAGCCCCAGGTCGGTCCCGAGCTCCTGGTAGATGTTCTGCAGCGACCGAGGCACGGGCCGCACGTCAGGTGCGACGGAGAACGACAGCCCCACCGGGTGGCCGGGGGTCGGATAGGGGTCCTGGCCGACGATGAGCACCCGGACGTCGGCGAGCGGCACGGAGAAGGCACGCAGGATGGCGCCGCCCGCCGGGAGGTAGCCGCGCCCTGCCGCGACCTCGGCCCGGAGGAACTGCCCCATCGCGCCAATCGTGTCGGCCACCGGGTCGAGCACGGGTACCCACGAGGGGTGGACGAGCTCGGCGAGGGGACGGGCAGGCACGGAGTCACGCTATCGAACGACGCGCACGGCAGAATCGGCCCTGATGACCACACTGCTTCATGGACCAGCCCTCGTCGACGGTGCCGTCCTCACCACCGAGATCGCGATCGACGGTGAGCGCGTCTCCGCCCTCCGGCCGATGCAGCCTGCCGACCCGGCCACCCCGGGGAGCGAGCCGGTCCTCGGGACGATGACAGCGGCATACGTCGATCTCCACTGTCACGGGGGTGGTGGGTCGGCGTTCACCGACCTCGACGCCGACGCCGCGGCGGCAGCGGCTCGCCATCACCATGCCCGCGGTTCCACGTCTCTCCTCGCCAGCCTCGTGACCATGTCGCCCACGGACCTGCTCCGCGGCGTCGAGATCCTCGCTGACCTTGCGGACGACGGTCTCGTCGCCGGCATCCACCTCGAGGGTCCGTGGCTCGCCGAGGCCCGGTGTGGTGCTCACGACCCGCGGCTGCTCCGTGACCCCGATCCCAAGGAGGTCGACCGCCTCCTGAGCGCCGGCCGCGGGCACGTCCGGCAGGTGACGTTGGCCCCCGAGCGTGAGGGCGGGATGCGTCTCGTGCGTCAGCTACGCGAGTCGGGTGTCCACCCGGCGATCGGGCACACGACGGCAACGTTTGCGCAGGTGGGACAGGCTGTGGCCGCCGGCGCCGACCTCGCCACCCACCTGTTCAACGGGATGGATCCGTGGCACCACCGCACGCCGGGAGCGGTCCCGGGCCTGCTCCGCGCGGCCGTTCACAACGGCGTGACCCTCGAGCTCATTGCGGACGGCGCCCACCTCTCGGACGACACGGTCCGCACCGTCATGGACCTCGTCGGGCCGTCGCGGGTGGCCTTCGTGTCCGACGCGATCGCTGCTGCCGGCGTCGGCGACGGGGCGTACTCGCTCGGCGGCCTCTCCGTGGTCGTCTCCGGCGGCACCGCCCGGCTCGCCAGTCGGCCCGGGGAGCCCGAGGGATCCATCGCCGGGGGAACGAGCCACATCGCCGACATGGTGGCCCGCCAGGTGGGTGCCGGGATCTCCCTGCCGTATGCCGCTGAGTCGGCCTCCAGCACACCTGCCCGCTTGCTCGGGCTGGCTGACCGAGGGGTGCTCCGCGTCGGGGCCCGCGCAGATCTCGTCGTGCTCGACGGCTCGGCGCGGGTCACGCGGGTGATGCGAGCCGGTCGCTGGCTCCACCCCTGACCTCCACCCCTGACCCCGGGGCCTACCCCGCAACACGCCCGGCTCCTCGAAGGTCAGCCCTGCTGCAACGCGGGGAGTTCCGAGGAACCGGGCGTGTTGCAGGGGGTGCGGGTCAGCGGTAGGTGCCGCGGGCGTGGGCGTCGGCTGCCTCGACGGCCCGTGGCACGTGCGCGACGAAGGCGAGGAAGGTGTCGCGCCCAAGCACCTGGAGCTCGAGGTCGGTCTCCGCCGACACGGTCGCGGTCCGTGGCGAGTCGTGCAGCAGCGCCACCTCACCGAACCAGTCGCCGGTGCCGAGCTCGCGGACTGGCTCGGAGTCGACGGTCACCGCCGCGGTGCCCGACCTGATGACATAGAAGGTGTCACCGCGATCGCCCTGCCTCACGACGACGGTGCCGCGACGCGCTGACTGCCGAGCGGACTCAATCGCCAGACGGTCGAGGACGCGTGGGGCGAGGACGCAGAGGATCGGCACGTGTTCGAGCAGTTCTCTCACGTCAGCCGGCACCTGCGCCGCGGTGTCGAGCCGGAGCAGGGGCCGTGCCATGGTGAGCCCGGCCACGGGGAGCAACAGCCCTGCTACGACGAACGCGCCTCGGGTGCCAGCGATCTCGACGAGCGCCGGGACGAGGATGGAACCGAGGGCCATCGCCGCCATGGTGAGTGCTTCCATGACGCCGAAGACGGCGGTGAGCAGGTGCTCGGGAAGGGCCCGCTGGACGAGGGTGCGCACGGACACGTCGAAGAACACCTTGCCCGCGCCGGACACCGTCAGGAGCGCCGCTGCAGTCACCACTGTCGGGGACAGTGCCGTGAGCGCGAAGGCCACGCCGCACACCAGTCCCCCAAAAAGGATCCCCGGCACGACGCGCGTCCCCACCATGAGCAGGATCGTGGCAGCGGCGCCGATGAGGCCGCCCACCCCGAGCGCGGCGTTGAGCAGCGCTGGGCCGGAAACGTCGAGGCCGAGGAGGTCGAGGGCCAGCGCGACCAGGAGGATGTCCATGGTCCCGACGAGCACGTGCTCGACGGTGACGAGGGAGGTCAGCGTGCGGGCTGCCGGGTGGCGCAGGATCGCCCCGGCGAGCCGGTGCGGGCGATGCTCCATGCGCTGGGTCGCGCCGCCGGCGTCGAGTCGCAGGCCGGCGGTGAGGATCGCGCAGCTGAGGCAGGTCGCCCCCATGACGAGGACGACGCCACCCGGCCCGAGTGGCCGGATCAGCGCGGCACATGCGAGCGGGCCAAGAAGGACAGCCAGGGCCTCCGCCGAGCCGGAGGCGGCGTTGCCGACGGTGAGCTC
Organism: Intrasporangium sp.; assembly: GCF_040414665.1. GTDB lineage: Bacteria > Actinomycetota > Actinomycetes > Actinomycetales > Dermatophilaceae > Intrasporangium. The sequence continues at coordinate 3,820 of NZ_JBEDUL010000018.1, forward strand.
AGAGGCGGTCCGTGCGATTCGTGGCAGGAGGGTGTTGTGGACCGGGCGCGTCATCGTGATGGCGACCGCACCGATGCAGGCAAGGCCGACCGACAGGGGATAGGGCGCGTCGAGGGCCAGCGCCGCTCCCGTGCCGAGGAACGCGATTCCCTGGGTGGCGTACCCCGCCACGAGAGCGGTCTCCGGGCGCCGCCGACCGCTCCACGCCGCGAGCACGGGCGCGAGCAGCGCCGCAGGGACGAGCTGGACGAGCGCGATGAGGCTCGATGAGCGCAGCCCGCCGTGGTCGAAGGCCCACACCAGGATGGCGATCCACGTCGCCCACTCGACGATGCTGAACGCGAGGAAGGCGAGGACCACCCGGCGCAGGCGACCGCTGGCGAGCGCGGCGCGGGTGACCGCCCACCGCCTTGGCCTCTCCCTGTCCCCGTTGACCCCGATCTCTCAGGATAGGGCGAGGCCCGCCCGGCGCGTGGGCAGATGCGCACACATGACCCCCACCAACGGTGCCCGGTGCGGCGTGCGCATTTCGGACCGTGCCGCCGCAACGCCTAGGCTGGGTGCCCGTGACAGCTTCATTGGGGCCGCGCTGGCCCGTAGTCATCTTCGACCTCGACGGCACCCTCGCCGACACCGTGAACCTCATCGTCGAGTCGTACCAGCACGCCTTCCGCACGGTCATGGGCCGTGAGGAGGACCCGGACGTCATCCGGTCGTGGATCGGGCGCCCGCTCAGCAGCGCCTTCCGCGACCATGCGCCGGACCACGCCGACCAGCTCTACGCGACGTATCTCAGCTGGAACGCCGACAACACCGAGCGGCTGATCCGCAGCTACGAGGGCGCCCGCGAGGTGCTCGTCGCCCTGAACGAGGCCGGGGCCAAGGTCGGCGTCGCCACCTCGAAGCGTCGTGAGTCGGCGCAGCAGGCCATGGACCTGCTCGGCCTGTCGCCCCACGTCTCGGCCCTGGTGGCGCTCGAGGACACCGAGCTGCACAAGCCCGAGCCGGCGCCCCTGCTGCTCGCGATGGAGCGGCTCGGCGAGACCCACCCGTCGCGGGCCGCGTACGTCGGTGACGCCGTGGTCGACGTGCTCGCCGGCAAGGCTGCCGGTATGGCCACCATCGCGGTGACGTGGGGGGCCGGCGTCCGGGCGAACCTGGACAAGGTGCGACCCGACGGCATCGCGACGAGCCCCTCGGAACTGCGCGACCTCCTCCTGCCCCAGAACGACTGAGGATCACGGCACCTGGTGAGCCGGCGAGCGGGAGCGAGCCCAGCGGCATACGGAAGGGGTGTCGACGAGCCCTAGAGTGCGTCCGTGCACTCCTTCGACAAGGATCCTGACCACGTCGCCGTCGAGCAGGTCCTGCGCTACGCGCGGCAGCGTCTGCTCATGGACCCGATCCCGCTCGACGGGCCGCAGACCGAGGAGTACCTGACATCGGCGGCGGGCCAGACGATCACCGCCGCCGGGCTGGGGGCGCCTCGCGCAATGGAGCTCTTCGAGCACACCCTTGCGCCGGCGTGCCTGTCCACCGACCACCCGCGGTACCTCTCCTTCATCCCCTGCGCCCCGACCCGTGAGGCAGCGGCCTTCGACGTCGTCGTCGGCGCCTCGTCGGTCTACGGCGGGTCCTGGCTGGAGGGGGCCGGCGCCGTCTATGCGGAGAACCAGGCGTTGCGCTGGATCGCCGACCTCGCGGGGCTGCCGGAGTGCGCGGGCGGCGTGTTCGTGCCGGGCGGGACGGTCGGCAACCTGTCGGCGCTCGTCGTCGCCCGCCACACCGCGCGCAACAAGGCCACGGCGGCCGGCACCGGCGCCCGCCCGTGGCGGATCGCGGCCACCGACAACGCCCACTCGTCCGTCGTGTCGATGGCGGCCGTCATGGACGCCGAGGTCTGCGGCGTGCCCGTCGACGAGAAGCTGCGCCTCACCGGGCCAGCACTGCGCAAGACCCTCGAGGAGCACGGACCCGAGACGTTCTTCGCCGTCGTCGCCACGAGTGGCACGACGAACTTCGGCGTCGTTGACGACCTCGAGTCGGTCGCCGACGTGTGCGAGGAGTTCGGCCTCTGGCTGCACGTCGACGGCGCCTATGGCGGGGCCGGCCTCGCGGCTCCCTCCGTGCGGCACCTCTTCAACGGCATCGAGCGGGCTGACTCTTTCATCGTCGACCCCCACAAGTGGCTCTTCGCACCGTTCGACTGCTGCGCCCTGCTCTATCGCGACCCGGAACTGGCCCGGACTGCCCACACCCAGGAGGCCGGCTACCTCGACGTCCTGACCAAGGCGACCGAGTGGAACCCCACCGACTACTCCATCGGCCTGACCCGTCGGGCCCGCGGCCTGCCGCTCTGGTACTCCCTGGCGGTCCACGGGACCGACGCCTACGTCGAGGCGATCGAGAGCACGCTCGCGGTCGTGCGCCACGCCGCGCGGGAGATCGAGGCGCGTCCTTACGTCGAACTGGTCCGGGAGCCGGACCTGTCCGTCGTCGTCTTCCGACGTCTGGGCTGGGAGCCGGCGGACTACCAGGCGTGGACGGACCGGCTGCTCGCCGCGGAGTTCGCCTTCGTCGTACCGACCACCTTCCGCGGGGAGACGCTGACCCGGTTCGCCGTGGTCAACCCGCACACCAGCAAGGAAGACGTCACGGCGATCCTCGACACGATGGCGTGAATGCCCTCAGGAAATCACAAGCGTGTGATTTCCTCGCTAAGGTGGGTGGGGAGCCAACACGACCCGGTTCGGGCGTTTCGGGCGGACTGGAACGCCCGCACCCGACTCGCTACCGTTTCGCGGGGCCCCCCGACGAAGCCGCACCACTCAGCCAGCAACGCAGGACAGGAATCATGAGCGCAGAACACGCCACGGAGCAGACGCACCACTCCGAGAGCGCGCTCAGTGACCGGGACCTCGAGATCCTGGCCTTCGAGCGGCAGTGGTGGAAGTACGCCGGCTCCAAGGAGCAGGCCATCAGGGAGCTGTTCGACATGAGCTCCACGCGGTACTACCAGGTGCTCAACGCCCTGCTCGACACCCCCGCCGCCCTCGAGGCGGACCCGATGCTCATCAAGCGTCTGCGCCGGATGCGGGCGAGCCGCCAGCGGGCCCGCACCAGCCGACGCCTCGGCTTCAACGCCTGATTGCCGAGGTTCTGCTAGGGGGGCGTGGTTCACTTCCCCCATGGCCGACGTGGTGGTCCGCCGCGCAGGAGCGGACGACGCCTTCATCGTTGCCGCCCTCCACCTGCAGTTCGCGCGGGAGCTCGGGATGCCGTCGGAGCCGGGTTACCTCGACCGGTTCGTCGACGCCTGGCTCGCCGAGCGACCGGACCGGCCCACCTGGATCGCCGAGGCGCGGGGTGAGCACGCCGGGATCCTCGAGACCCGCCGCATCCGGGCCCTGCCCTGGCCGGGACGACGGGACGTCAGCTGGCTGCACGTCGGGGGCCTGTTCGTGACTCCGGGCAGCCGCGACCTCGGCGTCGCCCGCGCGCTGAGCGAGGCCATGATCGAATGGTCCCGCTCCACCGACGTCAAGTGGATCCGGGTCAACGCACCGGACGAGAAGGAGCAACAGTTCTACGAGCGGCTGGGGTTCGCGTCTCCCGGCCGGCTCATGGAGTTCGACCTGAGGGACCCCGAGTGACCGCTGCCAGTCCTGACTTTTCGATGCGACCCGGCCCGACCAACTCCATCGTCGACGTCGCCGGGATCCGCGTCGGCCACTGCACCCGTGACGAGCCCGGCTGGCTGACCGGGGTGACGGTGGTCGTCGCTCCGCCCGGCGGTGCGGTCGCCGGGGTCGATGTGCGCGGCGGCGGGCCGGGCACCCGGGAGACCGACCTGCTCGATCCGCGCAACCTCGTGGACCGGGTCGATGCCATCGTCCTCGGCGGCGGCAGCGCGCCGGGGCTCGGGGCGGTGGACGGCGTCGTCGACGGCCTCTTCGACGACGGTCGCGGCTGGCCGATGCGGGAGCCCGGCCAGGTCGTGCCGATCGTCCCGGGCGCGATCCTGTTCGACCTGGGCCGCGGTGGCACCTGGCGCCACTATCCCCGGCCCGAGGACGGGAGGGCGGCATACGACGTGGCCGGCTCCTCCGCCGTTGCGCAAGGGTGTGTCGGGGCTGGGACGGGCGCACGGGTCGGCGGGCTCAAGGGTGGCGTCGGCTCGGCGAGCGTCGTCCTCGAGTCCGGCGTGACCGTGGGGGCCATCGTCGCGCTCAATGCCGTCGGTTCCGCCGTGGATCCCACCACCGGCCGGCCGTATGCCGCTGGGCTCGGTCTCGCGGGCGAGTTCGCTCACGTCGGCGCCGGGTCCGAGGAGGAGGTGGCCGAGGCCCGCGCACGCGGCGAGTCCCTGCCCGACAAGCTGCCGGGGGTGCCGGCGATGGCGACGACGATCGGGATCATCGCCACTGACGCGACGCTGGGCAAGGCGCAGTGCCAGAAGCTCGCCGGCGTCGGCCACGACGGCTTCGCCCGGGCGATCAAGCCGGTGCACACGGCGTTCGACGGAGACACGCTCTTTGCGCTGGCGACGGGGGAGCGGGGCCCGGTCGAGCTGGCCGAGCTCGTGGCCTTCATGGAGGCGGGCGCCGACTGCGTGGGGCGAGCCATCGTGCACGCCTTGCTGGCGGCGACCTCGGTGGACCGGTCGGCGGACGGCGGACTGGCGATCCGGTCCTTTGCCGACGCCTTCCCGTCCGCCCTCACCTCGACCGAGTGAACCCCCGCCCCTCGGATCGAGTGAACAGCTTCTGGGCGGGCGCCGAGTCACTCGATCCGTGGTGGCGTCCGAATGTCGTTCACTCGATCGGAGCTGGGGGCGGCTGGGTGGGGAGGGCGCACGCGGGGGTGCCGCCGGGCAGCTGGTCGCGGTGGCGGGCGACCCAGCCATAGACGCGCCGCGCCACTGCGTCGACGCCCGGCACGGTGAGGAGCCGGCCGACCGGGCGCCACCCCGGGGCGCCGTGACGCAGGGCCTCGGCGATGGCCCGGTGGCCCGGGTGGACGGCGCCGTCCGCGTCGACGAACTGGGCCGCGTCCACACAGTCGGCCGCGGTGAGTCCGTAGGCGCTAAGGTCGACCCGCTGCCACGGTTCGATCGAGTACCGGCCGGTCCGGTCGACCCAACGGCGGAGGAACTCCACGGACGAGGTGCAGAAGGCGCAGTCGCCGTCGAAGATCAACAGGGGCAGGCGGGTGGACACGGGACCAGTCAACCATCAGGACGGCGGACGCCTGCATCGCGTCGGCCTGCTCCTGCGGGGGGTGGTCATGGTTCTCGTGGTCGCGGGCATCGTCACAGGGACGTGGCTGCGCAATGACCAGGGCTGGCCGTTCGCGCCGATGAGCCAGTTCGCCTTCGCCGTCAGCCCGACGGACGGCGAGATCCACTCCCGCTACCTCGAGGCCACCACCGTCGACGGTGACCGCGTGCACGTGGACCTGTCTCGAGGCGCCCTCGGCCTGGGCCGCGCCGAGATCGAGGGCCAGCTGTGGTCCTTCCGTCAGCAGCCCTCGCTGATGCAGGCGATCGCGGTGCTCCACGCGCGACGGGCCCCGGAGGCGGCCCGCTTCGCCGTGGTCGAGCTGATGGACGACGTGCGAGTCGTCAACGGTGGCGTGCCCGGGCCGGTCCGGACCGACGTCGTCGTGTCGTGGCACGTCGTCGATCCGGCCGACCCCCAGGAGCTGCCATGAGCATCCGGGACTGGGCCTTCCCCCGGACACCGCTGGCCCGGGTCGCTCGGGTGCGGGCCGCCATCTACGCCATCGTCATCCTCGACGTCCTGTTCTTCGTCACCGACCCGATCGACCATGGCGACGTCCCCGCGGCCCTCTACCGCGAATTGCCGGTGCGCGCACTCCTCCACCTGCCCCAACCCTCGCCCGTCTATGGCTGGGTCCTCCTGCTCGTCATCCTCATCAGCGCCGCCGTCGCCGCGTCGGGCCGGTTGCCGCGCCTCGCGGGCTGGGTGTGCGCGGTCGCGATGCTCGACTGGGTGAGCAACGGGATGTCCTACGGGAAGGTCGACCACGACCACTTCGCCCTCGTCGTCGCCCTGTTCGTCCTGCCGACGGTGGGCCGGGCGGGATGGTTCGATGGCCGCGGCACCGAGGCTGCCGGCTGGGCGCTGCGGATGATCCAGCTCGCCGTCGTCGCGACCTACTTCCTCTCAGCGGTCGCCAAGATCCGCGAGGGCGGCTGGTTCTGGGGAAGCTCGGCGACGCTCGTCTGGGCGTTGAGCCGCCGCGGCGATGTCCAGCCTGCACAGTGGCTCTCGACGCAACCGGCGCTGACCTACGTCATGCAGTGGACGGTCTTCGTCGCGGAGCTGCTGTCGCCCGTGATGCTGTGGCTCCGGGGCCGGGCGCTGCTCGTCGCGGTGGGGTTCTGGATGGTCTTCCACGCCAGCACCTACGTCCTGTTGACGATCCACTTCCTGCCGACCGCCATCTGCCTGCTCGCGTTCCTGCCGCTCGAACGGATCGGCAGGCGCGCCGACCCCGCTTCGACTCCGGCATCGGGCGGAGCGGAGTCCACCGAGCCCCCGGCCGGGGCGAGACGCGCGCGCCGGCGGGTTGGCGCGCGGCTCAGGATCCAGTCGTAGGCTGCGGAACCTGAGCCCAGCCTCGCCGGATTGCCCCCTCGAGTACCGCCAGGCGATACGGAAGCCGGTCATCCGGCTCGGTCACCGCCGCCTCCAGCGACCAGTCCTGGGCATGCCGCTCCCGGATGACGTCAGCGACCCGCTCGATCTCGTCACGCTGCCGCTGCACGAAGCCGGCGTCGACCGGCAGGCCGTGGCCCGGCACGACGATGCTCTCGGGACCGAGCCAGTTGAGATGCGATGCCAGGGTGTCCGACCACTCGAGCGGCCAGCAGTCGTCGCCGAAGGCCGGGTCGGCAGACTCCTCGATGAGGTCACCGAGGAACATGGCGTCGGCATCGGCGATGTGCACGCAGATGTCGCCGTCGGTGTGACCGCGGCCCGCCCAGGTCAGTGACACGGCGCGGTCGCCGAGGTCGATCGTCGCGCTGTGCTCGAAGGTGCAGTCGGGGCCGCGGACCTCAGTGGCCAGGACCTCGACGACGTCGCGGGCGGTGTAGCCCAGCTCCGGTCCGTCGTCCGGGTCCGCGCGGAACAGCGCCTTGATCCGTTCGGCATCGGCCTCGAGCCCGCGACCCACGTTGGCATGGGCGTGAACGGTCGCCGCAGTGAAGGCCGTGTTGCCGAAGGTGTGGTCGAAGTGGATGTGGGTGTTGACGACGTGACTCACGGTGACGTCTCGGCCCAGGCGCCGGATGTCGTCGAGCACCTCGAAGCCCTGGAGGCTGCTGGCCCGGGAGTCGACGACGACGGCCCCGTCGCGGCCGAGGACGAGGCCAACGTTGACGTCCCACTGGGGGTAGCGGGCGACGAAGACCCGGTCCGCCACCTCGTGGAACCCGGTCCTCATCATCGCGACCACCTCAGCCGTCCGCCCTTACGTACTGGTGGGGAGCCACGCTATCGGGCTGCTCGCGCTGCGCACCACCTGTCCGTTTCGTCTACCTTGTTGTGCCATGCGTCGTGCGGAGATGAGAGCGAAGGCGCGGGCTGCGAGACGGCGCCGCAACGTGGCCGTCGCGCTCCCCGTCGCGGTCGTCGCCCTCATCGTGGCGGTGGTCGTCTGGTGGCCACCAGGGCTCAGCGGACGGGAGCAGCCGGTTTCATCGGGCTTGGTGCCAACGAGTTCTCTGGCGGAGTGGACCCAGCCGGCTGCCGGGGACTGGCGCACCGGGGGCACGGAGGGCAGCCGGACGACACCTCCGACCT
>NZ_JBEDUL010000019.1:0-34884 GCF_040414665.1 Intrasporangium sp.
GGCCTCGGCGATCATCGTCGCGTGCAGCAGCGACACCGTCCCCGCGGCCAGCCGGGACCGCAGCCCGGCATACCGACGCGGCGCCGCCGCGAGCCGCAGCCGGCGGGCCGCCTCGAGGTGCGGCACCGCGGTCGCGGTGGTCAGCTCGGCCAGCACCGCCTCGTCCACCCCGACCGCCCGCGCCGCGGGCGACATCCCCCTCGTGGGCAGCCCCTTCGCCGCCCTCGCCATCTCGATGGTCTGCTCGTGCTCATCGAGCTGCTCACCGATCACCGTGCGCAACGCGCCGTACGCGGCCACGATCCGCCCGTCCAGCCGCGCCCGGTCCGCCTCCAACGCCTCGATCTGCGCGAGCAACGCCCCGGACGCGTCCTCCAACGACAACCCCACCGAACCATCCACCGGGGTCTTTGATGGGGACTGCGGCGGGCTGTCCGGGGACGCCGCAGCGGTCTGCTCCGACGGCACCGCCGCCACCAACCCGGCCCAGCCCGGCCCGCGCAGGACCACCGGCGGCCGGGGCCAGGCCAGCTCGACCGGGAACGCCGGGCGCGCCGCGCGCCCCGGGTCGAGCCCGGCGCCGCGCAGCGCGCGCTCGATCCGGTCGGTGACGCTCGGCAGGTACGGCACGGGCCGGCCTCCCTCCCTGACGACACGAAACCGGCTACCCCTATTCAAACAAATGTTCGACTAGGGCGCAAGGCTTTACCCACCCGAGATCACACCAACCTGGCTGCAGCGCAACACAACCCGCGTCGGAACCAAGCCCAGCGGCATACGGCATGTCTTGGCTGTCGAGGGCAAGCAGAAAGACGAACGAACGGCGAAGCGCGTCGCCCTCGGACCGGAGGACCGGCCGAAGGCGACGCGCTTCAATGGGACCTCGTGGGCTCAGACCTCGAAGTTCCCGTCTTCCAGACGGGTCTTCATCGTGCCCAGGAAACGGGCTGCGTCTGCACCGTCGACGATCCGGTGGTCGTAGGTCAGGGCCAGGTACATCATCGACCGGATCGCGATCGTCTCACCGCCATCGGGGTCGGTCACCACCACAGGCCGCTTGACGATGGCACCCGTGCCGAGGATGGCCACCTGGGGCTGGTTGATGATCGGAGTGTCGAAGAGTGCACCGCGGCTACCGGTGTTCGTGATCGTGAACGTGCCACCGGCCAGGTCGTCGGGCGTGATCCTGTTGTTCCGCGTCCGATCCGCGACGTCGGCGATGGCGCGGGCGAGACCTGCGATGTTGAGGTCGCCCGCGTTCTTGACGACCGGGACGATGAGGCCCTTCTCGGTGTCGACAGCGATGGAGAGGTTCTCCGTGCCGTGATGGACGACCTCCTCGCCTTCGATGCTCGCATTGACCATCGGGTGCGCCTTGAGCGCCTCCGTCGCGGCGAGCGCCAGGAACGGCAGGAAGCTGAGCTTGACGCCCTCGCGCGCCAGGAAGTCGTTCTTCGACCGATCCCGGATGCGGGCCACCTTGGTCAGGTCGACCTCGACGACGGTGGTCAGCTGCGCCGAGACCTGAAGCGACTCGACCATCCGGGTCGCGATGACCTTGCGCAGGCGCGTCATCTTTTCCCGAGTGCCGCGCTTCGGCGAGACAGAGGCGGCCGTTGACGGAGCCGCCGGAGCTGCCGGCGCCGTGGTGGCCGTGGCGGCTGCCGGTGCCGCGGACGCCTCGGGTGCAGGTGCCTGCGCAGCTTCGGCAGCATCGAGCACGTCCTGCTTGCGGATGCGGCCGCCGACGCCAGTGCCCTTGAGGGTGGACAGGTCGATCCCGTGCTGGGCGGCGAGCTTGCGCACCAGGGGCGTGACGTAGGCCGCCGCGTCCGTGGACGACTGGGCCGGCGTGCGCGCGGCCTGAGGTGCCGGCGAAGGTGCTGCCTGCTGGGCCTGGGCGGGCGCCGCAGGCTGGGAAGGGGCTTGCGGCTGAGGCTGGGCGGGCGCTGCTGGCGGCTCGGGCTGGGCGGCCGACTGCGGCTGTGCGGCCGGCTCGGGCGGTGCCTGCTGTGCGGGGGGCGCCGCGGGCTGCTGTGCGGCAGGCTCGGCCGCCGCCGGCGCGGAACCGCCGATGATGGCCAGGTCGCCGCCCACGGGGACGGTCTCGTCCTCAGAGACGAGAATCTTGGTCAGGGTGCCGGCCACGGGGGACGGGATCTCGGTGTCGACCTTGTCGGTCGAGACCTCGAGCAGCGGCTCGTCGACCGCCACGTCGTCGCCCTCGGACTTCAGCCAGCGCGTCACCGTTCCCTCGGTCACGGACTCACCGAGCGCCGGCATCGTCACCGTCTCGCCCTCGCCACCGCCGGCAGCCGATGCTGCAGCTTGGGGCTGCTCGGCCTGCGCCGCCTCCGGCTCGCTCGTCGCCGGCTGGGGCTCCTGCTCGGTGCTCGGGGCCTCGGGGGCGGGAGCGGCCTGCTGCTCAGCCGGGGGCGCCTGCTCAGCCGGGGCTGCCTGCGCGGCGGGTGCGGGCTGGTCGGCAGGAGCCGCCTCGCCCTCGCCGATCACGGCGAGCTCCGCTCCGACCGGGACCGTGTCGTCCTCCTGGGCGAGGATCTCCTGGAGGGTGCCTGCGACCGGAGAGGGGATCTCGGTGTCGACCTTGTCCGTCGAGACCTCGAGCAGTGGCTCGTCCACCTCGACGCGGTCGCCGACGCTCTTCAGCCAGCGGGTGACGGTCCCTTCGGTGACGGATTCGCCCAGGGCCGGCATGGTCACGCGTTCTGACATGACGTGTTCTCTCCTCTTCCCAGTAACTGGCTCAAGCGTGCGCGTGCAACGGCTTCCCAGCGAGGGCCAGATGGGCCTCACCAAGTGCTTCGTTCTGCGTCGGGTGGGCGTGAACGAGCCCGGCGACGTCCTCGGGGTGGGCTTCCCAGTTGACGATCAGCTGTGCTTCGCCGATCTGTTCCCCCATGCGGGCACCGATCATGTGAACGCCCACCACCGGTCCATCCTTGCGCCGAACCAGCTTGACGAACCCTTGCGTGCCCACGATCTGGGACCTGCCGTTCCCGCCCAGGTTGTACTCCTGGATCTCCACCTCGCCGTGGGCGTCCCTGGCCTCGGCCTCGGTCAGCCCCACGCTGGCGATCTCCGGATCGCAGTACGTCACCCGAGGGATGCCGGACTCCTCGATCACGGCGGGGGACAGGCCGGCGATCTCCTCAGCGACGAAGATGCCCTGGCCGAACCCTCGGTGGGCCAGCTGCAGCCCGGGCACGATGTCGCCGACCGCGTAGACGCCGGGGACGTTGGTGCGGAGGCGTTCGTCCGTCGGCACGAAGCCCCGATCCATCGTGATGCCGGCGGCCTCGTAGCCCAGGCCCTCGGTCACCGGTCCACGACCGACGGCGACGAGGAGCAGGTCGGCCTCGATGCTCTCGCCTGACTCGAGCGAGACCGTGACGACATCTCCTGACTGGGTTGCGCCGGCGAACCGCGCGCCCGTCTTGAACGCGATCTTGCGCTTGCGGAAGGCCCGCTCGAGCTGCTTGCTCACGGCCTCGTCCTCGGCCGGCACCAGCCGGGGGAGCGCCTCGATGATCGTGACCTCTGCGCCGAAGCTGCGGAACACAGACGCGAACTCGACACCGATGACACCGCCGCCGAGCACGATGACCCTCGCCGGGACGTGGTCGATGCTGAGCGCCTGGTCAGAGGTCATGATCGGGCCGCCGATCTCGAGGCCCGGCAAGGACTTTGCGTAGCTGCCGGTGGCCAACACGACGTTCTTGCCCGTCAGCCGTCGGTCACCGACGACGACCGTGTGCGGACCGTCGAGTGCGCCGCTGCCCTCGACGTAGTCGATGCCGCCGGCCTTGACCAACCCCTGGAGTCCCTTGTGGAGCCGGCTGACGACGCGATCCTTGTAGGAGTGGACACCTGCCATGTCGATCGACTCGAAGGTCGTCTTCACGCCGAACTGCGCGCCCTCGCGGGCCGTGTCAGCCACCTCGGCGGCGTGGAGCAGGGCCTTGGTGGGGATGCACCCTTGATGCAGGCACGTGCCACCCAGCTTGCCCTTCTCGACGAGGGCCACCTTGAGGCCCAGCTGCGCCGACCGGAGGGCGCAGGCATACCCGCCCGACCCCCCGCCGAGGATGACGACGTCGTAGTCGCCGACGGCTTCAGCCGACATGTGGTGGTGCTCCTTCGCTGGCTTGATGACGGGGTGGGTCATGCGGGTGCGTCACGGGATGGGTCACGCAAGAAGCATCTTGTCATTGATCGAGACCGACGTCACAGGCAGGTGAGTCTGGTTGGCGGACGTCCGACGGGTTGCCTGAGCCGTCGTACAGTGCGGGCATGGGTTGGTTCTCCCGTCGTCGTCGCTCCAAGGACCTGCCTGTCCTGGGGCGGTCCGACGGCCCCTCGATGGACATCGACCGCAAGGCCGTCGAGGCGCATCTTCGTGCCTTCGTGCAGGGCCACCGCGGCGTTGAGGCCTACGTGGAGCCAGCCACGAGCGTCACGACGACGACCATCGTGCTCATCGCGTGGGATGGCGAGTGGACCCGCCGCGCAGTGGGGGAGCGCAAGGATGCATTTGGGCTCGCCCAGCGGCTTGGCGTCCCCGTCTACGACGTCAACCACACCGGCTACCCGAACCGGATGCGGCAGTGGAACAGTCGCAAACGGCGCGGCGACGCGTGACCGGGTGTGACCCAAAAGCATTGGCAGGTATGCCGCTGGGCTGACAGGGTGGGCATGTCTCGTTCCCGTCGCCCCAGGAGGTACACATGTCCAAGCAGGAGGGTTCCGCCACCGGGCCCAGCGAGGAGATGAAGGCCAAGTTCCGTGAGGCGCTGGCGAAGAAGCACGCGCACGGCGGCAAGGACGTCTCGGACGACCAGGACCGTTCCAAGGTGCACGGCGCACACGGCCCGGCCAAGGCGCAGCAGATGTTCCGTCGGAAGGCCGGCGGCTAGACAAACAATCGAGTGCGCCAATCGAGTGTGCAACTTCTGCCCCTGAGCGCTCACCGCGCCGTCACCAGAACGGGCAGAAGTTGCACACTCGAGTGAGTCAGGCGTAGCTCTCGATGAGTGAGACGAGGGTGCGCACGGCGAAGCCGGTGCCGCCCTTGGGCTCGTAGCCGTTGGGTGCCTTGTCATTGAACGACGGTCCAGCGATGTCGATGTGGCTCCATGGGATCCCCTCGCCGACGAACTCACTGAGGAAGATCCCGGCAGTGAGCATCCCGCCCTCGGTGCCGCCCTTGTGAGCGAGGTCGGCGTTGATCGAGTCGAGCGCGGGCCGCAGCTCCTTGGGCAGCGGCATCGGCCACATCGCCTCGCCAGCGGCGGCAGCGGCCTCGACGACCCGGGTGCGGAAGGCATCGTCGTTGCCCATGACGGCTGCCGTGTTCGCGAGGGCCACCACCTGGGCACCGGTGAGAGTCGCGACATCGACGATGGCGTCGGGGGAGGTCTCACTCGCGAGGGCGATGCAGTCGCCCAGCACCATCCGGCCCTCGGCATCGGTGTTGAGGATCTCGACCGTCTTGCCGCCGCGCATCGTCACCACGTCGCTGGGTCGCTGGGCCGTCGAGCTCGGCATGTTCTCGGCGAGGCCGAGATAAGCGGTAACCGCCACCGGCAGGCCCAGCTCGGCGACGGCGAGAACAGTCGCCGCGACCGCGGCCGCCCCGGCCATGTCGCTCTTCATCGTCAGCATGCCCGCCGCCGGCTTGATGCACAGGCCGCCGGAGTCGAAGGTGATTCCCTTGCCGACCAGGGCGATCGTGGCCTTCGGTCGCGCAGGGGTGTAGGACACCACGGCGATCCTCGGCTCGTTGGCCGATCCCTGCCCGACGCCGACGATGCCCCCGAACCCGCCAGAACGGAGCTGCTTCAGGTCGAAGGTCTTGAGCTTGACCTTGGTCGCCTTGACCCGCCCCTCCAGCGAAGCGACGAAGGTCGCGGGGAAGAGGATGTTGGGCGGCTGGTTGACCAGGTCGCGGGTGTAGGCGACGGCCTCCCCGAGCGCGGCTGCCCGCTTGACCGCCTTGCGGGCTGCTGCGTCCGCGGGACCGACGAGCGCGATCGACGAGACGGCGTCCCCGTTCGCGCCTGCCTTGGGCACACCGTAGGCGCCGAGGGCGGCACCCTCGGCCGCGGCTGCAACGAGGGCGGTGGAGCTGCCCGGGACGACGACCACGACCTTCTTCTTCTTGGCCAGTCCGCGCACTGCCGCGCCGAAGCCACGGCGAACGTCCTCCAGGACCTCACCCTCGCCGCGCCCGTCGAGCTCGCCGATACCGGCGAGCACCACGACCCGAGCAGCCACCTCCGGCACCGCGGCCACTGCTGTCGTGTCGCCGGTCTTGCCCGTGAGGTCGAGATCGGAGATCACGGCCTTGAGGTGGGCGACGGCCTTGCGGGGGAGACCGTGGCCAGGCGCGAGGCTCGCGGTGTCCTCACCGGCGACCAGGCCGACGACGACGGCGTCGCCGGCTGCCTTGTCGGCCGGGCGGGTGGAGATGGTCAGGTTCGCCACGAGGGACTCCTTCTTCAGGGACGGGGGCCCGATCCACAGGTCCATGCGGCATGGTCGTGCCGGCAGCCGGGCGTTGTGGCGTCGATGATAAGTCCCGCCGAGCCGCGATAAGTTGAGCGCCATGGTGACAACGACGTCGGAGACCGTTTCCCCCAAGCTCTCGCCCGTGCACGACCGCCACGTCGCCCTGGGGGCGAAGATGGCCGACTTCGGCGGCTGGGACATGCCGATCGAGTACCCGGGCGGAGGTGTCGTCGCGGAGCACACGGCGGTCCGAGAGCGGGTCGGCATCTTCGACGTGAGCCATCTCGGCAAGGCCGAGGTCAACGGTCCCGGAGCGGCCGACTTCGTCAACTCCTGCTTCACCAACGACCTGCGGCGCATCTCCGTGGGGCAGGCGCAGTACACGCTCTGCTGCGACGAATCCGGCGGCGTCGTCGACGATCTCATCGTCTACCTCAAGGGCGACGATGACGTCTTCCTCATCCCCAACGCAGCCAACACGGCCGAGGTGGTGCGGCGCCTCGAGGCCGCCGCTCCGGCTGGGATCGAGGTGACCAGCCTCCACGACGCCTACGGCATCATCGCCGTCCAGGGGACGAAGAGCGACGAGGTGCTCGACACGCTCGGGCTACCGACCGGCCACGACTACATGTCGTTCGCCGAGGCGGACTGGGAGGGGCATCCCGTCATCGTCTGCCGCACGGGCTACACCGGAGAGCGCGGATACGAGCTCGTCCCCCGATGGGACGACACACCGCCACTGTGGGATGCGCTCACCGAGGCCATCGCGACCTACGACGGCAAGCCCTGCGGACTGGGTGCCCGGGACACCCTGCGCACCGAGATGGGCTACCCGCTGCACGGCCAGGACCTGTCCCTCGACATCTCGCCGGTGCAGGCTCGAGCGGGCTGGGCGGTCGGCTGGAAGAAGGATGCCTTCTGGGGCAAGGATGCCCTTCTCGCCGAGAGGGCCAATCCGACGCGCCTCAGCCGGGGCCTGCTCGTCACCGGGCGGGGCATCCCCAGGCCGCACTGCACCGTGTCCAGGGACGGCGCCCAGGTCGGTGAGGTGACGTCCGGGACGTTCTCGCCGACGCTGCGGCAGGGAATCGCCTTGGCCCTCCTCGACCCCGGTGTCTCTGAAGGTGACACCGTGGACATCGACGTGCGAGGCCGCAGCGTGGCGGCCCAGGTCGTCAAGCCGCCGTTCGTCCAGGTCCAGGTGCGCGAGTCCTGACGACGGTTGGGCGAGCGGCCGAAGGGGTACGGCGTAGCCATGACTGAGACGCCACGTCCAGGAGCCGACCCCTCCCCGTTGACGGACGAGGAGCGAGATGCGATCCGGACCGCCGCGGTCCTTGCGGGAGCGCTGGTGTCCCAGGCGGAGGGCGGCTTCTTCGACACCTTCCGCGAGTCGTTCGCAGCCTCGAAGGCGGTCAGCTCCGCACCGCCCGCGATCCGCGACCTGCTCGTCCAGGGAGGTCTTCCGAGCATGCCTCGCGCCGGCTCCAGGGACGAGTTGGAGGCAGCGACGCTCGACCAGCTGAGGCGGGCCGTGGCGACCCTGCGCGCCAAGGCGCCCGACCTGGTCGAGGGCTACCGGTCGACGGTGGTCCAGAGCTGCCGTGACATCGCGGCGGCCGCCGACGACACGTCGGCGAACGAGTCGGAGGCGCTGGCCAAGGTGGAGCAGGCCTTGGCCTGATCCCTCAGGCCGCTGCGACAGCCGCCGCAACGAGCGACGTCACGAGCGCGACCTCGATCGCTGCCCCGATGACGTCGCCGGTCACCCCGCCCAGTCGTCGCACCGCGTGCCACGTGACGAGCCACGCACCCGCGACACCGGCGGCGACGACGAGCCCAGCGGCATACGGCGGCTCACCGGCCAGCCAGAGCGCCACCGCGCCGGCGAGCAGGACGCCGAGCACTGCAGCCACGAGGGAGGCCCCACCGACTGTTCCGGCCACGGCGGCGCCCAAGCCGTCGGCGCGCGCCGTCGGCACGCCGCGGCGGCAGGCCACCGCCGGGGCGAGCCTGCTGGCCAGCAGAGCGGTCACCGCCAGCGCCGTGCCTTTCGCGGTGCCGAGGACTCCGGCCAGGGCCGCGGCCTGCAGGAGGAGGGTCAGGACGAGGGCCGCGGCGCCCGCGGGGCCGGTGTCGCCGCGTCTCATCACCTCGAGCGCGCGCGACCGGCTCGGACCCGAGGTCAGCCCATCCGCGAGGTCGGCCAGGCCGTCGAGGTGCATCGCACGGCTCAGGAGGGCGGTCGCCGCCAAGGCCAGCCCGGCCGCAAGGAGCGGCGTGAGCCAGCCGTTCTGGGTGACGAGTCCCAGGGCGAGCCAGCCGGCCGCAGCCGGAAGGGCCGTCACCGGCGCGAGGACCATGGCGCCCCCTGCCGTTGCTGGGTCGACGCCGCCCGGCGGTCGCACGGGAATGACGAGGAAGGTGCCCGCACTGAGGCGCCAGGCGTCACGCATGGAGCGTCCGGGGTGGCAGGGACCGGGGGACGATCGGAGCCTGGGTGAGGTCCATGACCCGGCCGGCCACGACGAGGTGAACGGTAGCCGCGACCTCCGCGACTGCAGCGTTGAGCCTGCCCAGCTCGTCCTGGAAGAAGCGGCCCGAGTCACTCAGGGGAACGAGCGACCAACCGACCTCATTGGTCACCACAACGACGGGATGTCTTGCCCGACAAAGGGACTCGATCAGCGATGCGGTGCGCTGGCGCACGTGGTCGGTGGCATGATCGAGGTCGTCCCAGCCGACGAGGTCGACCTGCGCGGTGAGCCAGGTGCCGAGGCAGTCCACGATCACCGGCCCGGCGGCCGTGGTGATCGCCTCGTCCAGCTCGGCTGTCTCGAGGGTTCGCCAGCTCGAGGGGCGCCGCTCCTGGTGGGCCCGCACGCGCGCGGCCCAGGCCGCGTCGTCGTCCTCGGCGCGGCGGCCCGTCGCGACATAGAGAACGTCGTGTTTCAGGGCGACGAGGTGCTCGGCATGGCGGCTCTTGCCGCTGCGGACCGGTCCGGTGACCAGCGTGGTGGTGGGTGCCCGCGGAGTCATCTGGCCAGCGTGCCACGGCCGGGCGCGGTCCCCGCGACGTCGGGGTGTCCGGGCGTGGGCGAGGCCCGTTCCCCGAGGGCCCGGTCGAAGGCCACGGGCACACCGAAGGCCGCGCGGCGCGCCGCCCGTCGGAAGACGCGCAGCAGCGCTGGCCCGGCGACGGTGACAAGGATCGCGTTGAGCACCCCCCGCGGGACGTCCCAGGCGAGCGAGGTCGCGAGATAGAAGACGGCGTAGTGGCCGAGGTTCTCCGTGACGGTTGCACCGGGGACGAAACCCATGCCGGTCGGGGAGTTGGCGCCGAGGAACGGCCAGAACCAGAGGTTCATGAAGACACCGAAGGTGATGCCGCTCATCAGGGCGTAGCCGGCGAGCATCCATCGCTCGGAGCGGGCTCCCGGTCGCCCCGGGAGGAGTCCGGCTCCAAGCCCGATGGCGCCGGCACAGATCATCTGGAAGGGCAGCCAGGGCCCCACGCCTCCGGTGAGGAGCGCTCCGGTGAGCAGTGCGAGTGCCCCCCCGACGAAACCCACGCCGGGCCCGAGCACCCGACCCGCGACGATGATGATGAAGAACATCGGCTCCAGGCCGGCCACGCCAGCGCTCAGCACCCGCATCGCCCCTCCCGCGGCTGCCGTCACGCCGAGGACGGCAATGGTCTTCGCGTCGAGTCGCCCCGATGTCACCTCGGCGAGGCAGACCAGCGTGAGCAGCGCGAGGATCCCGGCGAAGAGCCAAGGGGTGTCGTTGCCGTGCTCCGTCACGAAATCGGCGGAGGCGACGAAGGGCCACAGGAAGGCCATGGCCCCAATGACTCCGACGAGACCCATCGCGACGACAGCCGGCCACCGGACGCGGATGACGGTCATGCGGACCGTCCCAGTGCCGCTGCCACTTCATCGACGGTGAGCCAAGCCTGGGGCCGGAGCACCTTGGTGACCTGGGGAGCGAAGGCGGGTGACGAGGCCAGCACCCGTCGGACCGGGCCGTCAGCGACGACCTCGCCGTCGGCGAGGATGACGACGCGGTCGGCGACCTCCGCGGCGAGCTCGACGTCGTGGGTCGCCAGCAGGACGGTCGTGCCACCGCTGGCGAGATCTCGCAGCGTGGCCCCGAGCCGCTGTTTGGCTCCGTAGTCCAGCCCTCGGGTCGGCTCGTCGAGGAGCAGGACCGCGGGGGAGCCCGCCAGGATCACCGACAGGGCAAGCTCCAGGCGCTGGCCCTCGGACAGGTCACGGGGATGCCGCGACGGGTCGAGGCCACCCGAGATCCGGTCGAGGATCGCCGCGGCCGTCCCGCTGGCGACGCCGAAGTCCTCGTCGGCAGCGGCGCACTCGGCCGCGACCGAGTCGCTGTAGAGGAGAAGCTCTGGCTGCTGGGGAACGAGGCCCACGAGGCGAACCCTTCGCTTGGCCGGCAGCGTCGCGGGCTCTGCCCACCCGGGCCCGTCGGCGACTCGGGCCGAACCGGCCGCGGGGGCAATCTGACCTGCGACGGTGCCGAGGAGGGTCGACTTGCCGGCGCCGTTCCGGCCCATGAGGGCGGTCACCGTGCCCGGGAACAGGCCGAGCGACAGGTCCTGGATGACGGTCCGTCCGCCGCGGAGGACTCGTGCTTCGTCGAAGCGGACCGACGGGCGCTGGGAGCTGGCGCCGTCCCGCTCTGGTGTGGGCGCCGCCGCATCGAGGCGGTCCCGCAGGGCTCCTGCACGCCGCCGCGCGTCACGGATGGAGAGCGGGGTCGGTGTCCACCCCGCCAGGCGCGACAGGGCAACGAGCGGGGGGTGGATCGGTGAGTCGGCCATTGCCTCAGCCGGGTCGAGCAGCGCCGAGGTGTGGCCCCCGTCGATGAGGACGACGCGGTCCGCGTGGTGAACGACGCGCTCGAGCCGGTGCTCCGCCAGGACCACCGTGACGCCAAGGTCGTGGACGATCCGGTGCAAGGAGGCGAGCACCTCCTCGGCCGCGACCGGGTCGAGAGCCGAGGTCGGCTCGTCGAGCACGAGGATCTGCGGCCCGGCGGCGAAAACGGAGGCGATGGCGACTCGCTGCTGCTGTCCTCCCGAGAGCATGCCCAGGGGACGGGTGCGCAACGGCGTGAGACCGAAGAGATCGAGGGTTTCCTCGACGCGTCGCCGGATCGTCGCCGGATCGAGTCCCATCGTCTCCATGCCATAGGCGATCTCGTCCTCGACGACGTCGGTCACGAACGTGGACTGCGGGTTCTGCTCGACGAGGCCGACGACGGTGGCCAGGTCGCGGGGCCGGTGGTCCGCTGTGCTGTGGCCATCGACGATGACCCGGCCGGTCAGGGTGCCGCCGCTGAAGTGTGGCACCAGGCCGTTGATGGTGCGCAGCAGGGTCGACTTCCCGCTGCCCGTCGGTCCGACGACGAGGACCAGCTCCCCCTCCGGGATCTCGAGCGTCACGTCGTGCAGGCTCGGCTCGTCCGCATCGGCGTAGCGGACCGTGACCTGGTCGAACACGATCATGGCAGGGCCCTTCGGGGACGAGGCGTGAACCAGGCGGGGAGCGCCGCGACCAGCACGGCGAGGACGGTGATCACGGGCAGCGGAGGCGCCTCGGCGCGGGGGAGCGGCACGACACCCGTCCAACCCTGCGCGCTGGCGACGACGAGGACCGCTCCGGGCACGGCGCCGCACACCACGGTGAGGGTCTCTGTCCACGTCCAGGGATCGCGCCGATGACCCGAACGGCCGTCCCTGGAGGCGCCGATCGCGAGGCTGGCCGCGGCAACGAGCATGCCGATGACGAGGACGGGCAGGCCGAGGACGCCGCCGACCGAGCTGTCGAGCAGCCCGTAGAGCCCCGCGAGGACGCCCAGGGTGCCGATGACCGCGAGGACGGATGCCGCGCGACGGCTGCGGGCGGTCGTCCGGATGGCCCGGCCGTAACCGCGTGACTCCATCGAGGCGGCCAGCCCGAGGGAACGGGCAAACGCCGTCTCGAGGACGGGGACGGCCAGGCGTGCCAGTTCCCGGATCCCGCGGCCGTCGTGCCCGCGAAGCGCGCGGGCACTGCGGACAGAGCGTGCGTCGGAGAGCAGCTGCGGTGCGAACGTCAGGCCGACGACGATGGCCGTGCCGACGTCGTACAGCGTCGCCGGCAGGTAGCGGAGCAGGCGCCTCGGGCTGGCCAGTGCGTTGGCGGCGCCGATGCACGCGAGGATCGCTGCGAGGCGCAGCGCGTCATAGAGGGCGTAGAGGAGGCTCTCGAGGGACACCCGGCCACCGATCCGCAGGAACGATGCCCACTCCGGCAGGGGGATCTGCGGGAGGGTGAAGAGCACGGTCTCCCCGCGGACTCCGTTGCCCAGGATGACGGTCATCACGAGGCGGAAGATGACGACCATCGCCCCGATGGCGACAAAGGCCATGAGCGGGTTCGGTGCCGACGGGTCGCGACGCTCGCTGACGACGAGGATGCAGACGCCGATGATGAGCAGGAGGACCATGGGGTTGGTCGTCCGGGAGGCGGCGGTGGCCAGCCCCAGCCCCCACAGCCACCAGGCCGCAGGGTGCTGGAGCCGCTCACGAGCGCTCATGGTGCAGGTTTCAGTCGTTGCGCTTGCCCGCGGCGCGCGAGCGCGCAATGAGGAAGGCGGCCAGCGCGAGGAGTGCGATTCCGACGATGACGTATGCCGCTGTGCTCGCGCCGCTCGACGTGTCCTGCGCGGGTGCGCTGACCGGTGCTGCCGCCGGCTCCGCGGCATCCGCCGTCTGCGTGGCGGTCGGCGCACTCACCTGCGCGGGCGTGTCCGCCGCCTTGGCCTCCGCGCTGAGCTCCTTCACCTCGCCGCCGCAGCCAGTGGCCGGGTAGCCCGCGACGCCGCAGACGAGCCCGTTCTCGACGCGAAGGTCTCCTGCTGTCGCGAGGACATCGGTGCTCGTCGCGTCGGGTGCGACGACGGCGCAGAGTGCGGTGGCCGCGGGCGGGGTCGCCCCGTCGGCCGCGTCCGCTGGGCGGCCGTAGTCGATGACGAGGCCGACCCGCTTCTGGCCGGTGGCGGCCGGAGTCGACGCACAGATCTGGTCGAAGGTCAGGGTCGCCCGCGGGAGCCTGACGTCGTTCACGTCCGCGACGGCGAACCGCCAGCCGTCGACCGACCCGTCCTTGGGGACGATCTGGTCCGAGCCCTTCTGGGCGAAGGCCCACTGGCCGTCGGTGAGCTGGTAGAAGCCCCAGAAGCGGTAGGCGGCCGCGTGGGCGGGGCCGACCGAGAGGGCGGTGCACGCTGCGGCGAGCAGCACGGCGATGACGACCCGGATCCGGGCACGCTGGGCAAGGGACACGATTACCTCCTCGCGGTGGGGCACCGAGGTCGGAGGTTGCTGTGCCTGAGGCCTGGTGTCTCCGGTCCGCATTCCACGACAGACTGACAAAGGAGCCGAACGGGCACGGGTTTTCCGGCTGGCGCCGGATGCCGACAGGGAGCGAACTGTGTCGGCCGCCGGGCTTCACGGTTGCGGGTCAGCGCCGGAGTCTCACCGGCTTGCCCCATTGCCCATCGGGTACTCGAACCGTGGCACGTCGAGCCGATCGACGTCAAACGCGGTCCAGCCGGTGACTGCCTGATCCAGGAGCGGCCCTGCCCCGGCTGTGGCGATCTCCAGCCAACTAGGGTGGCGGCATGAGCGCGGACTGGACCTGGGTGTACTTCGACGCCCACGGAGAGACGATGGCGGGCGCGGCGCTCGTCACCCGAGGTTTCCCGACCCAGAGCGATGCCGAGAACTACCTCGGGGAGTCGTGGCGGGAGCTGCTCGCCGGGGGTGTGGAGTCGGTGACCCTGCGCCACGGTGACGGCGTCGTCTACGGCCCGATGAGCCTGCGAGCGCCCGAGTGACGGCCGAACCGGCCGGTCCCCCGGGATCGGCGCCCACGCCCGCTGAGGGCGTGTCGAGCGTCCTGGAGCGCGACCTGACCGCGAGGGTCCGCTCCGCCCAACGTCGCTGGCGCAGCCCGGGCGTCAGCGCGGGGGTGGTGCGCGAGGGCGAGCTGGTCTGGAGCGCCCACATCGGAGCGGCGCGACTGGGCGACCCGACCGATGGCGCCGGGGCCTCGGCCGCGACCGACTCGACCCAGTTCATGATCGGCTCGGTCACCAAGACGTTCACGGCACTGGTCGTCATGGCCCTGCGCGACGAGGGCCGGCTGGCCCTCGACGACCCGCTCGATGCCCATGTGCCCGGGACCCGCCACGGGCGACTCCAGCTGCGCCAGATGCTGGCCCACGCCTCGGGGCTGCAGCGCGAGCCGATCGGCAACATCTGGGAGAGCCTGAGCGCTCCGGAGCGGGAGGCCTTCCTCGTCGGCGTCGAGGAGGCCGAGCAGGTCCTGCCCGCCCACCACGCCTTCCACTACTCGAATCTCGCGTACGGCCTGCTCGGCCAGGTCGTGGAGCGGGTGACCGGCCAGGACTGGGAGACCGTCGTCCGGGACCGGGTCCTGGACCCGCTCGGGATGACGCGCACGGGCCTGGTCCCCGCCGACGACCGCGCGCACGGGTACCAGGTCGACCCGTGGGCCGGGACGGCGAGGGAGGAGCCGCTCTTCACCCTCAACGCGACGGCGCCGCTCGGCGGTCTGTGGTCGACCGTCGCCGACATGGCCCGCTACGCCGCCTACCTTGCGGACCCCGACGATCGCGTCGTCAGCCCGGAGACCATCGACGAGATGTGCCGGCCGCTCATCATGACGGATGTCGACGGGTGGACCGGCGCCTACGGCCTGGGCTTCGGGATGGGCCGCCGGGGTGACCGGGTCTTCGTTGGGCACGGCGGAGCGATGCCCGGCTATCTCACCGGGCTGCGGGTCCGACGCCGGGACAGGACCGGGGCGATCGTCTTCGCCAACGCCACGTCTGGCGCCGAGCCGCTGGCGCTGGCGACCGACCTCGTCGAGGCGGTCGTCGATGCGGAGCCGCCGATCGAGCGGGCGTGGGTGCCGGAGCGGCCCCGGCCGGACCTGGCCGAGCTGCTGGGCCAGTGGTGGTCCGAGGGCTCGCCGATCGTCTTCTTCGTGCGCGACGGCGAGCTGTGGTCACGGCTCACCGACGATCCGCTCTCGGAGTCGCGGTTCGCGCGGGAGGGGCCCGACCGCTATCGGGCCGCGGCCGGCAGGGAGCGTGGCGAGGTCCTCCAGGTGGTCCGCGCGGCTGACGGCACGGTGGCCAAGCTGTATTTCGCCACCTATGCGGTCACCCGAAGTCCGCTGGCGTTCGCCGACCTCGTCGGCGGAGGGGACCAGTGCTGACCGGCGGGCCCGTCAGGAAGGGTGCTGTCCGCGGTCGACTGCCGGCTTGGGCATCCTCGTCCGCCTCATCTGGAATGCCCGCATGACGGCGTAGAAGGCATCGCCCCGCTCGGCCTGACCGTATTTGGCATTGACCTTTTTCTTCGTCCGCAGCCACATGAGCACGGCGTCGATGATGGCCACGACGATGAGCCCGTAGACGAGGATGAAGACCGACATCAGGGCCCAGCTCTGCTTGACGAAGCTGAGCAGCAGCACGAGGAGCATCACGGGCAGCATGAACTCGCCGATGTTCCACCGGGCATCGACGGAGTCGCGGATGAAGCGGCGGCGGGGGCCCTTGTCGCGGGCAGGGAGGTACCGCTCGTCGCCGGCGAGCATCCCGGCGCGTTGCTTGGCCATCCCCTCGCGCCGCGCCACCTTGTCCCTGGAGCGCGCGGCCTTTCGGTCGGTGACGATGAGCGGACGCTTGTTGGCCGCCTCCTGGTCTCGCCGCTTCGGCGTCGGGCGGTTCTTCGCCCCGGGGCGAGCTGGGGGCTCCTGGTCGATGAGCTCTTCGTTGAGGGTCTTCTTGCGTCCGAACACGAGGACAACTCTAGGTGTTCAGCGAGGCTGCTCCGATCCGGGCCGCTCGGAGCTGGCTGCCGCGCGACGAAAGCCCTCGTTCTCCGTGGCAATCGCCTGGCGCATCGCGGAGCCGGCGGCGAGAGAGAGGAGGCCTGCCGTCCAGCCGTTGACGTCGAGCGTGAGGGTGTTCTGCGTGCCGTCCGACGTGGCCGTGAGGTGGTGACCGCCGACGAATCGTGACCCGAGGATCCGGGCCTCCCAGACGAACCGGGACAGCGGCTCCAGCTCGGTCACCGTCCACACCGCAAGGGGCATCCGGGGCTGCCTGACTCGAGCGCTGCTGCCGATCCTGAGCTCGCCGTCGTCGAGTCGCTCGACCGACAGGATCGTCGGTGTCAGCGTCGGCCACCGCTCGATGTCGATGGTGAGCTCCCACACCCGGTCGACGGGTACCGCAATGGTCATGGCGTTCTCGAGGTGCATGAACAAGAGTGAACCACTTGGTACAGTCCGAGGCAATGGGATTTCTCTCGAGACCGGGGAGTGCTGATGGGCAGGGCCGGGGACGAGCTGCTTGATCGGGTCATGGCAGTCGTGGCGCGGCAGGGGCTGGGCGACCGGAGCCTGCGTGACGTGGCAGCCCAAGCGGGGACCTCGCACCGGATGCTGCTGTACCACTTCGGGTCCAGGGCCGGGCTGGTCGCAGCGCTCGTCGCCCGGATGGAGGCGGACCAGGTGCGGCTCCTGCGCGGGCTTGCCAGCGGCGCCGAGTCGCCGCAGCAGCTGATCCGGGGACTCTGGGATGAGCTCACGCGTCCTGAGGTGCTGCCCTTCGTGCGCCTCTTCCTCGAGACCGTCGCCCTGACGTCGCGGGGGCCGGGCGACGACCTCACGGCGCCCTGGGTCGAGGCGACGGCCGGCCTGGCGGCGCGGTGGGGCGTCGAGGCCGATCCGGCGTCGACCCGGCTGGGTGTGGCCGTGGTGCGCGGCCTGCTCGTCGACGTCCTCGGTGGCGGGTCGATCGAGGATGCCACCGACGCACTGGAGCGGTATCTGACGTCCCTTCCGGTCGTGCCTCTTCAACGCAGCGGCACGAAGCGGTAGGCGCCGTGTTCGCTCGTGCGGATGTCGTCCCCCTGGCGCTCCACGACGAGCATCCGGCTGTTCACGGGAATGACCATGCG
This sequence comes from Intrasporangium sp., assembly GCF_040414665.1. Taxonomy (GTDB): domain Bacteria; phylum Actinomycetota; class Actinomycetes; order Actinomycetales; family Dermatophilaceae; genus Intrasporangium. Next base: position 17,594 of record NZ_JBEDUL010000019.1, read on the forward strand.
GCCGGCATCGGCGAGCTGGGCGACGAGCTCGCCGGGAAGGTGTCGGGCGTTCGCGGACACGAGGATCCGGTCGTACGGCCCATGCTCGGGGGCGCCGATGATCCCGGCGGTGGCCGACTCGATGGAGGCCCAGGAGTGGCCGGCGGCCGCGAGGTTCTCGGCACCCCACCGTGCCAGCTCGGGGACGAACTCGACCCCGCGAACCGATCCTGTGGGGCCGGTCAGCTCCGCCAGCAGGGCGGTCGTCCAGCCGGAACCAGCCCCGACGTCGAGGACGCGGTGGCCGGGTTGGACGTCGAGCAGCCGCAGCATCGTCTCGACGGTGCGAGGCTGCGAGTTGGTCTGTCCGTGCCCGATGGGGATTGGCGCGTCGCGATGCGCGTCCGCTCGCGAGGCTGGCCGCAGGAAGCCCTCTCGGGGGACAGCAGCGAAGGCCATGCCCACGGCATCGGGTGACCGGCGCACCCTCCGATTGAAACAGCCCGACCTCCATCGCACCACCGGCACGAGGACGGGTCAGAAGTCACCAGCGCTCGGTGCCCGTGCCGCGATGTGGACGAGCGTTCCCATCCGGCGGTACGGGTCGGTCCGGCCGAGCCGCTCCTCCAGGTCGACGATCCGGGCGAGCTCGTCGGGCGGGGGAGCGGGCGCGTCCACGCCGACGTCATCGGAGGCGAGCCGGATCCCGTACCACTGCTCGACCAGCAACCCCTCGCGCTCGACCGTCGCCATGAGCTCGTCCGGGCGGTCGGCTCGTGCGCGGACGCCGATCTCGTTGAGATAGAAGGCGTCCCTTCCCTCCGCGAGTGCACGCTCCTGTTCGTCCAGCAGGTGCAGGGCCGCCGTCCAGTCGTGTCGGATGGATGGGCGCCAGGCCAGTGCGTCGGAGTTCCGGGCGACGACGGAGACGAGCGCCCCGGGTGCGGCGCAGCGGGCGAGCTGGGACATGGCTGGGCCGGACTCCGGGAGATACATCAGCACGCCGTGACACATGACGACGTCGTATGCCGCTGGGCTCGTCAGGTGCGACAGCGCGGTGACGTCGCCGTCGAGGAGCGTCACGCGCTGCCGCGCGTCTCCCTCGAGCGCCGCGGCTGCACGCAGGAAGGCCTCCCGCATCCCCGGGCTGGGCTCGACGGCGGTCACGGTGTGGCCCGCACGCGCGAGCCGGAGGGCCTGCGTGCCCTGACCGGCGCCCACGTCGAGGACGCGGAGCGGCCCGTCCGTCGTCCTGGGCAGGTGGGCGTCGAGCTGGCGGGACACGAGCTGCTGCCGGACGACGTTGCGCAGGTTGTCCAAGCGCTCGAGCCAGGGGGCCAGCCCCGCGGCAAAGCCTGCCCCAGCGTGGTCCGCCGACGACTCGTCACCCATGTTGCGACGGTATCCAAGGGCAGGGACTGCCCGGTTCGCAGGTGGATCGATAGGGTCGGACCGTGACTGACGACGTGCTCACCGCTGACCAGATCCAAGCTGTCCGTGACCGAGTCGCGGCGCTCATGCCCGGTGTGCGGGCCGACCTCGAGGCGCTCGTCCGCATCCCGAGCGTCTCGGCGGCCAGTTTCGACCAGTCCCACGTGGCGCGCAGCGCCGAGGCCGTGGCCGAACTGCTTCGCGGGGAGGGCCTCGACGTGGAGGTCGTCGTCGAGGGTGGGCGTCCAGCCGTGATCGGCCACATCGACGGACCAGAGGGCGCACCAACCGTGACGCTGTACGCCCACCATGACGTGCAGCCGCCTGGCGACGACGCGGACTGGGACAGCGCACCCTTCGAGCCGGCCGAGCGCGCGGGCCGCCTCTACGGGCGCGGCGCCGCCGACGACAAGGCTGGGGTCCTCGCGCACGTCGCCGCCCTGAGGGCGCATCGCGGCCGGCTGCCGGTGGGGGTCACGGTCTTCGTCGAGGGCGAGGAGGAATCCGGCTCGCCCTCGCTGCCGGCCATCCTGGCCAAGCACGGCGACCGGCTCGCTGCCGACGCCATCGTCATCGCCGACTCCGGCAACTGGGCCATCGGCCGGCCCGCACTGACGACGACGCTGCGCGGCGGGGTCCGTGCCATCGTCCGGGTCCAGACCCTCGACCACTCCGTCCACTCGGGCATGTTCGGCGGTGCGGCCCCCGACGCCGTGACCGCTCTGGTCAGGCTCCTGGCGACGCTCCACGACGACGACGGCAACGTCGCGGTGCAGGGCCTCGACGAGGGCATCGCGGCGGAGCTCGACTACGACGAAGCGCGGTTCCGCGCCGAGTCCGGTCTGCTCGACGGCGTCGACCTCATCGGCTCCGGCTCGATCCTGTCCCGACTGTGGACCAAACCGTCCATCACGACGATCGGCATCGATGCGACGTCGATGGACAAGGCGTCCAACACCCTCTCGGCACGCGCCGCGGCCAAGGTCTCGATGCGGATCGCGCCGAGCCAGGACCCGCAGAAGGCGTTCGAGCTGCTTCGAGCGCACCTCGAGCAGCATGCGCCGTGGGGCGCCCGGGTGTCGGTCGAGCTCACCGAGCTCGGGTCCGGCTTCGCAGCCCAGGCAGAGGGGCCGATCTACGACCAGGCCCGCGCCTCGTTCCGGGACGCCTGGGGAGTCGACCCGGTCGACATGGGTGTGGGCGGGTCGATCCCGTTCATCTCGGACTTCGCGGCGCGATTCCCGGAGGCGGCGATCCTCGTCACCGGGGTCGAGGACCCGGACACGCGGGCGCATGGCGCGAACGAGTCGCTCCACCTCGAAGAGTTCGCGCGGGTGTGTGAGGCGGAGGCGATCCTGCTCGTGCGCCTCGGTGCCATGCGCTCGTGAGGGATCTCAGATTCCGTGCCCCGGGTGGACGTCGCGGGCCCGATGTGTACGATTCGGATCAACTGTCCGGGTGCGATGCCTTCACGACGTGGTGCATCGCCCAGTTGCGATGAGGCGTGGGACTCGGGAGGACGCGGGTGAGTCAAGAGCCAAGGCCTCCGGGACGCCCGGTGGGTCCGTACGAGAAGAGTCTTCGAGAGGCTGCTGCCGGCTCAAGCGCGCGTCCATCCGCGACGCAGGGCACGACAGGGCGCTCAGGTGGACGGCATCGGGCGCCATCGGCCGGGCCCAGCCGCAAGGTCAAGCTCATCGCCTTCGTGCTCGCCCCTCTCCTGCTGCTCGGGCTCGGTGCGTTTCTGGTCTTCCGGCCTGACGGGGGATCCGCGCCCGTGGCGTGCGGCGATGAGCGCGTGCCCCTGACTGTCACCGCCTCGCCCTCACTGGCGCCGTTGCTGACCAAGGCGGCGGCGGCCTTCGACCAGGGCACCGCCTCGTGGGTCGATGGGCGGTGCAGCAAGACGACCATCGTCTCTGCGGAGCCCAATGCCTTCGCGGACACACTCCGCGCCTCGCTCGAGGCCGGTGGCGGCGCGAACGCACCGACGGCATGGGTGCCCGATGCCAGCATCTGGCGAGAGGTCCTCGCTCGGCGACCCGAGCTGTCGACGGCACTGCCGCACAGCTTCCCTGTGGTCGCCGTCAGCCCCGCCGTCATCGCGGCGCCCCGGGCCATGGCGGAGGCGCTCGGCTGGCCCGAGGCACAGCCCAGCTGGGCCCAGCTGATCGAGCTCGCGAAGGACCCCAAGGGCTGGGGCGCCAAGGGCCATGCGGACTGGGGACGAGTGCGGATCGGCTGGCAGGACCCCCTTCGCGACGCAGCGAGCCTGACCTCGATGATGAGCCTGACGCAGTGGGCCACTGACGGTGCCGAGGAGGTGGACGACGTCCGTCGGGGCCTCCTGTCCGCCCACAGTGCCCTCTCGAGCCTGAACATCGAGCAGAAGAAGGTCCTGGCGGGGCTGACGGACGCCAAGTCGACGCCCGAGGACGCGACGAAACAGGCGATGCTCTTTCCGACCAGCGAGCGCGAGGTGCTCCGCTACAACGCGACGAAGCCACGCATCCCGCTCGCCGCCCTGTACCCGTCGGACGGGATCCACCCCAACGAGGTCCCGTTGATCACCGTGCACGCCGACTGGGTCACCGATCAGCAGAGGGCCGCGCTCGATCGGTTCGCCGTCTTCCTGGTCACCGGCGCGGAGAACAAGCTGTTCGCCGCCGATGGGTGGCGCACGCCCCGCCTGCAGACGGAGGCGGACACCGCACAGGGGGTTGTCGCATCCGAGCCGCGATTCACGCCCTCCGGGCCGAACGCATGGTCGCTGGCGCAGTCGCTCCAGGGATGGACCGCTCTCGACCGTCAGGGCTCGGTCCTCGTCGTGCTCGACACGTCCGGTTCGATGAACGAGCGGGTCGCCGCGGCAGGCAACGCCACCCGGCTCGACCTGGCCAAGGAGGCCATCGCCGACTCCCTGCCGTTGTTCTCGGACCGGACCAACATCGGCCTTTGGACCTTCTCACGTCAGGAGAACCGAGCCGACCACACCGTGGTTCTCGACTTGGGGCCGCCGATGCGGAACGTCGGAGGCGTGACGGCGGTGCAGTCGCTGCAGAAGTCGCTGAACGGTCTGCGGGCTGACGGAGCCACGGGACTCTACGACACGGTCATCGCCGCGGCTGCGGCGGCTCAGAATGCCTGGCGCGAGGGCAACAACACCATCGTCCTGATCAGCGACGGCAAGAACGAGGACCCCGGGAGCGCCTCGCTCGAGCAGGTGCTGGAGAAGCTCCAGCCACTTGCGGGCGCAGAGCGTCCCGTGCGGATCCTCAGCATCGCCCTCGGCGGCGAGGCCGATGCGGTCACCCTCCGCCGGCTGGCCGACGCTGCGAAGGGCGAGGCCTACGTCGCCCGCGAGGCCCAGGACCTCGGCAAGGTGTTCCTGGCCGCTCTCACTGACTGAGTGCTCCGCCGGACCTGCCCCGGTAGGTCCCCTCTCGCAGCTCGAGGGCGTAGGCGTCGACGTCGGGCATCCCGAGCTCCCGGGCCACGGCGACCTCGGCGTCGATGTCGTAGGGCACGCGGACGAAGTTGACCGAGAAGGACTCCGGCACAGCAGAGCCCACGACGCCCTCGATGATGACGTAGGGGGCGCTCGGAGCATCGAGATGGTTGCCGACGGCTCCGGCGTTGAACAGCATGAGTCCGTCGTCGGCCGCGAGATAGGTGCCGTGGATGTCGCCGTAACCGACGACGTCCGGCGCCGTGCCGGGTGGCCACGCTCCGGCGAGGAAGTCGCCGGTGAACGGGGTGTTCGTGAACATTCCGAGGAACTCCTCGCGCGTGTGCTGTACCCGGACGCGGACGAACTCGCTGGTCTGCGACGCGTGGAAGAGGCGGACTCGCTTGCCGCTCATGACGAGCTCGTGAGTGTTCGGCAAGGCCGCGAGCCAGCGGACGTCGTCATCCGTCAGCTCGTCGCGCGCCCACTGCCCTGCCTCGAAGGGTTGGACGGCATGGCGGGCGATGAAGGTGTCCCAGTTGCCGCGGACGGTCACCTCACACGTCTCGCGGGTCAGTTTGATCGCCTCAGAGCCCCGCGGCCCCTTGCCGACGACGTCACCGAGGTTGAGGATCCGGCTGATCCCGCGTGCCTCGATATCGGCCAGGACAGCCTCGAGCGCCGTGACGTTGCCGTGGACGTCGGAGATGACGGCGATCTGGTCCATCCGGCCGGACCGCCGCCTGATCGGGTCCGCCACCCGGTCAGTCCTTGTGGGTGGTGCCGGGGAGCGCGAGCATGCGATCGAGCGCGACTCGGGCGTCTGCCGCCACCTGTGCATCGACCTGGATCGGGTTGACCACCCTGCCTTCGACGAGGGACTCAAGTGCCCAGACGAGATGAGGCAGGTCGATACGGTTCATCGTCGAGCAGTAGCAGACGTTCTTCTCGAGGAAGGCGATCCGCTGGCCCGGAAACTGCTGGGCAAGCCGCTTGACGAGGTTGAGCTCGGTGCCGACGACCCAGGACGTGCCGTCCGGGGCTGCGGCGATCGTGTTGATGATCTTCTCCGTCGACCCGACCTCATCGGCGAGCTCGACCACCTCGTAGCGGCACTCGGGGTGGACGATGACCTTGACGCCGGGGATCTCCCGCCGTGCGGTCTCGACCGCGTCGACGGTGAACCGGCCGTGCACCGAGCAGTGTCCGCGCCAGAGGATCATCCGCGCTTCGGCCAGCGCCTCGGGCGTGAGGCCCCCGCCCGGTCGGTGCGGGTCCCACACGACGCAGTCTTCGAGGGCAAGGCCGAGCTCGCGGACCGCGGTGTTGCGCCCGAGGTGCTGGTCGGGCAGGAAGAGCACCTTGCCGTCGCCCTGCACCCCGCCGACCTGCTCAAAGGCCCAGGCGAGCGCCGTCCGGGCGTTGGAGCTCGTGCACACGGTGCCGCCGTGCCGGCCGGTGAAGGCCTTGATCGCGGCCGATGAGTTCATGTAGGTGACCGGGACCGTCTGGCCCGCCACCCCGGCAGCCTCGAGCTGCTCCCATGCGTCCTCGACCTGGGCGATCGCCGCCATGTCGGCCATCGAGCAGCCGGCGGCGAGGTCGGGCAGGATCACCGTCTGGTCGTCGCTCGTCAGGATGTCGGCGGACTCGGCCATGAAGTGCACGCCGCAGAAGATGATGGAGGGGGCATCCGGGCGGGCTGCTGCGTCTCGGGCGAGCTTGAACGAGTCGCCCGTCACGTCGGCGAACTGGATCACTTCGTCACGCTGGTAGTGGTGTCCGAGCACGAAGACCTGGTCGCCGAGGGCCGCCTTGGCGACGCGGGCGCGCTCCACGAGGTCGGGGTCGGAGGGGGCGGGCAGGTCGCCGGGGCAATCCACGCCGCGCTCGGTGTGCAGCTCGGTGCCGTGGCCGAGCACGAGGAGGGGCAGCGGGGCCGGTGCCGTCGTCATGGACAGATCGTATGCCGCTGTGCCTGCTCCCAGCGTCACCCCCCGGTCCGCACCTGGCCGGCACTACCCTCGGGAGGATGAGCCGGATCTTCACCACCAGCTTCGCGTCGGTGTACCCCCTCTACGTGACGAAGGTCGAGCGGAAGGGGCGCACGAAGGACGAGCTCGATGAGGTGATCGAGTGGCTGACCGGTTTCGACGACTCCGCGTTGAGCGATCACCTGGCCGCGGGCACGACCGTCGAGGACTTCTTCGCGGAGGCCGCGCTCAACCCGAATGCCTCGCAGATCAAGGGCGTGGTGTGCGGGGTGCGCGTCGAGGAGATCGACGACCCGCTCATGCAGAAGATCCGCTACCTGGACAAGCTCGTCGACGAGCTGGCCAAGGGCAAGGCGATGGACAAGGTACTTCGGACTTCGCCCTCAGGGCGCGGAGAGCACCAGCGGCCAGACCTCGGCAAGCATGCCCTCGCCGTTGCAGAGGGCGACGAGGGTTAGGTCGGGTCAGGTCGGGTCAGGTCCGGGTCGGGCCGATGGCACGCACCGGTCTCGACGCCCGGGTCGTCGCCGTCGTGCCCTCGTCCCACGTCGCCGTGCCCGCAGCGTAGGTCCGAGCCGTGTGCAGAGATGCAGTCCGGAAACGAGGTTGACCTGAAGTCGGCTTCAGGTTGGAGGCTGTGCGCATGGACTCATCACGTACAGCCCTCATCACCGGCGCCAGCCGTGGCCTCGGGCGGGCCCTTGCGGGACGGCTGGCCGACCAGGGATGGCGCCTGCTGCTCACCGGCCGGGCAGCCGACGACCTCGCCCTCGCAGCCGCAGAGCTGGCCCGAACCACCGAAGTGGTCGCCCGCGCCGGCGACGTCGCCGATGCCGCTCATCGCGAAGAGCTTCTCAGGGTGGTGACGGGCTGGGGGAGTCTCGATCTGCTCGTCAACAACGCCAGCACGCTGGGCCCCACCCCGCTCCGCCGTCTCGAGGACCTCACGCCCGAGGCGCTCAGCCGGATCCTCGACGTGAACGTCGTCGGTCCCCACGCACTGACCCGGGCCGTCCTTCCCTTCCTCCTCGCGGATGGCGGCGTCCTGCTCGACATCTCCTCTGACGCGGCGGTCGGGCACTATGAGACGTGGGGTGGGTATGCGTCGTCGAAGGCCGCCCTCGACGAGCTCGCGTTGACGCTCGGAAGCGAGCTCAGCGGCATACATGCGTATGCGTTCGACCCCGGTGACATGCGCACGGCGATGCACCAGGCGGCCTTCCCCGGTGAGGACATCAGCGACCGACCGCTGCCCGAGGAGGTCGCGGTCCCGGCGATCCTGCGCCTGCTCGCGGTCCGGCCACCGAGCGGCCGCTACCGGGCCGTGGACCTGCTCGGGGAGTCCGCCGTCGGGTCGCCTCCGGAGGCCACCTCCACCGCTTCCGGAGGCTCGGCATGACGGCCGGGATCGGGCAGCGCCCGGCCACCCGGTTCGGCCCGACGGAGGAGCTCACCGCCGACGCGCCTCCCGAGGCCAAGGGCGTCAGCCGGGACGCAGTGCGCCTGCTCGTTGCGTCGGAGCAGCACGGCGCAGTGACTGTCGAGCACACGATGTTCCGGGCGCTGGGTCGCCATCTGCGGCCGGGCGACGTCCTCGTCGTCAACAACTCGGCCACCATCGCGGCTGAGGCCGACGGCCGGCTCGCCACCCGAGGCCCGGTCGTGGTCCATGTGGGCGCACAGCTCGACGACGGTTCGTGGGTCGTCGAGCTGCGCACCGCGCCGGATGCCGCCCACCCCCTGCTCGACGCTGCCGTCGGCGACGAGATCGACCTCGGGGGTCGCCATCGCCGGGCCACCCGGGCCACCCGGGTCACGCAGTCCCCGCCGACCCTTCGGCTCGTGGCTCCGCATGCCGAGGAGGGCTCGTCCCCGTCCGGATCGGGCAACCGGCTCTGGAGGGCGGTCGAGTCCGCCGGCGGCGGTCTCACCGACCACCTCGCCTCCCATGGACGCCCCATCGCCTACGGCTACCTCCGGGCCCGCTTCCCGCTCACCGCCTACCAGACCGTCTTCGGCACGATCCCCGGCAGCGCCGAGATGGCGAGCGCGGCACGACCCTTCACCACCCACCTGGTGACGAGCCTCGTCTCGGCGGGCATCGTCATCGTCCCCGTCACCCTCCACACCGGCCTCTCATCGCAGGAGGCCGGGGAGGCGCCGCAACCCGAGCGGTTCGCCGTGTCGGGGTCGACGGCGGCCGTCGTCAACGCGGCCAGAGCCGCCGGCGGGCGCATCGTCGCCGTCGGCACGACAGCCACGCGCGCCCTGGAGTCGGCCGCCGACGAGACCGGCGTCGTCCAGGCCGCCGGAGGGTGGACCGACGTCGTCATCTCGTCCGACCGTCCGGTCCGGGTCGTGGGAGGCCTCGTCACGGGGTGGCACAACGCGGACGCCTCGCACCTGCTCCTCGTCGAGGCGGTGGCCGGGCCGACTCTCACTCAGGCCGCCTACGACGCGGCGCTCGCCCGGCGCTACGCGTGGCACGAGTTCGGCGACTCCGCGCTGCTGCTGCCCTGACTCCCTCCTGACGCTGGTGGTCAGCTGAGGATGCCGCGGCGGTGACCCTCGCTCACCGCCGCGGCGCGGTCGCGGACGCCGAGCTTCTCGAACACGCGGAGCAGATGCGTCTTGACGGTGGTCTCGCTGACGAAGAGCCGTGCGGCCACGTCCCGGTTGGTGGCGCCGTCCGCGATGAGCGTGAGTACCTCGCGCTCGCGCGGGCTGAGGGCGCCCGGGGCCGGCTCCCGGACTGAGGAGATCAGTCGCCCCGCGACCGAGGGAGCCAGGGCCGCCCGCCCGTGGTGGGCCGCCCTGACGCCCTCGACCAGCGTCGCCGCCGAGCTGTCCTTGAGGAGGTACCCCGTGGCGCCCGCCTCGATCGCCGGTAGGACGTCGCTGTCAGTGTCGAACGTCGTCAGGACGAGCACGTGCACGTCGGGGGCCTGCTTGCCCAGCGTTCGGATGGCGGCCACACCGCCCATCCCCGGCATCCGGAGATCCATCAGCACGACGTCGACATCGTGCGCGGCGACGAAGGCGAGTGCCGACTCCCCGTCGGCGACGTCGCCGACCACGGTGATGTCCTCGACATGGCGCAACATCCCGCTGAGGCCGTCGCGGACCACGGGGTGGTCGTCGACGATGAGGACCCTGATCCCGGTCACGCCGTCTCCTCGCCGGCCCCGCGGAGTCTCATCGGCGCCGGCATGACGACCGACACCGTGGTCCCGGCCCTCGGCTCGGACTCGATCCTGGCGAACCCGCCCGCCGCTGCAACCCGCTGGCGCATCGACCGCAGCCCGAACCCTCCCCCCGTTCCCGTGCTGCCCTGGCGGAACCGGTGGCCGGGCGGCAGGCCCCGGCCGTCGTCGCGGACGTCGAGCAGGACCTCGTCGTCGGTGTAGGTCAGCGTGACGACCGTGCGGCTGGCGCGTGCGTGCTTCTCCACGTTGGTGAGTGCCTCCTGGGCCGAACGGTAGAGGGCCACCTCGGCGTCGGCGCCCAGCGTCCGCGGCTCGCCGGCCACGTCGAACGCAACCTCCACGCCGGACCCGGCTCCCCACGTCCCGACCAGGTCCCGAACTGCGTCCGGGAGCCTTGCCGTCTCGAGGTGCTCGGGGCCGATGGCGTGGAGGGAACGGCGCGCCTCGGACAGCGCCGTGCGGGCGAGCTCGCGGGCCAGGTGCAGGTGGTGCTGCCGGTCGGCCGGCGACGAGGACTGCTCCATCGCCTCGAGCTGGGTGACCACTCCGGCGAGCGCCTGCGCGATCGTGTCGTGAACCTCGCCGGCAAACCTCTCCCGCTCGGCCTGGACCCCGGCTTCCCGTGCCTGCTCGACGAGCTGGGCCTGCAGCCCGGCGTTCTCCGCCAACGTGGCCTCCAGCCGGCGGTTGGCGAGCTCCAGCTGCTCGAGCGAGTCGATGCGCCGGCCCTCCTGACGCTCGGAGGTTTCGGCGAACCTGATGACGACCACGGCCACGGTGCCATTCAGGAGGATGAGCACGAGCCAGATCGGCAGGATGTCGACGGTGGGCGTCGTCGGTGCGCCGGTCTGGCCCCAGCTGATCACGGCCGCTGCTGCAACGATGGCGGCCCATCGTGACGCACCGTGGAGCACCGGGGGCAGTCGGAAGAAGAGGGACCAGGCGAAGAAGCCGAACAGGGGATGCACCGCGTGGACGAGGCTGGCGGCGAGGCCGACGAGCCCGAGGCCGACGGCCAGGTCGATCAGGTGGGACAGGCCCACGCGGCGGCTCGCCATTCGCGCTCGCCGAGCCGGACGGGCCCATGCGAGCTGGTCGAGCAGCGCCGTCACGGTGCTCACGCCGACCGCCACCATCGGTGCGACCCGGGACTGACCCGTGACGATGACACCGCACGTGACAACCACGAGCATGGCGGGAGGGAGCCAGCGGTAGAAGGCCTCCTGTCGCGCCCGGAACCGCCGGTCCGAGGGCAGGATGGCGGCGGCGGGCCCCCTGGTACTCATCCGGCCGATGGTACGGGGCCGGGCTACTCCCACCGGAACCACTTGACGGCGGCGGCGGCAAGGACCACGGCATAGGCAACGAGGACGAGCAGGTGCTGGGCCGCGGGCCAGTCGCCCAGGGACGCGGCGTGAAGCGCGGACGACGCGGCACCGAGTGGCGTGAACTCGCTGACGGACCGCAGCACGTCCGGCATGACCTGCACCGGCAGCCACAGCCCGCCGAAGAACATGAGCGGGAAGAACGCCATCGAGCCGACGGCGGCGGCGACCTTGGCCGAGGGGGAGAGGGCGCCGATGAGCAGCCCGAGCGACAGCAGCGCCGTCGTGGTCAGGACGATGACGAGGCCGTATGCCGCTGGGTTGGCCGGCAGCGGCACAGCGAAGACCGCGCGCCCCACCGTGAGGACAACCGCGGCCACCGCGACGATGATCACGGTGTTGAGCGTGAACTGGGCCGCCATGAGCAGTCGCCAGCCGGCCGGCGTCGTCGCCAGCCGCTTGAGGATGCGCCGCTCGCGACTGGTGCCGAGCTCGGTCCCGACGCCCGTCACGGCCACGAAGGTCATGGACATGAGGATCATGACCGGGACGTAGACGTCGAGCATCCGGACCCCCGTCTCGGGACCGACCTCGCGGAACGACGGGATGAGCCCAAAGATGCACAGCAGCGCGACGGGGAACACGCACGTCCAGAAGACGGCCAGCGGCTCGCGGAAGAAGAGTCGGGTCTCGGATCGGGTCATGGCCGTGTAGGCGCTCATCTCTGGGTCTCCTGGTTGTGTCGGTGGGTGGCCGTCAGGGCCACGAAGGCCTCGTCGAGGCCGGCCTGGTCGACCCGCAGCCGCCGGGCGAGGATGTCCCGGCGGATCAGCTCGCCGATGACGGACTGGACGACGCCGTCGGCTCCACGCACGACGATGTCGGCCCCATCCCGTCCGACCGAGTGCACGGCGTCGAGGCCGAGGAGCGCGTCGGGGTCGAGCGGCCGGGAGGGCATGAACCGCAGGGTCTGCTCGGGTGCCGCGCCGGCGGAGATCTCCGCGGGGGTTCCCAGCGCCGTGACCCGCCCGGCGTCGATGACGGCGACGCGGTCGCAGAGGAGCTCGGCCTCTTCCATGAAGTGGGTGACGAGCACGATCGTCACCCCGCCGTCGCGCAGGTTCCGCACGAGCTGCCACGTCTCCCGGCGGGCAGCAGGGTCGAGCCCGGTCGTCAGCTCGTCGAGCACGGCGATCCGGGGCCTGCCGACGAGCGCGAGGGCGATCGAGAGCCGCTGGCGTTGTCCTCCGGACAGCTTGGCGAACGGCGTGCCGAGGAACGTTTCCAGTCCCAGCTGTTCGACGAGGCCGTCCCGGTCCGCCGGCTCGGGATAGAAGGCTGCGTAGAGCTCGAGCGCCTCTCCGGCCGACAGCTTGTCGGGGAGCGCTGACTCCTGGAGCTGGGCGCCGACGACGGTCGTGATCCGCTCGTGGTCCAGGGCGGGGTCGATCCCGAGCACCGACACGGTGCCGCCGTCCCGCTCTCGCAGGCCCAGAAGGCACTCGACAGTGGTCGTCTTGCCGGCGCCGTTGGGTCCGATGATCCCGAAGATCTCGCCCTCCTCGACGCTCAAGGAGACGTCGTCCACGGCGATCGTGTCTCCATAGGTCTTGCGCAGGCCGGAGATGTCGATGACTGGCATGGCATCGAGTGTGCTGGGGCGCCGGTCGCCCCGGTATGGACCACGCGGACCTGTTCGCCGACCAGTGGTTCGACGCCTCGCCTCCTCCGAATGGAGGACGGCGGTGAGACGGGCTCTGACACGAGGGTGTGACAGCATGCGCGCGTGCACGTGCTCATCGCCCCCGACTGCTTCACCGGTACCCTGACCGCCGGGCAGGCGGCCGCAGCGATGGCTGAGGGTTGGCTGCGCACCGCGCCCCACGACACGGTGGAGGTCGTCCCGCTCTCGGACGGCGGGCCGGGATTCGTCGACGTTCTCTCGCAGAGTCTGGCCGGGCAGGTCCATGGAGTGGTCGTCTCGGACCCGCTGGGTCGACCCGTCCCGGCGACCGTGCTCATTGCCGGCGCCACGGCCTATCTCGAGTCCGCGCAGGCGGCCGGGCTGCACCTGCTCGCCCCGATCGATCGCGATCCGACCCGCACGACGACGTTCGGCGTCGGCGAGCTCGTGCAGGCCGCTCTCGACCTCGGCGTGCGGCAGGTGGTGGTCGGCCTCGGCGGGTCCGGCACCAATGATGCCGGGGCCGGCCTGCTCGCGGCGCTCGGCGTCGGGACACGGGAGCGCCTCGGCGTCGGCGGGCTGGCCCTGGCCGGCGTGACGGTCCAGGACCTATCCGGCCTGGCCGACGCACGCGAGCGACTATGCCGCACCGACGTCCTCATCGCGAGTGACGTGGACTCGCCGCTGCTCGGCCTCAAGGGAGCCAGCGCCGTCTTCGCCGAGCAGAAGGGGGCGTCGCCCGAGCAGGCGCAGGCTCTCGAGAACGCCCTCAGCCATTTCGCGAGCGTCATTGCGCGCGTGAGCCCGCCGGCAACGGACCTGCTCACCGGCGCGCCCAGGAGACCGGAGCGGGAACCCGGCGCGGGGGCGGCCGGGGGTCTGGGCTATGCCCTGCACCTGCTCGGCGGGCACCGGGTCGCAGGCATCGAGGCAGTGCTCGAGGCGGTCGGCTTCGCGGACCGGCTGGCGCGCGCAGACCTCGTGCTCACGGGCGAGGGCGCCCTGGACTGGCAGTCGCTCCACGGCAAGGTCGTCGTCGGGGTTGCGACCGCGGCCGCGCATCGCGGCGTGCCCGTCATCGCCGCTCCCGGTCGGTCGGAGCTGGGCCGCCGCGACGCCATGGCGGCCGGCCTGTCCGGGGTGTACCCGGTCGTCGACCGGCCCGCCGAGCTCGAGCTCTCGCTCGCCGACCCGGCCGGGACGCTCGCGGCGCGAGTCGCCCGCGTCGCTCGCACGTGGTCGCCGCGCCGCGACTGATCTCGCGAGCCGCCCCTTGGTCGAGTGTGCACCTCGCGTCGGGCTGGGCCCTGGTCGAGTGTGCAGTTCGCGTCGGGCACGGACGGCTGGGCAGCACCAGGTGCGCACTCGACGAGGGAGTGGCGGACGATCGGGAGGTCCCGTGCCCACTCGGCGAGCCCAGCGGCATACGGCATGGTGTGGTCGATGCGGGCATCCGGCGAGGTGCGACGTATCCTTGGGACATCGGGAACACTTCCGACTCCGCTTGGGTTGTCACTCGAGACCCATGCTCCATGACGTGAAGGACTGCACATGAGTGTCGACACGAACGCTTCCGCCACCGAGGCCACACCGGCCCAGACCGAGGCTCCGGCCCACGGTGTCATCCTCACCGACGTGGCGGCCTCGAAGGTCAAGAGCCTGCTGGAGCAGGAGGGTCGCGACGACCTGCGCCTGCGCGTGGGTGTCCAGCCGGGTGGGTGCTCGGGCCTGATCTACCAGCTCTACTTCGACGAGCGCACGCTCGACGGTGACCTCGTCCGCGACTTCGACGGTGTCGAGGTCGTCGTCGACCGGATGAGCTCGCCGTACCTCGAGGGCGCGACGATCGACTTCGCCGACACCATCGAGAAGCAGGGCTTCACGATCGACAACCCCAACGCGGGCAGCAGCTGCGCCTGCGGCGACTCCTTCAGCTGAGTCCAGCCGAGATCACGACGAAGGGCCCCACCCAGCGGTGGGGCCCTTCGTCATCTCTGCCGTATGCCGCTGAGCCGGCCGCCGCTCCGACGGCCACCTCGCGCGGGTGGTCGCGTCAGAAGCCGTAGTCTCCGAGGCCCTGGACGAGGGCGGCGGCGTCATCGGGGACGTCGATGTCCACGTGCTCGGGGGTGGACCCGGTGGCGGCGAACCGGGGAAGGTGGATCGCCCGGGAGTCGTCGACGAGCTCGGCGATGCTGCCCGAGTCGAGACCGTCGCGCGGGCTGGGAAACTCGATGGTCGGGGTGCTCATACCGCCCACGCTAGGCCGCTTCGGCACCGGCGGACAGGCCTACCACGGGGTAGCGCAGGGGGAGCGACGTGACGTGGGTCTCACTCGGTCTCACGCTGGGGGAAGGCCGCTACGAGAGGCGTGTCGAACGGCAGCACCCCCAGCTTGGCGGCGCCGCCGGGGGAGCCGAGCGGCTCACTCTGCCCGGTCATGGTCTCCTCGAAGAAGTCGGTGTTGTCCTGCAGGTAGGGCTGCAGCTCGGCCGGCAGATCGTCCTCGTAGTAGATCGCCTCGACGGGACAGACCGGCTCGCAGGCGCCGCAGTCCACGCACTCGTCGGGGTGGATGTAGAGCGATCGCTGGCCCTCGTAGATGCAGTCGACGGGACACTCCTCGACACAGGCGCGGTCCTTGACGTCGATGCACGGGCTGCCGATCACGTAGGTCATGAGCTCTCCTCGGCTCTTGATGTTTTCACAAGGAAGTTGTAAAAACACTGTAGACCGATGAATCCGGGAGGAGAAGAGCCGGTGGCGACGGAGCTGCGGAACATGCGGATGACGCGCATGACGGTGTGGGGCGACTTCACCTGTCCCTGGAGCCACCTCGCGTGGCGGCGCACCGAGGCGCTCGCCGACGACGGGGTTGCGATCGACTGGCGCACCACCGAGCACGAACCCTGGCACCAGCTAAGTCGTACCGAGCTGACCGACCGCTTCCAGGCGCTCCAGGCCGAGGTGGCACAGGTGCTCACCCACCTGCTGCCGGGCGAACCGCTGCCCTACACCCTCAAGGGGCACGTGCCGTTCACGGGCGCGGCGACCTCGGCCTATGCGGAGGCCTATGCCGCAGATGTCGCACGTCCGGTCCGGCGGAGGCTCTTCGAGGCCTTCTGGGAGAACGGAGTCGACCTCGACGACGCGCGAGTCCTGCGGACGCTTCTCGTCGACGACCTGCTCAAGGGCTCGTCGACCTCCGAGCCGGTCTGGCGCTGGGGCCTCGCGTGTGACGTCACCGGTGGACCCATCTCGAATGCGGCGTGGCACTTCATCAGGGACTGGCGCTCGCAGTGGCGGGAGGTCGGGGGCACGGTCCCGACGCTCGTCGTCGACGGGCAGGCCATCGTCGGCGTGGACGCGGTGGACTGGCTCGGCACGCAGCTGCAGGAGCGGGGACTCGACGCGTGGGACGATCGAGAGCGTGAGCATTCCGCCGCCTGACCGAGCCGAGGAGGCGCAGCGGTTCGGTCCCTCGCGGAGCCGGGTCCTCGCCGTGCTCCAGGACCTGGGCGCCCCGGCGACCGCGGCAGAGGTCGCCGGCCGTCTGGGAGCACACCCGAACACCGCCAGGTTCCACCTCGAGGCCTTGGTGGCTGCCGGAGTCGTGTCGCGTGAGCGCGAGGAGCGGACGACGCCGGGCCGGCCGCGGACGCACTACGTCGCCGAGGTCGCTGCGCCGCGGGCGACACAACGCAGCTACCGGCTGCTCGCGGACATCCTCGCGACCCACCTGGCGAGCAGTGCGGACGACCCGGCTCGCGAGGCCGCTGACGCCGGCCGCACCTTCGGCGGGCTCGCCGCGCCGGCGGGGGAGCGGCCCGGGTCCCTCTCCGCCGCTGCGGACCTCGTGGTCGAGACGCTCTCCGGCATGGGCTTCGAGTCCCGCCCCGCGGTCGAGGGGGATCGGGCCCGCATCGACGTCATCGCGTGTCCGTTCCTCGAGGTGGCCACGCAGCACCTCGACGTCGTGTGCGCGGTCCATCGCGGCCTCATGGAGGGCCTGCTCGAGCGCGTCGGGGCACCCGTGGACGTCGAGAGCCTCGAGCCGCTCGTGGGGCCGAGCCACTGCGTTGCCCGTCTCGCTCGGCGCGGTCGCCGCGCGGGGGCAGAGGTGCGACGGTCCAGCCCCGCCCCCGCACGCTAGGTTTGCGATGTGCAGATCGCCATCACCGGTTCCATCGCCACCGACCACCTGATGACCTTCGAGGGGCTCTT
>NZ_JBEDUL010000020.1:0-14137 GCF_040414665.1 Intrasporangium sp.
AGTTCCCAGACGTGCGTCGGGACCGCTTGCACATCACCTTGTCGGGGTGGCGGAATGGCAGACGCGCTAGCTTGAGGTGCTAGTGCCCTTAACGGGCGTGGGGGTTCAAGTCCCCCCCTCGACACCAGTTGGCCCCCGAGTCCCTGCGGGAAAAGGGATCGGGGGCCGCGTGCTGTCCGTGGAACGCCGGATGAACCGCCCCCAGCCCGGCTGGGCTTCTGCCGGCTCGCCATCCCTGGCGACGACCCGGCCCCGGCTGAGCGTGACGACCGGCCAGCCGGTCACCACGACTCCCTCGTAGGGGCTTCGGTCGCCCCGCGAATGCAGCTCGGACGAGTCGAGGCGCCGGGTGGCAGAGGGGTCGAACACGACGAGGTCCGCATCGAGACCGGGACGGATCGACCCCTTGCAGCCGGCCAGGCCGAAGAGTCGCGCCGGTGCGGTCGAGGTGCAGTCAACCCAACGCTCGAGGGACAGGTGGCCACGGCGGACGCCCTGGTACACGAGCGAGAGCCGGGTCTCGACGCCGCTCAGCCCGCCGGGGATCTGGGTGAAGGTGCTCGCCCCGGTCCCCGACGTGCCACGGCGGCGATCCTCGATGGTGAAGGGGCAGTGGTCCGTGGCGACGACCTCGACTTCGCCAGTCCCCAAGGCTGCCCACAGCGCCGCGCGGTCTGGGGCTGCGCGCAGGGGTGGCGCGCACACGAAGTCCCGGTCTCCGGCCAGCAGGCGGGACGCATCCAGGTGGAGGTAGTGGGGGCAGGTCTCGGCGCGCACCATGGCGCCACTCGACCGGGCCGCGCGGATGGCCCAGAGCCCGGCTTCGCTCGACAGGTGGACGACGTAGAGCTCGGCCGCGGCGTCCCGCGCCAGCTCCGCGGCCCGCCTGATGGCGGCGGCCTCCACGGACGGCGGTCGCACGGACGGAATGGCGTCCGGTCCGGTTCGTCCGTCGGCGATCGCCGACGCGGTGAGGGCCTCGATCGCCGCACCGTCCTCTGCATGGGCACAGACGCGCATGCCCGTCGGCCGGGAGGCAGCGAGCGCCCGCGCAAGCGTGTCGTCATCCACCATGAGGCGATCCGGGTAAGCGAGGTAGAGCTTGACGCTCGTGATGCCGCGAGCGACGAACTCCGCGAAGCGTGCGGCGGCCCCCTCGACCGTTTGCGGGAGCTCGATCACCGTCAGGTGGAACGCGTAGTCGACAACGGCCCTCTCCCGTGCTCGGTCGTGCCAGGTG
This sequence comes from Intrasporangium sp., assembly GCF_040414665.1. Classification (GTDB taxonomy): domain Bacteria; phylum Actinomycetota; class Actinomycetes; order Actinomycetales; family Dermatophilaceae; genus Intrasporangium. The sequence continues at coordinate 1,241 of NZ_JBEDUL010000020.1, forward strand.
GCGATCGCCTGCTGCCAGGGCTCCCTGCCCGCGCCGGCATAGTCGACGACGCAGGTCGTCCCTCCACACGCCGCCGCGATGGTCCCCGACTCGAAGTCGTCGGCCGAGGTCACCGCGCCGACGGGGAGGGCGAAGTGCGTGTGAACGTCGATGCCACCCGGGATGACGAAGGCGCCGCCGGCCTCGATGACCCGGGCCCCGTGATGCGTCAGTTCCGGCCCCACGGCGACGATGCGGCCATCGCCGACCAGCACGTCAGCGCGGCGGGGACCGGTGGCCTCGACGACGGTCCCACCTCGCACGAGGAGAGCGTCGGACATCCTGGCGCTCACGGGTGGAGCGCTCGCCACACGCGTTCGGGCGTCAGCGGTAGCTCGTTGATACCGACCCCGGTGGCATCGAGGATCGCGTTCCGGACGGCAGGAGCGACGCCGTCGATGGCGATCTCCCCCACCGACTTGGCACCGAACGGGCCACTTGGCTCCATCGTCTGGACGAGGTAGACCTCGGTCGGCGGCGTGTCGTCGCTCCGGAAGATCCAGTAGGGCCCGAACTGGGGGTTGACCGCCCTGCCGGCCTCGTCCAGGACGAGCTCCTCCGTCAGTCCGTAGCCGAGCGCCTGCACCATGGCACCCTCGACCTGGCCGCTGGCCGTGGTCGGATTGATGGCGACACCGCAGTCCACCGCCATGACCAGCTTGGTGACCGTCACCTGACCGGTCTCGACGTCGACCTCGACCTCGGCCGTCTGGGCGGCGAAGGGCGGCGGCGACTCATCGGAGACGTGCGACGCGGTCGCCATGATCTGCTCCTGGTCCTCGACATGGAGGCTGTGCAGGGCGACCTCCTCGAGCGAGACGGACCGTCCGTCCGGTGCCCAGGCCTTGCGCTCGCGCAGGTCGACCTCGGTGGCGGACTCGAGACCGAGCAACCGGGCAGCGCGCAGCACGATCCGATCGCGCACCGTCTCGGAGGCTCGCTTGACGGCCATTCCCGAGATGAAGGTGGTGCTGTCGGCGTAGGCTCCGACGTCGAACGGGGTCAGGTCGGTGTCAGCCGCATAGACGATGACATCGTCGGCGCCCACCCCGAGCACCTCGGCCGCGATCTGGGCCAAGACGGTGTCGGCTCCGGTGCCGAGGTCGGTTGCCCCGACGAGGAGGTTGAACGACCCGTCGTCGTTCAGCTTGATCGATGCTCCGCCCATGTCGAGGTTCGGGATCGCCGTGGCCTGCATGCACAGGGCAAAGCCGAGGCCGCGCCGGATGCCCGGACGGTCCGGTGGACGCCGCCACGCGGCGTCGTCGCGCCGGCCCCAGCCGATGGCGCGGGTGGCCTGGGCGACGCACTCGTCCGTGGCGCAGCTCGTCACTCGAGGCATGGCCTCCGGCGCCGACTCCGTCGCCCCACGCTCGCCCAGGGCTGGCAGGATGTCGAGCGGGTCGCCGGTCCGCACCCAGTTCTTCCGGCGCAGCTCGACCGGGTCCATGCCGAGTCCCCGTGCGATGTCGTCCAGGTGGGACTCCAGGGCGAAGAGCGCCTGGGGGGCGCCGTAGCCGCGGAAGGCGCCCGCGACGGGGCGGTTCGTGTAGACCACGTCGGCGGTGTACCGCTTTGCGGGGCAGTTGTACTGGGACAGCCCGCGCTGTCCGGTGACCGACTGGACGGTGAAGCCATGGGTGGCGTAGGGGCCGGTGTTGCCGATGACCCGGAGGTCCTGGGCGCGGAGCCGGCCCTCGGTGTCCACCGCGGTGCGGAAGGTGAGGGTCTGCGCATGCCGGATCCGCGAGGACACGAACTCCTCCTCGCGGGTCAGCTCGAGCCGCACTGGACGGCGGGAGGCCAGCACGAGGTGTCCGACGATGTCCTCGAGGAGCATCTCCTGCTTGCCCCCGAACCCGCCGCCGATGCGCGGCTTGACGACCCGGATGCGCTTGATCGGCAGCCCAAGGAGCGGGGCGACCATGCGCCGGACGTGGAAGGGGACCTGCGTCGAGCTGCGCAGGACGAGGCGCTCGTCCTCGTCGAGCCAGCCCATGGTCACGTGGGGCTCGATCGGGCAGTGGTGCTGCTGCTGGACGTGGAACGTGCCCTCGAAGACGTGATCGGCCTCGGCGAACGCCGCGTCGAGACGGTCGTCCGGCACCGTCTGCCCGGTGATGTGGTGGCTCAGGTTGCGGCTGGCGTCGTGGATCCCCTCGGTGTCGGGCTCGTCGTGGATCACGGGCGCACCCGGCAGGATCGCCTCACGCTCGTCGAAGACGGCTGGGAGCGCCTCGTAGGCCACCGTGATGAGCCCGCAGGCCCGTTCGGCCAGCTCCGGCGTCTCGGCCGCCACCGCCGCAACGCGGTCGCCGACGTGGCGGACCTTCTCGTCGAAGCTCACCTGGTCCCACGGCCGCGGGTTGGGCCAGCTCTGTCCCCCCGACGCGTACTTGACCCGTTTGGTGTTGAAGGCGTGGACCACGGCATGCACGCCGGCCAGGGCCCGGGCCTCCGAGTCGTCGATGGACACGATGCGCGCGTGCGCGTGAGGGCTGCGAAGCACCTTGGCGTAGAGCATTCCGCGAGGCTCGACATCGTCGACGAAGGCGGCGTGGCCCTTCACCAGCCGGACGGCGTCCACCTTGTGCGTTGGCCGACCGACCACGGCCGTCTGCGGCACGTCCGGTGACGGGACGAGGCGGGGCACAGCGGCCGGCGCCACGGGTGCCGGTCCCGGCTCGGCGTCGCCGATGCGTTCGACGACGAAGGGCTCCATCGGTTCGGGCTGCTCGCCCCGGAGGAGCGCGGCTGCGCGGCGGACGGCATCGACCACCTTCACGTAGCCGGTCTCGCGGTCGAGGATCCCCGAGAAGGCCTCCCGGACCTGCCACTCCGAAGGATCAGGGACCCGATCGAGGAGCGCCTTGGCAGCCAGGATCATCGCCCCCGCCGAGTAGCCGGACTGGAGCGCCCCCGACTCGACGAACGCGGCCTGGATCGGGTGCAGCTCACCCGTGGCGAGGTCGAGTGACTCAACCGTCGTCACCTCGTGTCCGGCCGCCTGCGGCGCGAGCAGGACGTCGGCCGGCACGAGTCGACCGTCGACCAGGACTGCGGCCGCTCCGGTCTCGCCGGTCGCCGAGCCGTAGCGGACACTGAGGCAGCCCTGGCGGCGCAGAACGGTCATCAGTGAGTCGCCCGGGGCGCAGCTGAGCCGCCGCGCGGTGCCATTGAGCGTGAGCTCGATGTCCATCATGAGATCGCCTCCAGGGTCCGGGCGAGCAGGACCTCGACCAGGGCTCGCCGGTAGTCGCTTGCTCCGCGGAAGTCGTCGCTGGGGTGAAGCTCGGCGCCCGGCTCGATGAGCACTGGCGTGCGGTCGACCCCCGTGACGCAGACACGTCGGCCGCGTTCGGTCGCACGCGCGTGGACCGCGACGATGGCACGGTCGGCCGTTGTTCGTGCGGTGCGCGCAGCCGCAGCCCTCCCGTCCGTTCGGATCGTCACGCGCGTCACGAGAGCCCCGGTTCCAATGGGCAGGCGCGCGAGCAGCTGCTCCAAGGGGAGCGACTGGTGTCCATCCCGCGCGTGGACCTCCACCACTGCCTCGTGAACGAGCAGTGCCGCCAGCAGCTCGCTCTCCGGATGCCCGGTCGCGATGCAGCCGCCGACGGTCGCGAGCGCCCGCAGCGTGCTGGGCCGCTCGCGGCGGGCCGCCTCGCGCACTGCCTGCGGCACCTGGTCCGCGTCGACGAGGGCCTGCAGAGTGGACATGGCCCCGATCTGCAGCGCGTCCCCCGGCAATGGGGAGATGCCGTCGAGGTCCAGCGCCTGCAGGTCGACCACCTCCACCGGCAGGTCGGCCGGGCCGCGGTCGAGCCCTGTTCCGCCGGCCAGCACGACGGCTCCCGGACGCTCCAGCAGGTCGAATGCGTCCGCGATCGTCGACGGACGCCAGTAGGCCGTGACTGTCATGGGACCCAGTCGACCCGGGCAGGACCCGGACCGACTAGGGGCCAAAGGCCCTGTCCGTGAGTCACGCCATGGTCAACGCCATGACCGCCTTCTGTCCGTGGAGGCGGTTCTCGGCTTGGTCGTAGACGACACTGCGCGGGCCATCGATGACGCCGTCGGTGACCTCGACGCCCCGCTCGGCGGGAAGCGGGTGCATGTAGACCGCCTCGTCGCCGGCAGTCGCCAGCCGGAGGTCGTCGGTGATCCATGACTCGTACCGCGACACCAGGCGGGCCTCCTCGGCCGGGTCGGTCGTCGTCAGCACCGCGCCCCAGCTCTTGGCGTAGACCACATCAGTGCCCCGGATGCCCGCGTCCAAGTCGTCCAGGGCCTCGAAGGAGACGCGGCTCCGGTGAGCGTTCTCCCTTGCCTGCTCGACGAATTCCGGCTGCAGCGCGAACTCGGGAGGGTGGACGAGCCGGACATTCATACCGAAGCGCGGCAGGAGCATGATGAGGCTCTGCGGGACGCTGAGCGGCTTGGAATAGGTCCTCGCACACGCCCAGCTGACGGTGGCGGTCCGACCCCGTGGGTCCCCGAAACGCTCGATGATCGTCATCAGGTCGGCCAGGGCCTGGTGCGGGTGGAACTGGTCGCACTGCATGTTGAGGACGGGAACCCGGCTCGCCCTGGCCACCTCACGGAGGTAGGCGTTGCCGACCCCCCAGTCGACGTTCCGGATGGCGATGCCGTCGTTGTAGCGGCCGAGGATCTCGCCGATCTCCTTGGCCGTGTCGCCGTGGGCGATCTGGGTCGAGCGGCTCTCGATGAACTGGGCGTGGCCGCCGAGCTGGGCCATGCCTGCCTCGAACGAGGCTCTCGTCCGGGTGCTCGCGAAGAAGAAGAGCATCGCCAGCACCTTGTCCTGCAGGTACGGGTGAGGGCGGCCGAGCGCCCGATCCCGCTTGAGCTCGAAGGCCACGTCGAGGACCGTGTCGAGCTCGTCCCTGGTCCACTCCTGGAAGTCGATGACGTCTCGACCGCGCAGGTGCGTCTGCATGGGAGCCCTCCCTGTCACTCGATGGCCCCGAGGACCAGCGCGAGGAGGGCCATTCGGACCACGACCCCGTTGTAGGCCTCGAACCAGTAGCGGGCATGACGCGTGCTGTCCACGGCCGGCGGGAGCTCGTCCATCCGGGGCAGCGAGTGGAGGATGATCGCATCCCGCTTCGCCTTCGCTTGCAGCAGCTCCTTGGTGACCTGATAGGCCGCCGGCGTCAGTGCGTGATCCGCGGTCGGCTCGACCCGCGACTGCGTGTAGTCGGCCTGGACGACCGGCTCCATGTAGATGACGTCGGCCTCGGCAATGCAGGTGTCGACGGACTCGATCTCGCGGAAGGCGACGTTGCGCTCCTCGAGCTCCGCCTTGAACTCGGGCCGCAGCGACAGCTCGGGCGGAGCGACCACCATCGCCTCCAGGTCGAACTGGGCCATGGCGTAGAGGATCGAGTGCATGGTCCGCATCCGCATGTCGCCGACGCAGAGCACCCGCAGGCCATCGAGGGTGCCCTTGTCCTTCCAGATCGTGTAGAGGTCGGTGAGGACCTGGGTAGGGTGCTCTCCCCAGCCGTCGCCGCAGTTGAGGACCGGCACGGAGGCCCAGTGGGCGGCCTCGTGGGGCGCCCCCTGGAGGTGGTGTCTCATCGCGATCACGTCGCCGTAGAACTCGAGCATGTGCGCGGTGTCCTTCATCGACTCCTGGTAGAAGTCGCCGGCACGGGTCATCTTCGCGTCGGCGAAGCCGAGGACATGGCCGCCGAGGCGGTGCATGGCGGCCTCAGTCGCGAGGCGGGTGCGCGTGCTGGGCTGGTAGAAGGCCGTGAGGAGCGTCTTGTGCGCGAGCAGGTCGCCGTTGCGCCGGCGCTCCGCGAACGGCCGCAACCGCTCCGCGACCTCGAAGATCTGGAAGTACTCGTCTCGCTCGACGTCCTTCAGCGAGAGGATGTCTCGCCCCAGGAAGCTTCTCATCGTGCTACCTCCTCCTCAGACACCGAAGGTGTCGATCGTCAGCTGGACGTCACCGAGGGGGTACAGGACGGGGCACGTCGCTCCGGCGTCCACGTACTCGGCGACCTTGGCGCGGCACTCGTCCGGGCTGCCCGACGCGGTGAGCTGCTGTACGACGTGGTCGGGGACCAGATGCCTGGCCCGGCGGATCTCCTCGGGCCCGGCCGGCCACGTGAGGACCCTGCCGATCTGCTCGATGAGGCCGGGGTCGACTCCACTGGCCTTCATCAGGTGGGGCTGCTGCCCGAGGTACTGGGCGATCAGCTCACGCGAACGGTCAAGTGCCGCCTGCCGGTCCTGGTCGACCGAGCAGACGACGAGCTGCGGCCGGTCCACGTCGTCCACGGCTCGGCCCCGAGACTCTGCGCCCTTGCCCAGGGCGGCGAGGGCGCGGGTCGTGTAGCTGGGGGGCACCAGGTAGTTGAGGACGACACCGTCGGCCATGGCGCCGGCGAGTTCCATCATCTGCATGCCCGTTGCGCCGATGTAGATCGGCACCTGCTTGGGTGACCGGTTGCCGTGGACGATGTCGATCTCGACGTCGTCGAGGTGCACGAAATCGCCGTGGTAGGTGACCCGCTCGAGGGCGAGGAGCCGTCGTGTCGCCTCGACGCACTCTCGCATCGCGACCAGGGGCCTGCTCCTGTCGATCCCCACCTTGGTGGCGAGCGGGTCCCACCACGCCCCCAGGCCGAGCATGATTCGGCCGGGAGCGAGATCGTCGAGGGTCGAGAAGGTCGCAGCCAGCAGGCCGACGTTGCGGGTCCAGATCGGGACCACGCCGGCGCCGATCTTGATCCGGCTGGTCGCGGCGGCGTACGCGGCCATGGGCACGGTGGCCTCGCGCACGAGTCGGCTCTCCGCCTGCCAGACCGCGTCAAAGCCGCGCTCCTCGGCCCGGCGTGCGTATTCCATCCCGTCCCGGATCGGGTGGAGGTCCTGGAGGTACAGCGCCACCCTCATGTCCAGCTCCTCTCCGGGTCGAAGTCGTGCGGGGGGATCTCCGCCATCCGGGCCCACAGCCGTCCTGCCTCCCGGGCTCCTTCCCTCGCCACCTCGATTCCGTCGAGGCACGTCGACCGGCCGTTCTCGATGACGAGCTCACCGCCGACGAAGACGTCTCGGACCAGGCCGGAGGACAGGCCGAACACCCAGTGGCCCGCGAGGTTGTCGGCGCAGACTGGAGTGGGTGCCGGATAATCCAGGACGACGACGTCAGCCGGGGCGCCTGGTCGGAGCACGCCGAGCAATGGCTCCCCGTGGATGGCTCCGGCGAACCGCGCTCCCTCGGCCAGCCGGGCCAGCGGCCAGCTGGCAGGCGTCAGGACCTCGGCCTCCCTGGCCCGGAAGTAGCCGGTCTGTGACTCGGCCATGAGGTCCCCGTCGATGCCGTCGGTGCCGAGAGCCACACCACTCGTGGCGTAGGTGTAGGGCGAGAGCCCGACCGCGTTGTTCATGTTGCTGCGGGGGTTGCAGACGACCGTGGCGCCGGCCTGCCGGACGAGGTCCATCTCCGGGCCGTTGACCTGCACGCAGTGCGCGAGCAGTGCCATGCGGGTCAGGATGCCTGCGCGGTCGAGTCGTTCGAGGACACCGTGATCGCTTCGTCGGCGGGCGTCCACCTGGTCCACCTCGTCCTCAGCGACGTGGATGTGCACCCCCGACTGGAGGCTCCGGGCGGCGTCGGCCAGGGCGGCGAGTGTCTCATCCGAGAGGGTGAAGGACGCATGCGCGCCGACCATGCCCCGGGCGAGCCCGCGGGCTCGGCCGAGGAAGCGGCGGTTCTCGGCGATGGCTGCCTCAGCGCGGGCCGGTCCGTCCCTGTCGCTCACCTCGTAGCAGAGCACGCTGCGCACGCCGAGCTCGGCCAGCGCCTCTCCGATGATGTCCAGGGAGCCGTCGATGGCATTCGGCGACGAATGGTGGTCGATGATGGTCGTGGTTCCGCAACGGAGGGCGTCCAGGCCCGCCCGCAACGCCGACGCCCGAATCGCTCGTTCGTCGAGGGCGCGGTCCAGGCGCCACCAGACCTGTTGGAGGATCTGGGTGAAGGTCTGTGGCGGGGCGAGGTGATGGGGCATCCCCCGGCTCAGGGCCGAGTAGGCGTGGTGGTGGGCGCACACGTTGCCCGGCACGATGAGCGTGCCCGAACAGTCCCTTGCGGCAACGCCGGCCGGTGCCGTGCCGACGTAACCGATGCGATCGCCCACGAGGACGACGTCGGCTTCCATCACCTCCGCCGGATGGAGAGCGACGACGACGGTCGCCCCGCGTAGCGCGAGCGATGCGGCGACGTCCACGCCGCGCGCCTCCGTCATCGTCGCTCCTCCCGCCCCCTCGCTGTCCACGATGCCGGGGCGCTTCGCCACTGTCACGGGACGTTGGTCCCGCGACCTCCGCGAGGGCGGCTAACGGTCGACCCCGGTGAAGAGGACTGCTACACGGTCCCCCGCGTCGACGACACCGTCCGCCACCAACTGGAGCAGACCCGCCAAGCCCGCTGAGCCCGTGGGGTCGACGGGGAAGCCTGCTGCATGTCCGAGCTCGTGCGCCTCTGCGAGGCCTTCCTCGGTCACAACGAGGGCGCGGCCACCACTGGTCAGCATCCCCGCGACGACCGCCCGCCAGTCATAGGTCTCGTCATCGAGGATCCCGGTGGCGATGCTCTGCGGCTCGTGGTCCCAGGGCCACATGAATGCCGACCGGTGCCTCGCGGCCCGGCGCAGGACCGTGTCGACCTGGGACCGGCTCGGCGACGGCGGCAGCTCCTGTCGCACCCGTCGATGGGCTCGCTCGAGAGGGTGGCCACCGGCGGTCTGCACGGTGTGGATCCTCGGTGCTCGCCTGAGGAGCCCGAGGGCCGCGACGTCGTCCAGTCCCTGGATGCACGAGCTCGCCAACGCTCCCCCACCCACTTGGACGACGAGATGGTCGAGCTCGACCTCCTCCCGCCACAGGTCTGACCCGATCTCGTAGGCGAGGGTCGAGCCGCCTTCGATGACCAGGCCGTTCTCGCTCCCCTGACACGTGAATGGGATCGCTCCACGGGCCACCTCGGCGCGCAGGTACGCGAGCGTGGGATCGCCCGGCACACCCGGCTCCCGATCACAGCAGACGACGGCAGCACCCAGCTCTTGGATGCTCTCGATGACGCCGGCGTCGGCACCGACGGGGACGTAAACCCGGAGGCTCCGCTCCGCTGCCCGTGCGATCGCAGCCGCTGCGAGAGCAGCGTTGCCACAACTGGCAATGGCCAGGTCCGGCCGGTTGTGCGGGTCGGCCAGGCCGATGCGCTCGGCAACCTCGAGGTGGAGCAGCACCCCCATCAGGTGCCGGCCCTTGTGCGAGCCCGTGACGTTACCGGTCTCGTCCTTGACCCACACCCCACCGGCAGGCGCGAAGCCGAGCCGGTCCGACAGCAGCGGGCTCCGCCCGAAGGGCGTCGTCCGGAAACCGACCCCAGCGACTTCGGCTACCGCGTCGTCGAGGCGTCTCACGAGCTCGACGAACTCGTCCTCGCCCATCCCAGCGGCCCGTGCCCGGTGGTGGCTGTGCAGGAGCTCGCGGTAGCGGAGGAAGGGCATGCCCTGCCCTTCGGACTCGTCCGTCCGGCTCGGAAAGCCGGTGCGGTCGAGGTCGAGCAGCCGCACGACCACGTGGTCGACATCGTCGGAGTCGGCGTTGGGGCAACGAAACGGGTAGGGCGTGCGGGGATCTGGCGCGGCCCCACACGCCGAGCAGACGATGCGGCTCTCGCCCGTCACGGGACGTCCACGGCAGTGCGGCTGTTGAACTCGGTGATGAGCTCGTCCCACGCATCGAGTCGGGGTCGCAGGCCGCGCCAGAAGCTTGGCTCCCTGCGGACGACGAAGTCGTCAAGTGCGATCCCCTGCTGCTCGACCCAGGTGTAGTAACCGAGGTCGAAGATCCGGTTCCGCTCGAACGTCCCCGTCTCGAGCAGGTCGCTCGTTCCGGCCCCGAGCATCCAGCGCCCGAACACCTCGGCCGCCCTGGACTCGTCGAAACCGCCTGGGAAGTCGCGCGATCGGATCCGACGTCGTTCGCTCTCGTAGAGTTGCGCGCCATCGGTCGCCACGGTTGCCACGACGTCCCGTGGGCCGAGGTCGAGGTGCTTGGCCAGCTTGATGCTGGCGATGATGTTGCAGATGCTCGACAACCCGAAGGACGGCAGGGCCCCGATGACAGCGTCGGGCACGCCCCTCCTGTGACGCAGGTAGGCCTGACCCGTCGGGTCGTTGAAGAGCACCGAGAGCTGGTCCGTGGCGCGATCGCTGACAGCGACCACGACGTCGGTGTTGTGCACGTTGTGGATGAGCGGGATGTGCTTGTCGCCGATGCCCTGGATGTTGTGGGACCCGAAACCGTTGCGCAGCATGGTGGGGCATTCCAGGGCCTCGACAGCGACGATTCTCGCGCCGTACTCCTCCTTGAGGTAGTCGCCGGCGCCGAGCGTCCCCGCCGATCCGGACGCCGACACGAAGGCGCTCAGGGCGAGGTCAGACTGGCTCGTGCGGAGGTGCTCGAAGAGCCCGCCGAGCGCTCGCCCCGTGCACAGCCAGTGCCCCAGGTGATTCCCGAACTCGGCGAACTGGTTGATGATCACGTTGGCCGGATCGGCGGCGAGTTCGCCGCACTCCTCGTAGATCTCGTGGACGTTGCTCTCGGTGCCGGGCGTGGTGACGATGTCCTCCGGCGCGGTCACCCAGCTCCTCAGCCAGGAGAAGCGCTCCCGGCTCATGCCCTCGGGGAGCACCGCGACACCCCGGCAGTCGAGGATCCGCGAGATCGCCACCCCACCGCGGCAGAAGTTGCCGGTCGACGGCCAGACGGCACGCTGCCGGGTCGGGTCGAACTGGCCGGTGACGATGCGTGGCACGAGGCAGGCGTACGCCGCGAGAACCTTGTGGGATCGGATCATCGGGAACCGGTCACCGAAGACGACCGCGATCTGGGCTTCGACGCCGGTGAGCTGCTTCGGCAGGACGACGTGTCCGGGCACCGGGACGGCTGAGGTCCTCGACCCACCGTTGTACCAGTGAATCCGGAACAGGTTCCGCGGGTCCGCCGCATCCGGCCCGACGTCCGCCAGGTTGGCCTGGACCCGTGCGGGGATCCGGGCCGGATCCGCGAGCTCTGCCAGGGTCGGGAGCACGATGCCGCGCGTCCGGAAGTGCGCAACGGCACGCTCGAGGATGGCGCCATCGACGACATGATCCTCGAGTCCCAAGGACGACATCGTTGGCCTCCCGTCTGTCTCAGCCCAGTCCTTGCAGACGGGCAGCGATGGTGCGATGTCGGCGAAGCATGTCCTCCAGGCCCGGACATGCGAGCACTCCGTCCTCCACGACTGGTCGTCCGGCGACGACCGTGTGCCGCGCGGCCACCGGACCGCACCGGAGCCACGCCTCGACTGGGTCGGTGAGAGCCCCGGCAAACGCGATTCCGGTCAACGGCCAGCAGACGAGGTCTCCGGCGGCGCCCACCGCCAAGGTGCCGAGCTCCCCCGTTCTGCCCAGGCACGCGGCGGATCCACGGGTTGCCAGCTCCAGCACGTCTCTGGCGGTCATGCCTGCCGGGCCCTCTCGCAGATGGCCCAACAGGAGTGCCGTCCTCGCCTCGAGCCACAGCGACGCGTGGTCAGTGGACGCCGAGCCGTCGCAGCCCAGTCCGACAGGCGACCCGGCAGCGCGGAGCTCCGTGACCGGAGCCATGCCGCCGCCGCCGATGAGCATGTTCGAGGACGGGCAGTGTGCGACGCCCACCCCGGCGGCCCCGAGCCGGCTGACCTCGGCCTTGTTGGGATAGATGCAGTGGGCCACCCAGCTTCGATCCGAGAGCCACCCGACGTCCTCGAAGTGCTCGATGGTGCGTTGGCCGAACGCCTTTGCGGCAAAGCGGTCCTCGTCGGGGTCCTCCGCGAGATGGGTGTGGAGCCGCACGTCGAGCCGCTCGGCCAGCTCGGCCGTGCGCCTCATCAGGTCCGAGGAGACCGAGAACGGCGAGCACGGTGCCAGCGCGATCCGCACCATGGCCCCCCAGGACGGGTCATGGTGACGGGCGACGAGTCGTTCGCTGTCGGCGAGGATCTCGTCGTCGTCCTGGACCACCGAGTCGGGGGGGAGGCCGCCATCCTTCACAGACAGGCTCATGGAGCCTCGGGTCGGGTGGAACCGCATCCCGAGCTCCTTCGCCGCGGTGATCTCAGCCGTGATGAGATCGCCACCGTGTCGTGGATGGACGTAGAGGTGGTCGGTCGTCGTCGTGCAACCTCCAAGCGCGAGCTCGGACAGCCCGATCCACGCCGACACGTAGGCCGCCTCCTCGTCGAGCCCCGCCCAGATCGGGTAGAGCGTCGTCAGCCACCGGAACAGTGATGCGTTGAGCGCTGGCCGATGGGAGCGCGTGAGGTTCTGGTAGATGTGGTGGTGCGTGTTGACGAGCCCCGGAGTGACGAGGCAGCCTTCCGCGCGCAGCACCTTTGCCGCCGTGGGTCGCTCGTCGGCCGGACCACCCACGGTCGTCACCAGGCCGTCGCTGATCGCCACCCAGCCTCCGGCAATCTCGCGGTCGTCGGCGTCGAGCGTTGCCACGAGCTCGGCCCCGTCGATGAGCAGCTCGACGGTCACCTCTCGACCGTAACCGAGTCCCTACCACGATGTCCTGAACCCACGAGTGGTCCGGACGTGATCTGAGGAACAGCGACGGACCGGCGCATCGAAGCGCCACCCAGTGACGTGCGGGGGTCAGACCTCGATCTCGGCCAGCGCGGCTGGAAGCTCGCTGACGAGCTCCCGGGCCAGGAAACCGACCCGGCCCACGGCTGCGGTGAGCCGCTCCCCGGCGCGGCCATGGATGAACGCGCCCCAGACG
>NZ_JBEDUL010000021.1:0-45616 GCF_040414665.1 Intrasporangium sp.
CGGTGGAGGCGCTGCTCTAGAGATGGCTGCGGACACCACGCTGAGCGCAAAAGACTTCAAGTCAGACCAGGAGGTTCGCTGGTGTCCGGGCTGCGGCGACTACTCGATCCTCGCCGCGCTGCAGTTGCTGATGCCTGAGCTCGGCGTCCGGCGGGAGGACACCGTCTTCATCTCCGGCATCGGTTGTGCAGCTCGTTTCCCGTACTACATGAACACGTACGGCGTGCACAGCATCCACGGCCGCGCGCCCGCCCTGGCCACCGGGATCGCGCTCGCCCGTCCGGATCTCGACGTCTGGGTCGTCACCGGTGACGGCGACGGGCTGTCGATCGGCGGCAACCACCTGATCCACGCGCTGCGCCGCAACGTGAACCTCAAGATCCTGCTGTTCAACAACGAGATCTACGGCCTGACCAAGGGGCAGTACTCGCCCACCTCGCATCAGGGCCAGGTGACCAAGTCCACCCCGTTCGGCTCGCTCGACACGCCGTTCAACCCGGTCTCCCTCGCGCTCGGCGCCGAGGCCAGCTTCGTCGCGCGGACCCTGGACTCGGACCGTCAGCACCTGACCTCTGTGCTGCGCCGGGCGGCCGAGCACCGCGGCTCCGCGTTCGTGGAGATCTACCAGAACTGCCCGATCTTCAACGATGGCGTCTTCGACGTCCTCAAGGACCGCACGGAGGCGCAGGCCCGGATCTTCCACCTCGTCGACGGGCAGCCGGTCGTGGCCGGTGAAGGAGACGAGCAGAAGGTCGTGGTGCGGGACGACCAGGGCGTCATGACCGTCGTGCCACGTGCCGAGGCCGACCGCAACCCAGCTGCCCGCATTGTCGTCCACGACGCATCGGCGACAAACCCCGCCGCCGCGTTCGCCCTCTCCCGGCTCGACTCCCACGAGCTGACCAGCGTGCCCATGGGCGTGTTCCGCGACGTGACCCGGCCGACCTACGACGACCTGCTCCGCGAGCAGATCGACGCGGCGCGCACCGGCCCGATCACCGACGCCGACATCGATGCACTGCTCGCCGGCAGGGACAACTGGCAGGTGGCCGAAACGACCGGGGCGTGACGACGGCGCAGTCGAGCAGCCGGCAGCTCGCATCGCACTCGGAGCCGCACAGCGAGATCGGTCGGGGCATGCTGTTCGGCTTCGCGGCCTACGGCATCTGGGGCCTGTTCCCGCTCTACTTCGATGCCCTGAAGCCGGCGAGCCCCTGGGAGATCCTCGCTCACCGCATCCTCTGGACCCTGCTGTTCTGCGTGATCCTCCTTGCGGTGCTGCGCGACTTCGCCTGGCTGCGTCCGCTGCTGCGACGGCCCCGCCTCATGGCGGGCATCACCGTCGCGGCCGTCGTCATCGCCGTCAACTGGGTCCTCTACGTCACGGCGGTGACGTCCGGGAACACGAGCGAGGCGGCTCTCGGCTACTTCCTCAATCCCCTCGTGACCGTCGCCCTCGGTGTCGTCGTCCTCGGCGAGCGCCTGCGCGTCCTCCAATGGGTCGCGGTCGGGATCGGGCTCGTCGCCGGGATCTACCTCGCCGTGGCCGGCGGCCGGGTACCCGTCATGGCCCTGGCGCTGGCGTTCTCCTTCGCGATCTACAGCCTGACGAAGAAGAAGGTCGGCGCGTCCCTCCAGGCGGTCCAGGGCCTGACCCTCGAGACGGTCATCCTCGCCCCGGTTGCGGCCGGGATCCTCATCGTCATCTCGAACCGGGGGGGCCTGGCCTTCGGGGCCCATGGGGCGTCGCACACCTGGCTGCTCGTCGGGAGCGGCGTCGCGACGGCGGTTCCCCTGCTGCTCTTCGCGGCTGCGGCGCGACGCATCCCGCTCGTCAGCATCGGGCTCATCCAGTTCATCACCCCCGTCATGCAGCTGCTCGTCGCAGTGGTCCTGCTCGACGAGGTGATGTCGACCGAGCGGTGGATCGGCTTCGGCATCGTGTGGGTCGCGCTCATCGTCCTCAGTGTCGACTCCATCCTCGCGATGCGCCGTGCACGTCGACGGGCCGCCGCCAGCCGCGCGACCATCCCTGCAACCATCCCCGCAGCCATCCCGGCAGACGACTGCCCCCGCTGACCCGGGTCGCAAAGAGCGGTTCGCGGTCGCCAACTGCTGCTTCGCTTGGCAGAGTGGACGGATGGCCAGCATCGAGCTGGGGACCCGCACCGGACGACTCGTCATCACCGCTGCCGTCCTGGGGTCCGGCATGGCCCTGCTCGACGGCACGGTCGTCAATGTCGCGCTCGTCCGGATCGGCGAGGACCTCGACGCGAGCATGGCGGACCTCCAGTGGATCACGAACGGCTACCTGCTCGCGCTCGCGTCCCTCATCCTGCTCGGCGGCTCGCTCGGTGACCGGTTCGGGCGACGGCGGGTCTTCGTCATCGGCGTCGTCTGGTTCGCGCTCGCGTCGCTCGCCTGCGGTCTCGCGCAGACCTCCGGGCAGCTCATCGCGGCGCGGATCCTCCAGGGTGTCGGCGGCGCGCTCCTCACCCCCGGGAGCCTGTCCATCATCCAGTCGGTGTTCCGTGAGGGCGACCGGGCCAAGGCCATCGGTGCCTGGTCCGGGCTCGGCGGGATCGCGACGGCGGTCGGCCCGTTCGTGGGCGGGTGGCTCGTCGAGTACGCCTCATGGCGCTGGGCCTTCCTGCTCAACCTGCCCCTGGGCGCGGTCACCGTGTGGATCGCTCAGAGCTCCGTCCCGGAGACGCTTGACGAGGGAGCCCCCCGGAAGTTCGACATCCTGGGCGCGACGCTCGCCACGGTGGCCCTGGCGCTGTCGACCTTCGCGCTGATCCAGTACGAGTCGCTCGGTGCCGGGCTCACGCTGACGCTCGTCGTCCTCGCCCTGGCGTTCGGCGTCGCCTTCGCCATCGTCGAGCAGCGCAGCTCGCACCCGATGGTCCAGCCATCGCTCTTCCGCTCTCGCCAGTTCTCTGCGGCGAACCTCATGACGATGCTCGTCTACGCAGCCCTTGGGGCGATGTTCTTCTTCCTCACCCTCCAGCTGCAGACCGTGCTCGGCTACGGGCCCCTGCTGGCGGGCGTCGCGTCACTGCCCGTCACCGGGATGATGCTGTTCCTCGCCGCCAAGGGCGGGGAGATCGGAGCCCGCATCGGGCCGCGACTGCCGATGACCATCGGGCCGATCGTCTGCGCCATCGGGACGTGGCTGCTCACCGGAGTGGGAGCCGGCGACGACTACTGGACGGCCGTCTTCCCCGGCGTCACCGTCTTCGGCCTCGGCCTCAGCATCCTCGTCGCGCCGCTCACCGCCACCGTTCTCGCGGCGGCCCCGGACCGGTGGGCCGGCATCGCGAGCGGCGTCAACAACGCCGTGGCCCGAGCGGGCAGCCTGCTCGCGGTCGCGGCCCTCCCGGCCGTCGTCGGCCTGAGCGGGGCCGACTACCAACGGCCGGAGGCGTTCAATGCGGGATATGTGAGCGCCATGTGGATCTGCTCCTTCCTGCTCGCGGGGGGAGGCGTCGTGTCCTGGCTGCTCATCCGGAACCCCGAGCGCCCGGCGCCCCCCGCAGCCCGGCCCCCGGCCGAGGTCACGGTCGACGGGAAGCCAGCCCAGCGGCATACGGCACCTGCAGGCTGGTCGTGCTCTGGCTCCGAGGGGTGCCCGGGCACGGCAATCGGGTACGCGGCTCCTGTCACGGACGTCGACGTGCTGCGGGGATCCGAGCACTGACATCGAAGCCTGAGGAGGCACCGAGATGACAAGCACGACGACCAACACGGCGCTCGCCGGCTATTCGGACGACGACCTTGCCCTGGACCTGCGGTGGTGGGAGGCGGCGAACTACCTCACGGTCGGACAGATCTACCTTCAGGACAACGCGCTGCTGCGCGAGCCGCTCACCATCGACCACATCAAGCCGAGGCTGCTCGGCCACTGGGGCACCTGCCCGGGGCTCTCGATGCTCTACGCCCTGCTCAACCGGCTCATCAGGCGCACCGGGTCCGACTGGATCTACATCACCGGACCGGGCCACGGAGGGCCCGCCCTGGTCGCGAGCGCCTACCTCGAGGGCACGTACTCCGAGATCTACCCCGACGTCACGACCGACGCCGGCGGCCTGCACCGGCTGTTCCGCCAGTTCTCCACGCCTGGAGGCGTGCCGAGCCACGTCAGTGTCCAGACGCCCGGAAGCATCCATGAGGGCGGAGAGCTCGGCTATGCGCTGGCGCATGCCGCCGGGGCGGCGTTCGACCACCCGGACCTCTTCGTCGCATGCGTCGTCGGGGACGGCGAGGCCGAGACCGGCCCGCTGGCCGGATCCTGGCGCCTGCCCCACTTCGCCAACCCCCGCCGGGACGGGGCGGTCCTGCCCATCGTCCACCTCAACGGGTACAAGATCGCCGGCCCGACGGTCTTCGGGCGCAGCAGCGACGAAGACGTCGCGGGATATCTCGCGAGCCAGGGCTGGGACCCGATCGTGGTCAGCGGGGACGACCCTGAGGCGGTCTTCCGTGACCTGTGGCGCGCACTCGTCACCTCTTATGGCGCCATCATGCAGCTCCGCGAGACGACCCGGACCGGGGACCACAGCGAGCCCGTCACGCACACGTGGCCGGCGATCATCCTGCGGACGCCCAAGGGGTGGACCGGCCCAGCGGTCGTCGACGGGGTGCAGGTCGAGGGGACGAGCCGCAGCCACCAGGTCCCTCTGTCGGGGCTGCGCGATGACCCGAGCCACCTCACCATGCTCGAGGAGTGGATGCGCAGCTACCACCCGGACGATCACTTCGATGCGGACGGCCGCCTCGTCGACGAGCTGGTCGCCCTAGCCCCCGACGGCGACAAACGGATGGCGGCGAGCCCCTACGCCAATGGCGGCCGGCTGCGCGCCGAGCTGCCGCTGCCGGACCTGCAGCGCTTCGCGCTCGACGTGCCACAGCCGGGCCGGCTGTGGCACGAGAGCACCAGGCCGCTGGGCGAGCTGATGCGTGACATCTATGCCGCGGACATCCGCCCGGACGGCGGCGGCAGCTTCCGGCTGTTCTGTCCGGACGAGACCGCGAGCAACCGGATCCAGGCCGTCTTCGAGGCGACCGACCGCTGTCTGCAGGCGCCCTCCGCAGAGACTGATGCGGACGTCTCCCCGGACGGCCGGGTCATGGAGGTCCTCTCCGAGCACCTCTGCTCCGGTTGGCTCGAGGGCTACGTGTTGACCGGGCGGCACGGGCTCTTCGCGACCTACGAGGCCTTCGCCATGGTCTCGACCTCGATGACGGTCCAGCACGTCAAGTGGCTGCAGCACGCGCAGGAGCTGACCTGGCGCGCGCCCATCGCCTCGCTCAACCTGCTCCTGACGAGCACCTGCTGGCGCAACGACCACAATGGCTTCTCCCACCAGGGACCGGGCCTCATCGACTCGCTGCTGCCGCTCGCACCGGGCGTCGTGCGCGTCTGGCTGCCACCAGACGCCAACAGCGGGCTGTCGATCATGGACCACTGCCTGCGCAGCACCGACCACGTCAACCTCATCGTCCTCGACAAGCAGCCGCACCTGCAGTACCTCACCCTCGAGGAGGCCAACGCGCACTGCGCTGCCGGCGCGGGCATCTGGGAGTGGGCCTCGAACATCCCCGCCACGGAGAAGCCGGACATCGTCCTGGCCTGTGCCGGTGACGTCGCCACGCAGGAGACGCTGGCCGCGGCCGAGCTGCTGCGCGAGTACACCCCGGACTTCAAGGTCCGGGTCGTCAACGTCGTCGACCTCATGGCCCTGCTGCCGGAGGCCGACCACCCCCACGGCTTCCCTGACTCGGTCTTCGATGGTCTGTTCACGAGCGACGTCGACGTCATCTTCGCCTTCCACGGCTACCCGCGGGCGGTTCACCAGCTCATCCACGGCCGGTCCGATCCGGGGCGCTTCCACGTGCGCGGCTTCAGCGAGCAGGGCACGACGACGACACCGTTCGACATGGTGGTGCTCAACCGCACGTCGCGCTACCACCTCGCCCAGGAGGCGCTGCGTCGCACGCTGCGTCGCCCGCCGGCATGGCAG
This sequence comes from Intrasporangium sp., assembly GCF_040414665.1. Taxonomy (GTDB): domain Bacteria; phylum Actinomycetota; class Actinomycetes; order Actinomycetales; family Dermatophilaceae; genus Intrasporangium. The sequence goes on from NZ_JBEDUL010000021.1 coordinate 6,024, forward strand.
ACCCTGACGGACTACTGCACGACGCAGCTCTCGCGGCACCACGACTACATCCGAGAGCACCTGGAGGACATGCCAGAGGTCCGCGACTGGGTCTGGCCCGGCTGATCCATCACCACCGTCAGCCGGCCGATAGCCTGCCGTCGTGGCAACCAGTGTCTATCTCGCGTCCTCCGAGGGACTGTCGGGCAAGTCCGCCGTCGCCCTCGGGATCCTCGACCAGCTGAGCCGACGGGTCGAGCGCGTCGGCGTCTTCCGCCCGATCGTGCGATCCCAGAGCGCCGAGAGCGCCGAGAGCGACCACGTGCTCGACCTGCTGCTGTCACGCCTCGACACCGGGCTCACCGCGGCGGAGGCGTCCGCCGTCGGCTACGACGACGTCCACACCGACCCTGAGGGCGCGATGGCCACCATCGTCGACCGCTTCCACACCGTGGCCGAGCGGTACGACGCGATGCTCATCATCGGCTCGGACTACACGGACGTGACCTCCCCGACCGAGTTCTCCTACAACGCGCGCATCGCTGCGAACCTCGACGCGCCGATGGTCCTCGTCATCTCGAGCAAGGGGCGCACCCCCGAGCAGGTCCGGGTCGCGGCCGAGATCGCCTCGGATGAGGCGAGGACGAACCACGCACGCGTGCTCGCCGTCGTGGCGAACCGGGCCGTGCCCGAGGCCGTCCCGGCCACCCGGGCGGCGTTGGCGGAGGCGCTCGGGGACACAGCGGCATACGTCATCCCGAGTGCGCCGGTGCTGGAGTCGCCGACGGTGCGCGACCTCTTGACTGCGGTCGAGGGCACCCACCTGTACGGCGACGACGACCTGCTCGACCGCGAGGCCCTCGGCCTCGTCGTCGCAGCGATGACCCTGCCCAACGTCCTGGACCGGCTCTTCGAGGGATGCGTCGTGATCACCCCTCCGGACCGCGGAGACGTGCTGCTCGGCCTGCTCCTGGCCCACCGGTCCCAGACCCTGCCGACTCCGTCGGGCATTGTCCTCAACGGCGGCTTCGACCTGCCGGCACCGATCGCGACGCTCGTCGAGGGCCTCGAGGTGCATGTGCCGGTGCTCAGCTGCGCCACGGGCACGATGCAGACCGCCGCGACCCTCTCGGCGGTCGTGCCGCGGCTGACCCGCTCGGCGTCGCGCAAGATCGAGACCGCCCTCAGCCTGTTCGACGAGCACGTCGACGGCGCAGAGCTGCTCGACCGCCTCAAGGTCTCCCCCAGCCACGTCGTCACGCCGCTCATGTTCGAGCACCAGCTGGTCGACCGGGCTCGGGCCGCCGACAAGCACATCGTCCTGCCGGAGGGCGAGGAGGACCGGATCCTGCGTGCCGCAGACCAGCTCCTCCGCCGACGCGTCGTGCGCCTCACCCTGCTCGGCAACCCCGACGCCATCCGGCGGCGGGCCGGCCAGCTCGGCCTCGACGTCGATGGTGCCACCCTCGTGGACCCGCGCGAGGACCCACTGCGGACCCGCTTCGCCGAGCAGTACGCGACCCTGCGCGCGCACAAGGGCATCACGCTCGAGCAGGCCCGCGACGTCGTCGTCGACCCGAGCTACTTCGGCACGATGATGGTGGTCGACGGTTTGGCGGACGGCATGGTGTCCGGTGCGATCCACACGACGGCGCACACCATTCGGCCCGCCCTCGAGGTCGTCAAGACGACCCCCGACGTCAACACCGTCTCGTCGGTGTTCCTCATGTCGCTGGCCGACCGCGTCCTCGTCTACGGCGACTGCGCCGTCATCCCCGACCCGACCGCGGAGCAGCTCGCCGACATCGCCATCTCGTCGGCCGCGACCGCGCAGCAGTTCGGGATCGAACCGCGCGTTGCCATGCTGTCCTACTCGACCGGAGGCTCGGGCACCGGCGCAGACGTCGACAAGGTGCGCACTGCCACGGAGCTCGTGAGGTCCCGGGCGCCGGAGCTGTCGGTCGAGGGACCGATCCAGTACGACGCGGCGGTCGATGCCGCCGTGGCCGCCGCCAAGCTGAAGGACAGCCCGGTGGCCGGACGAGCGACGGTCTTCGTCTTCCCCGACCTCAACACCGGCAACAACACGTACAAGGCCGTGCAGCGGACCTCCGGGGCGGTCGCCATCGGGCCCGTGCTCCAGGGACTCAACAAGCCGGTCAACGACCTCTCCCGAGGAGCACTCGTGCGGGACATCGTCAACACCATCGCCATCACCGCGATCCAGGCGGAGGCCAGCCGGTGAACGGGCTCGTCCTCGTCATCAACGCCGGGTCGTCATCCCTCAAGTACGACCTCATCGACGTCGGCTCGGCCGAGTCCCTCGCCAGCGGACTGGTCGAGCGGATCGGCGAGGCATCTTCGCTGGCAAGGCATTCCGTGGACGGCCAGGATCACCGTCAGGAGGCGAGTCTGGCCGACCACGGCGCGGCCTTCGAGCTGGTACTCGCAGCCTTCGGTGAGCACGGCCCCGACCTCGGCGAGATCGAGCTCCTCGCTGTCGGTCACCGAGTCGTCCACGGCGGCGCCGACTTCAGCGAGCCCACCCGGATCGACGACGACGTGGAGGCGACGATCGAGCGGCTCATCCCCCTGGCGCCCCTGCACAACCCCGCGAACCTCAAGGGGATCAGGGTCGCCCGCGCCCACTTCCCCGACGTGCCGCAGGTCGCCGTCTTCGACACCGCCTTCCACCAGACGCTGCCGCCACGCGCCTACACCTATGCCATCAAGCGGGACTGGCGCGAGGATCACCGGGTGCGCCGCTACGGCTTCCACGGGACCTCGCATTCCTATGTGTCACGGCGCGCCGCGGAGCTGCTGGGCCTGGCCGTCGAGGACGCCAACGTCATCGTCCTCCACCTCGGCAACGGCGCCAGCGCGACCGCTGTCGCTGGCGGGCGCAGCGTCGACACGTCGATGGGCCTGTCGCCCCTCGAGGGCCTCGTCATGGGCACCCGGCCGGGTGATCTCGACCCCTCCCTCCCCGCGCATCTGTCCCGCGCCGGCATCTCCCTCGAGGAGTACGACCGCGCCCTCAACAAGGAGAGCGGCGTCAAGGGCCTCGCCGGGACCAACGACTTCCGTGAGCTCCAGGAGCGGGCCGACGCGGGGGATCGCGACGCTTGCCTCGCGCTCGACGTCGTGGCCCACCGCTTGCGCAAGTACATCGGGGCGTATGCCGCTGTGCTCGGTCGCGTCGATGCCGTGGCCTTCACGGCGGGGATCGGTGAGCACAGTCCCCCGGTCCGGGCGGCCGCCCTACAGGGCCTGACGGAACTGTTCGGCATCGAGCTCGACGAGGCGGCCAACGCCGCCGCGACGTCGGGTGAGCACCGGATCTCGACGGACTCGAGCCGGGTGGCCGTGCTCGTCGTGCCGACGGAGGAGGAGCTCGAGATCGCGCGCGAGGCCGCAGCAGTCGCCACCAGCTAGGCCGCGCCCCGTTGGCGGGCAGAGCATGATGGGGGTCATGAGCGAGCAGCAGACGAGAGGTTTCCGCACCGAACACGACTCGATGGGTGAGGTGCAGGTCCCGCAAGACGCCCTCTACGGGGCGCAGACGGCGCGGGCGATCGAGAACTTCCCCATCAGCGGCCGGCCCGTTCCCCCGGGCGTCGTCCACGCGCTCGCCCGGCTCAAGGCCGCCGCGGCCGCCGTCAACGCCGAGCTCGGCGTGATCGACGGAGAACGTGCGCGGGCCATCGTGGAGGCCGCCCGGGAGGTCGCCGCGGGCCGTCACGACGGACACTTCCCCATCGACGTCTTCCAGACGGGGTCCGGGACGTCGACGAACATGAACGTCAACGAGGTCGTGGCCAGACTCGCCAGCACGTCGAGCGGACTGGATGTCCACCCGAACGACCACGTCAACTACGGCCAGTCGAGCAACGACACCTTCCCGAGCGCCCTGCGCATCGCCGCGACGATCGCCGCACGGGAGGACCTGGTGCCGGCGTTGCGCCATCTGTCGGCCGCTCTGGACCGCAAGGAGGCGGAGTTCGCCGACGTCGTCAAGGCTGGCCGAACTCACCTCATGGACGCGGTGCCGGTGACCCTCGGCCAGGAGTTCGGCGGTTACCGCCGCCAGGTCGAGCTCGGCGCGGACCGGGTCCGGCAGGCGGCCGACGCAACCGCCGAGCTACCACTCGGTGGAACTGCGGCCGGCACCGGACTCAACGCGGCGCCGGGCTTTGCACGCGCTGTCATCGAGCGGGTCTCGGAGTCCACCGGCCAGCCCTTCCGCGAGGCCGAGAACCACTTCGAGGCCCAGTCCGCACAGGACGCCGTCGTCGAGCTGTCCGGAGCCCTCAAGGTGGTCGCGGTCAGCCTGACAAAGATCTGCAACGACCTGCGGTGGATGTCCTCCGGACCACGCACCGGGCTCGGCGAGATCCACCTGCCCGACCTGCAGCCGGGATCGAGCATCATGCCGGGCAAGGTCAACCCGGTCATCCCCGAGGCCACCCTGATGGCGTGCGCCCAGGTCATCGGCAACGACGTGGCGATCACGACAGCCGGCGCAGCCGGGAACTTCGAGCTGAACGTCATGCTGCCCGTCCTCGCCAAGAACGTCCTCGAGTCGATCCAGCTGCTCGCGGCCACGAGCCGCCTCCTCGCCGACCGGTGCGTCGAAGGCATCACGGCTGAAGAGGAGCACGCGCGCACCCTCGCCGAGAGCTCGCCCTCAATCGTGACACCGCTCAACCGGTACATCGGATACGAGGCCGCGGCGGCGGTCGTCAAGCGGGCGGTCAAGGAGCGGAAGACGATTCGTGAGGTCGTCATCGAGGACGGTCACGTCTCGGACGGCCGGCTCAGCGAGGCGCAGCTCGACGAGGCGCTCGACGTGCTGGCCATGACCCGGCCACCCTCCGCCTGAGCTTCCCCCGCAACACGCCCGGAAGATCGGAACTCACCACGTTGCTTCAGGGGTCCGTTGCGTAGTGCCGGGCGTGTTGCGGGTGGCTGGGCTGGGAGCCCGCGTGGGAGCGGCAGGGAACTCAGCGGCATACGACTCATTGCGGATGCCGCTGGGCTCCCAACGCCGCAACACGCCCGGGAACTCGGAACCCACCACGGTTGCTTCAGGGGTCCGTTGCGTAGTGCCGGGCGTGTTGCTGATGGCTGGGTGGGCTGGGACCGGGCCTGGGCGCGGGGCTACGCTCGACGACGTGAGGCTTGACGAGGTCGATGCCTTCGCGACCTCGCTCCCGGGGGTGCGACGAAAGGGCCACCCGGGCCGCGTCGCGTGGTATGTCGACGACCGGCTCGTCGTGCGCGAGGACCTACCGGGCACTCTCCTCGTGCGCGTGCCGATGACGGAGCGGGAGGACCTGCTCGCGCGCCATCCGGAAACCTTCGGCGTACCGCCGCGGTGGGAGGCGCACCACAAGCTCCAGGCTGACTTGGCGGGCGACGCCGACGCGATCCGCGACGCCATCCGACGTGCGTGGTCGATGCAACGCCGCGGCGCCCGGTAGACCCGCGCGTCAGCTCCCGAGCACCCTCTCGAGGTAGGCGTTACCGAAGAGCCGGTCGGGGTCGACGCGCTCGCGGACGGCGCGGAAGTCGTCGAAGCGCGGGTAGACCGAGTGGAGGTAGTCGGCGTCCCGCGAGTGCATCTTGCCCCAGTGCGGGCGCCCTCCGTGGCTGATGGCGATCTGCTCGACGGCGTCGAAGTATGCACCCTCGGCGCGGCGATGGTAGTGGTGCACCGCGACGTAGGCGGTCTCGCGCTCGTAGGCCGTCGACAGCCACACGTCGTCGGGCGCCGCGACGCGGCACTCGACCGGGTACGAAATCGGCTCGTCGTGGCCGTCGACCCACGCCTTGACCTCGAGGAGCACGTCCTTGAGGGCCGCTCGGGGGACGGCCCACTCCGACTCGCGGAACCGGACGTCACGCGCGGTCGCGAAGACCTTGTACGAGGTATCTGTATAGCTGCGCGCGGTCTGGGCCCGGGCAGCGACGTGCATGAGCGGCTTGGTCGCGCGGGGCACCCGCGTGGCGAACCGGCAGGCTGCCTCCCAGACCCGGTTGGTCAGGATCTCGTCGTCGAGGGACTGCCGCCATCGGGGCAGCGGATCCGCCTCGGTGCCCGGCTCGACTCGCGTGTTGCGCTTGACCTGGGTGCGCTCCGTGTGGGGATACCAGTAGAACTCGAAGTGGTCGGTCGACTCGATCTCGTGATCGAGGGAGTCCAGGACGGCGGCGAGTGGCTCCGGGCGCTCATCCGCGTGCAGCAGGAAGGCAGGCACGACTTCGAGCGTCACCTCGGTGATGACGCCGAGCGCGCCCAGGCCGAGTCGTGCGGCGTGGAAGAGATCAGGTGTCTGCGTCGGGGAGCAGTCCACGACCGACCCGTCGGCGAGCACGATCCGCAGCGCGCGGACGCCGCCAGCGAGACCGGTGAACCGCAGGCCCGTGCCATGAGTGCCAGTGGCGATCGCGCCGGCGAGGCTCTGACGGTCGATGTCGCCGAGGTTGGGCAGCGCGAAGCCGAGCTGGGCGAGCTCCTCGTTGAGGACGTGGAGGGGCGTCCCTGCGCGGATCGTCGCCTCGCCGCGAGTGGCATCGATGGTCGTGACGCCGGTGAGGCCGCCGAGGCGCAGCTGCAGGCCATCGGTGAGCGCCACTCCCGTGAAGGAGTGCCCGGCGCCGATCGCCTTGACGCGCAGGCCGCGCCGCCTGGCCTTGCCGATCTCCTCGATGAGCTCTTCCTCGGAGCGTGGCGTCGCGACGCGCGCGAGCGTCGTCGACTCGGTGCCCGCCCAGTTAGACCACTCGATGCTGCGGACGACCTTGCGCTGCGTCTCAGCCAAAGCACTGCCCTTCCCCGCGATAGGTCGGCGCCACCCCGACGACCTCGACACCGTCGACGAGCGCCAGATCCGTGAAACGCTCGGCGAGCTCGCCCGCCTTCGCGTGCCGGAACCATATCCGATCACCGAGGCTGACGCGGGCGGCCGCCGCACCCTTGAGCGGCGTCTGGACCTCGCCGGTCCCCTCCGTGCGCACGAGGCGGAGCCCCTGCTCCTCGAGAGGCTGGGGGACGCGAGACCATCCCGGCGGCCCGGACGCCAGGTAGCCGCCCGAGTAGACCGTGACGAACTCGTCCGAGGGGCGGCGCACCACCGGGCAGCCGAAGAAGGCCGCGGGCTCGAGCGCCAGCCCGTCGTAGTGGTCGAACAACGTGGGAGCGTAGAGCCCCGAGCCTGCGGCGAGCTCGGTGAGGGACGGGTCGAGACCGGCGATGTGCAGGCTGCCGGTGCCGCCCCCGTTGACGAGCTCGAGATCGGTCAGGCTGCGGACGGCGGCAACCACCTCGGCGCGACGGGTTCGCAGCTGGGCCCCGGACCGGACCTTCACCTGTCGGACGGCGGGCGACGTGTCGGGGAGACCGGCGATCTGGGCGTCGTAGAACATCAGCCCCGCCACCACGAGGCCGTGCTCCTGGGCCCGTCGCACGACAGCTTCGATGTCCTCCGGCTCGCGCAGGGGTGAACGGCGGACGCCCAGGTGGGCGGGCCCGAGTCGGAGGGAGGCGTCCACGTCCACGGCGACCCGCAGGCCTTGGTGGCCCGGGACCTCGCGGGCGATGAGATCGACGAGCTCGACACTGTCCACCATGACGCACACGGCGGCGCGACCACCTGGATCGGTGGCGAGCTCGATGAGGGCGGGGATGTCAACGCTCGGATAGGCGACGAGCAGGTTGGTATGGCCGGCACGTGCCCACCAGAGGGCTTCACGCAGGGAGTAGCACATGAGACCGTCGAAGCCGTCCCGGGCGAGGGCGCGCTCGATGAGGGCTCGGCAGCGGAGCGACTTCGTGGCGATCCGGATCGGCTTGCCGTGGGCGCGGTCGACGAGGGTGTCGGCATTGCGGTCGAACGCCGTGAGGTCCACGACGGCGAGCGGGGCGGGCAGATGGGCCGTCGCGCGGGAGAGCCGGTCCGCGACCGGGCTCGGGTGCGCTCGTCGGCTCATGGTCCGGTCGCGGTCAGCCGACGCGCTCGACGACGGAGAGGGCCAGCGTCTGGAGCGCGGCCTTCGCGGGAGTGTCCGGCAGCGGCTCCAGCAGGGCCTGCGCCTCCCGCGCGACGACCAAGGTCTCGGTCCGGGCCGACTCGAGGGCCGGGTGCTGTCGGAGCAGCCCCAGCGCCTCGGCGACGCCCTCGTCGTCGTCCGAGAGGTCCGAGCCGAGCAGCTCGAGCAGCCGCCCATCCGCCGGGTCGGTGGAGGCCTTCGCCCGGAGCACCGCCAAGGTGTCGACCCCTTCGCGGAGGTCGGTACCCGGGGTCTTGCCGCTCGCATCCGAGTCCGAGGCGATGTCGATGAGGTCGTCGGCGAGCTGGAAGGCCATGCCGACCTTCTCCCCATAGACCCGCAGGGTCTCGACGACCTCCGGCCTGCTCCCGCCGAACATCGCCCCGTAGCGGCACGCGGTGGCGGTGAGGGCGCCGGTCTTGTCGGCCAGCACGCCGAGGTAGTAGTCAACGGGGTCGACGCCCGGAGGGCAGGGCCGGTCGTCCCGGATCTGCCCCGAGCACAGGCGGACGAAGGTCTGCGCCTGGATGAGCACGGCCTCGGCGCCGAGGGCGGCGATGAGCTCCGAGGCCTTGCCGAAGAGCAGGTCCCCGACAAGGATCGCCGTCGAGTTGTCGTAGGCGGCGTTGGCGGAGGGAACCCCGCGGCGCACCTCCGCCTCGTCCATGACGTCGTCGTGGTACAGCGACGCGAGATGAGTCAGCTCGACACCCGCGGCGGCCCGCACCACGTCCTCGTTGATGCCGGCACCGAGCTCAGCGGCCAGGAAGGTGAGGAGCGGTCGGAAACGCTTGCCACCCGCCTGTGCGAGGTGCGCGGAGGCGGCCGCGATGAACGGATCCTCGTGGTCGACGACCTCGCGAAGGAGGGCGTCGACCCGGGCGAGCCCGTCCTGCAGGTGTGCCGCCAGCTCCGGCGTGGCACCGGGAATGCGAAGGAGCGGCGGGGTGGCGTGCGTCGTCATGGACTTCCTGGGGCTTGGGCCGCAGACCTCGGTTGGGTCAGCGGACGAACTGCGAGGCTCGGTCGGTGAGGTCCAGCAACGCCGAGGGGAGGACCCCGAGGGCGAGGGTGATCATCGTCCCCACGGCGATGGAGAACGTCGTCCCGATCGAGGGCGTGACGACCACGACGGAGTCGCCGGGCGGCTCGCTGAAGAACATCAGCACGATGACCCTGGCGTAGACGAAGACCGTGATGGCGGAGCAGATGACCCCGACGACGGCGAGCACGGTGCCGGTGGCCCCTCCCGACCCGATGGCCGCGGAGAACACGGCGAACTTCGAGACGAAGCCCGAGGTGAGCGGGATGCCGGCGAACGCGAGCATGAGGAAGGCGAACGCTCCAGCGACCACCGGGTAGCGCTTGCCCAGACCGGCCCACTGCGACAGGTGCGTCGCCTCTGAGCCGTCCTGGCGCACCAGGTTGACGATGGCGAACGCTGCGATCGTGGCGAACCCGTAGGCGACGAGGTAGAACAGCACGGAGCTGATGCCCTTGCGGTCGAAGGCGAGGACGCCGACGAGGATGAAGCCCGCGTGTGCGATCGACGAGTAGGCCAGCAGTCGCTTCATGTCCGTCTGCGTCACGGAGAGCACCGATCCGACGACCATGGTGAGCAGGGCGACGACGACAAGCGCGTTCGTCCACTCCCACCGGGCGGTGTCGAGACCGACGTAGGCCAGCCGCAGGATGGCGCCGAACGCGGCCGCCTTGGTGGCCGCAGCCATGAAGCCGGTGACAGGCGTCGGGGCGCCCTGGTAGACGTCCGGTGTCCAGGCATGGAACGGCACGGCGCCGACCTTGAACAGCAGGCCGACGAAGACGAGGAAGGCTCCCGGGACGAGCAGGCCGTTCATCGCCAGGGGACCGGCCGCGATCGCGGCGCTGAGGTCGGCGAAGTACACCGAGCCCGCGTACCCGTAGAGCAGGGCCGTGCCGAAGAGGAAGAACGCCGAGCTGAACGATCCGAGCAGGAAGTACTTGAGCGACGCCTCCTGGGAGAGCAGGCGGCGCCGGCGCGCGAGGCCGGTGAGGACGTAGAGCGGCAGGGAGAGCACCTCGAGGGCAACGAACATGCCGATGAGGTCGTTCGTCGTCGGGAAGAGCATCATCCCTGCGATCGCGAACATCGCGAGCGGGAAGACCTCCGAGGTGAGCGCACCCGCGCGGGTCGCAGCCGCCTCGACCGCCGACCCCGGGGTCGAGGCGCCACTCGGCGTGAACGCGTCCGGCCCGACACCACCGAGCCGTTCGGCCATGGTGAGGATGCCGAGCACTCCCATCAGGACGATGGTGCCCTGCATGAAGAGGGCGGGCCCGTCGACGGTCAGGGCGAACAGCTTGCGGCCGGATGCCTCGTCGGTGATCCCCATCGTGTAGCCCTGGTGGTTCACGGCCACGAGGACCGCGACGAAAGCGCCGAGCAGGGCGACGACAGCGAGGGTGGTCTGGGTGACGAAGCGTCGCTCTCGCGGAGCGAACGCCTCGATGATGACCCCGATCACCGCCGCGCCCAGGACGACGAGGAACGGCAGGATGGCGACGTAGTCGACCTGTGCCTGCTGGAAGGCGGTCGGCACCGCGAGCGGAGCGGCGGCGGTCACTTCGAGCTCCCTTCAACCGCGGCATCCGCCGCGGGTGGTGACGTGTCAGCGGTCGAGACGTGCGACAGGGACGTGTCGACGGCCGGGTTGATGACGTCCAGGGCCAGGTTCGGATAGAACCCGAGCACGAGGAACGCCGCGATCAGCGGTGCGGCGACGAGCTTCTCCCGCAGCGACAGGTCGGCGATCACCGTGCCCCCGGAGGACTTGCGCCATCGCTCGTCGACCAGGCCGGGGTCGAGCGCCAGCGACTCCGGCTTCGGACCGGTCATGACGCGCTTGTACATGAGCAGCATGTAGAGGGCGGCCAGGATGATGCCGCTGGTGGCCAGAACCGCTGCCACGGGCTGCGTCCGATAGGTCCCGACGTAGACGAGGAACTCCGACACGAAGCTCGCCAGCCCCGGTAGGGCCAGGCCCGACATGCTGGCGACGAGGAAGATCCCGGCCAGGCCCGGCGTGACACGCTGCCAGCCGCCGTAGTCGGGAATGCGCTTGCTCCCGCGCCGGTGCACGAGCATGGCGGCGAAGAGGAACAGGGCCGCCGTAGAGAACCCGTGGTTGAGCATGTAGAGCGACGAGCCGGCACCGCCGACGTTGGTGAACGCGAAGATCCCCAGCACGATGAAGCCGAAGTGGCTCACGGAGGTGTAGGCGATCAGGCGCATCATGTCGGTCTGGCCGATGGCGAGCAGCGCCCCGTACAGCACCGAGATGACCGCAAGTGCGATCACGAAGGGCGTCGCCCACTCGCTCGCTCCCGGGAAGAGCTGGAGGCAGAAGCGGATCATCCCGAAGGTGCCAACCTTGTCGAGCACGCCCACGAGGATCGTCGCCGTCGCAGGCGTCGCCTCGGTGGCGGCATCCGGCAGCCACGTGTGCACGGGGACCATGGGGGCCTTGACCGCGAAGGCGAGGAAGAAGCCGGCGAAGAGCAGGCGCTCCGTCGTGGGGTCGATGTCGAGGCCGGTGAGCTTGGCGACGAGGAAGCCGTCCGCTCCACCCGGTCCCTGCAGGTAGACCGCGATGACGGCCACGAGCATGATGAGCCCGCCCGCGAGCGAGAAGAGCAGGAACTTCATCGCGGCGTACTGGCGGCGGGGTCCGCCGAAGCGACCGATGAGGAAGTACACCGGGATCAGCATCGCCTCGAAGAAGACGTAGAAGAGGAACACGTCGGTTGCGGCGAACACGCCGACCATGAACGTCTCGAGCGAGAGCAGCAGTGCGAAGTAGGCCTTGGCGCGGCGTGCACTGACGGCGTCCCCCTCGTCGGGCACGTCGTGCCACGCCGCGAGCAGGCAGATGGGCGTGAGGACCAGCGCCATGATGATGAGCACGAGTGCGATCCCGTCGACACCCATGGAGTAGCTGACGCCGAGCTGCGGGATCCACTCGGCGTACTCGCCGAGCTGGAACTGTGCCGATGACCCGGTGTCGTACTGCAGCGCGGCGACGACTCCGACGGCGAGGGTGACGATCGAGGTGCCGAGCGCGATGCGCTTGGCGTTCTCGACGGTTCCCGGCGCGAACGCCACGACGAGCGATCCGAGCAGCGGCAGCGCGGCCAGGATCGTGAGCCACGGGATCGTGGACATCGCGGTGGTCGATTCGTTCATCAGGAGATCACCCACAGTGCACCGAGGATGGCGACGACACCGGCGAGCATCGTCAGGGCGTAGGAGCGCGCGAAGCCGTTCTGGATCCTGCGCAGTCGGGACGAGGTCCCGCCGATCAGCGCAGCGAGCCCGCCGGCGCCGCCGTCGACTCCCTTGCCGTCGAGGAAGACGAGCGAGCGGGTCAGGTGGATGCCGGGGCGCATGAGCAGGGCCTCGTTGACCTGGTCCTGATAGAGGTCCTTGCGGGCTGCTTGGGTCAGCATCGACCCCGCAGGGGCCAGCAACGGCACGTCGTCGCGCCAGTACCGCAGCCAGGCGTAGGCGACGCCACCGACCACGAGGATCAGGGTCAGCGCCACGATGACCGGCACCGACAGGACCGGGTGCTCCTCTGGCGCGGCGCCGGTCACCGGCTCGAGCCAGGAGGTGAACAGGCCCGTCGGGCCGATGATGAGGCCGAGGAAGGCCGAGCCGACGGCGAGCACCATCATCGGCACCGTCATCAGGCTGCCTGACTCGTGCGGGTGGACGTCATCGGTCCAGCGCTTCTTGCCGTGGAAGGTCATGAAGAACAGGCGGGACATGTAGAAGGCCGTGATCCCGGCTCCGATGAGGGCGGCCCCGCCGAAGACCCAGGGGCGCCAACCCTCGCCGATGAAGGCGGCCTCGATGATCTGGTCCTTCGACCAGAAGCCGGAGAACGGTGGGACACCGATGATCGCGAGCCAGCCGAGAGCGAAAGTGGCCCAGGTGATCTTCATGACCCCGGACAGGCCGCCGAACCGGCGCATGTCGACCTGGTCGTTCATGCCGTGCATGACCGATCCGGCTCCAAGGAACATCCCGGCCTTGAAGAAGCCGTGGGTGAGCAGGTGGAAGATCGCGAAGGCGTAGCCGATCGGGCCGAGCCCGGCAGCAAGCATCATGTAGCCGATCTGCGACATCGTCGAGGCGGCGAGGGCCTTCTTGATGTCGTCCTTGGCGCACCCGACGATGGCCCCGAACAGCAGCGTGATCGCGCCGACGATCACGACGGCGAGCTGGGCGTTGGGCGAGGCCTCGAAGATCGGGCCGGAGCGCACGACGAGGTACACGCCAGCGGTCACCATCGTCGCCGCGTGGATCAGGGCAGACACCGGTGTCGGACCGGCCATGGCGTCGCCGAGCCAGCTCTGCAGGGGGAACTGGGCCGACTTGCCGCACGCTCCGAGCAGCAGCATCAGGCCGATGGCCGTCATGAACGCCTGGTTGGCCTCGCTGCCGGCCGCCCCGAGGACGGTCTGGAAGTCCACCGCCCCGAAGTGGAAGAACATCAGGATGATGGCGACCGACAGGCCGAAGTCCCCGACCCGGTTGGCGACGAAGGCCTTGTTTGCCGCGGTCGCGTAGGCCGGGTTCCAGTTCCAGAAGCCGATGAGCAGGTACGACGCCAGGCCGACACCCTCCCAGCCGACGTACAGGAGCAGGTAGTTGTCGGCGAGCACGAGCAGCAACATGGCTGCGACGAAGAGGTTGAGGTAGCCGAAGAAGCGCCTCTTGTCGGGGTCACCCTCCATGTACCCGAGGGAGTACACGTGGATGAGCGACCCGACGAAGGTGATGAGCAGCGCGAAGGCGATCGAGAGCTGGTCCACGAGCAGCGACGCGTCCGCGGAGAACGACCCGGCGGTGACGAAGTTGAACAGGTGCACCGTCGACGACCGGTTCTCGGCGTCCTGGCCGAGCATCTGGATGAAGATCAGCGCGCCGACGACGAACGATCCCCAGGACAGCGCCGTGGCGAGCACCGGGCCGAAGCCGTCGGTGCGACGCCCGCCGAAGAGGAGCAGCGCAGCGCCGAGCATGGGCAGCGCGATGAGCAGCCACGCGAACGACGTGACCCCGCTGGCAGCGTGCACTTCGCCGGCGTGCGTGGCCAGCCCAGCGGCATACGTGCCGGACGTCTCGAAGAGGTATCCCATGCCTGTTGACATCGAGTGAGGGCTCCCTTACAGCTTGAGCAGGTTGGCGTCGTCGACCGAGGCCGACCGTCGAGCACGGAAGATGGCCATGATGATGGCCAGGCCGACGACGACCTCGGCGGCGGCGACGACCATGACGAAGAGCGCCATGATCTGGCCGTCCAGCGCGCCGTGGATCCTCGCGAACGTCACGAGCGAGAGGTTCGTGGCGTTGAGCATCAGCTCGACGCCCATGAACACGATGATCGCGTTGCGTCGCAGCAGCACCGTCGCGGTCCCGATCGAGAACAGCACGATCGACAGGTAGATGTAGTGAACCGGGCTCACTGGTCTGCACCCTCCTCTGGGCCAACCGACCGGCGGGAACGAGTCCCGCCCCGGGCAGCGTCACGCTCTGCCTGGGCGGCCTCGACGATGTGACGCTCGACGTCGAGGAATTCGTCCGGACGGGCGACCTGCTCGCGGGCGACGAGCACCCGGGAGACGGATTCCTTGCTGGGCGTGCCGTCGGGCAGCAGGGCCGGTGTGTCGACCGCGTTGTGGCGGGCGTAGACGCCGGGCGCCGGGAGCCCGGCGACGAACGTGTTGTCCCGAACCCGCTTCGCCGCCCATTGGGCCTGGGTCAGCTTCGGAGCGAGGCGCTCACGGTGTGCGAGGACCATCGCGGCGACAGCCGCGGTGATGAGCACGGCCGACAGGACCTCGAAGATCCAGACGTACTGTCCGAAGATGAGGTTCGCGATGCCGGTGATGTTGCCGGTCGTGGCGTTGCTCGACTCGAGACGATCCATCCCGGCCTGCACGGTGGCCTCGTCGAAGCTGGCCGAACCGATCGTCGAGACGAGCAGCCCGATGAGCCCGAGTGCGACGAGCATCGAGATCCACCGGTGGCCCTTGATCGTCTCGACGAGCGAGTCGGACGAGTCCACGCCGACGAGCATGATGACGAAGAGGAAGAGCATCATGACGGCACCGGTGTAGACGAACACCTGGATGACGCCGAGGAAGTCGGCCTTCTGCGCGAGGTAGAAGACGCCGAGGGACGTCATGGTGATGGCCATCCCGATGGCGGCGTGAACCGCCTTCCGGGCGAAGACCAGACCGAGTGCGGCGAGGACCGAGATGGGTGCGAGCACCCAGAACAATGCGGCTTCAGCGGAGGAGGTCACGGGTTCGCCCCTTCCCGGGTCTGCGCGGCCGTGGGCGCCGTCGTGTGGACGACGTCATGCTCGCCGGGCTCGCTCGCTGCGATGTTGCCCGGTTCGTCGTGGGCCAGCGGGCTCTCGTCCACCACCACTCGGGACTCCCGGGCGCTGACGTAGTCGCGTTGGGGAGCCGTCGGTCCGGTGACCTTGCCCTGGTAGTAGTCGCGCTCCTCCAGGCCGTCGGCCATCGGGAACGGCGGCTCGAGCATGCCCTCCTGGAGCGGCGCGAGGAGCTGGTCCTTGGTGAAGATCAGGTCGCCCCGGTTGTTGTCGGCCAGCTCGTAGAAGTTGGTCATGGTCAGGGCGCGCGTCGGACAGGCCTCGATGCACAGGCCGCAGAAGATGCAGCGCAGGTAGTTGATCTGGTAGACGCGCCCGTAACGCTCACCGGGGCTGAACCGACCCTTGCCACCCTGCTCGAGCGGGGTGTCGTCGTTGTCCGCTCCCTCGACGAGGATCGCGTCGGCCGGACAGGCCCAGGCGCACAGCTCGCAGCCGACGCACTTCTCGAGGCCGTCCGGGTGACGGTTGAGCTGGTGGCGGCCGTGGAACCGCGGCTGGGTCGGGCGCGGCTTCTCCGGGTACTCCTCCGTCGCGACCTTGCGGAACATCGTCGAGAAGGACACGCCGAAACCGGCGACAGGGGCGAAGAAGTCCGCGAAGGCTCCCTTGCCCTTCCGCTCGTTGTCCTTGCTGACGTTCTCGTCAGCCATGGGTCTCCTCCTTGCCGGGGGTGCCGTCCGGGGTGTCGCCGGGAGTGGCGTCGAGGGTGTCGTCCGGATCCGTCGTGGACGACGTGGGCGAGGTGGGCGACGCGGTGCCGCGCACGGTCGTGCCACGCCCGCCTGCCGAACCCGCGAGCACGCGGTCCGCCCGAGCGGGCTCGCGCAGCCGCTGCCCGGGCAGCGGTGGGACGGGGTAGCCCTCCGCGAACGGGTCGATCTCGTCCGGTGGTGCCGTGTCGACTTCGGCCCGCCGCGCATCGACCCGGTCGCCCCAGACCCACGTGATGATGAGGGCGAGGACGGCGACGACGCTGATGAGGATGAGCGTCGCCCGGTTGAAGGACAGGCCGGCGATCGTCACGGTCTCGTCACCGAGGAAGCCGAGCTGCGCGCCGCGGATGAAGGCGACCGCGACGATCCAGGCGAGCGTGACGGGGATGAGGAACTTCCAGCCGAACCGCATGAACTGGTCGTAGCGGGTTCGGGGCAGCGACCCACGCAGCCACACGAAGAACCACATGAACAGCCACATCTTGAGGGTGAACCACAGCAGGCCCCACCAGCCGCCCGCGAACGTGCCGTCGCCGATGGCGGAGATGAGCGGTGGCGCCGCAGGACCGCCGAGGAACATCGTCGTGGCCAGCGCCGACACGGTGAACATGTTGACGTACTCGCCGAGGTAGAACATCGCGAACGTCATGCCGGAGTACTCGGTGTGGAAGCCACCGACGATCTCGCCCTCGCCCTCGGCCAGGTCGACGGGCAGTCGGTTGGTCTCGCCGACCATCGTGATGACGTAGACGACGAAGCTGAAGAACGCCGGGAGGATGTACCAGAGCGAGCTCTGGGCATCGACGATCTGCGACGTCGACATCGACCCGCTGTAGAGGAAGACCGCGACGAGCGCCAGACCCATGGCGATCTCGTAGGAGATGACCTGCGCCGTCGAGCGCAGGCCGCCCAGGAGCGGATAGGTCGAGCCGGAGCTCCAGCCGGCGAGGACGATGCCATAGACCCCGACCGACGCGACGGCGAGCACGAGGATCACCGCAACCGGAACGTCGGTCAGCTGCAGTGGCGTCTCGTGGCCGAACATCGACACGGTGCCGCCGAGCGGGATGATGGCGAACGCCACGAACGCCATCGTCGCTGTGATGAGGGCTGCGGCCCGGTAGATCTTGTGGTCGGCGTTCGCCGGCGCGATGTCCTCCTTCAGCATCGACTTCATGCCGTCGGCGAGCGTCTGGAGCAGGCCGAAGGGACCGTTGCGGTTCGGGCCGGGACGCTGCTGCATCCGCCCGATGATGCGACGCTCGAACCAGATGACGATCAGGGTCGAGAGCAGCAGGTAGACGAAGATCAGGACGGCCTTGATCAGCGAGAGCCAGAGGGGCGTGTCGCTGAAGTCCGCGGAGGGGTTCTCGGTCGCCGGCAGCGTAGTGACGAGGCCGTATGCCGCTGAGCTGAGTGTCATGCGACGCCACCCTTCGTGTGGTCGGCTGGGTTGGTCGCCGCGGTCACCGAGACCCGGTGCCCGGCCTGGGAGCCGAGCCCGGACCGCACCGAGACACCCTCGGAGTTCGTCGGGAGCCACACGACACCGTCGACCATGCCGTCGACCACGGCGACGGGCACGGTGACGCTCCCGCGCGGACCGGTCACCGTCACGTCGCTGCCGTCGGCGACTCCGAGCCGCTCGGCGGAAGCCGGGGAGAGGTGCGCCATCGCCCGACGCGCGGTTCCGGCGAGGAACGGCTCGCCGTCCTGCATCCGGCCACGGTCGAGCAGCGTCGGCCACGTCGCGAGCACGTGGTCGCCGAGACCATCCCCGACGACCGGAGCCGCCTCCGCCTGGCCGGACGCCGAGACACCCCTCTGGCCGGACCAGGGCCCGAGCGCCTCGAACTGGTCGTGGATCTGGCGCTTCGTCCCGGTCTCCAGGAAGTGGCCGAGCTCACCGGCGAGCATGTCGAGCGCTCGGTGGTCGCTGACGTGGTTCGTCGTGAGCGCAAGCTCGAAGGGACGGATCCGCCCCTCCCAGTTGACGTAGGAGCCTTGCTTCTCGGCCTGCGCCGCCACGGGGAGCACCACGTCCGCGAACGGCGTGACGTCGGACTCGCGCAGCTCGAGGGAGACGACGAAGGCCCGCTCGAGGGCATTCCTCGTGTCGCTGAGACCGAGGTCTGCCGGGTCGACCCCACCGACGACGAGCGCATCCAGCTCGCCGGATGCGGCCGCTGCGATGATGCCTGCGGTGTCGCGGGCCGGGCTTGCGGGCAGCCCTGGGACCTCCCACACCGCTGCCACCTCGCCCCGGGCCGAAGCGTCGGTCGTCGGGCGGCCCCCGGGAAGGAGCGCGCCGAGCGCGCCCGCCTCGAGGGCTCCGCGCTCGCCCGCGCGACGGGGCACCCACGCCAGGCGGGCACCGGTCTCGGCGGCGAGCTGCGCGGCGGCCGAGAGCGCACCGGGCGACGTGGCCGCCCGCTCACCGACGAGAA
The DNA here is from genome assembly GCF_040414665.1 of Intrasporangium sp. Lineage (GTDB taxonomy): Bacteria > Actinomycetota > Actinomycetes > Actinomycetales > Dermatophilaceae > Intrasporangium. The sequence goes on from NZ_JBEDUL010000021.1 coordinate 24,669, forward strand.
TGATGCCTGCCTCCGCCAGACCGTCACGTGCGGCGCTGCCGACCTCACTCGAGCGGAGGTCACGCAGCACGGCCGACTCCCTGCCGGGCGCGGTCGGAAGGAGTGTGCCACCCATCTTGGCAAGCCCCCGCGTGGGAGCCGGCCCAGCGGCATACACCTTGGTCTTGTTGTGGCGGAACGCCTTCCGCAGGCGCAGGAAGACGATCGGGCTCTCGTCCTCGGGCTCGAGGCCGACGAGGAGCACCGTCCCTGCCCGCTCGAGGTCGGCATAGGTCACCGCCCCGCCAGCGGGGCCGGTGGCCGCAACGTGCTGCGCGAGGAAGGCGACCTCCTCTGCGGAGTGGGGCCGGGCCCGGAAGTCGATGTCGTTCGTGCCCAGCACGACGCGGGCGAACTTGCCGTAGGCGTAGGCGTCCTCGGTGGAGACGCGCCCGCCGACGAGGACACCCGCGGCCCTCGACCTCGACAGGCCGGCGGCCGCTGCGGCGAGGGCTTCGGGCCAACCGACCACCTTGAGCTCGCCGTCCGCCTGACGGACCATCGGGAACTGGAGGCGGTCCGGCTGCGTGGCATAGGTGAAGGCCCAGCGGCCCTTGTCGCAGTTCCACTCCTCGTTGACGTCCGGGTCGCGCAGGGCCATGCGGCGCAGCACGACCCCACGGCGGTGGTCGGTGCGGATCGCGCAGCCGCTCGCGCAGTGCTCGCAGGCCGACGAGGTCGAGACGAGGTCGAAGGGCCGGCTGCGGAAGCGGTACGCCGCACCGGTGAGCGCGCCGACGGGGCAGATCTGGACGGTGTTGCCGGAGAAGTAGCTCTCGAACGGCTGCTCCTCGTAGATGCCCACCTGCTGCAGCGCGCCCCGCTCGACCAGGGCGATGAACGGGTCACCGGCGATCTGGTCGGAGAACCGGGTGCAGCGTGCGCACAGGATGCACCGCTCCCGGTCGAGCAGGACCTGCGAGCTGATGTTGATCGGCTTGGGATAGGTGCGCTTGACGTCCTCGAAGCGGGACACGGCCCGCCCGTTGCTCATCGCCTGGTTCTGCAGCGGGCACTCACCGCCCTTGTCACAGACCGGGCAGTCGAGCGGGTGGTTGATGAGGAGGAACTCCATCTGGCCGTGCTGCGCCTTGTCGGCCACGGCGGAGGTGTGCTGCGTGTTGACGACCATCCCTGGAGACACCGTGATGGTGCACGACGCCTGCGGCTTCGGCATCGGCCGCGCGACGCCCTCCTTGTCCGGGAGGGCGATGTCGACGAGACACTGACGGCACGCACCGACCGGGTCGAGGAGCGGGTGGTCGCAGAAGCGCGGGATCTCGATGCCGACCGTCTCGGCGGCACGGATGACAAGCGTGCCCTTGGGGACGCTGACGTCGATGCCGTCGATCGTCAGGGCCACGAGGTCCGGGTTGACCGGGGCGCCTGTGCCGGCGGCAGTGTTGGTCGAGGTGGCGGTCATGCGGTCACCATCCCGCTGGGCTCCTTGGTCTTGACATCCGGAACTTTGAAGAGAACCGACTTCTCCGGCGGGAAGAGGACGTGCGCCGGGGTGTGCATGCCGGCCTCGAACTCCTCACGGAAGTACTTGATGGCGGAGGTGATCGGGCTCGTGGCCGCGTCACCGAGGGCGCAGAAGCTGCGCCCGAGGATGTTGTCGCAGATGTCGACGAGCTTGTCGATGTCGTCCTGCGTGCCTTGGCCGTTCTCGATGCGGGTCATGATCTGGCGCAGCCACCACGTGCCCTCGCGGCACGGGGTGCACTTCCCGCACGACTCGTGCGCGTAGAAGTCCGTCCAGCGCGAGACGGCGCGGACGACCGAGACCGTCTCGTCGAAGACCTGGAGGGCGCGCGTGCCGAGCATCGAGCCGGCGGCCGCGACCGAGTCGAAGTCGAGCGGCACGTCGAGGTGCTGGTCCGTGAAGATCGGGGTCGACGAGCCGCCCGGCGTCCAGAACTTGAGCTGGTGGCCCTGGCGCATCCCGCCCGCGAGGTCGACGAGCTCGCGCATCGTGATGCCGAGCGGGGCCTCGAACTGCCCCGGGTTCGCGACGTGGCCGGAGAGGCTGAAGATCCCGAAGCCGGTGGACTTCTCGGTGCCCATGCCCTTGAACCAGTCGGGGCCCTCGAGGATGATCCCCGGCACCGAGGCGATCGACTCGACATTGTTGACCGACGTCGGCCGGGCATAGAGGCCGGCCGCTCCGGGGAACGGCGGCTTGAGGCGCGGCTGGCCGCGACGGCCCTCGAGCGAGTCGAGCAGCGCGGTCTCCTCACCACAGATGTAGGCGCCGGCGCCGGCGTGGACGGTGATGTTGACCTTGACGCCCTTGCCGCCGACGTCGTCGCCGAGGTAGCCGGCCGCCCGGGCCTCCTCCACGGCGCGCAGCAGGCGGCGGTAGACGTGGACGACCTCACCGCGCAGGTAGATGAACGCGTGCTCGCAGTCGATCGCGTAGGAGCTGATGATGACCCCCTCGATGAGCGCGTGGGGGTTGGCCATCATGAGCGGGATGTCCTTGCACGTGCCGGGCTCGGACTCGTCGGCGTTGACGACGAGGTAGCGCGGACCGCCGTCGGGAGGGCTCATGAACGACCACTTGAGGCCCGTCGGGAACCCGGCACCACCGCGTCCGCGGATGCTCGAGTCCTTGACCGCATCGAGGACCTCCGCGGGGGTCATGCCGAGCGCCTTGCGCAGTCCCTTGTAGCCGTCGTGCCGCTCGTAGGTCGCCAAGGTCCAGGACTGGGGCTCGTCCCACAGCCTGGTGAGGATCGGGGTCAGTGTGTCGGTCACTTCGAGCCGTCCTTCCCGTCCGTTGCGGATGTAGAGGACCCGTCGGAGGTCGAGCCGGTATCGCCCTGCGGAGCCACCCAGCCGTGCTCCTTGGCGATGCGCAGCCCGAGCAGCGAGGCGGGCCCGGCGCCCGGTCCCTGGTCGGCGAGGCCGTCCGGGAAGCCGGCGAGGACCCGGGAGACCTGCTTGAAGGTGCAGACCCGGTCGGGACCGCGGGTCGGCTTGACGTCCTTGCCCGCCCGGAGGTCGTCGACGAGCTGCACGGTGCTCTCGGGCGTCTGGTTGTCGAAGAACTCCCAGTTCGTCATGACGACCGGGGCGAAGTCACACGCGGCGTTGCACTCGATCCGCTCGAGGGTGACCTTGCCATCCTCGGTCGTCTCGTCGTGCCCGATGCCGAGGTGCTCGGAGACGGTGTCGAAGATGACGTCGCCGCCCATGATCGCGCAGAGCGTGTTGGTGCAGACCCCGACCGTGTACTCGCCGTTCGGGTGGCGCTTGTACTGCGTGTAGAACGTCGCGACGCCGCTGACCTCGGCCTCGGTGAGGTCGAGCAGCTCCGCACAGAGCGACACTCCCCTGCCGGTGACGTAGCCATCGACCGACTGGACCAGGTGGAGCAGCGGGATCAGGGCCGAACGCTTCTGCGGATAGCGCGCGATGACCTCGGCGGCGTCGGCGCGAAGTCCGGCGAGGACCTCGGGCGCATACGGCTCCTTGGACTCCGGGCTGACATGCAGGAACCCGGAGACGTGGGACGTGTCGTTGGCGGACATCAGCGGTCCACTCCTCCCATCACGGGGTCGATCGAGGCAACGGCGACGATGACATCGGCCATCTGGCCGCCCTCACACATCGCGGCGACAGCCTGGAGGTTGTTGAAGCTCGGGTCGCGGAAGTGGGCACGGTAGGGACGCGTGCCACCGTCCGAGACGAGGTGGCAGGCCAGCTCGCCCTTGGCCGACTCCACGGCGACATAGGCCTGGCCGGGCGGCACCCGGAAGCCCTCGGTGACCAGCTTGAAGTGGTGGATGAGGGACTCCATCGAGGTGCCCATGATCTCGCGGATGTGGTCGAGGCTGTTGCCGAGCCCGTCACCGCCCAGGGCCAGCTGCGCCGGCCACGCGATCTTCTTGTCCGCGACCATGACGGAGCCCTGGCTGCCCTCGGACTTCTGCAGCCGGTCGGCGCACTGCTCGACGATCTTGAGCGACTCGTACATCTCGTCGATGCGGACTCGGAGGCGACCGTAGGCATCCGAGCTGGTGCGCGTGATGACGTCGAAGTCGTAGGTCTCGTAGCCGCAGTACGGCTCGCTCTTGCGCAGGTCGTGCGGCAGCCCGGTCGACCGGAGCACCGGCCCGGTGATGCCCAGGGCCATGCAGCCGGCGAGGTTGAGGATGCCGACATCGACCATGCGGCCCTTGACGATCGGGTTCTCGTTGAGCAGGGCCTCGAGCTCCCCGATTCCCTTGCGCACCTTGGGAACCATCTCGCGCAGGGCGTCGATCGCCCCGGGCGGCAGGTCCTGGGCGACACCGCCCGGGCGGATGTAGGCATTGTTCATCCGTAGGCCGGTGACCATCTCGAAGATGCTGAGGATGCGCTCGCGCTCGCGGAACCCGACGGTCATGACCGTCGTCGCGCCCATCTCCATGCCACCGGTGCCGATGCAGACCAGGTGCGAGCTGATCCGGGTGAGCTCCATCATGAGGACCCGGAGCACGCTGGCGCGCTCGGGGACGTCGTCGGTGATGCCGAGCAGCTTCTCGATCGCGAGACAGTACGCCGTCTCCTGGAACATCGGCGTCAGGTAGTCCATCCGGGTGCAGAACGTGACGCCCTGCACCCAGGTGCGGAACTCCATGTTCTTCTCGATCCCGGTGTGGAGGTAGCCGATGCCCGCGCGGGCCTCGGTGACCGTCTCGCCGTCGAGCTCGAGAATGAGCCGCAGCACGCCGTGCGTCGACGGGTGCTGCGGACCCATGTTGACGACGACCCGCTCCTCGTGCAGCGCGGTGGCCTCGTCGACGACGCTGTACCAGTCGCCGCCGGACGCGTTGAAGACCGGCGCGTCTCCTGCGGCAGCCTCGTCGGCAGCCGTCGTCGCGTAGGGGTCGCCACCGAGCCTTGGGTCGAGGCCCGGGCTCGTACCGAAGACGGTGTGCTCCTCGTCCCTGTCGGCGTTCGTGTCGGTGTTGGTGCTCATCAGCTGTATGACCTCCGCTGGTCGGGCGGCGGGATGGTCGCGCCCTTGTACTCGACCGGGATGCCGCCGAGGGGGTAGTCCTTGCGCTGGGGGTGGCCCGGCCAGTCGTCGGGCATGAGGATCCGGGTCAGGGCCGGGTGGCCGTCGAACTGGATCCCGAAGAAGTCCCACGTCTCGCGCTCGTGCCAGTCGTTGGCCGGGTAGATCTCGACGATGGAGGGGATGTGCGGGTCGTCGTCCGGGCAGGACACCTCGACGCGGACCCGCTTGCTGCCGTTGGTGATCGACAGGAAGTGGTAGACCGCGTGCAGCTCCTCGCCCGCGCGGTCGGGGTAGTGCACTCCGGACACGCCGGTGCAGATCTCGAAGCGCAGGGCTGGGTCGTCGCGCAGGACGCGGGCGACGGCCGGGAGGTGTTCGCGGTTGACGTTGAGCGTCATCTCGCCACGGTCCACGACGACGGCGGCGACCGCTTCGTCGAAGGACGCTGGCCCTTCGGCGAGTCCCCGCTCGAGGGAGTCGGCGATGTCGTCGAAGTAGCCGCCGTAGGGACGGGCGGTCTCGCCGGCGACGAGGACGGGCCGGCGGAGCAGACCGTAGCCGGAGGTGTCGCCGCCAAGCGACGGACCGAACATGCCCTGGCGGTAGCCGACGACCTCGGGCGTCGTCTCACCGGGCTCCACAGCTGCGGAGTCGACCCGCGAGAGCTCGAGCTCGCCCGGCGTCAGGCCGCCCTCCTGCATCTTCTCGGGATTCGTGACGACGTCGCTCTTGGTCGTGTCGTCATTCGTCATGCCAACAGCCCCTTCATCTGGTGCGTCGGCGTCGCCCGCAGCGCCGCCTCCTCGGCAGCCCGGGCTGCCTTCTCCCGGTTGACTCCGAGTGGCATGCTCTCGACCTGCTTGTGCAGCTCGATGATCGCGTTGAGCAGCATCTGCGGCCGGGGCGGACAGCCGGGCAGGTAGATGTCGACCGGGATGATGTGGTCGACGCCCTGGACGATCGCGTAGTTGTTGAACATGCCGCCAGAACTGGCGCAGACCCCCATGGAGATGACCCACTTCGGGTTGGGCATCTGGTCGTAGATCTGCCGGACGACGGGGGCCATCTTCTGGCTCACCCGCCCGGCGACGAACATGAGGTCAGCCTGCCGCGGCGTCGCGGAGAACCGCTCCATGCCGAAGCGGGCGATGTCGTAGTCCGGCGTGCCGACGGCCATCATCTCGATCGCGCAGCACGCGAGTCCGAACGTCACCGGCCACATCGACGCCTTGCGCATGTAGCCGGCGAGCCCTTCGAGGGTCGAGAGCGCGAATCCGGCCGGGAGCTTCTCTTCGATGCCCAATGGTTTCTCCTAGCGATCCTTGGTTCCCGTGTGCTCTCAGTCCCATTCCAGGCCGCCGCGCCGCCACACGTAGGCGTAGGCGACGAAGACGGCGAGGATGAACAGGATCATCTCGACGAGCGCGAAGAGGCCGAGCTGGTTGAAGGCGACGGCGAACGGATAGAGGAAGACCGCCTCGATGTCGAAGATGATGAAGAGCATTGCCGTCAGGTAGTACTTGATCGGCACGCGGCCGCCACCGGCCGGGTGCGGCGACGGCTGGATGCCGCACTCGTAGGCCTCGAGCTTGGCGCGGTTGTAGCGCTTCGGCCCGACGACGAGCGAGGTCCCGACGGACAACGCTGCGAATGCGAAGCCGAGCCCCAGCATGAACAGGATCGGGACGTACGGGTTCATCCTCGGTCACTTGCCTTTCGGTCCTGGCAACAGTGGCAACGGTGGCAACAGCGGCGACGCTGGCTGACGGTGCACGGCGCACCCATCCTATGGGGGTCTCCGACGATTGTGCTCCCGGTCACAAGGCCCACCGCCCACGCGACGTCACGGGCTCCCGGGAAGCGAGCCCAGCGGCATACGGCACAGTGGTGTTCATGCGTCTGGAGTGAGCTTCGACAGGGCGTTGATGAGGCGGTCGCTCGCACCTCTGCCGCCGGGCTCGGCCAGGTTGGCCATGGCCTTGAGCATGAACTTCATCAGCGTCGTGCGCGGCAGGCCGTACCGGGTGATGACCCGCATGACGTCTGGCTGGCCGATGATCGTGGCGAAGTGCCGGCCCAGCGTGTAGTAGCCGCCGAGGTCCTGCTTCATCCGCGTGTTGTACGACTGGAGGACGCGCTCCCGGCCCGCGGCGTCGGCTCGTGCGAACGCGTGCGCGACGACCTCGGCCGCCGTCCGGCCCGACTCCATCGCGTAGGCGATGCCCTCGCCGTTGAACGGGTTGACCATGCCGCCGGAGTCACCGACGAGCAGCAGGCCGTCGGCATAGTGCGGCTGCCGGTTGAAGCCCATCGGCAGCGCGGCTCCGCGGATCGGCTGCGTCATCGTGTCGTCGTTGTACGTCCACTCCTCCGGCATGGTCGCGACCCAGCGACGCATGACGTCCTTGTAGTCGACGTTGCCGAAGGCCTTGGAGGTGTTGAGGATGCCGAGGCCGACGTTGCTCGTGCCGTCGCCGACGCCGAAGATCCAGCCGTAGCCGGGCAGCAGGACGTCCTTGCCGGACGGGTCCTTGGCCCACAGCTCGAGCCAGGACTCGAGGTAGTCGTCGTCGCTGCGCGGGCTCGTGTAGTAGGTCCGCACGGCGACCCCCATCGGTCGGTCGTCGCGCTTCTCCCGACCCATGGCCAGCGACAGCCGGGAGGAGTTCCCGTCGGCGGCCACGACGAGGGGCGCCCGGTACTCCTGGGTCTCTCCCGTCGCGCGGCCCTTCTCGTCGACCGCCTTGGCCGTGACTCCGATGATGGAGCCACGAGCGTCGGTGATGGGTCCGGTGACGTTGGCGCCCTGGATGAGTCGGGCGCCGTTCTTCACCGCGTGCTGGGCGAGGATGTCGTCGAAGTCCATCCGGGTGCGGACCAGGCCGTAGGGCGGGAAGGCGGAGTTCTCCGGCCAGTCGAGCTGGAGGCGCATGCCCGCACCGATGATGCGCAGGCCCTTGTTGCGGATCCAGCCGTCCTCCTCGGGTGTCGGGATGCCGAGGTTGACCAGCTCGCGGACCGCGCGAGGCGTCAGGCCGTCGCCGCAGACCTTCTCCCGGGGGAAGTGCGTCTTCTCGAGGAGGAGCACGTCGAGGCCGGCCATCGCCAGGTAGGCGGCCGTCGCGGATCCACCCGGACCGGCTCCCACGACGATGACGTCTGCGGTGTCGACCCGACTGTCGACATTCGTAGTGCTCATGGCTCCCTGCAGGTTCCGAATGCTTGCGTGCGCTGCTTGTGAATCAGTTCACGAACTCCAGAGCACCCTACTCCCGGCGGCTCCAGCTTGTCAGTCGGGGCTCCCTTACCCAGCAGTCGAGCCCCACCGGCTCATCTCTTCACGGCTGTGTGGAGCGCGATGATCCCACCCGTCAGGTTCTTCCAACCGACGCTCGACCACCCGGCCTGCTCGATCCGGCGCGCGAGCTCGCCCTGGGGAGGCCAGTCCTGGATCGACTCGGCGAGGTAGACGTAGGACTCCGGGTTGCTCGCCGTGCGCCGGGCGATGCTCGGCAGCACCCGGAGCACGACATTGCCGTAGACCGTTCGCACGACGCGGTTGACAGGCTGGCTGAACTCGCAGACGACGAGCCGGCCACCGGGCTTCGCGACGCGGAGGAACTCGCGCAGGGCCGCCTCCGTGTCGGCCACGTTGCGCAGCCCATAGCTGATCGTCACGACATCGAAGCTCTCGTCGGCGAAGGGCAGGCGCATCGCGTCGGCAGCGGTGAAGGCCATGTCGGGGCGTCTGCGCCGTCCCACCCGCAGCATCCCCAGGCTGAAGTCGGCCGGCACGACCTCGATCTCACGATCGGCCCAGGGCTCGCTCGAGGTGCCGGTCCCCGCAGCGATGTCGAGGATGCGCTCACCGCGCTTGGCGTCGACGGCCTTGACGACGGCGCGCCGCCAGAGCCGGTCGATCCCCGCCGTCATGACGTCGTTGGTGACGTCGTACTTGTCGGCGACGGTGTCGAACATCGACGCGACGTCGACCGGCTGCTTGTCGAGCTGGGCACGAGTCATGCGCCCATCCTTCCACCCGGGGTTGGCATCGCACCGGTCGCCGCGGTCGTAGAGTTACCGGCGATGTCTTCGCTTCCCGCCCCCGAGAGTCTCGGGGAGTCCCCGTCGTCGGCTGCGCCGGCGCTGATCGTGCGCACCACTCGCCTCGACAGCGACGAGCCGCTGCTGGCCCACCTGCCCGCCGAGGCCGCGCAGGACGACGTCTTCTCGTGGGTGCGCCGCGGCGAGGGCCTCGTCGGCTGGGGCCGCGCGCTGGCCTGCTCCACGACCGGCGCCGGCCGCTTCCGCGACGCGGAGGCCTGGTGGCGTGCGGTGACCGCCCGCGCGGTGGTGCGCGACGAGGTCGACGTCCCCGGCACGGGCCTCGTCTGCTTCGGGTCCTTCCCCTTCGCGGATGACTCCGACGAGACCGCCCGGCTCGTCGTGCCGTCGACCATCGTCGGTCGCCGCGAGGGCCGGACCTGGGTGACGTCGGTGACGCTCGAGCCGCAGCTGGCCCGGCTCGGGGCTCCTCCGATCGCGACCCCACCGTCGCCGCCGTCAGGCGTGACGTTCGCCGACGGTGCCGTCTCGCCGAGCGACTACGCCCACGCGGTCGCCGAGGCGGTCGAGCGGATCAGCTCCGGCGCTCTCGACAAGGTGGTCCTGGCGCGAGACCTCATCGCGACGGCACGCGAGCCGATCGACCCTCGCTGGGTGCTGCGGCGGCTCGCGGAACGCTACGAGAACACGTGGGTCTTCGCCGTCTCCGGGCTGCTCGGCGCGACACCCGAGCTGCTCGTCCGCCGCGACCAGGGCCTCATCACCTCGCGGGTGCTCGCGGGCACGATCCGCCGGACCGGCGACGACGAGGCGGACCTTGCCCTTGCTGCGTCGCTGGCCCGCTCGTCGAAGGACCTGGAGGAGCACGAGTACGCCGTCCGCTCGGTCGCCGAGGCCCTCGCTCCGCACTGTTCGTCGATGAACGTGCCGGAGTCACCTTTCGTCCTCCACCTGCCCAACGTCATGCACCTTGCGACCGACGTGGCCGCCGTCGGCGCTGACGACGCGTCGTCGCTGACGCTGGCCGCATCGCTCCACCCGTCCGCCGCGGTCGGCGGCACTCCCACCAGCACGGCCGTCGCGCTCATTGCCGAGCTCGAGCACATGGACCGGGGGCGCTATGCCGGGCCGGTCGGGTGGATGGACACCCGGGGTGACGGCGCGTGGGGCATCGCGCTGCGCAGTGGGGCCATCCTCGCGGACGACCCGACGACGATCCGGCTCTACGCCGGGTGCGGCATCGTGGCCGGGTCCGACCCGGAGTCGGAGGTCGCGGAGTCGAACGCCAAGCTCGTCCCCATGCGTGACGCCCTCGCGAGCGACTGAGTGGCCGTATGCCGCTGAGCTCGCTCCCAGCCAACGGTGCCTTCGCGACGTCGCTGGCTCTCGTGCAGGCTCTCTGGGCCAAGGGGGTTCGCGACGTCGTCCTGGCTCCCGGGTCGCGCTCCGCTCCCCTTGCCCTGGTGCTCCACCGGGCCGACGCCGCAAGGGACCTGCGCCTCCACGTGCGGGTCGACGAGCGGTCGGCCGGCTTCCTCGCGCTCGGGCTGGCGACGGGGTCGCGGCGCCCGGTTGCGGTGGTGACGACCTCCGGAACGGCTGTCGGCAACCTGCTGCCCGCCGTCATGGAGGCGCACCACACCGGCGCTCAGGTCGTCGTCGTCTCGGCCGACCGTCCGGAGCGGCTCCGCGGCACGGGTGCGAACCAGACGACGTTCCAGGCGGGCCTCTTCGGCCGGTTCGCGCCGGTCGTGGACCTGGTGCCGGATGCGCCACTCGACTCGGTCGCGGCGGCTGCGCACGAGGCCTGCTGCCGCGTGGGTCCCAGCCAGATCAACGTCCAGCTCCATGGCGACCTGATGCCCCCGGACCCCGATCCGGCCACCTGGTGGACCGGCCCCGCTCCGCTCCCCGACCGCACCAATCCACCCGCGGCTGAAACAGCGCGGCCCATCGGCACGCACGACCGCACTAATCCACCCGCGGCTGAAACAGCGCGCCCGACCGAACTGGCCCTCGGGCCCCGCACCGTCGTCGTCGCCGGTGACGACGCGGGGCCGGCCGCACGCATCCTGGCCGAGGCCGCGAACTGGCCGCTGCTCGCGGAGCCCACGTCCGGGGCCCGCATCGGCAGGCAGGCCATCCGCACCTACCGCCTGCTGCTCGGCACCGGCCTGGGCGCCGAGATCGAGCGGGTCATCGTCATCGGCCACCCCACGCTGTCGCGTCCGGTCACGAGGCTCATCACCGACCCAGCCCTGGAGGTCATCTCGGTGCGCGACCGCACCGGCACCGCGACCGACCCCGGCCGCATCGCGACGATCGTCGACGAGGTGCCGACCCTGGCGCCGGCCCCCACCCAGTCGAGTGTGCAGTCCGCGCCGGGCTGGTTCGAGCGCTGGCGTGCCGCCGATGAGGCCCTCTCGGCGCGTATCGACGAGTCCGTCGCGGGCCGACCCGGCTCCCCGTTGGCTGTGGCTTCCGTGGTCGCCGAGGCGGTCACGGCGCACACGACTCTCGTCGTCGGATCGTCCAACGTCGTTCGCGACCTCGACGTCATGGCGACCCCGTGGCCACCGCACGAGCACCGGTTCGTCGTCGGCAACCGCGGCCTCGCCGGCATCGACGGCACCGTCTCGACCGCCATCGGCATCGCCCTCGGCCGGGCAGGCGCGTCACGCACCATCGCCTTCCTCGGGGACCTCACCCTCCTGCACGACACGAACGGCCTGCTCATCGGGCCGGACGAGCCATGCCCCGACGTCACCCTCGTCGTGCTCAACGACGACGGCGGGGCGATCTTCGCCGGTCTTGAACAGGGGGCACCCGCCTATGCTCCGGCCTTCGAGCGCGTCTTCGGCACCCCGCACCACACCGACCTTGCCGCGCTGTGCCGGGCCCACGGCATCGACCACGAGCGAATCACCCAGCCGGAGCACCTGGCGGCGGCCCTCGAGACCCAGCCCAGCGGCATACGGCTCATCGAGGTCCCGGTGTCACGAGGCGAGCGGCGTGCGGAAGCCGACCACCTGCGCGACCTCGCCCGATCCGTCTGGCTCAGAGGGGATCCGGGACCGGCCACTGCGTCGGAGCGCCGCCCCCGGTCTTGAGCGCTTCCGCGACGAGCTGGGCGTTGTCGTGGGCCTCCCGTCCGGTCGGCATGACGAGAGTGTCCTCGAGGCCGATCCGCACGTCGTAGCCGGACCGCTGCGCCCACCGCAGCACGGGCCAGGCCCACGCCTGCTCGCCGTGGACGAGGACCGTGGCCGGTGACATGCCCAACGCGGCCAGGATCCGCTCCGCGGCCCAGGCGCCGTCGCTCCCACGAGTATGCCCGGGGATGACCTCGACGAGGACGCGTTCGACCTGCCAGGGCCAGTTCGTCGAGACGAAGGCGGTCGCGGAGTGGGGCGTCCAGATCCCGGCTTCGACGCCAATTCCTCTGGCGCGCAGGATCCCCGCCAGTCGGACGGCACCGGGCTCATGCCAGTTGACATTCGCGCAGTCCGGACCGCCCTCCTCGGGGCCGGGCCAGGCCGACACCTGGGAGAGCTTCGTCCGCTCGTCCGTCGCGATGCCGTCCCGCGTCGAGACGCTGATGCCCACATCGGGGACGAGGGAACGGATCGCGTCCACCGTGTCGACGACGTGCTCGACGGCGAGCGACTCGAGCCCGTGCTCGTCACGGGGATGGACGTGCACCATGAACGCGCCGGCCTCGACGACGTCCCGGGTGGCCCGCGCCACGTCAGCGGGAGTGACGGGCAACCGGGGATGGGCCTTGGGATGCCGGTCGCCGTTGAGGCAGGCCTGGATCATCGCGGCACTCCGGCGTGATCGAGCAGCGCGTGGCAGCGGGCCATGCGCTCACGCCACCATTGCCGCCGCTCGGGGGCTGCGGCGAGGGCGGTGAGCGCCTCCGGCTCGGCCGTGACCCGTCTCGGTCGGAGCAGGCCGCCCTCGGGGCGCATCGGCTCCCCCGCGATGTCGCGAGCGAACAGTCCCACGGTGCCCAGGCCGCAGGCGTGCTCGAGCGCCGGGAGTGCGGCCGCGAGCGCGACGCCGGCGGAGATCCCGATGCTCGTGTCGAGCGCCGAGGAGACGACGGCGGGCAGCCCGCACTCTTCCACGATCTCCAACGCACGGACGATGCCGCCCAGCGGCGCCACCTTGACGACGACGAGGTCGGCGGCGCCCTTGCGGGCGACGAGAATCGGGTCCTCGGCCTTGCGGATCGACTCGTCCGCGGCAATGGGTATGTCGATCGCGTTGCGGGCCAAGGCGGTTCGTAGGTCGGCGAGCTCATCGACAGTGGCGCAGGGTTGCTCCGCGTATTCGATGCCGTATACCGCTGACCTCCTCAGTGCCTCCGTGGCCGTCTCGACGTCCCACGCTCCGTTGGCATCGATGCGGATCCGCGCGTTCGGGCCCATCGCGTCGCGGACCGCGGCCAGCCGGTTGAGGTCATCCCGGAGCGTCTGCCCCGGCTCGGCCACCTTGATCTTGGCCGTCGTGCAGCCCTCGAAGCGGGAGAGCACCTCGGGCACCCGCTCCGGCTGGACCGCTGGGACCGTGGCGTTGACCGGCACCGCGTCGCGCACGGGAGCCGGCCGGGCGGCATACGCCTCCTCGATTCCGGCTGCCAACCAGCGGGCGGCCTCCTCGTCGCCGTACTCGGGAAAGGGGGCGAACTCGCCCCAACCAGCGGGGCCCTCGAAGACCACCGCCTCGCGGACGTCGACCCCGCGGAATCGCACGCGCATCGGAATCGCGATGACATGGGCCCGCTCGAGCAGGGCGGCCAGTGGCGGCAGGTCGGTCACGGGAACATCATGACCGAGGCGAGGTTCGGTTGCGGCGCCGCGTCATTGGCCGACGAGATCGGTGAGGAGGGCCATCTCCCGCATGAGCAGGGCGGCCGAGCGCACGAGCGGCACTGCCGCCATGGCACCGGACCCCTCCCCCAGCCGAAGGCCGAGGTCGAGGAGCGGCTCCAGGCCGAGCGCGTCGAGTGCGTGCGACTGGGCGGGCTCGGTGGAGCGGTGCCCGGCGAGGAACCAGGCCTGGGCGCCGGGCGCAAGCTCCGCGGCGACCAGCGCCTCGGCGCAGGCGATGACGCCGTCCAGGAGCACGGGCACGCCACGTCGGGCCGCCTGGGCGAGGAAACCCGCGCCGACGGCGAGGTCTGCGGAGCCGAGGGCGGCGAGGCGCTGCACCGGATCGTCGACACGCCCGTGTTCGTCGCAGGCGCGGGTGAGAGCGCGGGTCAGCACGTCAAGCTTGCGGGCGTGGGTCGGTTCGTCGATGCCAGTGCCCCGGCCGATGACCGCACTGGGGCTGAGGCCCAGCGTTGCGGCGACGATGGCGGACGACGGTGTGGTGTTGCCGATGCCCATGTCGCCGAGGACGAGAAGCTGTGCACCGGCGTCGACCTCGGCGTCGGCGATCTCGGCACCGACGGTGATGGCCCGTTCCGCCAGCTCGCGGCTGATCGCGTCGCTGACCTCGATCGGGCGGGATGAGCGGGTCAGCTTGTGTGCGGTGACGTCGGCCGGCGCGCTGCTGAGGTCGGCATCGACTGCGATGTCGAGGACCCGCACGCTCGCGCCGTGCTGCCGGGCGAGGACGCTCACACCGGCCACTCCCGCGACGAAGGCGTGCACCATCGCGGCGGTGACCTCGCTCGGGTAGGCGGAGACACCGGAGGCCGCGACCCCGTGGTCGCCTGCGAGCACCACGGCGCGGACGCGTTCGATCGGCGCCGGTGGGCAGCTGCCCTGGCAGGCCGCCAGCCAGGCGCCGACCTCCTCCAGACGGCCGAGTGCACCGAGGGGCTTGGCGAGGCCGTCGAGTCGCTGGAGCGCGGCTTGGTGGACGTCCGCATCGGGCTGCGTGACGATGGACGTCTCGATGGTCATCGGGCCTCCGGGGGGATTCACGGTCAGTGCGTCGCTCCTCATCTTCGCTCACGGACGCGACGGCTCGGGAACGGGCCGTCCACACCCTCCCGGTGCCGGCACCGTCATCCACAGCTCCGCCCCTGCCGATGCCGTTGGCTCCTGCTCGGGCGGAGAGTCGTGGCACTGACAGGTTGAGAGGACGGAGGCACTGTGATGGGCGGCTCGAGCTGGGCGGACGATCCGTGGGTGGGCGAGCGGTACGCGGAGTTCGCGTTGCAGCCGGATCACTGGTCGACCGGCTATCGGTCACCTCGCGAGCGCACCGTCTCCTACGTGGTTCTCGTCGACGGACGGGTCGTCGACACGTGGGACGAGCCGCTGACGGAGTCGCCGTGGCTGGGCGACCCGAGGGTCGACAAGGTGGAGCGGTTGTGGCGCCGCGAGCCGCCGCCCACGAGGGAGGTCGCACCGTGGCGGGCCACGGTGGACTGGCTCGAGCACCTGGTCGGCGGCCCGGAGGCGCTCGACCAGCTGACGGCCGAGCCGCTGCCCGACGAGGAGCTCGCACTCCCGGCGGACGCGGTCCGGGACGGGGACCTGGCGGCCCGATTCCGGCGCACAGGCGACGTGCTCGATGTGTTGGCGGGCGCCTACTTCGATCCCGAGCTGCGCACGGCCTTCCGACGTGCGCTGGCGGCGGTCGGCATGGAGCTGCTCGGCGGCCAGGTGCCGGAGGATCCCGTCCAGGTCGCTGCCGGCGTGTGCTGGGCAGTGGGCCGAGCCAACGGGGCGCTGGCCCCGGCGGGCCGGGTGACACAGAAGGCGCTGTGTGCACAGCTCGGGCTCGCGACGTTTCCGGCCGCGAAGGGACGGAACGTCGCGCGCCTGCTCGGCACGCCGCAGCCGCCCTGGGTGTCGCGGCCACGGACGCTCCCGGACCTCGAGCCGCTCTCCCGCACAGACCTGCTCACGTCGCGGACCCGCCGGGAGACGATCGCGCTCCGTGACGCAACGATCGCGGCGGAGGCGCGAGCAACCACACGCGGTCAGGCACAGATGCCCGAGGAGCTCATCGACGAGGCCGACGTGCCGTGACCTCGTCAGAGCCCGAGGCGCACGTCGCGCGGGTTCTGCACGGCGCACGCAATCCGGTCGATGACGTGCTCGCGCATCGGCGGTAGCTCGTCGAGGCGGAACCACGCCGCCGCGGTCGCCTCGTCGTCCCCGGGGATTGGGTCGCCCGACATCCAGCGGCAGCGAAAGGTGTGGTTGAGGTACTGCGCCACGTCACCGTTGACATGGGTGATGGGAAATTCGGCTGACACCCAGACGAGGCGCTCGACCGCGATGACGACGGACGCCTCCTCAAGGGCCTCCCGCTCGGCCGTGACATGTGGGTCCTCCCCGGGATCGACGATCCCCGTGATCGGCGTCCACTCACCGTTGTCGGCGCGTTGGATGAGCAGCACCTCCTCGCCCGAGCCATCGGGGGCCGGTCGCAGGACGACCGCCGTGACCCCGGGCATCCACAACAGCTCCCGTCCCACCATGGTCCGAAGGTGTGCGACGTAGGGCGGGATGGGCATGGGGTGACCTTAGACCGACCGTTAGGGTCGGATGTCGTGAGCACTGAGACGACAGACGGCCCAGCGGACGAAGGAGCGGGCGCGACCGGCCGGGTCGCCGCACAGGTGTCGGAGATCTTCGACCCGAGGGAGTGGGACGTCGTCCCGGGCTTCGACTTCACCGACATCACCTACCACCGCCGCAAGGCCCGGGAGGGTCGCCCGCACGCCGAGTCCGGCGTGGTCCGCGTCGCCTTCAACCGGCCCGAGGTGCTCAATGCCTTCCGGCCGCACACGGTGGACGAGCTCTACCGGGCCCTCGACGACGCGCGGATGACGCCCGACGTGGGGGTTGTCCTCCTCACCGGCAACGGTCCGTCCCCGAAGGGCGGCAAGTGGGCGTTCTGCTCCGGCGGCGACCAGCGGATCCGCGGCCGCTCCGGCTACCAGTACGCCGCAGGCGAGACGGCCGACACGGTCGACGAGGCCCGGGCCAAGGCTCACGGCGGCCGCCTGCACATCCTCGAGGTCCAGCGCCTCATCCGCACCATGCCCAAGATCGTCATCGCCGTGGTCAACGGCTGGGCGGCCGGCGGCGGACACTCACTCCATGTCGTCTGCGACCTGACCATTGCCTCCCGCGAACACGCTCGCTTCAAGCAGACCGACGCCGACGTCGGCTCCTTCGACGGCGGCTACGGGTCGGCGTACCTCGCCAAGTCGGTCGGCCAGAAGTTCGCCCGCGAGATCTTCCACCTCGGCCGCACCTACACCGCCGAGGACATGCACCGGATGGGCGCGGTGAACATCGTTGCCGACCATGCCGACCTCGAGCGGGAGGCCCTTCAGGCCGCGACCGAGATCATGGGCAAGTCGCCACAGGCCCAGCGGATGCTCAAGTTCGCCTTCAACCTGACCGACGACGGCCTCATGGGCCAGCAGGTCTTCGCAGGCGAGGCCACGCGCCTGGCATACATGACCGACGAAGCCATCGAGGGCCGGGACCAGTTCCTCGAGAAGCGCGACCCGGACTGGTCACCCTTCCCCTGGTACTTCTGACCCGGCTCCGGGCACCTCACGGCGGCTAGTAACCACCGACAATCCAGCCAAGGCGGGGTTGTCGGCGTCATCTCGACCGAGAACGCACCGACAGGTGGGCCCGGGCTGGATTGTCGGAGGGAGCCGGATCGACCCCGACTCCCTCCGCTTGTGGGGCGTCCGCTTTGCGCGGCAGGTGACGCCCGGCCACCCCCTCGGGGCAAGATGGCGGAGTGAGCGCGAGCGACGAGGTGAAGCGGGACCACGAGGTCCGGCATGCCCCCGAGGCGAGCGATGTGCCCGAGGGTGGCCACCCGGCTGACTACCGGACGCCGGGACGCGCCCAGGCGGTCAACGCCACCAAGGCCGTCGGCCGGGGCATCGGCAAGGCGACCGTCGCCGGCGCCAAGGCGACGGCAGCGACGTCCCGGTTCGCCGCCGCCAAGTTCCGTGGGTTCACGCACGCTGGAGGCGCCGGCGAGACCGGCCTCGCCCGGATGACCGAGCTCCACGCCAGCCACACCGCCGGCGATGCCGCGATGATGCTGGCGCTCGCCGGGATCTTCTTCGTCAACCCGCAGGCGGCCGAGGCCCGCAGCCAGGTGGCCGGGTTCCTCCTCCTGACGATGATCCCGTTCACGCTCGTCGCGCCGTTCGTCGGGCCGCTCCTCGACCGGTTCAGCCACGGGCGGCGCTGGGCGATCGGGACGACGATGGCGACCCGGGCCTTCCTCTGCTGGGTCCTCGCGGAGGCTGTGTACAACAAGAGCGACTGGCTCTTCCCCGCCGCGCTCGGGGTGCTCATCGCCTCCAAGGCGTACAACATCGCTCGCGCTGCGGCCGTCCCGCGACTGCTCCCAGCAGGCACGAGCCTGGTCAAGGCCAACTCGAGGATCTCGATCGCCGGGATCATCGGCGCCCTCGTTGGCGGAGCGCTCGCCGCGGCGGCCCTGAAGGTCGGCGCGCCGTGGGCCCTTCGGGTCGCCTTCGTGCTCTTCGTCATCGGCACCATCCAGGCGATCCGGCTCCCGCCCGACGTGGACAGCAACGCCGGCGAGGTCTCGCTCAGTGACACGCAACCGGTGGGCGAGGCCACGTCGAAGCGGGAGCGAGCCCAGCGGCATACGGCAGTCAATGCGGCACAGGAAGGGGCAGCGCTCGAGGTCGACTCAGCCGGCATCTTTGGGCGCTACCTACGAAGCCTGCACGCCATCCCGTGGCCCGTCCGGCACGCCATGTGGTCGACGGGGGGCACCCGACTGCTCACCGGGTTCCTCATCATGTACGTGGCGTTCCTTGCCAAGGAGCATCCGATCAGCGGGATGAGCGGCGGGCTCGCGCTCGGGATCACCGCGGCGACGATCGGCGTCGGCAACGCGCTCGGCAGCCTGCTGGGCAACAACCTGCGCGACCGGCACCCGGAACGCGTCGCGATGCTCTCCGTGCTGCTCGCCACGGTCGCGTGCATCGCGACGGCGCTCTGGTACGGCGCCTGGACCCTCGGGTTGCTCGGGCTGGTGCAGGGGCTGACGGCTCAGCTGGCGAAGCTGTGCTTCGACGCGCTCGTGCAGCGCGAGGTGCCGGAGAACGTCCGCGCGTCGGTGTTCGGCTGGTCCGAGACCATGCTGCAGATGCTCTGGGTGCTGGGGGGCACGCTCGGCATCATCCTGCCGCTCAACCCACAGGTCGGCTTCTCCGTGTGCGCGGTGATGCTCCTCTGGACGGTGGTCATGGCGGCCCGCCAGCGCAGGATCGGCGCAGGGGCGGCCGGTCGACCGGCTCCGGCACGCGGGCGAGCCGGGCGTCGTGGGTGACCAACGGCCGGGCTGTGGATAACTGCCCGGGTCCGATGCAGCAGTTGTCTAGGTTCGGGCGTCGTGACCTATGCGATCGACACGGACGGCACCCAGGCGCTCGGCTCCACCCTGCGAACAAGCGGAAGTGAACTGCGCGACTGCGCAACAATCTTCGCGTATGCCGCTGGGCTCGCTCGTCGGGGCATCGCGGCGGACCACGTGTGGCTGGCCCAGTCATTGCACGAGTTCACGACGACGCACCTGGCGGTCATCGAGGCCGTCGCCGCGGCCTACGCCGCCCTTGGTCGTGATCTGACCTGGGCAGCCCAGTCGGCGCACGACGTGGAGGTCGCGGTCGCTGCCGAGCTCGGCGCTGCCGGGGCTCAGCCGCCCCGGGACTCGCACGGGGCGCCGGTCTGATGGCGTGGGAGGCCGGGCGCGGCGGGTCACGAGGTGAGCTGGCCGTGCCGGAGGGCGATCCGGCGGCGCTTCGCGGTGCGGCGGCCCGCTTTCGCCGGGTCGCGAACCGCGCCCTCGCCACCCCGAGCGTCTCCGGGGGCGCCGCGCCCGAGCTGTCGCTCCACTGGCAAGGGGCCGCCGCTGTGGCGGCCGGAGTGGAGCTCAGCCAGCTGTCGGCTCGGGCGCAGCGGCTGCTGCCGGGGCTCGATGCGGCGAGTCTGGCGCTGACGACCTATGCGGACGCCCTCGAGCACGCGCAGGGCCGGGTCCGCGCCCTGCGGGCCAACGCGGCGAGGGCACGCGACGAGCACGCCCGCTCGCTCGCCGCCTCGCGTCGGGGCGGAACCGACCCCGTGATCGCGGTCCAGCTCGGCGAGCGGGCCGACCGCGAGCTCGATCAGACGATGAGAGCGATCCATCGTGCCTACGGCGCCTGCGTGGACGACCTCACTGAGTCTGGCGCCCGTTGTGCGCGCACTCTCGCGCGGATGAGCGGCGCCGCCGGAGGGGGTCGTGGCGGCACGGCCGTTCGCGCTGACGTGCTCGCCGGGCTGCACCTGGCGCAGCAGCAGATCCAGGCGGCCTCGAGCCCACCGGTCGGCCAGGTCGTCGCGCAGGCCGGGACGGACACGTGGTGGGAGAGCGCGCTCGAGACCGCCGGGGACACCGCCGCGTGGACCTACAACCACACCGCTGTCCCCGTGGTGAACGGTGCGGCCAACGTGCTCGAAGCCGCCGCCGAGCATCCCGAGGACCTCCTCGAGATGGCCATTGGTGCCGGAATGATCGTCGTCGGAGCCGGAGGCGAGGTCGCCGGAGTCGCGCTGGACGCCACGGGCGTGGGAGCGGTCGCCGGGGTTCCGATCAATGTCGCCGCAGCCGGGCTGGTCGCTGCCGGCGCCGGGGCAGTCGCTCACGGCGGCAGCCGCCTCGCAGACCACGCCGCCCAGAAGGACAACCGCCTCCTCCAAGAGGTCGACGGCCCTTCTGTCGCAGGCAATCGCGCCAATGCAGGCGACCCACTGCCAGACTCAGCGCGTCCCAACGTCGCGGGAGGGGATTGGAAAGGCCGCGT
>NZ_JBEDUL010000022.1:0-22749 GCF_040414665.1 Intrasporangium sp.
CGCCGCCCCCGCCCTGGGGTGACCTCCGCCGGTTCGGGGGCCGCGCTCTCTGCCGCGGCGGCCGGACCAGCGGCGTCGGGTGTGCTGGCCAGCGAGGACCAGAACGCATCGGCGGCGGCCCGGCCGTCGGCCTCGTGCCGCGCCTGCACCTCGGAGAGCCGGGTGCGCAGCTCCTCGAGCACCGCCACGTTCGCCATGTCTCGAACATATGTTCGACAGCTATGCCTTGTCAATGCTTTTGGGGCGTTTTGTGCCGCGGGTTCTGAGGGCCAGCCGGTGCCCTCTGAGGGTTGGGCTGGGAGCGAGCTCAGCGGCATACGGAACATGGACGTCCCGCGGCGCTGACTGCACACGCGACGAGGAGCGGGCCCAGACACGCTGGTGGTTGACTGCCTTCATGAGCAGCGAGTCAGGACCCTCAATGCCGGCGCCGAAGCCAGTCTGGGTCGTCGAGTCGATCGGCGGCGTGCCGACCATCGATCCCAAGCCGGAGATCTCCCTGACCGAGGACGGCCGGGTGGTCGGGACGACAGGGATCAACCGGATCATGGGGAGCTACGAGGCCGAGAACGAGACGGTGCGCATCTCCGGAGGCGGGATGACCCGGATGGCCGGCTCCGATGAAGCGATGGACCAGGAACGCCGCTTCCTCAGGGCCCTCGAGGGCTGGAACTCCTTCTTCGTGCGGGGCGACCGCCTCGAGCTCGGCCCGCCCGACACTGGCCTCGTCTGCGTTGCTTCCTCTCGTCAACAGCCGATCGAGTGACCGACAATCGAGCGTAGGCGCTGGCTCTGAATACGATGGACGCCCGCAACGAAAGGCTCGGTGCCAGACCAGGTGTCCGGTTATTGGTTCAACGTCGCCCTCGTCCTGTTCCTCGTCCTCATCAACGCCGCCTTCGCGGGCAGCGAGATGGCCTTGGTCTCCCTCCGGGAGGGGCAGCTCAAGCAGGTGGAGAAGGAGGGCACCGGGCGCGCCCTGCGGCTCGTCCACCTGGCCAGGGACCCGAACCGGTTCCTCGCAACGATCCAGATCGGGATCACCCTCGCCGGATTCCTCGCCTCGGCGACGGCCGCCGTCGCCCTCGCTGCGCCGCTCGTCCCCGCTCTGAGCTTCCTCGGAGGCGCCGCCGAGGTCGTCGCAGTGGCGGGCGTGACGCTGGTCCTCACCTTCCTCACGCTCGTCCTCGGCGAGCTCGCCCCGAAGCGCCTCGCCATGCAGATGGCCCTGCCTTGGGCCAAGGCCGTCGCCCGCCCCCTCGACCTGCTCTCGACTCTCTCCCGACCGGTGGTCTGGATGCTCGGGGTCGCCACCAACACGGTCGTGCGCCTGCTCGGCGGCCGGGCCGAAGCGGCCAGTGAGGAGCTCACGCCCGACGAGCTGCGCGAGATCGTCACCACGCATCAGGGGCTTGGCCCGGAGCAGCGCGAGATCATCACCGGTGCTTTCGACATCCAGGAGCGGACCCTGCGAGAAGTCCTCGTGCCGCGCAGCCAGACCCTCTTCCTACGCCATTCGATGCCGGTGGCAGAGGCCCGAAGCCTCCTCGCCCACCAGGGCCATTCCCGGGCCCCGGTCATGCGCGGCAACAACCGCGACGACGTCATCGGCGTCGCACACTGGGCCCTGCTCCTCGACGACGGCCACGGACGCCACGTGGGCGAGGTGGCCACGCCCGCCCTCGTCCTGCCAGATACGGCGAAGGTGTCGGCCGCCCTCCGGCGGTTCAAGGCAGAGCGCCAACAGCTCGCCGTCGTCATCGATGAGCACGGCTCAGTGGACGGGATCGTCACCCTCGAGGACCTGCTCGAGGAGGTCGTCGGCGAGATCTACGACGAGACCGACTCCGACTCGATGGACGTCACGAGGGCCGAGGACGGCTCGGTCACGCTGCCGGGCACCTTCCCCGTCCACGACCTCCAGGACGTTGGTGTCGAGGCCAACCTGGTGCGGCACGGCGAGTACACGACGGTGGCCGGGCTCGTGCTGCAGCGCCTGGGCCGGATCCCCAAGGCGCCGGGAGACACGGTTGACATCGACGGCTGGACCGTCGAGGTGACAGCTGTCGGGCATCACGCCATCACGGAGGTCCGCCTCGTCCCGAGGGCGCCCGAGGAGGCGTCAGCCGGCGACTGACCTCGTTCCGCACGTCTCATGCTGAACGGGTGAGGCTGGTTTCGGGTTCAGCATCGAGGATGGATTGCGACCACGACCAGGGAGGATTCATGACGACCTCATCCACCTCATCCACCACTTCGACGCGTCGCGGCTGGGGGCATGGCCTGGTCATGTTCGCCGGAATCATGATGGTGGTCGTCGGGATCCTGGAGTTCCTGCGGGGCCTGACGGCACTTTTCGAGAACACGCTCTTCGTCAACACGCCGAAGTACGTCTTTGCCTTCGACGTCACGACCTGGGGCTGGCTGCACCTGATCTGGGGCGTCGTGCTCGGCGCCGTGGGCGGGGCGATCCTCGCCGGCAGGCTGATCGGGCGCATCGTAGGTCTGTCGATCGTCACCATCGCCCTGGTGCTCAACTTCGTGTCGCTGCCGACCTACCCGCTGTGGTCGATCGTCCTGATCGCCCTGTGCGTCTTCATCATGTGGGCGCTGTGTGCCGAGGACGAGATCGCCTGAGCCCAACGTCAGGCTGGATTGCTCGTCAGGCTGGATTGCTGCGCCGGGATGGGCCTATTCGGCCGCCTGACGGTTCGCTCGCGCCGACGTAGAACGGCTAGAGGGCACGCGGGTGATGTCGATGAGCTCCAGTCCCAGCGCTTTGATCCGCTCGATCAGCCCGTGCAAGGCGGCTTGGTCGAGCGATCCGGCCAGGACGGTAGCGCTGGGCTCGAGGCGAATCGTCAAGTCGTCGAAGGCCTCCCGCGCAGCAGGGCCGATGACGCCCGCCACGCGGACTTCGTAGTTGGTCCGTGACGCCACTGCACGACCTCCCGCATCGACGTCCTTCAAGGGTGGTACTGCCGGTCCGAGCCTCGGATCACCCAAGGCGGATGAGGTCGGACGCGCGCTCCACGACGACCCCTGGCCCTTTTGCGTGTCGCCCGAATTTTTCCGTGCAAAGCACGCCATCGCGATTACGCTGGGAAACGGTCCAAGGTCCCGCGTCGTGCGCGGCTACATGGCCGAGCACTCCAAAAGGGGGGTGGTGAAACTGCTCTACCCGTTCCGCGCGCGCCAAGGCCTCGTGCCAGCCCTTCCGGCCAAACACGTCCCCCGTCCCCGCTTGGTCGCGGCGCTCGAGAGTGCGGTGGAGGTCAACCCACTGACGCTGATCTGCGCTGGACCCGCCTCTGGCAAGACCGTGCTTCTCACCGAGTGGTCGCGATCGAGACCGCGTCGACTCGTGTGGGTCTCGCTCGACCCGGCAGACAACAGCCCCGCCGCGTTCTGGACTCTCGTCGGCGAGGCCCTGCTGCAGTCGGGCCACGCGCCGCGAGTCGACCCTGATGACCCGATGCGATCGGCAGAGGCGGACGTCATGAGACGGCTCGAGAGCGCCTCGGGCGACCAGGCAAATCCGCTCGTCATCGTCCTCGACGATGCGCATTTCCTCACCGACACCGAGGTCATCGCCACGCTCGATGCACTGCTCACGCGTCCACCTCCGGGACTGCGGGTCGTGTTGGCCGCGCGGAGCGACCCACTCATCCGGTTGCACCGCTTCCGCATCCGCGGCCAGCTCGGGGAGCTGCGAAGTGCCGACCTGGCGATGACGGAGCCCGAGATCGAGGAGCTGCTCGCCACCCATCGCGTCTCCATCGGGCCGGAATCGCGGGCGCTCCTGGCCGAACGCACCGAGGGCTGGGTCGCCGGGGTCAGGCTTTCGGCACTTCGCATGGAGGGCAGCCCCGAGCCCGAGCGCTTCGTCAACGAGTTCGCCATGGATCGGGGAAGCATCGGCGAGTACCTCGTTGAGGAAGTGCTCGCGGCCCTGGACCAGACGACCCGCCGGCTCGTCATCCGGACCAGCGGTTGCGAGCTGGTCTGTGGGGAGCTGGCCGACGCCATCTGCGAGACCACTGGGAGTGCCGAGCTCCTCTCCCGCCTCGCGGCCGCAAACTCCTTCATCACCCCGGTCGGCCACGACGGGGTTTGGTTCCGCAGCCACCCGCTCTTCAGGGAGGTGTTGCGCCACCTCCTTCGCGGTGAGAGGACCGCTGTCCAGCAGGGCATCGAGAGCCGGGCCGCTCGCTGGCACGACGGAAAGGGCGACCTCATCGATGCGCTCCAGCACGCCTTGCGGGCCTCTGACTGGGCCTACGCCACGGACCTGCTCGAGCGGGGCGGCTTCGAGCAGGTCTTCTTCCGTGACGGAGAGCAGTGGGTCAGCGAGCTCAACCGTTATCCCGATGCACCGTCCGACAGCGCCACGCCCGGCCTT
Organism: Intrasporangium sp.; assembly: GCF_040414665.1. Taxonomy (GTDB): domain Bacteria; phylum Actinomycetota; class Actinomycetes; order Actinomycetales; family Dermatophilaceae; genus Intrasporangium. Next base: position 4,403 of record NZ_JBEDUL010000022.1, read on the forward strand.
CACCATCGCCTTCTGGCCGGGCAGGCGGCAGTGGCGTGCCTGCTGGGGCGCCACGATCGAGCTCGTGAGCTGACCCTCGACCTCGAGGCCCTGGGAATGGCCGATCCACCGAGCTCGTTGGCCGACGTCGCGAGACTCAGCCTGGCTGCCCGATCGGGTGACCGCGACGGGGTCGATGCGGCGGTGGCGGCGCTGGTCGCCGCTGACCCGGGCGGTGTGTTCGAGGCGTTCGCGCTGTCGGAGGCAGGAGCGGTCCACCTGTGGCAGATGGCGGACGGCTTGGCCGTCGAAACGCTGGAACGCGCCCTCGCCCTTGCCATGCAGCTGTCGCTGTCGGCCGTCGCACTCGCGGCCGGAGGTCGGCTGGTGCTTGCGCACTGCATCGCGGGCCGCTTCTCGATCGCCGAGAAATACGCGCTGGATGCTGCGGGGATCAACGGTGCCCACCCACGGATCCCCGATGCCTCCGCCGGGCCGTTCCACGTCGGCACGGCCGATCTCGCCGTGTGGAGGGGCAACCTGGAGGGTTGTGCTCACGCCCTGCAGCTCGTGGACACCGCGCGGTTGAGGAAGCGGGATCCAGCTCTCTCCTGCGCGGCGACGCTGGTTCAGGCTGCCGCCCTCCAGGCCGCGGGCGACTACCTCGGGGCGCGGGCGACCATCCTCAGCGACCCGTCGTGCTCGCTCCCCGGTGCGTGGAGCCTCCGAGCGGTGAGCACGGTGGCCCAGCTCGAGCTCATCGCACAGAGCGGTCGCCCGCTCGTCGCCCTCCACGCCTTCGAGAACGGGGATCCGCCGTCCAACGACGTCCTGGCCTCGCGGACTCATCTCGCCCGTGCTCGAGCCCACCTCGCGGCGGGTGACTTCGCCGCGGCCGGACTGATGGCGCGACGCGTCATCACCGCCTCACATCCAGCCACCACCCCCGCCCTCGTCGCTGCCGTCATCGTCGAGTCCGAGGTGGCCCTGGCGAGCGGCGAGGAGACCTCCGCCGTCGAGAACCTGACACGGGCCATCGACCTCAGCTCGCACGAAGGAATCGCGCTCCCGTTCATGGAGCCGACGCCCCGCTTGGCCGCGCTGCTGTCAGACCACCCAAGCCTCGCCGCGGGGTGGCCCGTGCCACTGCACTCCGGAGCCTCGGACGCCGCCGCGCACTCGGAGACGCGCCAGCACCGTGCCCTGCCGGAGCCACTCACCGACCGCGAGCTGTCGGTGCTGCGTTGGCTGGCCACGCGAATGACAACCGCTGAGATCGCAACGGAGCTGTTCGTGTCGATGAACACCGTGAAGACCCATCTCGCCTCGATCTATCGCAAGCTCGAGTCGTCCAGCCGCCGCGAAGCGGTCGCCCGGGGCCGAGAGCTGCACCTCATCTGACGCCGTTCACCCCCCTTCGCAGTCGTGGCGCCAGCAGGCCCAGGATCATCCACGATGGATGAGGCCCCCAGCATGCGGTGTGACGACCATGGCTGTGCGGCTCAACTCGACGAGAGGGCACGGACATGCCTGACGCAATGGTCGTCCTGGGATGTCACTATGAGGATGCCGAAAGCGCTGACGCCGACCTCGTCCGGCTCACCTCCGATGACGGCTCGAACCCTGCAGCGCTGCGAGACACCGCCGTCACCGCCCTGGCCGTTGACGTCGCCGGCGAGCCGGAGCGCTTGCGGAGTTCGCTGGCGGACGCCGTGCTCGTCGGCCTGCTTCCGGGCGTTGCCCTGCGCGACGGCTGGGTCCGAGCGGACGCACCCGGATCCGACGTCGGCCGGCTGGTGACTCGGGTGGTGAACAGTCTCCGTCCCGCTGACGCGCAAGCGCTCGCCGAGGTCCTCCACCAGGGCCCCCGCCTCCTCCTCGTCGTGACCCCTGAGCCGTCGCTCGATGCCGCCACCGCACTGACCTCGCGCGCCACGGGCCGGGTCACCGCCCGCCTCGCCGGCGACATCGATGCGCTGAGCACCGAGGCGCAGGCCCTGCTCACCACCTCGCCGACGCCTGAGGCGGACCACAATGCAGCAGCTCTTGAGGCCCCGCCCAGTCGGCTGGCGCCCGAGCTGCGCACGGCCTGGCGCGTCGGCCTGGTCCTGCTCGGGATCGTGCTGCTCTACAGCGCCGGCCAGTTCATCCTGCAGGACGGTGGCCTGCTGATCTTCCAGCTCATCATGGCGTGGCTGGCGAGCATCGCCATGGAGCCGGCCGTCGGACGTCTCGCCCGCCACATGCGGCGAGGCGTCGCGACCGGGCTGGTCATGGTCGGGGTCATCGTCGCCGCGGTCGGCTTCTTTGCCGCCTTCGGCAGTCTGCTCGCCGACCAGATCGGCAACCTCGTGGCGGCGCTCCCCGGCGCTGTCGAGGCCGCGATCGCGTGGATCAACACGACATTCCACCTCAGCCTTGACGGCGCGGCGCTCGCCGCCCAGCTGCAGGCCTCCCCGGGCCAGATCGCCTCGCTCGGCGCCGAGGTGGCCGGTGGGCTGCTGGGGATCATCGCCGGCCTCGTCGGCGGCATCTTCTCGATGTTCACCATCGGGCTGTTCATCTTCTACTTCTCCGCCGACGCCCCACGCTTCAAGCGGTGGGTGGCGCGACTGCTGCCGCAGCGACGGCAGGAGGTCTTCCTCGTCGTGTGGGACCTCGCGGTGGAGAAGACCGGCGGATACGTCGCCGCTCGCATCGTCCTGGCGGCCATCAGCGGGTCACTCACCGCGCTGTTCCTGCTCATCATCGGAATGGACTACTGGCTTGCTCTGGGCCTGTGGACCGGCGTCGTTGCCCAGTTCGTCCCGACCATCGGCACGTACATCGCCATTGCACTTCCGGTGTTGGTGGGACTGACGAGCGCCGACCCCGTCGATGGCGTGCTCGCGCTCGCGTTCGCCCTCGTCTACCAGCAGATCGAGAACCTCACCATCGAGCCCAAGATCAGTGCGGATGCGGTCGACATGCATCCAGCAGTCGCCTTCGCATCCGTCCTGCTGGGAGCGGCGCTCTTCGGCGTCGCGGGAGCCTTCTGCGCCGTCCCGGTCGCGGCTCTCGGGCTGGCGCTGTTCGAGATCTACAGCCGCTCGTACGAGCTGCTGCCGCAGTTCGAATCGCCCGCCCCGCCGACGGTTCGAGAAGGCCGTCTCCGGCGGAGGCGTGCCCAGCCCTAAAGGTTGAGCAGCCGCGACTTCTGAGTGGCGTACTCCTCCTCGGTGAGTACCCCCTGCTCGCGCAGCTGGCCGAGCAGGCGGAGCTGCGAGATCAGGTCTTCGCTCTGGGCAGTCGGTTGAGGGGACGGCGGCGGCTGGCTCGCGGCGTCTCGCGCCTGCGGGTCCAGCGCCGCCTCTCCACCCTCCTGTTCACGTTTCGACTGCCGCCGTCCCATGGCAGATCACTCCTGCGCCGGCTACGCGAGCGCCTTGGCCTTGAGGGCGTCGAACTCGTCTCGGGTGATCGTCCCGGAGTCGAGCAGGTCCTTCGCCTTCGCGACCTGGTCAGCCGCTCCGGCTGCCGTCGGCTGTCCAGCGACGTCCCGGATGTAGTCCTCCTGCATCTTCTGGACCGTCTTGACCTCCGCCATTCGGCGGCGGCTCATCCCCGAACCCCGAGCGATGAGGTAGATGAGCGAGGCGATGAGGGGCAGGATCACCAGGAACACGACCCAGGCTCCCTTGGCCCAGCCGGAGGTCTCGTTGTCACTCATCAGGTCGCCGAGAATCATGAAGAGAACCATGAGGTAGGCCATGAACGCGAAGAAGATGACGATGAACCACACGATGTCCCAGAAAGACATGCCAGATCCTTCCCGATGCTGACGGGCACACCCAGCCGGGTGCCCGACAAAATTCTCTGAAGACGAGCACTGCCCGGGATCACCCGTAACGGATGATTGGCTCCGCGCCCCACGATGGCAGGCTCCGACCGTAGGGAGGGGCGCTCATGTCTGTAGACCTTCAATCGAGTCCGGGCGACAGCGTGGCTGTTGTGGCCTCGTCGTCCGACGGCCGGTCGTTCCTGGTACGCGCGAGCGCCGGGGCCGCCATGACGCCCGGTGAATACGTCAGGATCATCCGCCGGGACGGGGCGGACCTGCTCGGCTTCGTCGAGGAGGTCACCGGCCATGACTCCTCGGGGGTGAGCGCAGCCGGGTCCCTGATCGACGACGGCAGCGCCGTCGAACCCACGCCGTTCCTCGACGCAACCGCAGTGCCCAGCTCCCCCGACTCGGTCGTGCAGGTGGTGTCCGGCCCGGACCGGGAGCTCGAGCTCGGCCGGCTGGTGTCGATGCCGAGTGTCGGCGTCGGGCTCGTTGCACGTCGCTTGAACCGGCACACCTTCTGGTGCGGCCAGAGCGGCTCCGGCAAGACCTACGCCCTCGGCGTCGCGCTTGAGCGGATCATCCTGCGGACCCGGTTGCCCGTCGTCGTGTTCGACCCGAACAGCGACTTCGTCAAGCTCGACACCGCTCGGGACGGCGTCGATCCGGCGGTCGGTGACGCGCTGTCCGAGCGCGACGTCAGGGTGCTCCGCCCGGGAACCGGGCCGGACGCGCTTCGGGTTCGCTTCGTCGACATGAGCCCACGTGCCAAAGCAGCGATTCTGCGCCTCGATCCCGTGCTGAACCGAGGGGAGTACCACGCGCTGCTCCGGCTGGCGCCGGCGCTGCAGGGCGTCGACGCGATGGACATCCCGGCGCGGATGCGAGAGGTCGGCGGCCTGGACGGCGAAGCTCTCGCGCAACGCGTGGAGAACCTCGGCCTGCTCGAGTGGCAGACCTGGGCCTACGGGCACGAGGCGGCCACCGATGTCATTGCCAACCGTCCCGCCGCGACGGTCCTCGACCTGGGCGCCTTTCACAGTGGGGACGAGCAACTGGTCGTCGCACTGGCGGTGCTCGAGGACCTGTGGGCGCGGCGGGAGGAGCGCCGGCCGGTGCTGCTCGTCATCGACGAGGCCCACAACCTCTGCCCGCCGGAGCCGGAGGGGCCGCTCGGCGTTGCGGTGCGCGACCGGATCATCCAGATCGCGGCAGAGGGACGGAAGTTCGGCCTGTGGTTGCTCCTGTCGACGCAGCGGCCGTCGAAGGTGCACCGCGGCATCGTGTCGCAGTGCGACAACGTCACCGTCATGCGGATGAACTCCCCCGGTGACCTTGCCGAGCTGGCCGACCTCTTCGGCTTCATCCCGCGCGCCATGCTGGCGCAGTCGGCTCGCTTCAGGCAGGGGGAAGCACTCGTCGCCGGGGGGTTCGTGGCGATGCCGAGCATCGTGCGAGTGCGCGATCGCATCACCCTCGAGGGTGGCATCGACGTCCGGGTGCCCATGCCGTGAGGCGGGCTCGATAGCAGGGAGGTGAGCCATGAGTTCAGTTCAACCGTCCTATGGTCGCGCCGAGGAGCGGCCACAGTTCAGCGCCCAGACGCTGTGGGCAGGCGGCTGCGCATCCGCCTTGGTGGCGGCTCTCATCGCCCTCGTGGGGGTGCTGATCTTCCGAGGCGTCTTCAACATCCCCGTGCTCGCCCCCGAACGCGATGGAGCGTGGGGAGATTCCTCGACCGTGGGCTACATGATCGCCGCGGCCGTCGGAGCCCTGCTGGCCACCGGACTCGTGCACCTCTTGCTCATCAGCACCCCGCGTGCCCTGCGCTTCTTCTCCTGGATCATCGGCCTCGCCACGGCTGCTGCGGCGGTCGCCCCCTTCGCGACCGATGCGGAGATGTCGAGCAAGGTCGCCACCGGGATCATCAACCTGGTCATCGGCATTGCCGTGCTCAGCCTGGTGAGCGCCGTGGCCCGGTCGGCCATCGCGCGTGGCATGAACGAGCCGCGCTAGCGGCCGGGACGGGACGCCCACTCAGGCCACATTCCCGGGAGAGCCAGCTCAGCGGCATACGGCCCAATGCCTGTGTAGGCACAGACGATGTCGGGCACGCTAGTCACGTGGATGTTGATGAGGCAGTGGAGCGATACGGCAGCGCCAAGCGGGCGGATGGCCCCGAGCCGCGCACGCGGCCGGCTGGCCTCGACGACGAAACGGTCAGGGCGCTCGGCAAGCTGTCGGAGGCGCTCGAGGTCGTTGAGCATGCGCGCGGGATGCTCTATGCCTTTCACCGGCTGACCGGGCGGGCCGACGCAACGCTCCAGAAGGCCGTCGCCCAGATGCGCGAGGCCGGCCTCGACACCCAGGCCGACGTCGTCGAGGAGTGCGTCGTGGGGCGCAATGTGCTGCCGGGGATGTGGACCTTCCAAGTGGTCGAGGCCTATGACGACTGCTACTGGAGCGTCTTCCGGGAGGTCGTCGCCCGCGTGCGCGAGGAGGTCGGCGAGACGGAGCGGCATCGCTACGAGGCAGAGATGCGGGAGAGGGAGCAGCAGCCGCGGTGAGGTGAGCGGGCCAGTCGGGGGACACGCGGCTCCTACCGGCGGCCTCGGGAATGGATCCGGTCCGCACCGAGTTAGTTGAATTGTGAATCAGTTACGCGTCATCGTCTCCAGCACTCGTCCCGGCCGCATCGGCCCCCAGGTCGCCGAGTGGGTCGCCGCCCAGGCGCCCGCCGCCGAGTGGGAGGTCCAGCTCCTGGACCTCAGCGACCTGCCGTTCCTCGACGAGGAAGAGCACCCCAAACAGGGCAAGTACGCGTTGGCGCACACGCAGCGCTGGGCCAGCGAGGTCTTCGAGTCGGACGCGATCGTCGTCGTGACGCCGCAGTACAACCGGAGCTTCCCCGCGCCGATCAAGAACGCCATCGACATGCTCTTCGCCGAGTGGGACAGCAAGCCGATCGCCATCGTCGGCTACGGCTGGAGCGGCGCGGTTGACGCCGCCGCCGACCTCACCAAGGTGCTGACGCACGTCAAGGCCGACGTCGTCGGATCCACCGGCCTCGTCTTCACACAGGACCTCACCCCTGAGGGCGAGCTCATCACGACCGACGAGCGGCGTGCCGAGCTCGGCGAGCTGCTCGAGGCGCTGTCCGTGCGCCTCCGCCAGCGCCAGAGCATCAGCGCCTGACCTTCCCGTGGCACGCAGACTGCTCCGCGCGCCGGAGCAGTCTGTGAGTCGACTTCTTGTGTCGTATGCCGCTGAGCTGGGTTGCGCTCGCTGGTGACCGAGCGTCCCGGTGACCTTCCGTGGACTCGCATCCTGCTCCGCGTCACGGAGCACGATGCGAGGGGGCAGGATGAGGCCATGACGACCGTGCCCAACGGCAACGCCTCCCTCGCCGTCCTCATCGATGCCGACAACGCGGACGCCTCGATCATCGAGCCGCTCCTCGCGGAGATCTCGAAGTTCGGCGTCGCGAGCGTCAAGCGGATCTACGGCGACTGGACCACGCCGCAGCTCGGCAGCTGGAAGAGCGTCCTGCTCACCCACTCCATCCAGCCGATCCAGCAGTTCGCCTACACGGCGCGCAAGAACTCCACCGACAGCGCGATGATCATCGACGCGATGGACCTGCTCCACACGGGCACGTTCGATGGCTTCTGCATCGTCTCGAGCGACAGCGACTTCACGCGGCTCGCCTCTCGGCTGCGTGAGTCAGGCAAGCGGGTCGTCGGCTTCGGCGAGCGGAAGACCCCCGACCCGTTCGTCCAGGCCTGCGACCAGTTCGTCTACACGGAGATCTTCCGGGCGGGCCCCGAGGGCGACGGCGCTGCGCCTCCGACCAAGAGGAAGACCGAGGCGGAGCTGCGCCAGGACGCCCGCCTCGTCAACCTCTTCCGCACCACCATCGACGCGGCCTCCGGGGAGAGCGGGTGGGCCGGCCTCAGCGCGGTGGGCAACCTGATCGTCAAGCAGGCGCCCAACTTCGACCCGCGCAACTACGGCTACACCAAGCTGAGCGACCTTGCCGAGGCAATCGGCCTGTTCACGCTTGACCGCGAGGGCGGCGGGCTGCGCATCGCCGACACGCGGACGCTGCCGAAGACGCCGGCCAAGAAGACCGCTACCAAGGCCGCCAAGAAGGCGACGGCCACGACGGCGCCGGCGAAGAAGGCCACCGCCAAGAAGGTCGCCGGTTCCCGCTGACAACCCGATGCCGTATGCCGCTGGGCTCGCTTGCGCGCAGCCGCTGCCTCACGGGGTGGCGGGGTCAGCACCCTGCTGGACCCCAGCGTGCCACGAGGCGATGTGGTCGACCTGGATGGCTTCCACCCAGTAGTCGCTGTGCCCGCGCACCGTCTCCGTGTCGGGAACCCTCTCGTTCAACGCTCCTGGAATGGGGGTGGCGATGGGGTCGGTGTCGCGCCAGACGTTGACCCACCCAGCCGCCCGGGTATCCACGGCGTCGAAGAAGGCCTTGGAGAACGTGCTGGTGAAGAAGGTCCGATAGAGCGACCGGAGTGGTGACCCGCAGGTCACGAGATAGACGCTCTTGGGAGTCAGCGGTTCCTGCGCTCCTTCTCGCTCGTCCGCGAGCGTCCACGCCGCGAGGACCGACCCTTGGCTGTGCCCGACCAGGACGACGACGTCGTCGGGCACAGTGGCCTGCTGTTCGCGGATGCGGGCTCGGAGGTCCTCGACCACCGGCTGGCGGTAGGACAGGCCGGCGAGCGGGTGGGAGCGCACTGGCCAGAAGCCCAGGACATCGGCGACCGATGACAGGACCTGGGTCAGCCTGCCCCCTCCTGCACCCCCCGTCACGAACCAGACGGTCAGGACCGCGGCGAGCACGTGCACGATCACGACGGCCAGCGAACGCCAGCCGGCCGAGAGGCTGACCAGACGCCATCCGATGAAGAGGAACGTGAGCCAGACCAGAACCGGGCCAGCCACCGCCGCCAAGCCAGTATTCCCGCTCAACCTGTCGATCGCCTTGTGGACCAGCCGCATCCGTTCGCCCCTGGCGCCACCGGGGCCATTCGCGTTGCTCGGATCCTTTCCCCGCTGCAGCACCCAGAGTGCCACCACGATGAGCAGGGGCAGCACGGCAAGCGGGATGAGGTCCACCCACTCGTCCGTGCCGTCAAGGTTGAGCGGCAGGACCGATCGCTCGGTGCTGGCCAGCCGCGGCGGCCCCGTCTGACCTTCGACTCGGAGGCGGACGTAGCGGCTGAGCCAGTCCAGCCCCAGCCGCAGGATGGAGCCGCCGGCGTTGAGGAGGACGAACGCTGCAGTTACTGCGAAGCCAGAGCCCCACCAAGCCGCGCTCTTCAGGCCACGGTAGGCGCGGTCGCGCGAGGCCCAACCCAGAGCCAGCCACCACGCGATGACGGCAACCGTTCCGACCAGCACGTAGAGCCGGATCGGATCGAGGAAGTGCCCCCGGTTGTCGAGCCAGCCGACCAGCCACCGCAACTGCGGATAGTCCAGCCGGATCGTGGCCGGTTGCAGCAGGGTCAGCGCTGCACCGGCTACCAACAGGACGCCCACGTGGATCACGACCAGCGTTCGCGAGACCAAGGCCGCCGGCCTCACCCGGCCCCGGACCATGACGACGAGGCTGAGGGCCGCCGCGATGAGGAGGCCAAGCGACCGGGCGCCGCCGTTCCACCGGCCAAAACCGAGCGCGAGCCCAAGGTCGCCTTGACGCAGCACCGTCTCGGCCCAGGCGACCACCCAGAGCAAGGCTCCCAGGCTGATCAGGGGCCCGAGCACACGCGACGTCATCAGGGTGATGCGGCGATCCACCCTCCGGATCTTCGCCAAGGCGGGCTCGGGCTCGCCCTGCGCCTGCGATGGCGCGGCTCGCATCTCCGCCGCGACGTTGACGAGCGTGAACGGCAGGGCGATGAACCAGAGATAACGCGCGCTCTCGCGGGAGAAGCGGGACCACACGAGGAGGCGCAGCTCGTGGTGAGGGACGATGGGCGCCGTGTACGCATCGACCACCCCGACGTGGTCGCCGTCGGTGGCGGGGGACGATGTCGAGAGCGGCAAGGAGCCGAGGGCCCCGGAGGCCTTGTGGTCGCCAATCCCGTGCAGCCGGTACTCCATTGCGCCTCCACACGTCGTGAGCGAAGCAGGTATGCCGATTGAACTGCAGGAGACAGGGCACCGTGGAGTTTCCGCCCAACCTTCCTCAGCCGGGGCGCCGCTCGACGGTGATGTGGCTGCCGGCCTCGCGCAGGCCGAGTGACCGGTAGAGGGTGATCGCCGGACCGTCGGTGTCCGCGACGATGACGACCTGCTCGACCCCCGGTTGGGCGAGCGCCCACTCCCCCGCGGCGTGGACGACGGCGCCGGCCAGGCCGCGCCGACGGAAGTCCGGGTGAGTCATGACGACGCGGTAGCGCGCCCGCGGACCGAGCACCACGATGCCCGTCCGCGCGACGAGCTGGCCGTCCACGAACGCGCCGAACCACTTCCCCTGCCCGGACTCTGCCTGTTGTCGCTCGGCGCGGGCGCGCAGTACCTCGAAGGCCAGGCGAGCCTCGGGGTTGCCGTCCTCGTCGTCCGAGGACAGGAGCAGCACCGACTGCTCCCAGTCGTCACCCGTGCGGAACGGCCGGATCTCCACGTCCATCGCGGGGATCGGTGGCGCCGTGAGCCGCTCGGCTGCCAGGGCCGTGTCGAGCTCGACCGTGCAGCCGTAGTCCTTCCACCCCGAGTGATCCGCGTCGACCTCGAGAATCGCGAAGGCCCGGTGTGCAGCATGAGGGAACTCGGCCTCGAATCGGTCCAGCCACGAGGGGATCTCGCTCGCCGCTGGGGCTCGCTCGAGGAGCAGGAAGTTGCCCCAGTAGTACCTCGGGTTGCTCGCCGTCCGGATGACCAGACACGTCCCCTGGTCCGTGATCGTCGTGCCCTCGAGCTCCAGAATCGCGAGGTCCGTGGCCAAACCCGGGGTGTCGATGCGCACGAGCGGATCGTATGTCGCCGTGTCCGCTCCACGGCCTTGAACCGAACCACCCGCCCGGGCTCAGGGGGGCAAGCCGGGCGGGTGGTCGGTGGTCAGGAGGCCATGCGGACGACCGCGCTCGCCGTGAGCACGGCGGCGATGACCAGCAGGGCGAGCGGCGCGGCCGCGAGGACCGAGGAGGGCTCCGCACGGCGGACCCTGGCTCCTTGAGCGCGGCGCGGCGCCTCGTCGCTCGAGATCCGGACCGGAGCCTTCTCGGTCATGCGGGTCTCTATCCGCTGCATCAGCGCGAGGAGACCGATCATCACGACGATCGGGGTGGTCAGCATCAGGGCGTCCATGGGTCGCTTCGTCTCCAGAGGTATGGAATGCGCGGTCGCCCCTGCCTCAGGGGGGTCTGCAGGGGCGACCGCGCTGTCATGTAGACGACCCCGTACCCATTTCCTGACGCACAAACTGCACTGACTCCGACCGTGTGATCGAGCGAACAGGATTCGGGGCAAAAATCCGCTTCGTGCACCAAGGGGGCGGCTGAGTGCTTCACTTGGAAGGGAGTCGCGTGGATCGCCAGGGGCGGCTCGCATGGCACCAGGGCAGCACGACACTTCGTGGAGCGGCCATGAGCAACGTCCTCGACAGCTACCCGCTCGACTTCTCGGACCCCGACATCCAGCGGCTGAAGAGCACGCTGCTGAGCACCTTCGACTCGACCGCCGCCGTGCGCGACCTGATGAGGTCAGCCGGCGTCGATGCGGGTTTCGTCGAGCTGTCCGGACCGATGAACCTGGTCTGGACGGCGGTGCTGGACACCGCCCGCAAGCAGGACCGTCTCCGGGTCCTGCTCAGCACCGCTGCCAAGAACCCGAACGCGGCCGCCATCCGGCCCATGCTCGACTCGCTGCTGGAGCAGACACCTGCCGCCTCCACCAACCCGACCGCCTCGATCGACGACGTCGCGTGGAAGGTCGACCCCGCCGACACCGACGGCCTGGAGCGCACCATCGAGGCCCAGTCGACACTGCTCGACGTGTCCTTCCTCGAGCGTGGCCTCGAGCTCAGCCCCTCCGTCGCGAAACTGCTCGTGACCCTGAACGATGGCAGGCGCTACTACGGCACGGCCTTCCGCATTGGCGAGGACCTGCTCCTCACCAACCATCACGTACTCTTCGACGACGCCGGTCCAGCCACGGCCGTCGAGGCCTGGTTCGGCTTCGAAGTGTCCTTCGGTGGCGCGCCCCGCGAGTACACCGTGGTGGCGTGCCGGCCCGAGACCATCATCGGCAAGGCCGACCACGACTGGGCCGTCGTCCGAACCGCGACCTCGATGCCGGAGTCGGCCCGGGTCATCCCGCTCAACGCGGCCACAGCGCCCAAGCCGCTCGACCGGGTCTACATCATCCAGCACCCGCAGGGTCGCGAGAAGAAGATCGGCATGATCCACAACGTCGTGGTCGCGGTCACGGATGACGTGATCCAGTACCGCACCGACACGGAGGCCGGCTCATCCGGCTCGCCGGTCTTCAACGAGCAGTGGCAGCTCGTCGGCCTGCACCACCGCTGGGGCAGCACGGTCAAGGACGGACGCACCGAGTACTACAACCAGGGTCGCCGGATCGAACGGGTCGTCTCAGCCCTCAAGGCAGCGGGGGTGCTCTGAGATGGGACTGCTCGACCGGCCCTTCGACCTGACGGAACCGGATGCCCGGGACCTGCTCAACTTCCTGCGCAAGACGTTCCAGACCAGGGCGGAGGTCCGGAGCTTCGCGCTCGAGGCCGGCGTCGATCTTGGCTTCGTCGACCTGGAGCAGCCGGTCGCCTACCTCTGGCAGGACGTGGCGATGACCGCGGCCAGCCAGAACACGCTGCGCGCCCTTGTCGAGCGGATCGTGGCCAACCCGAACAGCACCCAGGGAAGGACCCTGCTCAACCGTCTGCTCGGCGAGCCCGTCGACCAGTCTGAGGACCCGGATCCCGGCGCCGAACCCGAGCCCATCCCGGACACGGTCTTCGAGACGGCGGTGCTGTGGGACGAGCTGCCCTTCATCGACCGCAGTCCGCTGCGAACCAACCTCAAGCAGATGCTGACCGGCCAGTCCCGACGAGCGCTGCTCGTCATGGGCGAGTCGGGGACCGGCAAGACGTACACCCGCCAGTTCATCCACTACCTGGGCGAGCACGGGGGGCCGAAGTGCGTCAAGGCGATCGACATGTCCATCCGTGCCGGTACGCCGATAGACGTCCGTGAGCTGGCCTCGATCATGGCCGGCACGTTGGTGGACAAGGAGTCCCCCACCTTCGACCCGACCGCCCAGGCGGAGACCGTCGTCAGCCGCTTCGTGCCGTGGCTCGCCGATGAGGTCCGCGGCCTGCGCCAGCCGGTGTGGCTCATCCTGGACGGCTTCACACCCACGACGGCAACCGGCGGCGCCCTCCAGCTTGTCGACGCGGTCGCCCGCGCCGCAGCCAACCGCGATCTCGGCCCGGTCCGCGTCGTCGTGCTCGGCTACTCCGGCAACCCCGCATCGGCGGGGCTTGCGCTGCCCGAGCAGATCGGCCTCCCCACCCGCGACGACGTCAAGGCCTTCTTCCGCCGGGCCGCGCTGGCACTCCAGGAGGTCGAGCCGGACGATGGCGCGCTCGACGAGGTCGTGGACAGCCTCGGGCCCCTCGACGGGCGCACCATGGCCGAGCTCGGGCCGGCCGCCATGGTGCAGGCACGAGCCGTCTTCGGGGTGACCTGATGGTGGATGCCGAGGCGAAGCGGTCACCCGTCGTCACCGCCGAGGAGGTGCAGGCCCGGCTCGCGGCGATCAAGCAGGAGCGCGCGGGCGCCTACGCCCCGCCACCGATGTCCGAACCGGAACGGCCCGTCACGGACTTCCAGCGTCGGTGCCGTGCACGAGTGGTCCTCCTCGACTACTTCGACGCCACGGCGCTCCGGAACCCGTCGGCCGGACCTGCGAAGACGGCGGCCCGACGGCCGCGCTCCCTCAGTGACCGCATCCGTTCCCTCCTCGTTCGGGCCTATGGCCAGACCCGGGTCGCCCCGGAGTCCGCATCGCCCCTCGACCCGGTGGAGTCACAGGCCCTGGACGACTTCGCGGCCCAGGACTGCGACCTCGTCGCGACCGGCCACGGCACCGGCTGGCGGCTGCGCCTGCCGGTCCGGCACGAGACGCTGCGCGAGCTCGGCGTGGATGGGGCCCTCAACGAGCTCGCGAGGGCCGACGCGATCCCAGCGGGCGAGGACGACGTCACCCACCGCATGGCTCGCCGCCTGTTGGAGGGAGACCGCGAACTGCACGGTCTGTCCGCGACCGAGCTCAGCGGCATACTGCGGGCTCTCGAGTGGCTTGCCCCGCTGGGACTGGACCTGCCCACGGAGCCGGACGTCCGGGCTGCCCTCGACCTCGCCAACGTCCTCGCGCCGTTGCGCGCGGTGGCCGGGCCGGACTTCGTCGGGCGTGAACGCGAGCTGGGGCTGCTCGAGGACTTCCTCACCGAGGCGGCTCCCGGCGGCACGCGGGCGCGGGCGCTGGCCATCCACGGCCCCGGTGGGATCGGCAAGTCGACGCTGCTGGCGCGCTTCGTGCTCGACCATGTCGGCCAGGACGCGAACCGGCGACGCGAGGAGCCGCTGCTCTTCAGCTACCTCAGCTTCGACCGCGGGGAGCTCGACCCCCAGTTCCCCCTGACGCTGCTCGGCGAGGCGGCACGGCAGATCTCGCTCCAGGCTCCCGAGCTCATCGCGCCGCTCGCCCGCGTGCGCCAGCAGATCGACGAGGTGCTCGCGGCGCAGATGGCCTTGCGCAACGAGGCGACCACCATCCGGGGCAGCTCCAAGCGAGACGCACACCGCCACCTGTCCGACGCTGCGATCGTCGCGGACGTCTTCGCCGAAGCGGTCGGCTCGGTGGTGGGCGACACGCCGCTCCTGCTCGTCCTCGACACCTTCGAGATGGCGCAGCGCCGGAGCCGCTCCTTCCTCGGCCAGCTCGACGCGGCGCTGCACCGCATGCATGAGCGGCTCCGCAGCCTGCGGGTCGTCGTCGCGGGCCGCGCACCGGTCGAGGAGCTCACCGTGCGCAACGTGCCCCTCGAGGGACTCGACGAGACGCTGTCGGAGGCCCTGCTCACCAAGGCCCTCAACGGTCGCAAGGTCGATCCGGCCCTGATCCGGCTCATCGTGGAACAGGTGTCCGGCAACCCGCTCAGCCTCCGGCTCGCCGCCGACCTCGTCATCCGCGAGGGTTCGCAGGCCATCTCGCAGGGACGTGGCCGACGGCGCCTCCTCTACGACCTGCGCGCCGAGCAGGTCCAGGGCGTGCTCTACCGGCGAATCCTGGACCACGTCGACAAGCAGGTCCGGCCGCTCGCGAATCCGGGGCTCGTCGTCCGGCAGATCACTCCTGACGTGATCCAGCAGGTCCTCGCGGAGCCCACCGGCATGGGCATGGTCTCTCCCCTGCGGGCTCAGCTGCTGTTCGAGCTGCTCGGCCGCGAGGTCGCTCTGGTGACGGAGGCGCGCCCCGGGGTCCTCGTCCACCGCGCCGACGTGCGCCGGGAGATGCTCCCGCTACTCGCGGCCGAGGACGCCGACCGGGTGCGCGACATCCATGAGCGAGCGATCGCCTACTACCAGAAGCGAACCGGCATCGACGACCAGATCGAGCACCTCTACCACCGGCTCATGCTCGGGCAGTCGAGTGAGGTCCTTGACGCCAACTGGAACCGCACGGCCGCGACGTTCCTCGAGGACGCGTGGGACGAGCTGCCGCCCGAGGCCCGGGTCTACCTGGCGGGCCGCCTCGGAGTCGAGGCGTCTGCGGCCGACCTGGCCGCGGCGGACCGCACGGCCTGGATCCGCCAGGCGACAAGCCAGGCGCGCGCCCTGCTCGATGCCGGCCAGCCGGGACAGGCCCTCGAGATCCTCGGTGGTCGCACGCTCGTCCCCCGTGATCTCTCGGTCACCCGTCTCGTCGTGGAGGCTCTCGCCTCACAGGGCCATGACACGGCAGCCCTCAGCGAGGCGCGTGCGGCGATCGCGGAGGCCGACGAGCGCGGCCTGCCGCTGGAGTACCTGCAGCTCAACCTCCTCGCCGGACGCATCGCCGAGGACTGGGCATCGGCCGCCGGCGACCCGACCGGGTTGGTCGAGGCGGCTCGCCTCTACCTGGAAGCGAGGCAGAGCGCGGTGGACTTCGGCGCTCGCACGGAGGCGCTGACCGCCGGTGTCGGTGTGCTCCGAGTGGCTCGCCGAGCGGCCCGACCGCTGGGTGACCTGCGGCTTGAGGATCTGCGGCACGAGCTCGTGTCTGACGTCGCCACCCTGACCGACCGCGTCAAGGCCACCCATCCGGGGCTGTTGCGCGAGCTCGCGGCCGAGCTCGGCGACGAGCTGCCCACGCTGCTCGTCGATGCAGCGCGGCACATCGGCGTGGAGACCGAGGGCAGGACGGCGCGCCAGCTCCCCCAGTCCTCACAGGAAGCCCTGCAGAGGGCCGCAACCCGCGACCTACCGCCAGCTCCGGCACCAACACCGCCGCCGTGGACGTCGTCCCACGAGCAGCCGCCGGTCACGTCGAGCGAGGTCGGCCAGAACGTCGCCGACGCCCTGAGCACCAGTCCGGAGGATGACCACCTCAAGGAGTCGCTCAAGGACTACTGGCAGTCCGAGGCGGACCGACCGTCCTTCGACTACGACGCAGAGGGGAAGGGCTGATCACCGATGACCTCGACGGAAGGCAAGCCGGCCGCGGGTGGGGGGACTGACGACAAGGGCAACGGCGTGCCGTGGAACCTGCTCTTCATCGCGGCCATCGCGATCGCGGTGGTCTACATCGTCGTCGCCTTCATCACCCTCAACCGGGCGGACGACGCTGACGTCACGGAGAGCGCCTGGCTCCGCATCGTGTTTGTCGTCCAGGGCGTCGAGGCCATCGCCTTTACGGCGATCGGCTGGCTCTTCGGCCGAGAGGTTCACCGCGGAGCTGCCGAGGCCGCCAAGGAGCAGGCGGACGAGGCGAAGCAGGAGGCGGTCGGAGCCGCGGAGCGGGCGACGGTTGCCGAGCGTGATGGCTGGCGGCTGGCCGAAGCGATCCGGGCTCGGGCAGAGGTGCAGGCGCCGGTGCCCGGGCCAGGTGGCAACGAGCGAGGTTCCGATGACGACCAGCCCTCGCCGGATGGCGGCTTGGCTGGGCTGAAGTCCTTGGCGGACAGTCTGTTTCCCCCCGCCTGAGGCGACGACGACGATGCCGTATGCCGCTGAGCTCGGTGCCGCTCGGTCGCTGGCTCCCCGGGTGGCTGAGTGCACTGACCGCTCCCTCCGGTAACAGGGTCCGGGCGTGGGTACCGGTTCGTTGGACGGGCACGACTGGGTGTCCGCTCGACGAGAGGAGCTTCACCGATGAGCGACACGAACGACATGAGCACCGGCGCCTCCGACGACACCACGGGCATGGGCAACCGAGCGGACAGCGGCATGGACGGGACGGCGGACAAGGATGCCGCGAACAACCCGGCCATGAGCGATCCGGCTGGCACCTCGTCTTCCGGCGAGGGACCGGCTGACGGTGGCGCAGACCCCGGCGGCGTGGACGGCGGTGCCGATGGCGGCGCTGGCGGCAGTGAGGGACCCGCTGACGGCGGCGCGGACACGAGCGCCCACGACGGTGGCGCCGACGGTGGTGCCGACGCCGGCTCGCAGAGCGGTAGGACCAACACCGGGTCGATGGACGGCGCGGCCAGCACCGACGAGTCGCTCGACGGCGGCGCCGATGAGGGCGCCGGCCGCTGAATGTCGCTCACCTCGACCAGCCGAGGGTCGGCTGCCACTCGCCGACCCTCGGCCTTGGCGCGTCTCGTTTCGATTGACCTCGACCGCTTTGCGGAGGAGCACTGGGGGCTGCAACCGCTGGTGTCGCTTGCTGCTGAGCTGCCGGAGGCCTTCGACGACCTGTTCTCGCTCGACGCCGTGGACGAGCTCGTGTCTCGGCGGGGACTGCGGACGCCCTTCGTCCGAGTAGCGAAGAACGGTCAGACACTCGCCGACGCGGCGTTCACGTCGGGCGGCGGGGTTGGGGCCGGCATTGCGGACCAGGTGAGCGACGACAAGCTGCTGGGCCTCTTCGCCGAGGGCGCGACGATCGTGCTGCAAGGGCTGCACCGAATCTGGTCGCCGATCAACGACTTCGTCTCTACGTTAGCCGAGGATCTGGGGCATCCCGTTCAGGCGAACGCCTATGTGACGCCGCGCCAGAGCCAAGGTTTCAACGACCACTATGACGTGCACGACGTGTTCGTCCTCCAAGTTGCCGGCGAGAAGAACTGGCGGATCAGACCCCCTGTCCACGTCTGGCCCACTCGCGATCAACCGTGGACTCAGTATCGGAGCCGTGTCGAGACCGCGGCGGAGCAGCCGCCCTTGCTCGACGAGACACTCAAGCCCGGCGACTGCCTCTATCTCCCACGCGGGTTCCTCCACTCGGCGACCGCGACCGAGGACGTGAGTGCACACCTGACGCTCGGCGTCCACACCTGGACTCGGGTCCACATCGC
>NZ_JBEDUL010000023.1:0-19879 GCF_040414665.1 Intrasporangium sp.
GTAGCAGTACGGGCACACGATGTCGGTCCAGATGTCGATCCTCACGACTCGACAACGTAGCGTTTCTCGAGATCCGCCCGCACGCCGGGACCACCGATGAGACGCTGTTGACGCCCGCGAACGGTCACGGACCGCGGCACATCGAATAGTTCCGTCACGATGGGGAGCGTGGGCCGGGCTGCGCGAGCCACCCGCATCAGGGCGAAGTTCAGCAACCCCGGCCAGTTCGTGTGGCACTGCCACATCGTCGAGCGCGAGGACAACGAGATGATGCGCCCCTCCCGGATCGGCCCGGCCCAGGAGGGTCAGCCGGGGTAGGGACGCCGAGGACCGGGGAGAAACCGGAGGCGACTCCACAGACGCCGGGCTTAGGTTGGCGTCATGCCCTCCACGTCGTCATCCTCCCGGGCCTGGCCGGCTCGGTGGTGGCACCTGTCGGGCACCGGGCTCTTCTTCGCCGGGGCGCTCTTCCTCATCTCGATGTCGCCCAGCCTCCTGCCTCGGACGTGGTACTACCAGGGCATCATCAGCGGCCTGTCGGCCGCGGCCGGCTACGGCCTCGGCGTCCTGGTCGCGTGGATCGTCCGCGGCGTCGCGCGGCTCATCGAGCTGCGCATCTCGGTCAGTCGGGAGACGGCGCAGTTTCTCCGCGTTGCGCTACCGGCCATCAGCGTCGTCGCCGTCATCGCCCTCACCGTCTCGAACGTCCGGGCCCAGGGGCGCACTGCTGAGTTCCTGCGGCTGAGTCCGCTGCGCCCTGTCGACTGGGTCGGCGCGATCGCCGTGGCGGTCGCCCTGGCGGCGCTGATCCTCGCGATCGCCCGCGGGCTTCGGCACGCCACCCACCGGCTCGCGGAGGCCGCCGGGCAGGTGCTGCCCCGGACCATCGCGTCGATCGTCGCGGTGGTCGTCGTCGCCACCGCGACCCTCTGGATCTCCGACAGCGTGCTCTTCCACCGGAGCATGCAGGCCATGGCAGCGATCGCCGCCCGGGTCGACGCCAAGCCACCCGCAGGCAGGTCGGCCCCCACGTCGCCTCTCATCTCGGGCGGACCCGGGTCGTTCGAGAGCTACCAGAGCCTCGGCTACCAGGGCCAGCTGTTCGTCACGAGCGCTCCGACGGCCGAGGAGATCGGCGCGGCAACCGGGCGAACTGCCGTTGACCCGATCCGGGTCTACGCGGGCCGGGGCGACGGGCGCACGATGGAGCAGGTCGCGGACGCGGTCCTCGCCGAGCTCAAGCGAACGGGCGCGTTCGAGCGCAAGGTTCTCGCCGTCATCACGACCACCGGTACGGGGTGGGTCGATGACTGGTCGGTCCAGGCGATCGAGTACCTGAGCAACGGGGACAGCGCTGTTGCGGCCATGCAGTACAGCTACGTGCCGAGCGCGGTGGCCCTGCTGAGCGACCGGGGCACGCCTCGTGAGGCAGGCAAGGTCCTCTTCGACAAGATCCATGCGGTGTGGTCGACGTTCCCCGAGGCCGACCGCCCCCAGCTCGTCGTGGGGGGCGAGTCGCTCGGTTCCTACGGTGGACAGGCGGCGTTCAAGGACAGCGACGACATGCTGCGAAAGGCCGAAGGCGGGGTCTGGGTCGGCACACCCAGCTTCACCGAGATCCACGCGGAACTCACCGCAGCCCGCACCCCCGGGAGCCCAGAGATCGCACCGGTCATCGACGACGGCAAGCACTTCCGCTTCGCGACCAACGCCGACGAGCTGACGCACGACTACTACGGGCGGGACTACGGCGAGTGGGCCTTCCCCCGGTATGTCTACGCGCAGCATCCCTCGGACCCCGTTGTCTGGTGGAATCCCGCCCTCCTCGGAGCCGAGCCGGACTGGCTGCGCGAGCCGCTCGGCCGCGACGTCAACCCCGACGTCACCTGGATCCCGTTCGTGACGTTCTGGCAGCTGACCACCGACATGGCCGTGGGCCACGACCCGGCGGACGGCTTCGGCCACCGCTACGGTGCCGAGCTCGTTCCTGCTTGGGGGGCGGTCCTCGGCGGGCTGCCGGGTCAGGACTATTCGCGCATCATCGCGGGTGTCACGAAGACGGTGCATCGCGCCAAATGAGACCATTCCGTATGCCGCTGAGCTCGCCTCCTGCGCCAAGCCGGCTCCCAGCCCTCCCGCTCGGCGCGGTGGCCGGGTGACCGCGCACCCGTCCGATGAGGCGACGCTGGCCCTGCACGGCGTGCGCGTCCTTGGCTACACCTCGGCGGCGAAGGTCGCCGAGCTGTACGCGCTCGCCGCGGACTCGACCACCGAGCACCTGCTTGATGCAGAGGCGCGCGGCTGGGCCCGGAAGACAAGCTTCGGTGGCGAGGAGGGCTGGTCCCTGACGGAGAGCGGCCGCGCGCACGGCGAGCGCCTGCTGACCGAGGAGCTCGATCGGGCCGGTTCCCGCGAAGAGATCCGCGAGGCACATGCCGCCTTCAGGCACCTGAACCGCGACCTGGGCCAGGTCATGACGCAGTGGCAGCTGCGACCCACGCGTCAGGACGCCCTGGCGCCGAACGACCATCGTGATGCCGGCTATGACGACGCCGTCGTCCGACGCCTGGGCCGGGTCGTCGACCAGACGCGCCCCATCACGGACCAGCTCGCGCAGGCACTGGACCGTCTCGGCGTTCACCAGCCGCGGATCGACCACGCGCTCAGGCGCATCGAGAACCTCGAGAACGCCTGGGTCGACTCACCGACGTTGCCCTCCCTCAACATCGTGTGGATCCAGCTGCACGAGGACCTGTTGGCGACACTGAACCTGCCTCGCGGAAGCGACTCAGTCTGACCGGGCGTAGCCGAAGCGGGCCAGGTAATGCCACACCCGTTTGAGTGCCTGCTCGTCGTAGCGGCCCGTCCGGCTCGCGTCGCCGATCAGGCGCGGGTTGAGGTGTTCGCCCTCGGCCAACCGCACACCCAGCTCGACGATCTCGGGTCCGCGATATCCGGCATGAGCGCGGAGCGTGTCCACCTCGAGGCAGTAGCCCGCGTGCCACTCAACGGCCAGTCCGAGGCCGTGCGCGTCCTGCTCGACAGGACCGCCGCGGAAGCAAGGGTCCAGGACGATCGCCTCGACGTCGGACCCGAGGTCGAGGACGCCGTGGACGTGGGCCTCGACATAGTCGTCGAGCGGATCCTGCTCTGCGGCTCCGGGGAAGAGTGCGGGGTGGGTGTCGGCGATCTCGGACAGTGCGTACCGGCTGGCCACACCGAAGTGCCCTGGCTCGAAGACGCTGTCGGGATAGCAGAAGGTGGTCCGCGCGAGCGTGTGCTGGGCCAGGCGCAGGTGAGCTGACCCGAACCGGGGAGCTCCGCCGAACGGCGCGCGGGAGCGGTTCAGCGCTCCGTACTTCGGTCGCAGGGCCGGCGCGGCGGCGTCGTATGCGCCTCCGAAGATCCGGCTCTCCCACTCCCACCGAGCTCCTCCGTGGTGGGCTGTGAGGCCTCCATTGCTCGTCCCGGTCTCGAACTGCGAGCGGTACCGGCCGTCCCGCGCCAGGGCCCGCAGGATCGGCACGTCCCCGATGAGACGGTCCGGGTGGAAGTTGAGCGTCACCCGGACGCCGTCCTCCAGTGGCGGGCCGAGGGATCGGGAGCGGACGTGGCTCAGGGCGAGGGCGATGGGATCGGGTTGACGATCGGCCACGCGTCAGCGTATCGACGCGAGCTCCTTCGCGTGGGACCAAGGTGTCCACGCCGCACCGAGCATGACCTCGAGCGCCGGACGATCGCTCGGCGGCAGATCCGGGCGCGTGGCCCACGTGGTCTCCGACCCAGCGCCACCCACTCGAGGTCGTCCGCACCAATCCAACCGCGGCTGGGATAGTGCGCACCCGGTGCCATTAACGCCACACTTATCCAGCCGCAGCTGGATAAGTGCGTGCAGCTCGCCTCACGTCCGACCATCGGCATGAGCGTGAAACATCGCCCTTTGACCGGCCGACGGCGGCCGCGAGTGCCAGGTCTCAGAATCCGTCGCTGGAGCCCGTACAAGGTCGCCGGCGCACGGAGTCGCCTGTCTCAGACTCGTGACCCCCTGACAGCCCCACCGAAGTTCCGGCTCTCCCACTCCCACCGAGCTCCTCCGTGGTGGGCCGTGGGGCCTCCATTGCTCGTCCCGGTCTCGAACTGCGAGCGATATCTCCCGTCCCGCGCCAACGCCCGCAGGATCGGCACGTCGCGGGAGAGACGGTCCGGGTGGAAGTTGAGGGTCACCCGGACACCGTCCGCCAACGGCTGGCCACGGGAGCGAGAGCGCACGTGGCTCAGGCAAGGATCACAGCATCCGGTTGACGGTCGGCCACCGCTTCACCGTACCGACGCGAGCTCCTTGGCATGGTGCGGGTCTACCGCCGCGCGTGCGGCGCGGAGCGCGTTCTCGAGGTCGGCGATGAGGTCGGCCGGGTGCTCCAGTCCAACGGAAAGGCGGAGCAGTCCGGCGTTGGGTCGTGCCTCGGGCGCGACAGGGCGGTGGGTCAGGGCGGCGGCATGCTGGATGAGGGTGTCGACGCCGCCGAGCGATACGGCGTGCGTGATGAGCCGGCAGGCCTCGGCGAAGGCGGCCGCGGCGGCGTAGCCACCGTCGAGCACGATTGCGAGCACCGACCCGGGACCAGCCATCTGCCTGCCCACCAGTGCGTCGGGGTCTCCGCCCGGAAGACCGGGGTAGGCGACGCGGGCCACGCCGTACTGCCGGTCGAGCCAGGCGGCGACGACCTGCGCGGTGTCCTGCTGGGCACGGACCCGCATCGGCAGGGTCTGCAGCCCGCGATGCAGCTGGTAGGCGGACATCGGGGCAAGCAGCCCTCCGGTGAGGGCTCGGACCTGGCGAAGCCGGATCGCCCACTCGTCGCTCGTCGCGACGACCCCGCCGAGTAGGTCGCCGTGCCCGCCAAGGAACTTCGTCGCCGAGTGGACGCTGAGCGCCGCCCCCAGGGACAGCGGCTGCTGCAGCACCGGCGTGGCAAACGTGTTGTCGACGAGCACCGGGACCTCGCCGGCCGCGGCGACCACGGCGGAGATGTCGACGAGCTCGAGCGAGGGGTTCGCCGGGGTCTCGACGACGACGAGGCCAGTGTCCGGTCGGATCGCGCCCCCGACCTCGGCCGCCGTCGCCCATGTCACCGTGGTGCCGACAAGTCCTGTGGCGAGCAGGTGGTCGGTGCCTCCGTAGAGCGGCCGCACGGCCACGACGTGGTGCCGGCCAGCTGCCACGGTGGCGACGAGGCACGCCGTGATCGCCGCCATACCCGAGGCGAAGGCGACGCCCGCCTCGGCTTCCTCCAACCCGGCCACGGCGCGCTCGAAACGGTCGACGTTGGGATTCCAGAGCCGCTGGTAGACGAGCGAGTCGCCGTCGCCGGGACGGCCTCCGGTCGCCATGCGTTCATACGCGGTGCCGCCGGACTCAACGGACGGCAGGGGGTAGGTGCTCGACTGGTCGAGGGGCGGAACGTGGACGCCGAGCGCGGTGAGGTCCTCACGGCCGGCGTGCACGGCGATCGTGTCGGGGTTCATGCCGCGATGCTCGTCGATTTCGTCAACTGGAGGCAAGCAAACCGTGGAATCCTCGACACTCCAGCCCATCGCCAGCGATCCTGCAGTCATGCCCCTCCATCGCCGCAGTGACTCGAAGAATCCACAGACGCCGTATCCGGCTCCGCCGCCACGGCCGCTCGACGCGACGGACCGCGCCCTTGTACAGGCCCTCCTCGACGACGGCCGAGTCTCGAACGCCGAGCTGGCCCGCCGGGTCGGCTTGCCGGAGTCGACGTGCTCCGGCCGAGTGCGAGCACTGCGGGAGTCGGGGGTGATCCGCGGCATCCACGCCGATGTCGATCACGCTGCCCTCGGGCAGCCCATGGAGGCGATCATCGCGCTCCGCTTCGCCGGGCATACGAGGACGTCGATGGACTCGTTCCGCGAGCGCATCGCTGCAGTCCCGGGTGTCATCGCAGCCTTCCACGTGGCGGGCGCCGATGACTTCCTCGTCCACGTGACGGCGCCGTCCAGCGACGATCTGCGCGACCTCGTCCTCGACCACCTCACCTCGGTCGAGGGCGTCGCTCACGCGCAGACGAGCCTCGTCTTCGAGCGGATCCCTGGGGTGCGCCAGCTCGGCTGACAATCCCGGACGCCCTGCGTCGAGGGTGCACTTGGCGTCGGGCGGTTACTGCACAGTCGACTGGGCGGGGGGAGGAGTGACGGGACGAGTCTCGCGTCGCGTGCGGGGGTCGGGGTGCGTCCAGCGAGGTGGTCCCGTCATTCGTCCCGGGCCGTATGCCGCTGGGCCCGGCCAGGCGTCGAGTGTGCACTTTCGCGTCGGGCGTTTACTGCACAGTCGACTGGGCGCTGGGACGAGTGACGGGACGAGTCTTGCGTCGCGTGCGGGGGTCGGGGTGCGTGCAGCGTGGTGGTCCCGTCACTTGTCCCGGGCCGTGTGCCACTGGGCCCATCCGGGCGTCGAGTGTGCACTTCGCGTCGGGCGGTTACTGCACAGTCGACTGGGCGCGGGGAGGAGTGACGGGACGAGTCTTGCGTCGCGTGCGGGGGTCGGGGTGCGTGCAGCGTGGTGGTCCGGTCACTCGTCCCGGGCCGTCTGCCGCTGGGCCCCCAGGCCGTCGAGTGTGCACTTCGCGCCGGGCGTTATTGCACACTCGACGGATGGGGGGTGGTGGGGTCCAGCTCAAAGAGCCGAACCGCGTTGTCGTGCAAGACTGCTCGGTTCCACTCGTCACCGAGCCCGAGGTCCAGCACCGAGTGCACCGCCTCCACGTAGCTGTGCGGGATGTTGGGGAAGTCGCTGCCGAAGAGGATCCGGTCCCCGAAGTCGGGCAGGCTGGCGATCGTCTCGGGCGCCATCGGCATCATCTCGTCGATGAACGGCGTGAAGGACATCGTCGTGTCGAGAAACACCCGGTCATGCGTCGCTGCGAGCTCGAGGAAGGCGTCGTACTCCGGCATGCCCATGTGGGCGATGATGAGTGGCAGCCGCGGATGGCGGGCGAGCACCCGACGGATCGGCTCGGGACCGGTGAAGCGCCCGGGCGCCGGCCCGGACCCACAGTGGATCACGGTAGGAACGCCGGCCTCGGACAGCACCCCCCAGACCGGGTCGAGGAGCGGGTCGGTCGGGTCGTAGTCACCGACCTGGACGTGTGCCTTGAAGACTCGCGCGCCACGGTCCAGCGCTGCTCGCACGTAGTCGGCAGCGTCGTCCTCGGGGTAGAAGGTCGCCGTGTGGAGGCACTCGGGCGTCCGCGCCGCGAAGTCGACCGCCCAGGCGTTGAGCCACGCGGCCATCCCGGGCTTGTGCGGGTAGAGCATCGAGGTGAAGCCCAGCACCCCGAGGTCACGCAGCCGCTGGACGCGCTCGTCCTCCGCGTGCCGGTACCGGATGGGCCAGTGCCGCCCGACGAGCGGCCCCGCCGAGTCGAAGTAGGCCCACACCTTGTCGAGGACGTTGCGCGGCATGAAATGGGTGTGGACGTCGACGATCCCCGGCAGTCCGAGCGAGCTCGCCACGGCCCGCACCGCCGCGGCCTCCTCCGAGTGGGCGATCAACTGGAGAAGAAGAGCCCGGACAGGCCCCGCTTGCGGTAGTGGTACCCGCCGCGGTTGCCCCATTGCGGGCCGCCGTACTGCGCCGGCGGCGGGTGGGCGATGAACTGGCTCTCGAGCTGGCTCAGGTGCTCGAACTCACCGAAGTCGAGGAACAGTCCGCGGCACGTGTCGCACTGCTCGACGTGGACGCCGTTGCGGTCGTAGGTGCGCATCGTGCCCTGGCACTTCGGGCAGGTGAAGTTCTGCGGCTGGTGGCCCGCCGCACCGGTGCGGTCCTGTCCGGGGAAGGGCGGTGGTTGCTGGCTCATATCCTCATCCTCACATCTGCCGGCATGCCGACAACAACGCGCTCGCCGTGAGGTCGCTGTGGAGGGGGCGGCTCAGCACGCGGACGGCTGCGATGTGGACCGCGCACCTCGCCGCCAGATCGAGCGAGGGCCAGGGGTCGCCGCTGCGTGGCACCGCGGGCCCCCCGGCGGCGCGGTAGCCGTCGAGGAACTCCGCCCACTCCCGGTCGCCGAGCAGGCCGGCCGCCCAGAACCCCGCGGGACGCGCCAGGTCCCACGCCGGGTCGCCGACGCCCACGTCGTCGAGGTCGAGGAGGCGCCAGCCGCCTTCCCAGCTGCCCACCTGACCGAGGTGGAAGTCGCCGTGGACGACCGAGTTCACCTGTGGCGCAGTTGATTCGGTGGTATGCCGCTGAGCTCGCTTCGTGGTGTCCGTGGCCTTGCGCACCTCCCGCAGCAGGCGCTCGCCCAGCTGGACGAGCAGCTCCCGGTCCGCCTCATCAGGCAGGTTCCGGGCGCGCACGACCGCACGACCCAGCCGATCGGACGGCACGTGCGCCGGGAGGGTGACCGGGGCGGGCAGGTTGTGCAGCCGGGCGAGCAGGGTGCCGACGTCAGGCCACGGGATCGTGTCGGCGACCCCGAGGACCGGGACCTCCGGCCAGGCGGTGACCAGCGAGCCGTCAGGCGCGGGCACGACCTCTGACGTCAGAGGCCGCACGAAAGCGGTGGTGAGGGCCGACTCGCACGCGGCCGTCAGCCGCGCAGTGAGCGCGGTCAGTTCGGTCCGCTCGTGGTGCAGCTTGAGGACGGCACCGCCGACGAACGCCAGCCGGGCACCCGAGGGCGTCGTGACCCAGCGGACCCGGGAAGCTCGCGTCGAAGGGAAGGCGAGCTCAGCGGCATACGCTCTCGCCCATGTGTCCACAAGAGGACGGTACGAAAAACCACCGTCCGGGTGCGATAGGGAGTAAGTCTGGTCCATGGACGTTGCGACCAGCCTGGTGCTCGGGCCGATGCTCCGGTACGCCGACGAGACGAGCGCGACGGTGTGGGTGGAGACGGCGAGCAGTTCGACAGTGGCGGTCGCCTGTGCTGGACGCAGCTGGGAGGCACCGACGTTCCGGGTCGGGGGGCACCACTACGCGCTCGTCGTCATCGAGGGCCTCGAGCCGGCTGCGACCCACGACTACGCCGTGTCCGTGGACGGGGAGCTGGTGTGGCCGCCGCCGGACAGCCCCTATCCGGCTCCGCACATCCGCACCATCGACCGGACGGAGCCGACGCGCCTGGCGTACGGCTCGTGCCGCACCGCCGTGCCGCACGACGAGGACGGGAACCGGAGCAACGGCGTCGACGCGCTGCGTGCCCTCGCGCTCGCCATCTCTGCTGGGAGGGCGGAGCAGCCGGACCTCATCGCCTTCCTCGGGGACCAGGTGTACGCGGACCTGACGTCCGACGCGATGCAGGAGTACATCAGCGAGCGCCGCAGCCTGGACGAGCCGCCGGGGGAGGAGATCAAGGACTACGAGGAGTACTCCCACCTCTATTGGCTCGCCTGGACCGATCCAGCGAACCGGTGGCTGCTGTCCACGGTGCCGAGCTGCATGATCTTCGACGACCACGACATCCGCGACGACTGGAACACCTCGTGGACCTGGCATGAGGAGATGAACCGGACCTCGTGGTGGAACGAGCGCCTCATCGGCGGCCTCACGTCGTACTGGGTCTACCAGCACATCGGCAACCTGTCGCCGGCCCAGCTGCGCGCCGACGAGGTCTATGCGCGCGTGCTGGCACACGCGGACGAGGGCGAGCTGGACCTCACTGACATCGTGAACGACCTGGCTCGCCGGGTGGACCGCCATCCCGAGGTCTATCGCTGGAGCTACGTCCGCGACTTCGGGGACAGCCGCCTCGTCGTGGTCGACTCCCGGGCCGCCCGCGTCCTCGAGCCGAAGCGGCGTTCGATGCTCGACCCCGACGAGATGGCCTGGCTCGACGACCAGCTGACCGGCGACGTCGACCATCTCCTCATCGGCACGTCCCTGCCGTTCCTGCTGCCCCCGGGGCTGCACGACCTCGAGGCGATCGACGAGGTGCTCGCCACGGGGGCCTTCTCGTCGGAGACCCTGTCGCGTCCCGTGTCCTATGTGGCCGAGCGCGTGCGGCAGTCGGTCGACCTCGAGCACTGGGCGGCGTTCAACGAGGGATTCGCCGAGGTCTTCGAGCTCGTCATGTCCGTGGCTCGCGGCGAGCGTGGCCGTCCTCCGGCGACGATCACGTTCCTGTCCGGCGACGTCCACAACTCCTATGTGGCGCAGGTCGAGGACGCTGGGCGCAACGGTGCCAAGTCGCTCATCGTCCAGGCCGTCTGCTCACCGATCCGCAACCCGATGCCGAGGGCGCTGCGCATCATGATGTCGGCCTTCGCGAAACGCCTTGTCCGGCCGATGCACTGGATCGCGAGCCGGTCAGACCGCATTCCCGATCCCGCCTACCCGTGGCGGGTCACGGACGGCCCGTGGTTCGACAACTGCATCGGCGAGCTTCGCGTCAGCGGGCCGGATCTCGAACTGACGTGGCGCAGGGGCGAGGTGCGGTCGGCGGACGCGGATCCGGTCCTGACGAACGTCGCCACCGTCCAGATCGCCGGATACCCGGCCCGGGAAGCGACTCCGGCCTGACCCTGCCGGACACCGCTCACTCGCCGTCGCCGGTGTGGCGCAGCTGCTCCCGGTAGACGACAGGGGTCAGGTACGGCCGGTTCTTCCGACGACGCCTGGCGCTGGTCTCCAGCTGCGTCCCGTCCCAGTTCACGCCGATCGTCGCCGCGGGGCGGCCGGTGAGGCGGTGGACGAGTCGTTCGATGACATTGCGGTTGTCGTCACCGTGGACGACCGTCCCGAGCGCGCCGTGAACCTTCATCATCCGCTCGTGTGCCTCGTGGATCCGTGGAGGGGCCTCGTCGTCGGGCGGCTCGGCCACGGCGGAGAGGTCGAGCATGACGCGGTCTCCGCGGTTGAACCGGACGAAGTCCGGCGGGGCGCCCGGCGGTTCCTGTGACTCCATGCCCTGAGTCTCGCAGGCGGTAATCCGGCGCATCGTCCACCGCCGGGTGAGAGGCTGGGGACACGACGGACGGGAGGTCACCCAGGATGGCGCGCTACCGCATCCCTCGACGGGTCAGCGCCGGTCTCGCGCTCGCGACTGCGGGCTGGGGACTGTGGACGGCCAGGTACTCCCTGCTCCACTGGGGTGCGACCCACGCCGAGCTGCAGGAGGCGCTTCCCGGCGACGAGCTCATCGCCGATGCGCGGCGAGTCGCGACCCGAGGCATCACGATCGACGCGCCGCCTGACACCGTCTGGCCGTGGATCGCCCAGCTGGGGCAGGGGCGCGGGGGCCTCTACAGCTACGACGGGTTGGAGAACCTCGCCGGGTGCGACATCCACAGTGTCGACCGGATCCTGCCCGAGCTGCAGACCATCGAGGTCGGCGGCGAGGTGCGACTGCACCCCAAGGTCGCGCTGACCGTGTGGGCAGTGGAGCCGGGCTCGCATCTCGTGCTCCGACCCGGCCCAGTCGGGCGGGGCGACGGCGACCTGGACGGAGCGCCCTTCGACTACACCTGGGCCTTCGTGCTCCGCCGGCATCCTGGCCGGAAGACCCGGCTGCTCGTGCGGGAGCGCTACGCACTCCTGCGTCCGGGCGCCGTCGCCATCGTCGAGCCCCTGGCCGTCGTCAGTGCGTTCATGGGGATCAAGCAGCTCCGGGGCATCCGCGACAGGGCGGCCCGGATCAGCGCGGATCGGTGAGCCGTCGCACGAGCGACTCCACGCCGTCGAGCAGGATCGTCAGTCCGAGCTCGACTGGATCCGCGTCGTTCTCCCCATCGCCGAACGCACCGGCCGCGAGCGCGGCAGTAATCAGGCTGAGCATGCCGATGATGGCCGTCTTCAAAGCTGCCGGACTGGCTGCGGGGCTTCGCCGAGCACCAGCCCGTCACGCCGGTCACCGAGACGCTCCGCGGCTTCATGCTGGGCACCTCGACGGACCAGCTCGGCGTCGCGGTCCTGTGGAGCGCTGGGATCCTGGTGGTGAGCGTGATCGCATCGGCCGTCGCCTTCCGGCACCGCACCCGGTAGACCAAGGTGGACACCGATCGCAAGGATGGGTCCGTGGGGACAGGAGAGCCCTCGGGCCTACAGATCGCCTGGCCGCTGTCTGATGGGCGGGTGACCATCCGGCCTGCTTCGGAGGCGGACGCCGAGGCGATCTTCGAGTACCAGCAGCGTCCGGAGGCCCAGAGGTACATCTCGCGCATCCCGGCCACCATCGAGGACGCTCGGGCCATGGTCGCGGAGCGGACGTCGGCACCGGACGGACTGATGTGCGCCATCCTGCTCGATGGTCCGGATGGTCAGGTGGTGGGGGACATCGGCGGTCGGCGTTACCTGCCCGGATCGCTCGGTCCGGAGCCGGAGGCGTGGGACTTCCGACTTGGTTACTCGGTTCACCCGGTGATGTGGGGCAAGGGCGTGGCCAGCGCCGCCGTCGGCCTGCTCGTGCCAGCGCTGCACGACCAGGCGGGGATTCGCCGGATCGTCGCGAAGGTGTTCGCTGACAACCGGGCGTCGATCCGGGTGCTCCTGAAGAACGGTTTCGAGCTCGAGGGCACCGAGCGCGCGAAGGTTCTCGGACGCGACGGCAACTGGCTCGACGACTGCACCCTTTCCCACCTGTCCTGAGCGCGCCCGCCGACACCGATGCCCCGGGAACAATCGCGGGCGGGGTAAAGTTGAGTCTGATGGACGCAAGATTTGCGAGCGTGGTTTTGACAACACGAAGCCGCGGGGAGCAGATTGAGCGCCGAACACAGACCAACCCGGCCCGTTGCGTGACGGAGCCCGCCCTTGGGAGCGAGCTCAGCGGCATACGGCCACATCTGGAAAACCAAGGAGATCACTCATGGCACGTGCGGTCGGAATCGACCTCGGTACCACCAACTCGGCCGTCTCCGTCCTCGAGGGCGGCGAGCCGACGATCATCGCGAACGCTGAGGGCGGCCGCACCACCCCGTCCGTCGTCGCGTTCAGCAAGAACGGCGAGGTGCTCGTCGGCGAGGTCGCCAAGCGCCAGGCCGTCACCAACGTCGACCGGACGATCCGGTCGGTCAAGCGCCACATGGGCACCGACTGGAGGACGCCGGAGATCGACGGCAAGACCTACACGGCGCAGGAGATCAGCGCCCGAATCCTCCAGAAGCTCAAGCGCGACGCCGAGTCCTACCTCGGCGAGACGGTGACCGACGCGGTCATCACCGTGCCGGCCTACTTCGAGGATCACCAGCGGCAGGCCACCAAGGAGGCCGGTGAGATCGCGGGCCTCAACGTCCTGCGCATCGTCAACGAGCCCACCGCGGCGGCGCTCGCCTACGGGCTCGACAAGGGCAAGGAGGACGAGCTCATCCTCGTCTTCGACCTCGGTGGCGGCACGTTCGACGTGTCCCTCCTCGAGGTCGGCAAGGACGCCGAGGACGGCTTCGCGACGATCCAGGTCCGGGCCACCAACGGCGACAACCACCTCGGTGGTGACGACTGGGACGAGGTCATCGTCCAGCACCTCATCACGCAGGTGAAGAACAAGACGGGCCAGGACCTGTCCAAGGACAAGATCGCGATGCAGCGCCTCCGTGACGAGGCCGAGCGCGCCAAGAAGGAGCTGTCGACCGCGACGTCGACGAACATCTCGGCGCAGTACATCTCGATGACGCCCGAGGGCCCGATCCACCTGGACGAGTCCCTGTCTCGCGCGCAGTTCGAGCAGATGACCAAGAGCCTGCTCGAGCGGACCAAGGCGCCGTTCCACCGCGTGATCGAGGACGCCGGCATCAAGGTGTCCGACATCGACCACGTGGTCCTCGTCGGCGGCTCGACCCGCATGCCCGCCGTGACCAACCTCGTCAAGGAGCTCGCCGGGCAGGAGCCCAACAAGGGCGTCAACCCGGACGAGGTCGTGGCCGTCGGTGCGTCGCTCCAGGCCGGTGTCCTCAAGGGCGAGCGCAAGGACGTCCTGCTCATCGACGTCACGCCGCTCTCGCTCGGCATCGAGACCAAGGGTGGCCTGTTCACCAAGCTCATCGAGCGCAACACCGCCATCCCCACGAAGCGCTCCGAGATCTTCACGACGGCCGACGACAACCAGCCCTCGGTGCTCATCCAGGTCTTCCAGGGCGAGCGCGAGATCGCGCAGCACAACAAGTCGCTCGGCACGTTCGAGCTGACCGGCATCGCGCCGGCGCCGCGCGGTGTGCCGAAGATCGAGGTCACCTTCGACATCGACGCCAACGGCATCGTCAACGTCTCCGCCAAGGACCAGGGCACTGGCAAGGAGCAGAAGATGACGATCACCGGCGGCTCGGCGCTCTCCAAGGAGGAGATCGACCGCATGGTCAAGGACGCCGAGGCGCACGCCGAGGAGGACCGCCAGCGTCGCGAGCAGGCCGAGGTCAAGAACCAGGCCGAGCAGCTCGTCTTCTCGACCGAGACCTTCCTCAAGGAGTCCGGCGACAAGGTGCCTGCCGACGTCAAGAAGCCGGTCGAGGACGCGCTCGCGGACCTCAAGGCAGCGGTTGCCGAGGGCTCGGAGGCCAGTGTCGAGGACGTCAAGGCGAAGATCGACGAGCTCAACACCAAGTCACAGGCCATGGGACAGGCGGTGTATGCCGCTGAGTCGGCGTCCGCTGCCTCCTCCGGTTCCGCTGGGGCTGAGGATGGCTCGGCTGGTGCCTCCGCCGGTGGGTCGGCTGGCCCGGGTGGCTCGGGTGGCTCGGGTGGCTCGGAGGACGACGACGTCGTCGACGCCGAGGTCATCGACGACGAGGACGTGAAGGACGCGAAGTGACGACCAGTGATCCCCAGGGTGCGATCCCCGAGGACCTGACCCCGGACGGCGCCGGCCCCGAGCCGGCCGGCGCCGAACAGGGCGCCGAACAGGGTGCCGGGGCTGCCGGTGGCAACGCCGGCACCCCGCCCCGGGGGGGTTCGCCCAAGCACAGGTACTACGAGGGCGGTGCCGGCGCGTCGGCCGAGCCGGGCGGCGAGGACGAGTACGACCACGCGCCCGACCGGGACAAGGCCCGATCGCCCCAACCCGAGGGCGCGGCCCTCGAAGAGGAGGACACCATGGCGGCGACGCTGCTCGCCGACCTGCAACGGCTCCAGGCGGAGTACGTCAACTACAAGAAGCGCGTCGACCGGGACCGTGACGTCATCCGGCACGCCGCTGTCGGCGGCGTCGTGGAGTCGCTCCTGCCCGTGCTCGACGACATCCACTCCGCCCGGGAGGCGGGCGCCCTCGAGGAGGGCCCGTTCGCGGCCATCGCCGAGAAGCTCGAGTCGATCCTCGGGCGCTTCGGCGTGGAGCGGCTGGGCGAGAAGGGCGAGGAGTTCGACCCGACGGTGCACGAGGCGCTCATGCACGTGGAGGCGGAGCTGCCCGAGGAGGCGACCAGCACCACCGTCGTGCAGGTGATCCAGCCCGGGTACCGGATCGGCGAGCGGCTCGTCCGGGCCGCCCGCGTGTCGGTGGCGGACCCCGCTTGACGGGCCCCGAGACGGGCAAGATGAGAGATACGGAGGTGCGCCATGGCTAGCCAGGACTGGTTCGAGAAGGACTTCTACGCGATCCTCGGCGTGCCCCAGGACGCGGATGCCGCGACGATCAAGAAGAAGTACCGCAAGCTCGCCCGCGATCTGCACCCCGACCACAACGTCGGTGACGCGAAGGCCGAGGAGCGGTTCAAGGAGATCGGCGAGGCCTACGCAGTCCTGTCCGACCCGGAGCAGCGGCGCGAGTACGACGCGATCCGGGCCATGTCCCACGGCGGTGCGCGGTTCGCGCCCGGCGGTGGGGGTGGCTTCGAGGACATCTTCGCGAACTTCGGCGGTGGCGGGGAGCGGGTCCGGTTCGGCACCGGCGGCGCCCAGCCGAACATCGAGGACCTGCTCGGCCAGATGTTCGGTGGCGCCGGCGCCGGCGCCGGCTTCCCCGGTGGCGGCGCCTATCCGGGCGGGTTCGGCTCCACGGCCGGGCCTCGCGCCGGCGTCGACGTCTCGGCCTCCACGAGGATCGGCTTCCGCGAGGCAGCCGAGGGGTCCACGGTCACCCTGTCGTCGCCGGAGCTCGGCCGCATCACGGCCCGGATCCCACCGGGTGTCAAGGACGGCCAGAAGATCAAGCTGCGCGGCAAGGGTCGCAAGGGTGACCCGGGCGCCCCGGCCGGCGACCTCATCCTCACGGTGTCGGTCGACAAGCACCCGGTCTTCGGCCGTGAGGGCGACAACCTGACCATCGACCTGCCCGTGACCTTTGCGGAGGCGGCGCTGGGCGCGACCGTGGCCGTCCCGACGCTCGACGGCGGGTCGGTCAAGGTCAAGATCGCGCCCGGCACGCCCAGTGGCCGGGTGCTCCGGCTCCGGGGCCGCGGGGTCAAGCGGGGTGACAAGGCGGGCGACCTGCTCGCCAAGGTGCAGGTCGTCGTGCCGCAACGCCTGACCGACGAGGCGCGTGAGGCCATCGAGACGATGGCCAAGGCGGAGGACGGCCAGGACCCCCGGGCCGACCTCTTCGAGCGAGCCCGGCTCTGACCCCACGGTGATCACGCAGACGAACGAATGAGATGAAGGTGGTGACGATGGCACGGACGAACCAGCACCCCATGGCGCCGGACGACGAGACCCCGGTCTTCGTCATCTCCGTCGCTGCCCAGCTCGCCGGCATGCACGCCCAGACGCTGCGGCAGTACGACCGGCTCGGGCTGGTGTCCCCCTCGCGCACCCAGGGCGGCGGTCGCCGCTACAGCGGGCGCGACGTCTCGCTCCTGCGCGAGATCCAGCGACTCTCCCAGGAGGGGGTGTCCCTCGCCGGCATCCAGCGCATCCTCGACCTCGAGAACCAGGTGGAGGCCCTCCGGGCCCGAGTCGGGGAACTGGTCACGGAGCTGGATGCCGCGCGATCGCTCGAGGTGGCCCGTTCGGGCGAGCGGGTCTTCGCGGCGGGCCCCCGCGGGGACGTGGTCGCGGTCCGTCCGGGACAGCGGCCGAAGCGCACCTTCGCCTCCCAGGCGCTCGTCGTCTGGCGCCCGCAGCGCTGACTGCGTTCGAGGTAGCCGCCGGTTCCAGGTATTCGGTTCGAGGTTAGAGGTCGCCCTCGAGAGCGACCTCCAACCTCGAACCGGCGGCTATGGCACCAAGGCGAAGCGTAAGGTCGATGATGCTGGCAGTGAGCTCAGCGGCATACGGCATCTCCCGCGGTTAAAGTTGAGCGGAATACACGCAACTTTCATGAGGTTGGAACCGACGTACGCCGCCCCCTCACAGGAGAACGCATGGATCTTCAGCTGACCACCAAGGCTCAGGAGGCCTTCGCCCAGGCCGCGACGACCGCCGCCGCGAAGCACCACCCCGCGATCGAGCCGGCGCACCTGCTGCTCGCGTTGGCGGCGCAGCAGGGCACGACGACCCCGGCGCTGCTCGAGAAGGCCGGGTCGTCCGTCGGTGCCGCCACGGCCGCCGCCGAGAAGGAGATGGCCGGCCTGCCACAGGTCAGCGGCGGCGCCCAGCAGCCCCAGCTGTCCCGGACCGCCGCGGCAGCGATCCAGCAGGCGCAGCAGTACATGACGGCGATGGGGGACTCCTACGTCTCCACTGACCACCTTCTCCTCGCGCTCGCTCGCACGGGCCAGTTCGGCCTCGAC
The DNA here is from genome assembly GCF_040414665.1 of Intrasporangium sp. Taxonomy (GTDB): domain Bacteria; phylum Actinomycetota; class Actinomycetes; order Actinomycetales; family Dermatophilaceae; genus Intrasporangium. The sequence goes on from NZ_JBEDUL010000023.1 coordinate 17,620, forward strand.
GCGGACGCCATCGAGCAGGCCATCCCCGAGCTGCGCGGCGGTCGCCCCGTGACGTCCGAGAACCCGGAGGGCAGCTACGAGGCGCTCGCCAAGTACGGCACCGACCTCACCGCCGCGGCCCGTGAGGGCAAGCTCGACCCCGTGATCGGCCGGGATGCCGAGATTCGGCGGGTCGTCCAGGTGCTCAGCCGGCGGACCAAGAACAACCCCGTCCTCATCGGCGAGCCCGGCGTCGGCAAGACGGCCGTCGTCGAGGGGCTCGCCCAGCGGATCGTCGCCGGCGACGTGCCGGAGAGCCTGCGGGACAAGACGCTCTACGCGCTCGACCTCGGCGCCATGCTCGCCGGGGCCAAGTACCGCGGTGAGTTCGAGGAGCGGCTCAAGGCCGTCCTCGACGAGATCAAGGCGTCCGACGGGCAGATCGTCACCTTCATCGACGAGCTGCACACGGTCGTCGGTGCGGGCGCCGGCGGCGAGGGCGCGATGGACGCCGGCAACATGCTCAAGCCGATGCTCGCCCGCGGCGAGCTGCGCCTCGTCGGCGCGACGACGCTCGACGAGTACCGCAAGCACATCGAGAAGGACGCGGCCCTCGAGCGCCGGTTCCAACAGGTCTTCGTCGGCGAGCCGTCCGTTGAGGACACCATCGCCATCCTCCGTGGCCTCAAGGAGCGCTACGAGGGACACCACAAGGTGACCATCGCCGACGCGGCCCTCGTCGCTGCGGCGAGCCTGTCCGACCGCTACATCACCGGCCGCAAGCTGCCCGACAAGGCCATCGACCTCATCGACGAGGCCGCGTCGCGACTGCGTATGGAGATCGACAGCTCCCCGATCGAGATCGACGAGCTCCGGCGAGCCGTCGACCGGCTCAAGATGGAGGAGTTCGCACTCGAGCAGGAGCACGACGAGGCCTCTCGAGAGCGGCTCGAGCGGCTGCGCAAGGACCTCGCCGACCGCTCCGAGGAGCTGGCCGCGCTCAACGCACGGTGGGACGCCGAGAAGTCCGGACTCAACGCCGTCGGCGACCTCAAGGCTCGCATCGACGACCTGCGCACGCAGGCGGACCGGCTCCAGCGCGACGGCGACCTCGCGGGCGCCTCCAAGATCCTCTACGGCGACATCCCGTCGCTCGAGAAGGAGCTCGCCGCGGCGCAGGAGCGCGAGGAGGCCGCGGTCCACGGCGCCGAGGCCCCGATGGTCAAGGAGGAGGTCGGCGCCGACGACATCGCCGACGTCATCTCGGCCTGGACCGGCATCCCCGCCGGCCGTCTGCTCGAGGGCGAGACGGAGAAGCTGCTGCACATGGAGCAGCACGTCGGGGCCCGGCTCATCGGCCAGACCGAGGCGGTGCGCGCGGTGTCCGATGCCGTGCGACGCACGCGGGCAGGCGTCTCGGACCCCGACCGGCCGACCGGGTCGTTCCTCTTCCTCGGCCCGACCGGTGTCGGCAAGACCGAGCTCGCCAAGTCGCTGGCCGACTTCCTCTTCGACGACGAGCGGGCCATGGTCCGGATCGACATGTCCGAGTACTCCGAGCGGCATGCGGTGGCGCGCCTCATCGGTGCACCTCCGGGCTACGTCGGGTACGAGGAGGGCGGCCAGCTCACCGAGGCGGTGCGTCGCCGGCCCTATTCGGTCGTGCTCCTCGACGAGGTCGAGAAGGCGCATCCGGAGACCTTCGACGTGCTCCTGCAGGTGCTCGACGACGGTCGGCTCACCGATGGTCAGGGCCGCACCGTCGACTTCCGCAACGTCATCCTCGTGATGACCTCCAACCTCGGGTCGCAGTACCTCGTCGACCCGCTGCTCTCGCCCGAACAGAAGCGCGAGGAGGTGCTTGGGCTCGTCCGCGCCGCGTTCAAGCCGGAGTTCCTCAACCGGCTCGACGAGATCGTCATCTTCGATGCCCTCAGCCAGGCCGAGCTGGCGGAGATCGTCGACCTGCAGGTGCGTTCCTTCGCGACACGGTTGGCCGACCGCCGAATCACCTTGGAGGTGAAGGACGCCGCCCGCAACTGGCTCGCCGAGCGCGGCTACGACCCCGCCTATGGCGCACGACCGTTGCGTCGCCTCGTCCAGCGGGAGATCGGCGACCGGCTCGCCCGGGCGCTGCTCGCCGGCGAGGTCCGCGACGGCCAGACGGTCACGGTTGACCTCGACCCGGCCGGGGAGTCCCTCACGTTGGGGTGAGTGCCACCTCAGTGAGTGCCGAACGCGCGGTATGTCGCGCGTTCGGCACTCCTGTCGTATGCCGCTC